>JAYOKZ010000028.1:0-37375 GCA_038120095.1 Gemmatimonadales bacterium
GAGGAAGAGGCTGAGTGGATGGCGATCCCGGCCGGTGTGCTGCCCGCCTATTCTGTGGCGCTGGGGTCGCTCGACTGCTCGACCCGGATGTCGCCGGATGTCAGCTGAAGTCCACCCCGAAGAACAGTACCGCGATGATGATCGCCGCTACGGCTGCCGGGGATACGAAGCGGATGAAGAATCGCCATGCCTCGTAGTTGAACCAGCCGGGGGTCGTTTCATCCACCAGCTCGGATTGCGACGCTTCCCTGCTCATGAACCAGCCTGCCGCGATGGTGACCGCGAGTCCGCCAGTCGGCAACATCCAGTTGGATACGAAGTGATCGGCCATCCCGAACCAGCTGGTCTTGCCGGCGAACAGGAGATCCCCGATGAAGCCCGGTACCGAGAGATTGGTCGCAAATCCTGCACCCCCGAATGACAGGGCGGCGAGAATGGTGAACACGAAGACCGACCCTCCGCACATGAGCGTCGCCTTGCCGCGTTCGATTCCGTGTTCATCGATCACGTATGACGCGACCACCTCGAGCAGGGACATGGTCGAGGTGAGCGCGGCGAGGGCTACGAGGATGTAGAACAGGGGTGCGAGTACGGTCCCCCCCGGGACGACACCTTCAGCGAAGAAAAGCTGTGGCAGCGAGATGAACAGCATCCCGACGGTTCCGGTGTCGCTGACCTGATCTTGCATGCCGGCGGTGAAGATCACGGTGAACATGATCACGGTTGCGACGAGTGCGATGACCGTGTCGAGGAGAACGATGATCCCCGAGGCCTTTACGATGGACTGGTTCCGGGCGATGTAGGAGCCGTACGTGATCATGGCGCCCATGCCGAGGGACAGCGTGAAGAACGCATGGCCAAGCGCCTCGAGCACACTCCCTCCGTCGAGGTCGCCGAAACTGGGGCGGAAGATGAAGCTCAGGGCCTGCCCCGACCCCTCCATGGCGAACGAGACGAAGAACAGCAAGGCGAGGATTGCGAAAAGGATCGGAAGGAAGGTCCGTGCGATCTTCTCGATCCCCTTCTGCACCCCGAAGTAGACGACGGTCACGGTGGCGATGCTGAACCCGAGGGAGAGCAGGAGTTGCAGGCGGCCATTCCCGGCCTGCTCGGTGAACACATCCCCCAGCGTAGTTCCGGCCGGGAAGCCCGAAATCATCCATCCCGCTGTCTTCGCGAAAAAGAAGAGCGACCACCCTGCGATGACCGTGTAATAGCTGAGGAGGATGAAACCGCAGAGAACGCCCCACAGCCCTACCACACCCCACGCTGGTCCGACGGCTTCTCGCAGCGCACCGACTGCGCTTTTCTGCGTCTTTCGGCCGATCAGAAGCTCCGCCATCATGATCGGCAGACCCACGGCGGCAATGCACACGAGGTAGACCAGCACGAACGCGCCGCCGTTGTTTTCCCAGGTGATGAACGGAAATTTCCACAGGTTGCCCAGGCCAATCGCACTCCCGGTCGCAGCAAGGATGAAGCCGGCACTGGACGTCCAATTTCCTCGCTGCTCGGTCATGTGGTCTCCGGGGGGTCGGGGTAGCGCGGTGCAGTGGATCCGCTGCCGCCTGGAACATCGAAGATCGAACTTATCCGGCGCCCTGAACCTCCGACAGTCATGGGGTTACCCTTCGATGCATTTTCATCGCAACTCTGCCCCGGACGTACAGGACCATGAATCTGCTTATTAGGCACGGCCGTCCGTGGTCGGCACTCCTCGCAGGGGCGCTCCTGTGCGTCGGTGTGCTCGGCGCGTGCGGGGGTGAATCTGCCGAGCCGACGGACTCTCTTCGCGTCGCTCTACTCACGTCGGGGCCGGTCAGCGACGCAGGCTGGTACGCGGGGGCCTACAACGGGCTTCTTCTGATCCAGGATTCCCTCGGCGCATCCGTGAGCCATCAGCAGACTTCGACTCCGGCCGAATACGATGAAGCCTTCATGGCGTACGCTGCATCGGGGTACGACATGATTTTTGCGCACGGGAACGAGTACCAGGATGCTGCGATTCGGGCGGGGGAGCAGTTTCCGGATGTCCGGATTGTCGTCTCGGCTGGGGGTCGTGTTTCGGACAATGTCACTCCGCTGATTTTCCGGCTGGAGGAAGGGAGCTATCTGGCGGGAATGGCGGCTGCGTACATGACGCAGTCCAAGGTGGTCGGGATGGTTGGAGGCGTGGCGATTCCACCTGCCCGCGGGACCTTCGTCGCGTTCAAGGCGGGGGTGCACGCTGTGGATCCGGAGATCGAGGTGCTCGAGGTCTTCACCGGAGACTGGAATGATGTGGCCGCCGCGAAAGAGGCCACGGTCGCACAACTGAGTCGGGGGGCGGACGTCATCATCCACAACCTCGATGCCGCATCATTCGCCGTCTTTCAGGCCGTCCGGGAGGTTTCCGACGAGGGTCGGGTCGCATACGCGATCGGGATGAACAGCAATCAGAACGCTGTGGCTCCCGACGTCATTCTGGGCAGCGCGGTCATACGGATCGCGGATGCGTTCCTCGTGACTGCTCGCCTCGAGCAGGAGGACCGCCTGACGGGCTCGGTGATTTACGCCAACACTGATCAGGACGTCATCGATTTCGTGTTCAACCCGGAACTGTTGGATCGCGTCCCGGCCGGGGCCATTGAACGGATTGCCTCCACCCGAGAGGCAATCCGCTCCGGAGATGTCGACGTTCCACGCGTGGTCTTCGTGGAGGGTGAGAACGAAGGCCGGTAGCGTGAGGCGCCCTCTGGTCGAATTGCGTGGTGTTCAGCGCCGGTTCGGCCAGGTTCAAGCGCTGGTTTCGGCAGACCTCGGGCTGTTCCCGGGCGAAGTCCACGGGGTGCTGGGTGCCAACGGAGCAGGGAAGTCGACCCTCTTCAATGTTCTCGGCGGGCTGCTGGCGCCCGATGAGGGCTCGGTCACCGTGGACGGTGTGCCGGCACAGATGCGTGGTCCACGGGATGCCTGGGCGCTGGGCATCGGTCTGGTCCATCAGCACTTCACCCTCGTCCCGGCGCTTTCCGTTCGCGAGAACCTTGCCCTCGGGGCCCGCGGCCGCTCACTGGACGAGATCGATCAGGCGGTCCGGGCCACGATGGATCGGACGGGTCTCAGGGTACCCCTCGACGATACGGTCGCCTCCATCGGAGTCGGTGACCGTCAACGCACGGAAATTCTGAAGACGCTCCTGAGGGAGCCCAGGGTGCTCGTTCTCGATGAGCCTACGGCGGTACTGACGCCCGAGGAGGTCAGCGGACTGTTCGGTCTGTTGCGCGCTCTGGCGGATGAGGGTCGGGCTGTCGCACTCGTGGCGCACAAGCTCGACGAAGTCCTCGCCGTGTCCGACCGGCTCACGGTCCTCCGGGAAGGTCGGTCTGTCCTTCACGTTCTGCGGGACGAGGTGTCCGAGCGGGGACTTGTGACCGCCATGGTTGGAGACGGAGTCGCGGAACGGATTCTGCCCGGTACACCCGTCGATCCATCCGCGAGGATCGAGGTGGAGGCGGAGACCGGTCGAGCGGACGCCCGGGTTGTCGGAACGCTCCGAGCGGTGTGTGGCGAGCGACTCAGGAACGTCACCCTCGAGGTTCGCGGTGGTGAGGTGCTCGGCGTCGCGGGTGTCGAGGGGAACGGACAGCATGAACTCGCGCTCGTGCTCTCAGGGCGACGCAGGCCGGTGGAAGGGCAGGTGTCAGTGCCTGCCGAGGTGGGCTACATCCCGCAGGACAGGCGCACGGAAGGTCTCGTCGGGACTTTTGACATTGCGGAGAACGTCGCGCTGGGTCTCGGGCGCCTCCCACGTCTGGGGTCGGGATGGCTGATGTCCTGGCAGGCGTTGCGGGACGAGGCTGAGGGCATCCGTGCACGTTTCGAGGTAGCGGCTCCGTCGACCCGCACGTTCGTGAGTGCGCTTTCGGGCGGAAATCAGCAACGAGTCATCATCGGCAGGGAGCTTGCTCTCGGAGCCCCGATGCTCGTGGCAGAGAACCCTACCCGTGGGCTCGACGTAGCCGCGGCAGCGTACGTCCATGGTGAACTCGAGCGGCTCGCCTCCGAGGGCGTGGCCATCGTCCTGATCTCGACCGATCTCGATGAGGTGCTCGGACTGTCCGGGCGGGTGGTCGTCTTGTCTCGTGGGCATCTTACTCCTGTTCCTGCTCCCGAGTGCTCTCGGGAAGGCATCGGGGCCATGATGCTCGCGGGCGGGGGTGAGTCTGCATGAGCGGGAGTGTTGCCCCTGCCCGTGCGCGAGAGGCAGCTCTCCTGGGCGCCGGCGCGGTGGTGCTTACCCTGGGTACCGGCGCCCTGCTCCTTCTGCTCGGCGGGTACGACCCCGCCGCAGCGGGGTCGGCGATGGTCCGGGGATCCGTCGGGAGCTGGAACACCTTCGTGTCCATCACGCTCGTACGATCAGTTCCGCTCCTTCTGTCGGGACTCGCGGTGGCGTTTGCCTTTCGGGCCGGCGTGTGGAACATCGGGGCGGAGGGTCAGCTCTACGCCGGCGCGGTCGCCGGGGTCTGGGTGGCGTTGACGTTCAGTGGCCTGCCTCGTCCCGTGCTTCTCGCGGCCATGCTGGCCGCCTCCTGTCTCGCCGGAGCTTCGTGGGCACTCGTTCCGACCCTGATGCGGCTCAGACTCGGTATCGGTGAGGTGATCACGACGATCCTCATGAATTTCGTCGGGATCTATATGGCGGCATGGATGGTCCACGGCCCGTTGCAGGAGGAGCGGGGCGTCTTTCCGCAGACGGACCGGATTGTGGAGGCGGCACGCCTTCCGACGCTCATACCCGGCTCGCGCCTGCACATCGGATTTGCTCTGGGCCTGGTGATTGCGGCAGCGCTCGCGTTCATCATGAGCCGAACGCGCTTCGGCTTTCACGTTCGCGCTGTGGGCGCCGCCCCTGATGCGGCGGCCGTCGCAGGCCGCATCGACACCAGGCGCGTCCTCATGATCACCTTCCTGGCGTCGGGCGCGATTGCAGGTCTCGCCGGAGCGGTCGAGGTGTCAGGGCTGACCTATGCGCTCTATGAAAACCTCTCCGACGGGTGGGGTTACACGGCGATCGCCGTCGCCCTACTCGCCGGCCTGCGGCCGGGCGGTGTCGTGATTACCGCCATCTTCTTCGGAGCCCTCCGGGCAGGAGCCGGTGCGATGCAGCGTGACGCCGGCATCCCTGCCGCCTGGGTGGATGTGATTGAAGCCCTCGTGATCCTCGCGGTCCTCGGGCTGGAGCGCATGCGTGCCTCTCGAGTGGCTTCCCTGTCAGGAGGAGAGGGGCCATGAGCCAGGCCGATCTTGCACTGTTTCTCGAGGCCGCCGTCCGCCTCGGTATCCCTCTGGCGTTTGCCGCGCTCGGCGAGACGATCACCGAACGGAGCGGCGTGATCAACATCGGCCTCGAGGGTTCGATCATTGCCGGTGCTCTGGGGGGAGCTCTGGGCGCGTTGGCGTTCGATGGGGCCGGTCCGGGTGTGATGGCCGGCGCCGTGGCCGGGCTGACGATCGCCCTGGTGTTTACCCTGTTTGCCGTCGGCCTCGGGGCCGATCAGATCATCACCGGCACGGCGGTGACGATCGGCAGCCTCGGCATGACCGGAGCGGTGTACCAAGCCCGGTTCGGTGCCACGGGGACGGAACTCTCGCTGCCGACGCTGGCCCCGCTGGCGATCCCGGGCCTTTCCGAGATCCCCGTGGTCGGTCGCGCGCTTTTCGCTCAGGCGCCCACCGCGTACGCGGCGTATGTGATCGCTCCGGTTGCCTGGTACGTCCTGTTCCGGACTTCGTGGGGGCTCGAACTCCGGGCGACCGGCGAGGCCCCGACCGCCGCGGAAGCCGCCGGTGTGCGTGTCCGACTCGTTCGTGCCGGAGCGACCCTGTTCGGCGGAGCCATGGCGGGCGTCGCCGGTGCGCATCTCGCTCTGGCCCATGCGGGGACGTTTGCCGAGAACATGAGCGCGGGGAAAGGCTTTATCGCCATCGCTGTCGTGGTGCTCGGGCGTTGGAATCCGATTCTGGTATTCTTCGCTGCGATGTTCTTCGGCGCCGCTTCCGCACTTCAATTTTTTCTTCAGGCGCTCGGTTTCGACGTGGCGTACCAGCTCTTCCTCGCCTTCCCGTACGTGCTCACACTCGCGGCGCTGGCGGGCTGGGTAGGACGCTCCCGTGCTCCCGCTGCGCTCGCATTGCCCTGGGAGCCTCGGCGCTGAACGTCCCGAACTGTGGTGATGAGCGCAGAAGACGACGAGGGTGTCCACGAAGTAGAGCGGCTTCCGTAGCTTTTGTGACCGGCCTCAGTCGGAGCGACCTGTTGGAGCGCATCATGACCCCATTGAAGATCCGTTTGTCGAGAGGGACGTTCCTCGTTCTTCTCGTGCTGTCGACCCTCACCGTTCCCGTGGCCGCTCAGCGGCTGGAGGGCACGGGCACCGTGGCCACTGGACTCCTTCTCAGGCAGATGGACGGGGTGAAGCGTGTTCTGATGATCGCCGCGCACCCGGACGACGAGGACACGAGCCTGCTGACCGCGCTGGCACGAGGTCAGGGGGCTGAAACGGGGTACCTGGCGCTGACGCGGGGAGATGGTGGACAAAACCTCATCGGACCCGAGCTGTGGGAGGGGCTCGGCATCGTTCGTACCGGAGAACTTCTGGCCGCCCGAAGGCTCGACGGTGGGCAACAGTTCTTCACGCGGGCCTTCGACTACGGTTTCTCGAAGAGCGCGGAAGAGGCGCTGACCTTCTGGCCTCGCGATGAGCTGCTGGCCGACGTGGTCTGGGTTGTGCGTTCGTTCCGACCGCACGTGATTGTCTCGGTATTCAGCGGCACGCCCGCGGACGGTCATGGCCAGCATCAGGCAGCCGGCATCATGGCACGGGAGGCGTTCGAGGCGGCCGGAGATCCGTCTCGTTTCCCGGAGCAGCTCCAGCAGGGAGTCGAGGCATGGGCCCCCTCCAAGCTGTACCAGTCGTCCCGGCGTCGCTTCTTCGCGGCTCAGGGGGCTCCTGACGATGGGTCTCTGGACGTTCAGACCGGGGTGAATGACCCGCTGCTGGGGCGTTCTCTGCTCCAGCTGTCGATGGAGAGCCGCAGCCAGCATCGCTCTCAGGATATGGGTGCCGCCCAGCCTCCAGGCCCGAGTCTGACAGGCGTGATTCTCGTCGAGAGCCGGGTGGGAGACGATGCTGAGGAACTCTTCGCGGGGGTCGACACGACGTTCGCGGGTATCGCGTCCGGGCTGCCCGCAGCAGCAGCTCGCCGGGCGACCGGGCATCTCGAGGCGTACCGTCGGTCGGTTCGGGCGGCGGTTGACGACTTCGGCCTGGATCCGATGTCGATTGCTCCGCATCTGCTGGAGGCGGGGATGCATCTTCGGATGGCGCGGGAGGCGGTGGGAGACGACGCCGACGGTGAGTTCACGCGTGCGATTGCTGCCCGTCTCGGGCGAGCCGATCGGGCGATCTTTGCGGCAACCGGAGTCTCCTTCGATGTGCGGTCCGGGGACGACCTGGTCGTTCCTGGTCAGCGGGTGACGGTGCGGGCTCAGCTCTGGAATGGCGGCGGCTACACGCTGACGGATCCTCAGCCCGCGCTGAACCTGCCGGCGGATTGGGTGTCCGCGCTCGTTTCCACCGAGGGGGTGGGGGCGGATGGTACTGTCCCCCCCGGGCAACTCGCGATCTTCACGTTTGATGTCGATGTGCCCGAGAGTGCGGAATTGTCCCGTCCGTACTTCCTTCAGGCGCCCCGGGACGGAGCGCGCTACGTCTGGCCTGAGGATCCCACGCTTTGGGGTCTCGCTCGCGACCCGGAACTCGTGCAGGGCTTCGCCTCGTTCGGTTTTGCACCCGCGGGCGTCGGGTCCGCCGGGAGCTTGCCTCCGGTCGGTCGCCTGACGGCATCCGCGGACTGGCGATATGTCGGCGTTGATCCGGCGTTCGGCGAGTTCGACAAGCCGGTACTCGTCGTTCCCGCCGTCTCTGTATCCGTCGCGCCGGCGGGTGTGACATGGCCGCAGAGCAAACCGGGCGAGCAGCGCGTGTCCGTCGTCGTCCGGACTGAGATGGAGGGTGGCAGTCGGGGGAGCGTGGAGATGTCCGCCCCCCCCGGCTGGAGTGTCTCTCCTGCTTCTCAGGCGTACGTGCTCGGGGAGGCGGGGGCGGAGCGATCGATGACCTTCGAGGTCCGCCCGGACGGGGCGGTGCCGGCAGGCCGGCACACCTTCGAGGTACGTGCCAACTCGGATGACGGTCGTGAGTACCACGAGGGTTATGCGCTCATCGATTACGAGCACATCGAACGTACGGCCCTGTATCAGGACGCGAGGGCCACGGTGTCCGTCGTCCCCGTAACGGTTCGGGAGGGGGTCCGGGTCGGGTACATCATGGGCTCGGGCGATGACGGTCCCGAGGCGATCCGGCAAATGGGTGCCCCGGTCGAGCTACTGGATGAGACCCGTGTACGTGAGGGCGATTTCCAGGATTTCTCCACGATCGTCCTCGGGGTGCGGGCGTACGAGACTCGGCCTGATCTGCAGGCGGCGTCGGCGCAGCTCCTTGATTTTGCCCGGTCCGGAGGGACGGTGATCGTGCAGTACAATCGTGGACCGCTCGGAAGCCTGGCTCCGTGGGAGATGACCGTGGGCCGTGGGTCACCTCGTGTATCGGACGAGACGGCACCGGTGCGCGTACTGGAACCGGATGCTCCCGTCTTCACGATCCCCAACCGTATCGTCGAAGCGGACTTCGACGGATGGGTTCAGGAGCGCGGGTTGTACTTCGCCTCCGACTGGGACGAGCGATACACACCGCTCCTGGAGTTGAACGATGTCGGTGAGGAGCCGCGGCACGGGTCGATGCTTGCTACGTCGGTGGGAGACGGCGTGTTCGTCTATGCGGCCCTCTCATTCTTCCGTCAGTGGGCGAGTCAGGTGCCCGGAGCGTACCGGCTTTTTGCGAATCTGATTTCGCTGGATGCCGATTCCTGGGCGGCCTTCTCCGCGAGATAGGAAGGATGGCGCCGCGCGTCTCGGTTCTGGGAGTCCTGCTCGCCCTCGCATGTGGTGGAGAGAGCAGGCCGATCGTTCTCGATGTTCGGACGGACCTCCCCGAACATTTACGCGACTACGTCGAGGAGAACTTCGAGGCGCTGCATGCGGACATCGATGTCCGGTTCTCGGTAGGAGGGGCTCAGGAAGGGCTCGATCGACTGCGTGCCGAGATCGTCGACGGCTCCGCGCCGGACGCTCCATTCGACGTGTGGTGGGGCGCTGAGGTCATGACGCTGTCGGTGGCAGCTTCGGCCGGACTTCTGGCACCGTACCGGCCCTCGTGGGCCAGCGGTGACGGTCGTGCAGCCGTCGGCCGGGACGATTCCTGGTACCCACTCTCGATCACGCCGTGGGTGATCGCGTTCGACCGGGATGACCTGCAGCTGAGTCGCGCGCCGACCGACTGGAATGACCTCCGCCATTTCAGGTGGGCGGACGAAATCGAGATGCTCGACCCTCAACGGACCGAGCCGGGAGCCCTGTTCGTGGCGTCGATGCTCGCCTATCACGAACGTCAGTCGGAGGTACAAGCCGGTTTCGACTGGTTGTCCGCTCTGGACGGTCAGGTGGAGACGTATGCCGGCAGCATCCCCGAGGCTCTCCAGGCCCTGAGGTCCGGCGGCTCCCGGCTCGCGATCCTTCCCCGCTCGGACGTCGAGGCGGAACGGGCTTCGGAGGCGCCATCGCTCTATTATCGAATTCCCGAGTCCGGGACGCCGGTACTTGCCCGAGGGGTCGCCCTGATCTCAGGCACGAGGGAACGCGAGAGTGCGGAGGCATTCGTCGAGTATCTCGGCTCGCGGGAGGTAGGTACGGCGACGAAGCTGGAGACAAGGTGGCAGCCCGCGTTCGGCGGAGTGGACTCGACGAGAATCCCGGACGACTTCGAACTGGTGGATCCGTGGACCCCGCACGAGCCTGCCCTCGATCGGATCCAGAGTGAAGGGGCCGGCTGGATCGAACGCTGGGATCGCGAGGTCAGGGGGCGTTAGAGTCCCGACCCGATCGCGCGACCCGTCACGATTCGGTGGTCTGCTCGCTACCGCCGCTCAGTGTGACGCCGACCACGAGGACTACCGCGGCCCCGATCACGTTCTGCCAGAGATAGGCGACATCCGTCCCGAAGTTGACGATGCCGACCACCGTCATGCCGACGATCAGGCCCACGAAGGCTCCATTTCCCCTCGCTCTCGGGACCATGGCGAGGAGGAAGACTCCGAGGATCGAGCCGTAAAAGAACGAGCCGAATCGATTCACGACCTCGATCAGTGACCCCAGAGTCGCTGCGTACGTAGCCACCACGCAGGCAAAGAGCCCCCAGAAAACGGTCGCTCCCTTGGACACCGCGAGGTAGTGCGCGTCCGACGCCTCGGGTCTCATCCACCGACGGTAGAAGTCGATCACGCTCGTGGTCGCGAGGGAGTTCAACTCCGATGAAATGCTCGACATGGCAGCCGCGATCACGCCCGCGATGAACAGGCCCGCGAGTCCGATCGGAAGCTCGTAGAGTACGAAGCGGGGGATGATGTAGTTCACGTCTCGGGACGATTCACCTGTGACCTCCTCGGCCATCGCGAGTGCCTCGCCGCGGATCGTCTGGATGTCGGCCTCGCGCTCGAGGAACGTCTGCATCGCAGCAGCAGCAGTCATCTCGTCCGTGGCGTCCGCCACGTCGTTGGCTGCTCGCTCACGCAGTGTGAATGCCGTGGCGTACTCGCTGTTCAGGGCCTCATATGCCGGACCACGCTCGGCCACGACCGCCTCTTCGTGCGCGGGATTGTAGAGGAGCGGGGGCTGAACGAACTGGTAGTACACGAATACGCCAACGCCTACGAACAGGACGAGCGCCTGAAGGGGGATTTTCCAGTAGGCACTCATGAGGAGCGAAGTCTTCGCCTGATCCACCGAGCGAGCGGCCAGATAGCGCTGGACCTGACTCTGGTCCGTTCCGAAGTAGGAAAGCATCAGAAAGGTTCCGCCGAGAAGCCCCGACCAGAACGTGTACTGCTCGTTGATGTCGAAGCCGAAGTCGAACGTCTCGAGCCTCCCGGTTGCCCCGGCGATCTGCAGCGCATCATGCGGGCTTACGGGCATTTGAAGGAGCAGGACGACCATCATCGCGACGAGGGCCACGACGATGAGAACCATCTGCTTCACGTCTGCCCAGGCGACCGCCTGGACGCCACCGATCATGGTGTACAGGACCGTCGGGACACCGATGAGCGCCACGGCCCAGACCAGTGGGATCCCGAAGACTGCACTGAATACCACCCCCGGTGCTGCCATGATGGTGCCCACGCTCATCCCTCTGGAGAGCAGGAAGAGGAGCGCCGTGAACGAGCGGGTCTTCGCATCGAATCGACGCTCGAGGTACTCGTACGCGGTGTAGACGCCGGACCCGTGGAGCAGTGGCACCAGCGTGACCCCGAGGATCACCATGGCGAGGGGCAGTCCGAAGTAGAGCTGGACGAATCGAAGCCCATCGGTCGCACCTTGCCCAGTGGTCCCGATCATCGTGACCGCCGAGAGCTGTGTCGCCATCACGGACAGGCCGACCACCCACCAAGACAGCGATTTGTTGGCTGCGAAGTACCCCGAAATCGTGTCCGTGTCTTTCGACTTCCGTATACCGTCTACGACGACGTAGGAGAGGTATGCAACGACGATGGCCCAGTTGATCCAGTGCATGGTGTCGCGTCCCTCAGGAGTAGAGGTACTGGAGCAGGCCGAGGGCGCCGAGGGCTACACCCTGGACGATGAGCACCTGAATCAGGGTGCGTCGAAAGCGCTCGGCCGACGAGTCTCCCTTCTGTGCGGTGTCAGGCATGCGGATGCGCCGGGTTCGAGACGGTAGCGAACGGAAGCTCCGGCGGGAACGAGGGCCACGCAACCGCGCTGTTCATCGGGAGCCACGGTTGCCCGAATCCCGACGCCCGGGAAGAACCGGGGGTACGCGCGACACAGCAGCGACCGGCTGGATCACCGCGCTAGCGGTCCCCCAGGCATATTCCAAGGGATCGCGCAGTCTGGATGATGTCGGAGTCGTGGGGCACGGTCTTGATGTGTGAAACCGCGTCCGAGAGTGGCACGGCCAGCACGGTGGGCGGATCCAACGCGACCATCGTTCCGAAACGACCCGCCTCGACCATCCGAACGGCCGCAGCCCCGAACCGCAGCGCGAGCAGGCGATCATACGCGTTGGGACCACCACCACGCTGCAGGTGGCCGAGCACCAGCTCGCGTGTCTCCCGGCCTGTGCGCTCATGGATCTCCCGGGAGATCACCTGACCGACTCCACCGAGTCGCTGCTGGCCTTCTGCGGTCTCCCGATACTGCATCGAACCGTGAGCCGGTCGGGCGCCCTCCGCCACAACGACGATCGCGAATTGAGAGCGGCGGGATCCGTAGCGCTCCTCGATCTTTCGACACACGACATCGATGTCGTAGGGAATCTCGGGAATGAGGATCACGTCTGCCGTGCCGGCGACACCGGCATGCAGAGCGATCCAGCCCGCCGTTCGACCCATGAGTTCGACGACCATCGTTCGCTCGTGAGCCTCGGCGGTGGAGTGAAGCTTTCCGATGGCGTCGGTCGCTGTCTCCACGGCGGTCGTGAAGCCGAACGTCAGGTTGGTGGCCGCGAGGTCGTTATCGATCGTTTTCGGCACGCCCACGACGGGAAGTCCGAGTTGTGAGAGCGCATTCGCGATGCCGAGGGAGCCGTCCCCTCCGATTGCGATGAGTGCGTCGATGTCGTGTTGTCGGATCAGCTCGACGACCTCCCGGGATCGATCCTCATGGATCACCGTGCCATCCGGCTGTTCAACCGGCCATCGGAGCGGATTCCCCCGGTTGGTCGTACCGAGGATCGTGCCCCCGAGATGCGTGATCCCCCGGACGACGTTGCGATCCAGGGGAACGACCCCGCCCTGCTCGAACAGACCGTCGTAGCTGTCCGTGATGCCCACGACCTCCCACCCCAGGCGTTCTGCCGAGAGCACGACGGCTCGAATGACGGCGTTGAGCCCGGGGGCATCCCCGCCGCCCGTGTTGACGGCAATACGTCGGATGTTGGACATGATCAGTCGCATCTCCCGGCGGAGCCGGATGAAAGGGTCACGTGTCCCCGTTGACGGCCATCCATTGTAGTATCGGTCGCGGGGGCAGGGCATCTGCCGGACCGGAGTGGTGCCGGGGATCTCCTCGCATCCTCGCGACTACTAGAATAAACTTGTTGCAGGCGCAGGATGGCGGGTGAAGGGAACGAAGCTGGTCTGTTCGTCACCTGCTCCCCCTCGAACCGACGGGCCCCCCAGTCCCGTTCCCGGAGATACGAATGCGTAGATCATCCCTCGCTCTCGCGACCGGTGTGGCAATCGCGATGCTGAGCCTTCCCGTGAGTGACGCGGGGGCTCAGGAGGATGCGGCCACTGTCGCAGTCATGGACTTCAATGCCTTCATGATGGGTGAGGCCGGCGCGTCGGTGAACCTGGGGAAGGCGATCAGTTCGATGCTCGTCACCGAGTTCAGCGGACGCGAAGGAATGCGCATCGTCGAGCGCCAGCAACTGATGGATCTCATCAGGGAACAGGATCTCGCCCTTTCCGGCCGTGTCGACGACGACATGGCGATCGAGGTAGGACGAATGCTCGGCGTTCAGTATGTGCTGCTCGGGCAGGCCATGAGCATTGTCGACAATCTCAGGATCGACATTCGTGCGGTGGATGTGGAGACGTCCGAGGTCATCGCCGTCATGAAGAAGAGTGATGAGACAATCCAACTCCTGAACGTGGTCGTGGAGCTCGCGGACGAGTTCAGCGAGGCGCTGTCACTGACCCCTCCCGCCAGCCGTCCTGAAGTTGAAGAGATCCCGGTTGCGGCCACGATCGCGCTGAGTCGCGCCCTGACATACGAGGATGACGGGCAGATCGAACAGGCGATCGAGCAGTACGAGGCAGTACTTGCAATCCATCCGACTCACCGAGACGCCCAGCGAGGTCTGGAGCGTCTGCGCGGAGGTTTCTAGATGAACGTGATCGCGAATGCCCGGGCTTCGAAGTGGGCGCTTCTGCTTGCCGCTGGTCTGCTGTGGTCGCCGATGGGCTCGCGGGCCCAGGAGATCGCATTCGAGGGGGATCTTCCCCGGACGATGGTCTTCATCCAGGAGGAAGGTCGCGGCAAGGTCGCCGCTCGTGAAATGACTGCCTTCCTTCGTGAGGCAGGCTTTCCCGTGATCGACCCTGCGCTGGCGATCGACGAAGCGGCCCAGACCCTCGTGACGGCCGCGATGAATGGAAATGATGGAGCTGCGACCCAACTCGGGCGAGACTGGGGTGCTCAGGTTCTGGTACTTGGCGTCGCCGACTACGCAACGCGGGACAACCCGGGGCCCGGCGACCTGGTGACGGCCACCACGGAAGTAGCGGTTCGGGCACTACGGCTGGATTTCGGGGAGGTCGTATCCGATGCCGTCGCTGATGCACGAGCAATCGAGGCAACCGGCCAGGCTGCGCGGGCTCTGGCGATTCGTGAGGCGACCCAGGATCTCATCCGTGAGTTCATCGGCCCGGTCGTGAACGACTGGGTGGGTCGCTCCTGGCAGGAAGCCATGTACTGGGCCCCGGATCCGGGCTCCATCCAGTCGTCCGTCGACACCGCGCCCCCATCGACCACGGCGATGTCGAAGGCTCGCCCGGTTCAGGCCAGTGGCGCCGGGCAGGGACTGGGTCTCGCCGTCACCCGCGCGGATGTTCTGCCGGATGACGGAGCGTCCAAACGGGGCATCGGGGTGGTGAGACGTGAGGAAGTTGGCATGTCCGACGTACGAAACCTGGTCCGGCTCGAGGGTGTCGTGGTCGGTGATGCGACGTCGGTCGAGGTCCAGGGTCAGCCGGCGCTCATGGAAGAGATCTCCGCGGAGGAGCTCGCCCTGCTGGGGATCGAGAGTGAGAGCGCATTGCGTTTTTCGCGCGACTTCTCGTTGCCGATCAGTACGGACACCGTGGAGATCGTGGCGTCCGGTCCTTCGGGGCAGGCCGTTCAGACCATTGCTGCTCCCCGAATCGACAAGCGGTGGGCGGTCGTGGTCGGGGTCGGAGAGTACGAATCGGAGGACATTCCCGATCTCGAGTTCGCCCCAGCGGACGCGCGTGCCGTACGGGAGTTTCTGGAGAGTGATGCTGCGGGTCCGTTCGATGAAGTGCTCTATCTGGAGAATGAGCAGGCAACGGGGGCGGCGCTCCGTGAGGCGCTGTTCGTATTCCTGCAGCAGGCAGATTGGGATGACCTGGTCGTCATCTACTACGCAGGCCATGGAGCTCCTGACCCCGGTCGCCCCGACAACCTGTATCTCCTGCCGACGGATGCAGAACTGAGCTCGCTGGCGGCGACAGGGTTTCCGATGTGGGATGTGAAGACGGCGTTACGACGCCAGATCGCAGCCGAGCGCGTCCTCGTGATCGCTGATGCGTGCCATTCGGCCGGCACCGCCGACGGTGACGTCGTTGGTGGCTCCTCGGCAAACCAGATCGCAGGCGGACTTCAGGGTCTCTTCACGCCGTCACGTCGACTCATGATGACGGCCGCAGACACGAACGAGTTCAGTCTCGAGGATGAACGCTGGGGCGGACACGGCGTCTTCACCCACTTCCTGCTGGATGGCCTCCGAGGTTCCGGTGATCTCGACAAGGACGGAATCGTGACGTTCTCGGAGCTTTTCGATCACGTGAGCGTGAACGTCCGGGAGGCTACGACAGGTCGCCAGAACCCGCAGAGAAGCGGCTTCGGGGACATTCCGCTTGCAGTGGTCGACGGTGCGGGTGCCAAGGACCGCTAGCCTCTGGAGTGGGTCCGCCGGGCGGTGAAGGCCTCGGTACGGTGGTTCTGAGGTCGGTGATGGAAAGCCGGAGACCGGCGGCGAGGGGTCGCGCGCTGGCCGAGCCAAGCCTGATACCCGTGCACGGCAGCCCGGGATGGCAGGCCATGCTCGCTCAGGAACTCGACCTCCGTAGCGGATGCCCGTTCGCGTGAGGCCGCGGGTGCGTATCGTCACATTCATGGCCGTATCCGTGGTGACGCTGGGAGCACTCTTTCCCTCGTTCCCGCTTCAAGATGCGGCGACCGGGGAGGCCGTCGCCGTGGCGGTGAAGACGGAGCCGTCGGCGTGGCTCCTTTTTGCGCCTCTCTTCTCGATCTGGGACACGCTCTCCCTTCTGACCCTGTCTCAGCATTATGCGGTGCTGGCCACGCTCGCAGCGATCTATGTCTCGCAGAGGACTCGGGCCGGACGAAGGAGGCGGGACGTCGCCGCTGGTGGCGGGCGGGGGGCGGACTCGGAGGGATGGAAACGCCGTTCAGCTCGTACCATCGCCCATGAGGTCGTTCGGGCCGGAGTCTTCCTCGTCGCGCTCCTGGCCTTCTATGCAGCCGGTATGCTGCTGCCCCGACCGATGACGGGCATCGAGATTCTCGATGCCGACCTGGTCGCGATCGACTTCCACTCTCATACCGAATATTCGCACGACGGGTGGAGTCTCTTCTCAGTCCGGCGGAACCGGGCGTGGCACGAAGCCGGAGGCTTCGATGTGGCGTACGTGACCGACCACTACACGTGGCGCGGCTTCGACGAGGGCGCGGCGAACAACCCGGCGAGGGCCGGTGTGGGCACGATCATCCTGGAGGGTGCGGAGATCCGTATTTACGGTCGTCCGACCAACATTCTTGGAGCTCGGGATCGGTACGTGTTTGCGCTGGATGAGGATTCCGTATTCATGAGCCCGGAGGCGATGGCGCAACGCTACCCGCCCGGGCATGAGGAGCCGCCACCGACCCTCTTCTACACGATGCCGGGTAACCTCATGCGTGTAGTTCCGTACTCGGACGATGTGCCCTCGGGCATGATCGGCATCGAGATCAACGATGGCTCGCCGCGAGGCCTCGAGCAGGTCAAGAGGGAACGGGCTGAAATACTGGCCCTGGCGGACTCGATGGACTTGGCTCTGATCGGTGCCGCCAATCTGCATGGATGGGGACGTACGGTCGCGTCTTGGAGTCTGATGAGGATTCCGGGATGGCGGGAACTGACGCCTACCCAACTCGGTGACAGAATCGAGGCGCAACTCCACGACGAGCGGCGGACCGCCGTGCAGGTTGTCGAACGGCGTATACCGTACCACGGGGAATCACCCGTGCTGGTCGCCATGACGCTCCCGGGGGTCGTGCTGGCGCACGTGCGGATGATGAGCTTGGGGGAGCGGTTGAGTTGGGTGGTCTGGATCCTGATCGTCGGCCAGGCTGTCGCGAGGCGCCGTGTGGGGACGGAGGTTGAGGCGGCCGTCGATCAGCCCGCGGTCTAGGGGGTGACCCGGGTCCTCGGCTGCACGTCGTGGAAGGTCAACTCGTCTTCCTGTTCAATGCTGCGACGGAGGGTCCATTCGTTGTCGAAAAGGATCAGAGCGGCCCCGTCGGCGTCCTCGACTCGGCGACGCCCGTAGGCGTTCGCGACCTTGTCGATGGCCTTGTCCGGGCCGGTCACCCAGCGGGCGCAGTGGAAGGGCAGCCGTTCCAGGCGCGCTGCCACACCGTACTCGCGGTCCAGGCGATCGAGCAGCACGTCGAACTGCAGTCCTCCGACGGCTCCCACGATCGGGATCGGCCCGGTGATCGAAGGTGCGAAGAGAAGAAGGATCGTTCCTTCCTCTGCAAGATGGCTCAGGCCGCGGTCGAGGTGCTTGCGCCGCAGCGCGTCCTCCATGTGAACCTGCGCGAAATGCTCGGGCGAGAACCGCGGTACCCCGGGATACTCGATCCGACCTCCGACTGCGACCGTGTCGCCGACTCGAAGGCTGCCGCGGTCCAGCAGTCCCACGACATCTCCGGCGACGGCGTTGGTGTTCGCGTGGACACGCTCGCGAGCCATGAATTCCTGAGGCTGTGCGAGGCGAAGCTTCTGGCCTGTCCGTGAGACGACGGCCTCGGTGCCCTCATCGAACTCCCCGGAGCAGACTCGCACGAAGGCAACTCGATCCCGATGCCGTGGATCCATGTTCGCCTGGACCTTGAAGACAAAGCCGGAGAATGGATGCTCGGCCGGAGCCACCAGTCCCTCGGTGCTCTCCCTCGGGGACGGTGGCGGAGCAAGAGAGAGGAACCGCTCGAGGAAGATGTCGACACCGAAGTTCGTCAGGGCTGAACCGAAACACACGGGACTCGCTTCCCCCCGTGCCACGGCTTCGAAGTCTGCTTCGCTACCTGCGACCTCGATGAGTTCGATTTCCTCCCCGAGTTGTTCCACCCCGTCGATCCCGATCGCGGCCTCGAGTTCCTCGCTGTCGAGGTCGACGAGCGTCGCGTCCGGACGAGACTGACCATGATCCCCCGTCTCCTCGTAGAGCCACACCTTCGACCGATCGCGGTCGTAGACGCCGATAAGGCGTCCGTCGCGGCGGACCGGCCATGTCGAGACGAAGCAGTCGATCCCGAGCTCTCTCTGCACATCGTCAAGCAGGCCGAAAGGGTCCTCCCCTACGCGATCGCACTTGTTCACGAAGGTGTGAATGGGAAGCCGACGCTTTCGGCATACGCTGAACAGCTTCCTCGTCTGTGTCTCGACACCCTTGCGGTTGTCCAGGAGCATGATGGCGCTGTCCGCTGCCATCAGGGCTCGGTAGGTGTCCTCGGAGAAATCCTGGTGCCCGGGAGTGTCGAGCAGATTGACGCGAAAGCCGCGGTAGTCGAAATGAAGAACCGACGCGGTGATCGAGATGCCACGTTCCTGCTCCATTTCGAGCCAGTCGGACGTCGCATGGCGATCGGAGCGTCGAGACTTGACGGAACCTGCTGCCCTGATCGCGCCGCCGTAGAGAAGCAGCTTTTCCGTCAGCGTTGTCTTGCCCGCGTCCGGATGACTGATGATGGCAAACGTGCGTCGCCTGCCGATTTCGTCGGCGAGTGCGGGGATGGGGAGAGTCAAGACAGGGTTGGGATCAGGGAAGGGGATACCTGTGAAAGATGCTCCATGGAGGAGCATGCGTCATACGGACTCGGAGGCCGTGGTCGAGTGCGACCGGGGGGGTGGCCAACCAGGGGCAGCGTAGAAACGTGACGCGGCCCCAGGCGAATTCTGTTCGTGTAGACCTCAGTGTTTCTCGAAAACGATAGCGCCCCCCGGGACGTTGGTCCGGGGGGGCGCTGCCGCCTTGGGTCAGCTCCCTGGAATCAGCCCGTTGCGCCCGGGTGAACGTGGAACTTCACCCGGGTGTTTTCCCATTCGAGGATCACGTCTCCCATGGTGTTCTCGCTCATCGGCTCGAAGCGGTACTGGAGAGTCTCCACGTAGTCGTCCATCGCCTCGACCGGCACCGTGAACGTGCCGACCTCGCTGGAGCGTACGCTCTCGTCGATCGGAATTCCCCAGCGCTCCCAGTTCGTATTCACGAAGAAGGCCCACTCTTCGGGACCGGGGATCGCATAGATGGAGTAGCTCCCCGCACCGACCTCGACGCCACCGATGCTGGCAGGACCTGCGAGATGGATCGTCGTCGGCTCGTTTGCGCCGATGCGCTCAGGCTGTCCGAATACGACGAGGCCGCCCATGATGTCCCGCCCGCGAGCGGAAGGGGCACCGTAGCAAAGGAGGCCGTCGTTGCCGCCGACCGCGAACGGAGTCGACTGAAGAGGGCTTGGACGCTCCTGCGCCTCTGCCATGGTTCCTCTGGCCAGATAGCAGGCCAACGCGTCACTGGTCGCGGCCGCCATCTCGGTACTGGTGTCGGAAGCCTCTTCCGTGGCTTCGCCGCCGCAGCCGGCGACCACGAGGCCCCCGATGATGACGGCGGAGAGGGTGGAAAGTCGTCGCATGATCGCTCCTGAGTCCTTCAAAGTTGGTGGTCGTGCTGAGTCTTCAAGTTATGTCGTGAGTTGCGCCCGGTCGACTGCGGGCACGTGTCATCATGAAGATGGGTCCGCGCCTCTGCTTGCTCCCTCCGGCGCCAAAACCTATGTGTACCTGCCCATCCAGCTTGTACATGGAGGTCCGAGCGTGGCGAATGAGCCCCGGCTCGCTGTTGAGTCCATTCCAGGGCGACGTGACTATCAGGAGGACTCCCTCCTGGCGCAGCAGTTGTCGGATGGTCGCACCCTCGTCGCCGTTGCGGACGGGATGGGTGGCCATGCGGCGGGCGAAGTCGCAAGCGCGCTGGCCCTGGAGACGCTCGTGGCTGCCCTCGAGGCAGGCGACGCCCTCGATGATGCATTCGTGAAAGCGAACACTGCCGTCTGGGACAAGGCTCGTGAGCCGGGCAAGCGAGGTATGGGCACGACGCTGGTGGCTGCTCTTGTGGATGACGGTGAGTACATGATCGCCAATGTCGGGGACAGCCGGGGCTATCTGGTGTCCGCGACAGGGATCAGACAGATCACGCACGACCACTCATTCGCGGCAGAGGCAGAGCGCTATGGCCAGTCCATCTCGCCTGAGATGGCACTGCGGTACAGGGATGCGCTCACTCGCTCCGTCGGAACGGAAGAGCACGTGGAGGTCGACGTGTTCGGCCCGTTCCCGGTCCAGAATGACTCGGCGCTCCTGATATGCTCGGATGGCCTGTACAAGGTGCTCGACGACGATGCGCTGTTGCGCCTCTACGTCCAGTCTTCCGACCCTTCCGCAGCCGCGCGCGAGCTCGTCTCGACGGCGTTCGATGCGGGCTCGGACGACAACATCTCCGCCGCGATCGCGGAGTATGGAGAGATCCCTCGCGCCGCATTGCAGGGAACGATCCCGATCGACTTCACCCCGCCGTCGGAAGATGGAGGGTCGGACGATCCGGTCGACGAAGGGGGTGAGAGCCCCACCGAAGCGAATACGGAGGACGACGACGCATCGCGGGGTCTGGAGTCGGGCGGGATGGTCTCGTCGGGTGACTCACCAGCGGTGACCGCGAGCTCGTCGGGATCCAGTAGCGACCATGTCCCAAATCGGCGAGCCCTTCAGGTAGGCATCGCACTCGTCACCATCCTGGGTGCGCTTCTGGCTTTTCTCGTGCTTCGCTGACAGCTCTCTGCGGAGCTGACGAACACGGTTCAGGCGACGTCGTCCATGAACTTGATCGTAAGGCCCTGCGATTCGATGACATCACCATTCTTGAGCTGGGAGCGCTTGGTTCCCTGTCCCCCGACCGTCATCGATCCGAACACCGCCAGGTAGCGCACTTCGGTCACCCCATCCAGCGTCATGAGCAGGACGTGGTGCTTGGGCCCTTTCGGGACACGAAGATCGCAGAGGTCGTCTGTGCCGATGAGGACCGCCGGCTGGTCTGACAGATAGTGCGTGCCGGTCTTCCCGCCGGACTCCCAGGTGAAGTGCGCCCGCTTCGTGCGGTTCGCTTCCTTGAGGAGTTCTTTGACCTCGTGCGGATTGATGTGCATCGTGCCCGGCGCGCCGGCCACGGGGGCGGGCGCAGGTGCGGGCCGATCGGCCATCGGATTTGGCTTGGCGAGGGGGACTTCTCCTTCGCCGAGGGCCTTGCCGAAGACGATCGAAAACTTTCCGAACCCGATTTCATCTCCGAGACCGATCGAGTGGGGACCCTCGATTCGGGCGTTGTCGATGAAGGTGCCGTTGGAGGATCCGAGATCCTCCACCTCCCAGCCATTGTCTCCGAGTCGGATCTCGGCGTGCCTTCGAGAGACCGATGGGTTGTCGATCACCACATCTGCTGCACTGTCGCGCCCAACGATGATCGACGGCTGCTTGAAGTCGTAGGCCTGCATCACCCGGCGTCCCAGGAGCAGCGTCAGTTTCGGCATCCTCTTCTCTCTCTCACAGACGGATCAGCGTGTGACGGCGTTCATGCCTCGGAACGAGTCAGCCGCCTGCGCCCATTATGCTGCGGGCAACCCGTGGAGGCCAGATTCGATCGCAGTCAGGGGGCCGGCAACATGCTCAGGCAGCGAGGATGGTTGGGTACGAGCTCGAGGCACCGGGCGACAAGGTCTCGCGCGTCAACAGGCAAACCGTCCGCCTCGGCTGCGGCCGCGTCCCACGCCATGCGCTCGCCGACCTTCAACAGGAGTGCAGCCGCCTCGGGACTCTCGGGTACGAGATCGGCGAGTCTCAGTGCATAGCTCTGCACGTCCGAGCCATCCGAGCCGAAATATCGACTCTCTGACTGGGCTGACACCGCGAGTTCGGTAATCCTGCGCACCTCCCATGACACGTCGACCGACGCTCCGGCCTCCCTCAGACGCTCCACAAAAGACGAGACCTCGTTCTGGTCGAGTGGAACCAGAAAGGGCGTTTGTACTCCAGCGAGCGCCGACACCGGCAGCACTTGAATGCCGCCCTCCGCGCCTGCCTCGGTGATCCACACGTCGGCGACGCTGCCACGCTGGACGAGTGAAAGCAGCCCGTCCGTATCGATCGTACGGCCCCATGGCTGCGCCCAGGCTGTCGCCCCGGCGGCAGCAAGCACGATGGCGGCCGCAATCAGGCGGCCCGCCGGGGATTTCTTGCGTCCCGCCTGCCGGGGGGCAGCACGAGGCGCCTGCTTGGGGGACGGCTCTTGCACTGCTGGCTGTGCCGGGGGCGTATCGACCCCGACCGTTGCAGTAGTGCTGGCCGCGGCGATGAAGTCGCCGCCCTGCGAGATGTCGAGGAGCGTATCGCGGAGCTCTCGCGCAGATTGGAAACGCTCTGCGGGGTCCCGGCGCAGGAGTTTCATCACGACGTTCGCGATGGCCGGAGGAACCTCCGCACCTTGCTGGTGGATCGGGCGGACGTTTGCGCGCTCGGTCGCCACCATGAGGTCGTAGATCTGATGGGTGGGCTCGTGCGCGGGATTTCCGAGCCACGGATCCCGTCCGGTCAGGAGGGCGTACAGGATGACCCCGAATGCGAAGAGGTCCGTTCGCCCATCGACGGCCTCGGCTCGAAGCTGCTCCGGAGCTGCATATCCGGGTGTGCCGAGGGTGCCAACGGTGGTGAGGCGGGAATCGGCTTCTTTTTCGGCGATCTTGGCGATCCCGAAGTCCAGGATCTTCACCGAGTCCTCGCCGGCACGATCCTTCGTGAGCATCAGATTTTCCAGCTTGAGATCCCGGTGCACGACAGGCTCCGGACCCTCATGGGCCGCCATCAGTCCGTCACACGCCTGCAGCGCGAGGCGAATGATACGCTCCGCGGGTAGAGGCCCTTCGTCGGCGATCAAGTCGGCCAGGCTTCTGCCCTCTACGAACTCCATGAGGAAGTAGACCATCCCGGCCTCGATGTCTTCCTCGTAGGTCGAAAGGCCTACAATGTGCTTCGAGTCCTTGCCGAGGCGCTTCATGATCTGAGCCTCGCGAAGGAAGCGAGCACGCATCTCCTCGGCCTCCGCTCCCGTGAGGCGGTCGACGCCGAGGATCTTGAGCGCTTCGATCCAGCCTCCCTTTACATCCTGAACCTTGTAGACCGTCCCGAACGATCCTGCGCCGAGGCGCTTCAGCACCTTCCACTTGTTCCGTACGAGCGTGCCGATGAGGGGGTCCTCCTCCTGCAGGACACCTTCGACAGCGGCCGCCTCGTCCTCGACCAGCTTCTTCACATCCTCGTCGGAAAGCTTGATGGTGGCTCCGGCATCGTCCGAGTCCGGCAGCGACAGGGGCTGGGTGCTGCCCGAGTCGGGCTTCGTCGGTTCAGCTGCCGGATGATCCACGAGCCCGTGTGCCTCGCTTGGATCCCACGCGACCGTAGGCTGTGACGGGGGCTTCCTGTCCTGTTCGTCCGTGTTCGACACGCGCTTCATCCTCGTAGGAGCGGTCCAGGCATCGAACGTATTCGACACGCGGAACGCAGGTCAAATCTCCATCAAGCCTTGCTCGCGGGCGGTCCCCCCTGTCCTTTCTCTGCATGGCTTCGCGACCAGGCACCGCACTGCTGCCGGCACTGCTACTCATCGGCTGCTATACGCCCCCCGATTCGCCCCCTGCACTTCGCTCGGGGACGCTTGAAGAGACGGCGCTCGTCCTTCAGGTAGTCGACGCGGGCACCGGTGGCCCGATATCCGATGCGGACATGACAGTCCGGTATCTGGTTCGAGAGCCGATCCTGTTCGATGCATCGGGGGTCGCACAGGTCTCGTCACGCGAGCCCTACGAGATCTCTCACCCGGTGGGGGATCCGAATCTCGTCCTGGAGGTGCGCCTCGAGGCAGATTCCTACCATCGACTGGATACCGTTCTCAGCGTGGGTCGCGGCCAGTCCGCGGGTCCCCTGACGGTACGTCTGTCGAGACGACTGGATCAGATCGTCTCGACGTCTACGGTGCCGGCTTCGGGTCCGGCCGCTCCAGCACCGGCGCGTGTTGATTATGGACCCATGAACGCTGGGAACCGGGCCTTCGAGCAGGAGGCGTGGCTGGAGGCTACGGAGGCGTATCAGGGCATGGCCGCCCCCAATGACGACATGAGCGACTACGGGCGAGCGTATCTCGAGGCGAAGGTCCGTCAGGGAACGGCCCACATCAATCGCTCGGAGTATGGGAGAGCGCTCGAGATTTTCGAAGAAGTCGTGGAACTCGAGGAGCCCGGCTCGGAACCGTTCCTGCGGCTCGCGCAGACCCAGTGTGCGGTGGGACGGGTCGAGGAAGGTCGTGGGACTCTCGCATCTCTCGGGCGAGCACGCAGCCGTATGCTTCCCGAGGAGCAGTCCAACGTCAGTGCGATGATCGCGTACCAGCGTGGTGTGTGCACCCAGAGCGAGTTTGATCGGGCTCAGACGACGCGCGAGCGCGTTCGGTTCGGCGCGCAGGCGATCCAGGAGCTGAATGCCTTCACCGAGGGGGCGAGAGCCATGTCGCCGGTCCCCCCTGAGGTGTACAACGCGGTCCAGGACGCCGAGCGGCGAGTCGCGGACATACAGCGCAGGATCGCCGGCGGGTCCTAGGTCGCCCGAAGGTGGCGGACCGGCTCTGCATCCGCTCTTGAGGCGTCGCGTCGGATCGTCGGATCTCGATCAGCTCCGCGCCGCGCTGAGGCCGCGTACCAGACGATCGATCTCGGCACGCGTGTTGTACACGTGTGTCGAAACTCGAATTGCGTCGTGGCCGTCTCTCTGATGCTCGTCGATGTGGGTTTGTGCCAGTTCTTCGATTCGTGGCACGGATGCGAGGGCGTCGAGGCCCTCGAGTGAGAAGATGGTCGAGCCCGGGGCCGAGCGGTCTTCCGGGCCGCTGAGGAGCGTGCAGCCGCTAAGCTCGGACAGTTGGGCCTTGAGATAGTCCGACAGGTAGCGACAGCGAGCCTCCACCCGCTCCAAGCCAAGTCGCTCTACAAACGCCAGGGACGTCGCGAGCGCAGCCCGTACCGGGAAGTCCGCGGTGCCTGGAGGTGCGTACTCGGAGCCCGTGGTGACGGCTTCGGGTCCGAACGGCGATGTGAACTGGTCGCGGGCGCCCATCCGCACATAGAGAAAGCCGGTTCCTACAGGGCCGAACATCCATTTGTGCATGCTTGCCGAGTAGGCATCGCAACCCAGTTCATGGAGATCGACGGGGAACTGGCCGACTGCCTGCGCTCCGTCGACCAGACTGAGTAGCCCCCGGTTTCGGGCGAATGCGCAGAGTTCACTGACCGGATATCGATGGCCACCACGAGTTACATGACAGAAGGCGATGGCTCGAGTGCGATCCGTGACCTCTGCGGCAAAACGCGAGACGACATCCTCGGCCGAGATGAGAGGACTGGGGATGAAGACCTCTCTGACCTCGAGGCCATGTCGGGCCGCTCGAAGCATCCAGGGTTTGTGCCCGGCCGGATGCTCCTGGGTGGTGATCAGGACTTCATCTCCGGGTCTCAGGGCCGCGCTCAGGGTTTGAAGGTGAAGTGCTTCGGTAGCGTTTCGAGTCAGCGACAGCTCGCTCGGCTCGACTCCGAGAATCGCGGCGAGGCCGGGGATCACCTGCTGAGCGATCCGATCCTGAAGGTCATGTTTTCCGTGGAGGGGTTCCGTGGAAATGGCCCGGTATCCCGCGGCGACCGCATCGGCAACCATGCCGGGGGGCATGCCCAGACTCGCGTTGTTCATGTACGCGGTCCCGGGCTCCAGGATGAAGAGCGAGCGGACATCAGCCCACGCCTCGTCTGTCGGGTCTGTCGGCGTGGCTGGTAGTGCGGCTGGGTCGAAGGGTGGAGGGGATTCTTCGGTGCCGCACCCGTGCAACCCGAGCATGGTCAGCCCCGATACCGCCGCAGCGGACGTGCCGATGAACGTCCTTCGATCGAGCGCCTGTGGTGGGAAAGGCGGATTCATCCTGGTGCCCCGGGTTTGCGTTCACAGGTCAAATGTCGGTTCGTCAGTCCGCAACCGCACCTGATCTTACGACAATCAGGGCGCGACGGCCCGTGCCGTCGCGCCCTGACTGAAAGTGTATCCGTGAAGCTCGCCCGTCGGCGGCTGTCAGCGCACCATCACGTCCTGATACAATCGGAAGGCCGGCACCTGCGTATTGCCCTGGGCGCCGTTGCCGTTCGTCAGGGAAAGGAAGAACCCGAAGACATCACCGCTCTCCACCGAGATGTCGAATGGGTCGCCGCCGTCGAGCGGATGTGACAGCTCGTAGACCGTGTAGGTGCCGTCGTTTCCGAGAGCGCCGTCGCCGTCTGTCGATGAGTCCGCCGTGCTGCACCCGGCCTGGTTCCTGTTCGCACAGCGCTGCGAGAGGTGTTCGTCGAAGAAGCCGGTGTCCTCGTCGTACCCGATGACATCATCATCCGCAGTGGCGCCGTCCAACGTGTTGTCGAAATCGATTCGGAGGCTGTTCTGCTTCGCCAGCGAACTCTGCTCGACCAGAACGAGGAAGTAGATGTTCCCCTCATTCTGCTGCCAGCGAACCTCGGCGGGCGTCTCTCCTCCGGACACGTTCGCGCTGAACACGAAGTAGTCGCCGTCTTCCCGGGCGCACGTCCATTCGTCCGCCCCGACCTCGCCGTCTACCGAGACTTCACACCCCTTGATCGTCGCTGTGAACGTCGCGGTCAGCGTTCCTGCAACGACGGCGGTGGCCGTGACATCTCCCCGCGTAGAGCCAAGCATCCACGTGGCTTCGGCCTCGCCCGCTGTGGACGTGGCGAGGTCGCCCGAGATCGATCCGGAGTTCGTGGCCCACGCGACGGCATCGCCCGATCTCGGGTTGCCGAATCGGTCGGACACGGTGATCGACAGGGGCAACGAGGTCTCGCGCTCGTACGCACCTCCGGCGCCTGTCTGTGTGATCGAAAACGCCTCGTCCGGGAAGGTCTGCACCACGAAGTCGTGGCTGAATTCGCCGGTCGTCACCCGAAGACGATTCTCTCCGACGAGAGTCCCGAGTGTCCACGACGCGGATGCGACGCCTCGTTGATCGGTGCTCGTGGCAGCAAGCGGGATGGAACCATCGCCGGAGATGATCTCCCAGATGACGGTGTCACCCTCGCGCGGGTTGTCGAAGGCGTCCGTGACCGTAAGTGTGATATTCTCGAGCAGGGCAGCGACGACCGAGGAGGCAGGAACGGTGGAGTACGTCGGCTGAATCGCGTCGCCGGGTGACACCGTCGCCGTGAACTCCGCATCGGGCACGTCGTACTCGATGCTCGCCAACGTGACCTGGCTGCCGGACGTGAACGGAGTCCACTGGACGGACGCCCTGCCGGCGTTGTCCGTGGTGACGGTTGTGGTGGCGGATCCGTCCCCGTTTTGAGTGCCATCGGCGAAGGAACAGGTCGGTGAGCAGACCCATGTCACATCGATACCGCGCACGCGATTGTCGTCGACATCCGTGATGGTGACGGACAGGTCTTCAGGCTCTCCGGCCACCGCGTCGTCGATGTTGCTCGACGGGTCCTGCAGCATGATCGCGGGAGGGCCAACCACGGTGGCGTTGAAGGTGACTGACTCCGTGACCAGATCATACGCAGCGCCGTCAGGGTCGGGGACCGGCCCGCCGAACAGGCCCAGCGCGGATGCCGTGAGGACCTTGTCCCCCGGCGTGGTCCGGTCGATCGACCATTCCACCGTTGCCAGCCCATTCGAGTCGGTGATGACCTCCTCCTCCACCACGGTTCCCGATCCGGGATCAGGCGTGAAGCGGACTCGCGCGCCCTGAACCGGCTGGCGGTTCTCGCCGAGCTCGTCGCCCGCATCCAGAACGGTCAGAGATGCCCTGACGATGCCGTCGTCGGAGGGTTGAATGACGGCCCCATCACCTTCGGTCGGGATCATCTGACCCGGCAGGGCGAAGCGGAAACGGCTGAACGAGGAGTTGAAGCCACCGAACTTGATGGTCCCCGCCTCCACGGGTTCGGGAAGAACGAGGTTCGCGAGAGCATTGACGCCCATCGCCGCCAGACGCATCAGGCCGTCGTCGGGTACGCGGAGGAGGGACGCCTCCTGAGTGGGACAGTTGCCCCCCGTTTCCTGGAGCGCAGTCCAGTCCTGCCGGAGATCGCTGAACTTGACCATGCGCAACTGTTCGAGCTGCTGCCGAGAAAGACCCAATGAAGCCACGTCGAGACAGATGACGATCACGGACTCCGAAACCAGGGGATCGTTCAGCTCGGGGATGGTTTCCACCCTGAAGCAGTCGCCGAACTGCGGCGCACTGAAGCCTCCCGAAATCGTACCGATCGCATCCAGTCCAGGAATGCACTCCTGACCTGTGGCCAGGAGGTATGCATCCGGATCGATCCGCTCGAGTGTGACCAGTACGTCTTCGAAGGGGGCCGGCAAGGCGTTCTGATCAATGATGACACCGAGTCGATTACCCGTACGGTCGAGGGTGATCGTGGCTCCGTTCCCGCTCAGAGCGGCAGCGGCAGCACACTCCGTGACGAAGGCCTCCACACCGCAGAACGCCCCGTCGCTGAGGTAGAATTCGATCGGAACCGAGGAGCTTCGAGGACGGAATCCGAACGCGTACGTCTCGGCCTCGAGGCCTGATGACGTGACATCGTCCTCATTGCCCATGGGATCCAGGTCGACGTAGCCGAACACGGAGTCGGAGACGAGGACCTCAACCCGGTAGTACCGGCTGGAGCGGATTCCGAGATTTCTCGGATCCCAGTCAAGGAAGTAGCTGTTGTCACGGACTTCGATGGATCCCGGGGCGTACTCGTCCACCGTACGACGGCAGGTCGATGACGGCACGGGTCCGCCGTCCAGTTCACAGATCCGGACCGACGGAGCGAGGTATGGATTGAACTGCCCGACGAGATTCGGTGCTCGCGGTGCAATCGGTGGCAGGAAGAAAAAGTCTTCCGTTCCCGTCGTGCTGCCGTCGAGGATTGCGAACTGCAGATCGGGTTGCATGTCTTCTACGGGGTCGACCGCGACCGCGTCGGTGCAGCTCGCAACGCCGAGAAGGATGACGCCGAGGGCGGCGCCTGAGAGGCGATTGACGCTCATCGATGACACTCCTGGGGGGACTTCGCGGACCGAGCAAGAACCGGGCCTGCTCAATAATGGCTACAGGCGGTCGCTTTTCAGCGCAAGCGGCACATTTGTTCGCACCTGGGAACAAGATGCCGACCCCCGGAGGACGGAGGGGTGAACGCGTTGTTCGGATGGGGGCTGACCGAGACCGACTCAGTCTCAGCGAGCTCGTAGCCGCTCGAAGTCCGGGTGCCCCGCGACGTTCCGGAACCACCAACCTTCGTCGACCTCGGCAGCCGGATTCGAAAGCACATATCGCTGCAGAAGATCAACGGATTCGTCGACATCTCCGATCAGCGATCGCATGCCGGCCTCGAACGCCAACAACTCGCGGTCAGGGTCGAGATCTTCACCGAGCCGGGCACCTCGAAGAACGACGTCCGCACTGTCGGCCAGGCCCGCGAGTCCTGCGATCGCGCCGATCATGACCCTCGCCTGTGCGTCGTAGAATTCCGGCCGATCCGAGAGCATGCCGACATAGTCGACGTGGAGCTCCCACGCCCGATCGAGATCAGGGGTCACCCCCGGCATGGTCATGACCAGAATCTGACACTGGGTGAATCGGAAGTCGCCGGAGAACCGGTCTCCACCCTCCTCGCACCACCCTTCGGCCTGCCCCGATTCACCGAGGTCATACGTGGTCGTGAAGAGTCGCCACAGGACCTCGTCGGCAAGCGCAAGGAACGCATCCTGACGGTAGGCGCGCTGTGCCGCGATGGCAGCGCTGTTGAGGTCGTCGATCTGATAGTACAGGTGGCTCAGGGTGCTCAATGAGCTCGCTCGATCGGGGTCGATCGTCTCGGAGCGCTCCAAGTCGGCCCGCGCGGACTCAAATAGAGACTCGAGTTCATTCGGATCGAACCGTGTCCCCCGGAGCGTGAACCATTTGCGGTAGTTCGCCGTTCCTCGGCGTTCGAGGGCATCGGCGCTGTTGGGGTCGATGGCCAACGCTTCGTTGGCGAGGTCGACTGCGCCGTCCATCATCGTGACAAGCTCGTCGAGGGATCCGGCGAGCGGATAGCGTTCGTAGGCGACGAGGCTGCGAAGGATGAGAGGCTGACTCCAGTCAGGGGCCGAAGTGCGCGCTGCCTGAAGTTCCTCCTCGGCGGCCTCGAGCGCCGCTACGTATCCCTGCGGATCTCCGGCCCGAAATGCCTCGGCAGCGTCCTTGATGTTCACCTCCGCTCGCGCCACCTGAAGCCATGCTGCCGAATTCGGAGCTTCGGCTTCGGCCTCCCGAAGTCGGATCTCACCCCCGAGGCGGGACCGGAGTTCGGTTGCGACCTCCGTAGCCAGCTCCGTGCCGATCAGGGCGATGTCCTCTGCCGGCCATTCGAAGGTCTCGCGGAAGAGCGGCAGCCCCGTGGTGCCTTCGAGAAGCCTGATCGAGATCCGGAGATCATCACCGTTCTGATCGACAGAGCCATCGACGAGCGCACCGACGGAAAGAATGTCCGCGATGGAATCGACTCCGACGTCCCCAAGATTGCGCGCCTCCCTCGACGCGTTCCGCGAGCGAATCTCGAGTTCTCGAACGCTGGAAAGGGCGGTGATCAGCCCCTCCGTCACGCCATCCGCGATCGCCTGGAGGGATCCATCGCGACTGACATCTTCGAGATAGAGAACGGCGATACGCCTCAGGTCGTCCGTGTCGATCGCCTCCTCGAGGGACGCCTGAGTCAGAGCGTTTCTGACGACGTAGCCCGTGGCACCGATCCCGATGAGCGCGACCACGGCCAGCATCACGAGTTCCTGCAACGGTGCTTGCTGCCGACCCAACTCGCCGTGATACCAGCCGATGATCAGGGACGCCAGAATACCGACGAGGTACAGTGTGAGGGCGGCCTGGTAGACGACGGGGGGCAGTACCTCCCGGTCGACCACCTGGTCGACGACCGCGAGAACCATCCAGCCGCCGGCCAGGTACGCAAACACCACCTGGGTGATGCGGCGTTGCCGGATTTCAGACCAGAGACTCACGATCGTTTCCTGGCTAGGGTGTTCAGGCGGGAAGTGTGGGTGCCACGGGGAGGTGCGTCAAACGCCAAGGGATTCGTATCAGCGCTTCGAGGGATCGACCGCATCGAGCGTGCCTGACCCATGGTGCCGGAATGCGACACGGCCCCGCCCGAATGGGGCGGAGCCGCGTGCACCTGCGCTGAGAACCGGGCGATCGGAACCGGAGCGGTTCAGCTCCCGATGCGCCTCCGATCCGAGGGCCATGCCGGGCCGGTGTCGCCGCTGGGTGCGGGGCCCATGCCCATGAACCTGAACTTCTGGATTCGAGTACCCTCGTAGGTCTCGGTCGTGTAGATGTTGCCGTGCGAGTCGACGGCGATCGAGTGAACCGCGAAGAACAACCCGGGTTGACGTCCACCGTCTCCGAAGCTGTAGACCACTTCCATCGTCTCGCGGCGGATCACGTAGACCTTCATGTTCTGGCCGTCGGCGAGATACATCCACGTCTGCGCCTCGTCCGGAGAGAAGTCGAGATCCCAGGTAGAGCCCTGTGACAGAGTGGCCGGCGCGATGATGTGCTCGCTGACGAAGGTCCCATCCTTCTGGAAGATCGAGATGCGATTGGATGGGCGGTCGCAGACGTAGACCAGCCCATCGTTCGCCATTTCCGCGCAGTGAACGGGGGTGCGGAACTGCTGCGGAGGCGTCTCGCCGGGCTCGTACCGACCGGGGCGCTCGTTGGTCGGCTCGTTTCCGTATGCGGACCACATACGCTTGAAGTCACCGCTGGACTGGTCGATGACGACGACGCGCTGGTGAGCGTACCCATCCGCGACGTAGACCTCGTTGTCTGCACCGGACACGAAAACCTTGGCCACCATGCCGAAGTGGTCGGTCGTGGTGTTGTCCAACCCCTGACCCGGAGACCCGTACTGCGCGAGGAACTGACCGTCGGCCGTGAATTTGAGGATATGCCGATCGGTACCCGCCTCGGTGCGACCGTTCCCGCCGATCCACACGTTGTCCATCGCGTCGACCGTGAGCCCGTGATTCGAGCCGGGCCAGACATAATCTCCCGTCTCCGTCCCGGGGCCGCCCCATGACTGGATCAGATTCCCGTCCTGATCGAACGCAAGGACAGGCGGTCCCGGCTGGCAGCACTCGCTCAGAGGGGGATCCTGCGCCAGCCCGATCTCGGTGCGGGCCGCGAATTGATCGGGCGTGTTTCTGTGTACGAGCCAGATATTGTCGTGGGAGTCCACATCGACGCCGATCGTCGCACCCATGAGCCAGTGATTCGGCAGGGGCTTGGGCCAGAAGGGATCGACTTCGAACATCGGAGCCATCCCATCGGCACCGTAGTCGGTGTTGATGGACTGGTCACCCACACCGTCGGACACACACGCCATGGCGATGACCAGCGTCACGGTGGCCATGCCGCCCAGGAGAATGCGCTTCTGCATCTTGCCTTCCTCGTGAAGGGAAGCGGACCTCATCCGTCGGATCCGCCCGAGGGTCGACACAACCGTTCGACCGGACACCACGCTACGCATCGCGCTCCATTGGTGCAATCGATTCCCACGGTTGGCCTCCGGTCTGGATCAAGCGCTGCACAACGAGCTTGTCACCATCTTCCTGCTTGATAGCTTCGCGCAATGACCGATCCAAAGCGCATCCGCCGCATGGCCGCCATCAGCGTGGCGCTCGTTCTGCTCCTGCCCACGTGGTCCGGGGAGGCGCACGAGATCCCCTCCGACGTCACGGTTCAGGCCTACGTGAAGCCCGAGGGTTCGACACTACGCATGCTCGTCCGAGTTCCTCTCGCCTCGCTGCGCGACTACGACTTTCCGTCTCGGGAGCCCGGGTATCTCGAGATCGCTGCATCCGAAAACATGGTTCTCGAGGCAGCGGATGTCTGGGTCGGGGACTACGTGACGATGCTCGAGAATGGAGAATCTCTGGGCCGTGGAGACCTCGTGTCGGTGCGTGTCGCGATTCCGGGTGACCGGGCGTTCCGGAGTTGGGAACGGGCCTACGAGAACGTCAGGTCAGCGCCACTTCGCGAAGGGATCGAGCTGCCGCCCCAGCAGGCGATGGTCGATGTGTTGCTCGAGTGGCCGATCGGGTCGGAATCATCCGACTTCTCCCTTGCCTCGGGTTTGAATCATCTCGGGTTGCGGACCCTGACAGTGCTGCGGTTTCTGCCATCCGGCGGTTCGGAGCGGGTCTTTCAGTTCTCCGGGGATCCCGGCGTCGTCAGACTTGATCCTCGATGGCATCAGGCGGCGTGGCGCTTCGTCGTGTTCGGCTTCGAACACATCCTCGACGGGATCGACCATATCCTCTTTCTGCTGTGTCTCGTGATCCCGATCCGCAGCCTCGTGGCGCTGGTCCCGATCGTCACGTCCTTTACGATCGCGCACTCGATCACGCTCATTGCCGCTGCGATGGGGCTCGCCCCTCAGGCTCTCTGGTTTCCACCCCTCATCGAGACGCTGATCGCGCTGTCGATCGTCTTCATGGCCTTCGAGAACATCATGGGGTCAGCGCTCACGAAGCGGTGGATCGTTGCCTTCGGGTTTGGGCTCATCCATGGATTCGGCTTCTCGTTCGCCTTATCGGAATCACTCCAGTTCGCGGGCGCGCATCTCCTGACGTCGCTGCTCTCGTTCAACGTCGGCGTGGAGTTCGGTCAACTTTTCGTACTCGCGCTCGTCGTCCCGATTCTGCGATGGTCGTTCGGCCGCTGGCTTCCGGAGGTTGCAGGAGTCGTCGTGCTGTCCGCCGTCCTCGCACACACGGGCTGGCACTGGATGCTCGAGCGAGGGGGGGCGCTTCTCGCGTACGACCTCAGGCTGACGCCGGTGGGGCCTGGCTCCGGGACCATGGCGCTCCGATGGCTTCTCCTGCTCGCGATCACGGGTCTGACACTGTGGAGCCTCAGCGCGCTGTTCAACCGCTTCGGCGCCGGATCCTCCGATCCGTCCGAGAGCGATTCGTCGGAAGGCCTTCCTGAAGGTACGGCGTCGGGGGCCTAGAAATCCCGCCAGTCGGAATTCAGGACTTTCCGGTACACCTCACTGTCCGCGAAGAGTTCGACGATGTCCGTGTCCAACATCCCGTCCGCTGCCTCCATCCGAAGGATCGAAAGGGCACGGTCGACAGGCATCGCGCGCTTGTACGGACGGTCCGATGCCGTGAGCGCGTCGAAAATGTCGCACACCGTCATGATCCGTGTCTCGAGAGAGAGCCGCTCGCTGGTGACTCCATCCGGATAGCCCGTGCCGTCGAGTTTCTCGTGATGGCCGCGAACGATTTCTGCGACCCGTGACAACTCTTCTGTCCACGGGATGTTGAGCAGGAAATCGTAGGAGTGGACGACGTGAGACTGGATCTGTTCCCGCTCACTTTCGTCGAGTGACCCACGCTTGATCTTGAGGAAGTGGAGCTCCAGCGGCGTGAGGTACGGATGCTCGTCACCATCCGGGGTGACGAAGGTACCCTCCGCGATCTCATCCAGGATTTCTGCTGCTTCCTCGTCCAGCACACGGGGCATGTTCGCGTCCTGAATGGCCTGCCAGTAGCGATCCACGCGAGCGAGATCCTCTTCGAGCGTCGTGTCGATTCGGGCGACGTCCTCGGCAGAATCCTCAGCGCCTTTCAACCGGACGGCTTCCGCCCGGGCGTCTGCGGCGTGCAGGCGCAGGATGACCCGGATCAGCGCAAAGCGTCCCTGAACCAGTGCTCCGAGGACCGGGGTCAACTTGTTCTGTTTGACGAGAACTTCCTCGCGGACGCCCACCTTCCCGAAGTCATGAAGCAGGCCGGCGTACCGGAGCTGCTTCATCTCCGCGTCCGAGAAATGGGCGTCTGCGAACGGCCCCTCGGTCTGTTCGTTGATCAGGGCGGCGACGTCGCAGGTAAGCTCGGTGACGCGCACCGAGTGTCCCGATGTCGTCGGATCCCGCCGATCGATCGCGGTTACGGCTGCCTTGATGAAGCCGGCGAAGAGATTTTCGATATCCTGGTACAGGCGACCGTTCTCGATCGCCATCGCCGCCTGCCCGGCGAGCGACGATACGATGTCGACTTCGCGCTGTGTGTAGCGCAGTACCCAGTGCCGTGCATCCGAGTCGGAGTGGATTTTTGCCGCGGCGTCCGATTTTCGGTTGATGAGCTGCAATACCCCGACGCACCTGTCACGGTGGTCGATCATCGGGACGATCAGCATCGACTTGGCTCGGTAACCGAACGTTTCGTCGAAGGCCTCCTTGTTGAACGAGTACGGGACCTCGTCCGGGAGCTCGTAAACGTCCTCGAGGACCAGGGGTTCTCCTGTTGTCGCTGCATAGCCAGCGAGCGACATCTCATTCAGCGGAAGGCGGAAGGTCGGGGATGGCAGGTGTGGCAACGTATCGTTCTGCGATGCGATGAAATGCAGAAGGTCGTTGTTCTGGTCATCCTTCTCGACGAGGTACAGGCTGCCTGCATCGGACGAGCTCAAGGAACGGGCCTGAGACAGGATGAGATCGAAGAGCGTAGCGGGATCGCGCTCACCCATCAGAGCCATCCCGACCTTGCTCATTTCCTGAAGGGCGTGGCGAGACCGCTCGAGCTCGGCCCTCAGCTGTTCGACACCCATCTCGGTCGTGGCGTCCGTAACCGGCGGTTCGGTCATCGCATCAACTCGTCAGCACGGTCGAAGGCTGCCCTTGCGGCCTCTTCCTGCCCAAGCTCGGCGAGGATTTCTCCCTTGAGCAGGTAGAGTTCGGCACTCAAGCTCGCCTGATTCTCGACACGATCGAGTGCGGCCGCGGCGTCGTAGAAGAGTCCCATATCCCGGTACGCCACGACCGTCAGGAACAGGCCGTCCGTCATCGGGTCGAGGCCGAAGACGGCTATTTCATCCAAATAGTCCTGCATGTCCACCGATTCCTCGATGCTCATGACCCTGAATTCCTGCTCCGGGATGGGTCGGCCGCCGCGCCGTCCACCAACGAAAACCGTCCAGACGTAGGACGCACCGAAGTCCAGTTCATCTCCCTCCGGAAGGGTAAAGGTCGTGTCGGCTCCGACCTCGTAGATCACGGGTCGCCCTGCCGCACCAACCCGTCGGATCATGAGGTCATAGGTCTGGCCGGGCGTTGCCGTCCATTCGAATGTGAGGCGGCCATCCATGACAGGCAGGCTGTTCCTCGGCGAAACCAGGGTGCTCTGTCCGGGGATCGGTCGGATCATGCCCTGGCGTCCCCCCGTGGTCGCATCCGTGGCGGCGGCCTGAGCCAGCGTGCTCAAGGCGCGCTTGAACATATCCGGGTTACCCGACCCCCGAGGCTCTGCCATCGTGGTCTGCTGGGTCACCACCTGCTGGGCACCCGTCTGGGTGATCAGGATCGCGCGGGAGCCATCCGTGGGTGAGATATCGTCACCGACGAAGATCTGCTCCCCGACGGACGCTGGGCCGGCCGGGCCTCCGGCGTGACTGACCAGGACCTCACCCTGGATTCGAATGATCAGGGCGACGGGGTCCTGCGCAGCGAGGGACGCGGCGAGACCCGACCATGCGAGCAGGGTCAGACAGAGCGATCGTTTCATGTCGTTCTCCGGCTTGACAGGGGCGCGACCGCTGCCGCGACCCTTCAGTCGTTTAATCTTCTACTTTTCTGTCCGGCGCACCACGAAATCCCAGTCGGCTGGAGGTGGGTCCGAGATGTGTTCGGCGCACCGATTCGCGTACAGAAGGCTGGGTCCATCGTCGGGGCAGGCGTGTACGGCCGCCTCGAAGTGCTTCAGAGCCGCCTCCCACTCGTGCCGCTTGTAGTCGGCCATTCCCTCGTCGAAGTGACGCAGTGCCCTCTCTTTTTCGGGCGCCAGCTCCACGCCATCGAGCTCGAGAAGTTCATACACGCGGATGGGTTCCTCCTTTCCCTTCACCGCGA
>JAYOKZ010000029.1:0-31109 GCA_038120095.1 Gemmatimonadales bacterium
CTTTTTCGGTACATCCCTCAGAACAATACCGAGCTTCCCCCCTCCGCAGGGTGCGACGATCCCCACGATCGGAGAGATGAGGTATTACTCGAAGTCGTGCCGGATAACCCCAATCATCCGTACGACATGCGGGAAGTGATCAGGTGCGTGGTGGATGACGGGTCGTTCTATGAGGTTCATGAGCGCTTCGCCGACAACATCCTTGTCGGGTTCGCTCATCTGGGCGGTCACGCGATCGGCTTGGTCGCGAACCAGCCTGCGGCTCTGGCTGGCGTGCTCGACATCGATTCGTCCGACAAGGGTGCTCGGTTCGTCCGGTTCTGTGACGCGTTCAATATCCCTCTGGTGGTTCTGGAGGACGTGCCTGGCTTCCTGCCCGGGGTAGCGCAGGAGCACGGTGGGATCATTCGGCACGGGGCGAAGCTGCTGTATGCATTTGCGGAGGCGACCGTGCCGAAGGTGACGGTGATCACTCGGAAGGCGTACGGCGGAGCGTATGACGTCATGAACTCCAAGCACATTCGGGGCGACGTCAACCTCGCGTGGCCCCAGGCGGAGATCGCCGTCATGGGGCCGAAGGGGGCGGTCGAGATCCTCTTTCGCAAGGAAATCGCTGACTCTGACGACCCGCAGGCTGCGACCGACGCACGGATCGAGGAGTATCGGGAGACCTTTGCCCACCCGTATATCGCGGCGGCACGTGGGTACGTCGACGACGTGATCGATCCACGGGAGACCCGACCTCGGCTGATTTCCGCACTCGACATGCTGCGAAACAAGCGGGACGAGAATCCGCCCCGGAAGCACGGCAACATCCCCCTCTAGCCCGAGGCCTCAACACCCTTGATCTCATCGGTCCTTATCGCGAACCGCGGCGAAATCGCCGTCCGGATCGCTCGCGGAGCTCGCGAGTGCGGCATCCGAACGATCGCCGTGTACTCGGAGCCCGACCGGCTTGCACCCCACGTGCTCGAGGCGGACGAGGCGTACTGCATCGGGCCGGCGCCCTCTGCCGAGAGCTATCTGCGAGGTGACGCGCTCATCGAGCTTGCTCGGACCGTCGGTGCCGAGGCGATTCATCCGGGTTACGGCTTTCTCGCGGAGCGGGCCGACTTCGCTGCGGCCGTCGAGGCCGCCGGCCTGATCTTCATCGGCCCCGCCTCCGCGACGATCGCAGCCATGGGAGACAAGACGGAAGCCAGACGGCGCATGGCCGAGGCGGGCGTCCCGATCGTTCCCGGGCTCACCGAGGCTCTTGCCGACGCGGATGCGGCGGAGAGGGCCGCAAGGGACATCGGGTTCCCGCTGCTTCTCAAGGCGTCAGCCGGGGGTGGGGGGAAGGGAATGCGGGTCGTCGAGCGTCCGGAAGACCTGCGCAGGGCGTTCGAGGCCGCGTCCCGAGAGGCTCTGGCCGCGTTTGGTGACGGTGCGGTGTATCTCGAACGCTATCTGGCGCGACCCCGTCACATCGAGATTCAGGTATTGGGGGACGCCCACGGCAACGTGATCCATCTGGCCGAGCGGGAGTGCTCCATACAGCGGCGACACCAGAAGCTGGTCGAGGAGGCCCCGTCCGCGGTGCTTTCACCGGAAGAGCGGGCCGCGATGGGCGAGACCGCAGTCCGGGCCGCAGAGGCCGTCCAGTATCGCGGTGCCGGCACGATCGAATTCCTCTACGAGGACGGTGAGTTCTTTTTTCTCGAGATGAATACCCGGATCCAGGTCGAGCACCCGGTCACGGAACTTGTCACGGGAATCGATCTGGTGGAGTGGCAGTTCCGGGTCGCATCGGGGGAGAAACTCCCCTTCAGCCAGGATGACATCGGATTGTTGGGCCACGCGATCGAGTGCCGGATCACCTCCGAGGATCATGAAGGAGGGTTCTTGCCGTCCACAGGGACCATCACGCACCTGGAGGTGCCGGGCGGGCCGGGAGTTCGGTGGGACGCGGGGATCGTCGAAGGGGGCGAAATCGGTCTGCACTACGATCCGCTCCTCGCCAAGCTCGTAGTTCACGGTGCCGACCGGCAGGCCGCGATCCGGCGGATGCGCCGGGCGCTGGATGAGTTGGTCATCGCCGGGGTCGAGACGTGTGCCCCGTTCCACCGTCGGGTCATGGATGAGCCCGACTTCTGCGCTGGTAGGCTTTCGATCCGCTACCTGGACGAGCATCCTGATCTCTTGGAGCCTGACGAAGCAGAGTCCGATTTCATCGCGGCGAGCGTCGCGGCGGCGCTGCTGGAGCATGAGCATCGGGCTCGCCGAGCACCGCGGATCGTCGAGGAGTCCGGGCGTCCTCTCAGCGCATGGCGCCGGACCGCACGGCCCTGGAGCGAGCGGGGTTGAGTCAGGAGTCCGTCGACGTGGACGTGCGGGGTCTCGCCGCCGGAGGAGCCGGGATTGCCGATCTCCCGGACGGCCGAGTCGTTTTCGTGCCCCGCACGACCGAAGGCGATCGCGCACGAGTGCGAATCGAGCGAAGTCGTCCCCGCTGGGCTCGCGGATCCCTTGTCTCGCTGCTCACGGCATCGCCCGACCGCGTCGAACCCGCCTGCTCCCTGTTCGCAGAGTGCGGGGGATGTCAATTGCAGCACCTCGCGTACGAGGACCAGTTGCGCTGGAAGGGGCGGTTCGTCGTGGATGCACTGACGAGGATCGGGGGCTTTTCTGACGTGCCGGTCCCCGAGGTCGTGCCCTCTCCCGGGAGGCTCAGGTACAGGAACCGGGTGAGCTACACTCTACGGCGGGTCGGAAACGGCTATGTAGTCGCAGGCTTCCATGCGCTCGACCGGCCCGCGCACGTGGTCGACGTGGCCGACGAGTGTCTTCTGCCCGATGAGCGGCTGACGTCCGCGTGGATGTCGTTGCGGCAGAGCTGGGGCCGCCGAGCCGAGCTTCTGCCCACGGCCGGTCGACTCCGGCTGACCCTTCGCCTCGGGCACTCGAACGACGGCGCCTTCGAGTTGATCGTCGAGGGTGGCCGACATGGTTGGGATGGTGAGCCCCTCCTCGCGACAGTGGATGCTTTGAGCGCCATATGGCACGTCAGTGGCGGCCGCGATCGAGGGGATGAGGTCGGGGACGACGATCACTCAGACAGGGAGGCGACCCTTGTCGCCGGCGAGGGTGAACTCGCCGCTGGATCGTCCTTTACGCAGGTGAACGATGCAGCCTCCCATTCCCTTCGGAGTCACGTGCTCGAGCGCTGTAGAGCGATCGACGCCGGCTCCGCGATCGATGCGTATTGCGGCCTCGGGGCCTATGGCCTCGGGCTCGCATCGGATGGCTGGACCGTCGCGGGGATCGAGTCGGAGCGTGGTGCGATCCAGCGGTTGACCCGCTCCCTCGAGCTTGCCGGTGACGGTCGCTTTTCGCTGCACTCCGGTCGAGTGGAAGATGTGCTTCCGTCGCTTCTTCCCGTCGACCTGCTGATCCTGAACCCACCTCGCAAAGGGCTGCATGAATCGGTGCCGGAGCATGTGATCGCGGCTCCTCCGGGGCACATTGTGTACGTCAGCTGTGATCCCGCTACCCTGGCCCGGGACCTCAAGCGCCTGTCCGAGCGCTACACGCTCGAGGGTCTGCGTGCATTCGACCTTTTCCCGCAAACGGCTCACATCGAAACGGTCGCCGAACTGAGCCTCAGGAGCAGAGCCGAGTGATCTACCACGTGACAATCGGGGACACGACGCGAGTCGTGTCGCTCGGACCGGACGGCGTGACCGTGGATGGGGTGCCGCACGGCGTTGAGCTCGACCGTCTCGGTAGCGGGCCGGTTCGATCACTGCTGCTTGACGGACGTTCCCACCGCCTCTCTGCGACGAGGTCCGGTAGCGAACAGTGGGACCTGCATCTGCGCGGCCGCAGGCTCGTCGCGAGCGTCGTAGACGAGCGGACTCGGGCCATTCGCGAGATGACGGGCTCGGGCGCTGGGCCCACCGGCCCCCGGCCGATCACCGCACCCATGCCGGGCATGGTGGTCCGGATCGAGGTCCGGGAGGGCGATCCTGTGCAGGCCGGTCAGGGAGTCGTCATCGTCGAGGCGATGAAGATGGAAAATGAACTCGCGTCGGCGGTCGATGCTGTCGTGACAAAGGTGCTCGTGTCCGAGGGAGAGGCGGTCGAGAAAGATCAGGTGCTGGTCGACCTGGGACCGGTCAATCCGGAGGGCGAGTGATGGCGGACACACCGATCCAGACCGACTCGGGTATCGAGGTCGCCTCCGTCTATGGTCCGCCCGCCGGCGAGCACCCGTTCACGCGAGGCGTCTACGAGACCATGTACCGTGGCCGGTTGTGGACGATGCGTCAGTATGCCGGTTTCGGGACGGCCGAGGAGACGAACGAGCGGTTTCGGTACCTTCTCGACCGAGGCCAGACCGGGCTTTCGGTGGCCTTCGACCTGCCCACGCAGATGGGGTACGACTCCGATGCACCCATGGCGGCAGGAGAGGTCGGCCGCGTCGGAGTGGCGATCGATTCGCTCGGCGATATGCGGCGGCTCTTCCATGGGATCCGACTTGATCAGGTCTCCACGTCGATGACGATCAACTCGACCGCCGCCATCCTGCTCGCGTTCTACGTGGCTCTGGGTGACGAACAGGGCGTCGACCGATCGGCACTCTCGGGGACCGTGCAGAACGACGTTCTCAAGGAGTACATCGCGCGCGGAACGTACATCTATCCCGTGGATCCCAGCCTGCGACTGATCTCCGACATCATGGGCTTCTGCTCCCGAGAGGTGCCGCGGTGGAATACGGTCTCGATTTCCGGATATCACATTCGCGAGGCCGGCTCCACGGCCCCGCAGGAGATTGCCTTCACGTTTGCGAACGGGCTCGAGTACGTTCGCCGGGCTCTTGACGCCGGGCTGGATCTCGAGGCGTTCGCACCCCGGCTCTCGTTCTTCTTCGCCGCCCACAACGACCTGCTCGAGGAAGTGGCGAAGTTCCGGGCGGCTCGGCGCCTCTGGGCGACGCTCATGCGAGATCGATTCGGTGCCTCCGACCGATCCTGCATGCTCCGTTTCCACACGCAGACCGGTGGTTCGACGCTTACGGCTCAGCAGCCACTCAACAATGTCGTGAGGGTCACGGTCCAGGCGCTCGCGGCGACGCTCGGTGGCACCCAGTCGCTCCACACCAACGGGTATGACGAGGCCCTCGCACTTCCGACCGAAGAGTCGGCGAAGCTTGCGTTGCGCACGCAGCAGGTGCTCGCCTGCGAGTCGGGCGTGGCCAGGACCGCAGATCCCCTCGGTGGTTCCCACTACGTCGAGGCCCTCACAGACGAAATCGAACGTCGGGCTCTCGAATACCTCGAGAAAATCGATGCCATGGGCGGTGCCGCCGGGGCGATCGAATACATGCAGGAGGAAATTCATCAAGCCGCATATCGGTTCCAGATGGAGATCGAATCCGGGGCCCGAAGCGTGGTCGGGGTCAACGTTCAGACGGAGGAAGGCGGCGCTCCCCCGATTTCACAGCCCGACTATTCGCTGCTTGAAGCCGCGCAGGTGGAACGGCTGACGTCTGCCCGGACGGAGCGTGACGAGTCGGCGGTTCGGTCGGCATTGGCTTCGATGCGCGTGGTTGCCGGATCGGATGAGAACCTGATGCCGGGCCTGATCGACGCCGTGAGGATCGGGGTCACCCTCGGTGAGATCAGTGACGCTCTCCGTGAGGAGTGGGGGACGTGGGACGGCTAGTACCCACTGGCCGTCGGGTGTAATTTCCGGGGCTCCGTGCACCGTCTCGGGTGCGCGCACTTCACGCAGACTGCTCCCACCGTCGATGCCCACGTACGACTACCAGTGCCAGAAGGGTCACCGCTTCGAGGTATTTCAGAGAATGTCGGACGACCCCGTCGCCGAATGCCCCGATTGCGGTGAGGCTGCGCAGCGTATGATCTCCGGGGGCGCAGGGTTCCTGTTCAAAGGTGACGGCTTCTACATAACCGACTACCGGTCGGACGACTACAAGAAGAAGGCCTCGGCAGAAAAGCCGGGTTCGGACTCCGGCTCGTCGTCCGCTTCCTCATCCGAATCGTCTTCCTCTTCTTCCGCGAGTTCCTCGACTTCCTCGACGGCGTCCGGCTCCTCCCCTTCGTCCGACTCCTGAGATGGCTCACGACGCGATCCGGTCCGCGCTCGACGATGTGCTCCTGGGGATGGGGGCTGAGGTCGATACCATCACGCTCGAGCGACCTCGCGACCCCTCTCACGGGGACCTGGCAACGAATGTCGCACTGACGCTTGCCAAACCGCTCGGACGACCACCCAGACAGATCGCCGAGGAGATCGCGAACAGCCTCGATCTCGCTGCGGCCGGGGTCGACTCGGTGGAAATTGCGGGTCCGGGCTTTCTGAACTTCCGACTCGCCTCCGGCGCGGTCGCGTCCGTCATCGATGACATTCTTCGGTCCGATGAGGCATGGGGTCGCAGCGCTGTGGGACGCGGCCAGGCCGTCATGGTCGAATTCGTGTCCGCAAACCCGACAGGCCCACTCCACGTAGGCCACGGTCGTCAGGCGGCGCTCGGCGATGGCATCGCCGCGCTCCTCGACTGGACGGGCTGGAAGGTGCATCGTGAGTACTATTACAACGACGCAGGCAGGCAGATCGACCAGCTGACTGCAAGCGTTCGTGCCCGCTATCGCCAGGCGCTCGGCGTGGATGAGCCCGTGCCTGACGACGGGTATCAGGGTGAGTACGTGCGGGATGTTGCGGACGCGCTGGTTGCAGAGGTCGGAGATCGGTACCGGGACGACGATTCAGAAGCCGCCAGCCAGTCGATCCGCGTTCACGCGGTGAAGATGCTTCGGGAAGAACAGGACCGGGATCTTGGAGACTTCCGGGTCCGATTCGACGAGTATTTTCTCGAGTCCGGCCTGTACATCGGCGGTCGAGTGGAGGCCACCATCCAGCTCCTCCGTGACACGGGCCTCGTCTACGAGCACGAAGGCGCCCTCTGGCTGCGCACGACCGACTTCGGTGACCAGAAGGACCGTGTCATGGTGCGCAGCAACGGCCAGCCGACGTATTTCCTTCCTGACGTTGCGTATCACATGACGAAGTGGGAGCGAGGCTTCGAGAGGGTGATCAACGTTCAGGGAGCAGACCACCACGGCACCGTGGATCGAGTTCGGGCGGGGCTTCAGGCGCTGGGGTTACCCGCCGGTTACCCGGAATACGTCCTCCATCAGATGGTCCGAGTGGTTCAGGACGGGGAGGAGGTGAAGTTTTCCAAGCGGACAGGCTCGGGCATGACGCTTCGGGAGCTCTATGCCCAGGTCGGTGTGGACGTTGCGCGGTACTTCTTCCAGATGCGAAAGCCGGACGCTCACCTTCTGTTCGACCTCGACGTAGCCCTCGATCAGTCGGACAAGAACCCGGTATTCAAGGTCCAGTACGCGCATGCACGGATGTGCTCGATTTTCCGGAAGGCCGCGATGGAACTGGGCGACGTGGAGGCGGGATCTGCTGCTCTGGAGCTCCTGACACACGAGCTGGAGCGTGATCTGGTGCAGCAGCTGGGGGAGTTTGCAGGTGTAGTCGAGCGAGCGGCACGTGACTCTTCGCCACACATCGTGTGCGACTACCTCGAGCAGACGGCGGGAGCAGCGAATTCGTGGTACCACGCCGGCAATCCGTCCCGGAATCCCGAGCTGACGGTGTTGGCGGAGGATGCCGAGCTCCGCCGTGCCCGGCTGGCACTCGCAAGGGCGGTCCAGATCGTCCTGCGAAACGGGCTCACGCTCCTCGGTATCGACGCACCCACCAAGATGATCCGAGAAGAGGACCAGGAGGCCTGAAGTCGATGTCGATCCTTTGCGTTGGAAGTGTGGCCCTCGATTCGGTGGAAACGCCGTTCGGCAAGGCCGATCGAGTCCTCGGCGGGTCGGCCGTCTACTTCTCCGCCGCGGCGACCCTGTTCCACCCGGTTCAGGTGGTTGGAGTGATCGGCGATGACTATCCCGTCGATGAGCTCGACTTCCTCCGAGACCGGGGTGCAGATCTCAGCGGTATCGAGCGGGCGTCGGGCAGCAGTTTTTTCTGGGCCGGCCGTTACCACTTCGATCTCAATACCCGCGACACGCTCGATACGCAGCTCGGGGTGTTCGCGGAGTTCCAGCCGAAGATTCCCGACCCGTTCCGGAATCCGCGCTTCGTATTCCTGGGGAACATCGATCCGGCACTGCAGCATCAGGTTCTGGATCAGGTGGCTTCCCCGGAGGTCGTGGCCTGCGACACGATGAACTTCTGGATCGAGGGAGCTCGCGAGCCCCTCCTCGAGCTGCTCGGCCGGGTGCGGATCCTGATGGTCAATGACGAAGAGGTTCGCCAACTGGCCGGGGAGGCCAACCTTCTCGCGGCCGCGCGCTGGGTACAGGCGCGGGGCCCGGAGATCGTGATCGTGAAGAAAGGGGAGCACGGTGCCATCCTGTTCGGTGACGACTGGATGTTCTACGTGCCCGGTTATCCGCTCGAGGAAGTGTTCGATCCGACCGGGGCCGGAGACTCGTTCGCCGGAGGGTTCATGGGTCACCTTGCGCGATCCGGCGCGGTCACGCCGTCCACGCTCCGGCAGGCGATGGTGCACGGATCTGCGCTCGGATCGTTCGCCTGTGAGCGGTTCAGCGTGGAACGTCTCAAGCAGATCACGTCGGACGATGTGCTCGGACGGGTCGAGGAATTCCGGCGACTCACTTCCTTCGAAACCCATTTGACCGCCGAAGACCATGACTGACGGACTCAGCTACGCGGCCGCCGGCGTCGACCTCGATGCCGCGGAGCGGACCAAGGAGGGACTGAAAAAGCTTGTCAGTTCGACGCGAGACCGCTTCACCCTCTCGGAACTGGGGGCCTTCGGCGGGCTGTACCAGGTGCCCGGTGACGTGGACCAGCCTGTTCTGGTGTCGAGCGCCGATGGCGTGGGAACGAAGCTCAAGCTCGCCTTCGCGACGGGCATCCACGATACGGTCGGTCAGTGCCTCGTGAACCACTGTGTGAATGACATCCTGGTTCAGGGTGCCCGACCCCTGTTCTTCCTCGATTACCTCGCCACGGGAGAGATGGATGAGGCAGTCGTCCAAGACGTGGTTCGGGGTGTCGCCATCGCGTGCAGGGAGAACGAATGCGCATTGCTGGGCGGCGAGACCGCGCAGATGCCCGACTTCTATTCGGCCGATGAATACGATCTGGCCGGATTCGTTGTCGGCGTGGTATCGAGAGAATCGGTCATCGATGGGTCGCGCATCGTCGATGGGGACGTGCTGGTAGGCCTCGCGTCGTCGGGTTTGCATACGAACGGCTACACCCTCGCACGCAAGATCGTCTTCGAGGTCATGGGGCTGTCGGTGGGAGACACATTCCCGGGATCGGACCTGACCGTCGGACAGGAGCTCCTCTCGGTTCACCGAAGCTACCTGCACGTGCTCGATGAACCGCTGAGCGCCGGCACGGTTCATGGGCTGGCGCACGTGACCGGCGGCGGTATTCCCGGGAACCTGCCGCGCGTCCTGCCCGAGGGTCTCGGTGCGGTCGTCGACCGTGGGGCCTGGCCCGTGCCCGCAGTCTTCGAGACGCTTCGAGAGTCGGGGGGCGTGGATCGAGTGGAAATGGATCGCGTTTTCAACATGGGGATCGGGATGATTGCCGTGGTGGCACCGGGCGATGCGGACGGGATCCACGCAGCCGCCCGCGCTCGAGGTGTCGACAGCTGGACGATCGGAGTGATTGAGCCGGGCTCGGGGGTCCGCTACCGGTGACGGCTCGGGGTGCAGTGGCCACCGTGGTGACCAGCCTGATGATCTGCACCTCGCCTGTCGACGCCCAGACGCCTGCTCAGCTCCAGTCTGCCTGCGTGGGTGCGGGAGGGGGTTCCCGCCTCTGCACCGGAGCCGCCATCGCCGCACATGCCATTCAGGGGCAGGTGGGGCTGCTGGCCGGGGCAGGTGTGGAGGTCCCGGGTACGGCGACGACCCTCGGGACTCGGGTCGGGGGAGGGACGAGGTTCTCGGTCTCGGTGCGCACGGGTCTTGTCCCGATGGCGTTTCCCGACCTCTCCGATCCCTTCGTGACGGACGAGGCCGGTGGGATCGCGTCGACGGTGCAGGGACAGGTCGCGGCGGGAGTCTTCGAGGGCCTCCAGTTGATGCCGACCGTGGGAGGGTTTCTTTCCCTCGATCTGTTCGGGCAGGCGAGCCTCCTGCTCGTTCCGCAAGGCGAGGGGCTGAGCGAGGGTGCTCGGTCGTACGCCGTGGGTGCTCGCATCGGGATCCTTCGCGAGGGCTTTACGGTGCCGGGGGTGTCCGTCTCGGTCGCGAGGCGATTCCCGGGCACGGTGGCGTACGTCGCGGACGTGGACGCGGCCGCACTTGAGCTGGATTCCGGCGTGACGGCCTATCGGGCCACGGTCGGGAAAGACCTCTTTGCCGTCGAGTGGCTGGCGGGATTCGGTATCGATGAGTTCGATGGGGGTGCGACCATCTACGTGGCAGATACGGGCGGCTCCGGTGGCAGCGTGCAGGTGTCCGGTCCGGTCCGGTCGGATCGTCGCCTCTATTTCGGAAGTGCCTCGACCACGGTCGGGATCGTCCTGACCCTGTCGATCGAGGCCGGGTGGGCCGAAGGGTTCGAGGCTGTCCCCGGATGGGACGGGCCGTACGATCCGGAATCCCGTACCCTGTTCGGGGGCGTGTCAGCCCGCCTGACACTGTAGCCGATGACCCTGCGAGCCCCCCTGGTCGAGTTGGCCCCGCCGGACGACGTCCATTTGGAGCGGGCCCGAAGAATCGCACACGAGGGATGGGGGCAGGTCCACCCGAATCCGATGGTCGGGTGCGTTCTCGTCAAGGATGGTCAGGTGGTTGCCGAGGGATATCACGAGGTGTTTGGCGGGCCTCATGCCGAGGCTGTGGCGCTGGCTCGGGCGGGAGCGGCCGCTGAGGGCTCGACCGCCTTCGTGAGCCTCGAGCCCTGCAATCATCACGGCAAGACTCCTCCCTGCAGTCAGGCGCTGTTCGAGGCCGGGGTGAGGCGTGTCGTCTTCGGGGCTCGCGACCCTGGAGCCGTGTCCGGTGGAGGGGCCGCCGCACTCCGCGAGGCCGGTGTCGACGTAATCGGGCCCGTGTGGGACGAAGAAGCTTCGCGTTCGGAGAATCCGTCGTTCTTTCACCCGGCTCATTGCGATCAGCCTTTCGTCGCACTGAAACTGGCAATGAGCCTGGATGCACGAATCGCTGCCGCCCCGGGACGGCGCACCCGCATTACCGGTACGGAGACGGAACGCGAGGTGCATCGCATCCGAACCGGCTTCGACGGGGTCATGGTGGGGCAGGGCACGGTGTCGGCTGATGATCCCAGGCTCACTCCGCGACTGGCTCATGCCGGCCGGAAGCCCCATCACCGGATCCTGCTGCTCCCCGGGGCAGATCTGCGCCTGGATGCCGCTGTTCTCGAGGATGTCGACCGACACCCTGTGCATGTCTTCTGTCTCGAAGGAGCATCCGATGCCGCCTGCCGGAGGCTCCACGAGAGAGGGGTCGCCGTTCATCCGGTGGTTGGTGACCCGGGCCGCGAGGGATTCCTCGATCTGCGCGCGGTGCTGTCTCGATGCCGTGACCTCGGGCTGACATCCGTGCTCTGCGAAGGAGGAGCCGAATTGGCGGGAAGCCTGCTTCGCGACGGGCTGGTCGATCGCCTCTACCTGCTGATCGCACCCCACGCCCTTGGTGCCGATGGAGTGCCGGCCTTCGCGGACGATGCTGACGGGGTTCCCTGGGAACGCTACGGACTCGCGTTCCCGCCGACGGCGCTTGGCCCGGATACGTTGATCACGCTCGATCGGAGGGCGGACTGATGTTCAGTGGTATCGTGGAGGCAGTCGGCGCCATCGAGGACGTTGAGGATTACCAGTCGACACGGCGCTTCCGAGTACACGTTCCCGAGTTTGCAGGGGAGCTGACGCCTGGTGACTCCGTGGCGGTCGATGGCGCCTGTCTGACCGTAACCTCCGCCGATCATGCCGGCTTCTCGGTCGACGTGATCGGAACGACGCTCGATCGGACTGTGGCGGGATCCTACATGGAAGGGACCCGCGTGAATCTCGAGCGAGCACTTCAGGTTGGTGGACGCCTGGATGGTCATATTGTTCAAGGACATGTGGATACGGTCGGTCACCTCATGTCGTGTGTGAAGAGTGGTGAGTTTTGGCTGCTGGACGTTCAGATTCCGGCTGACGTTCTCGGCGAAACCATCGAGCACGGATCCATCACCCTGAACGGCGTCAGTCTGACCGTGAGTGAACTCCTCGACGAGAGGGGGGTTCGTATCGGACTGATCCCCTTCACTCATGCGAATACGAACCTGGGTCTGCTCGTCCCGGGCGACCCCGTCAATGTCGAAGGTGACTTGATCGGCAAGTATGTCGCGAGAATTCTGACCCACCGAGATCGTTCCGAGATGCGTACCGGACCCGAAGAGGTGCTGTAGATGAAGTTTGACCGCGTCGAGGATGCGATCGAGGAGATCCGCAACGGTCGGATGGTGATCGTAGCCGACGACGAGGACCGCGAGAACGAGGGAGACCTCGTCATGGCCGCGTCCGCGATCACACCCGAAGCCGTGAATTTCATGGCGGAGCACGGTCGAGGCCTGATTAGTGTCACACTGCTCCCGGACCGTGCCGACGAACTCGAATTGCCTCTGATGACGGACCGCAACACCGACCCGCATCAGACGGCGTTCACGATTTCGGTCGACGCGCACACCCGTTTCGGTGTCACGACGGGGATCAGCGCTCAGGATCGCGCGAAAACCATTGAGCTCCTGGCGAAGGATGGAACGGTCCCGACCGACTTTCGGCGGCCGGGGCACGTCTTTCCCCTGCGCGCCAAACCCGGAGGCGTGTTGCGCCGCGTGGGTCAGACCGAGGCTGCAGTCGACCTCGCTCGATTGGCAGGCCTTCCCCCTGTCGGCGTCATCTGCGAGATCCTCGACGAAGACGGAACCATGGCGCGGCGTCCTCAGCTCGAGCAGTTCGCGAAGGAGCACGGCCTCCGATTCATCACAGTGGCCCAGCTCGTTCGCTACCGGCTCACGCGAACGAGGCTGGTCGAGCGGATCGCGGAGGCGAGGATGCCCACAGCCTACGGGGACTTCTCGGTGATCGGATATCGCAGTGAGGTGGATGGTCGGGAGCATGTTGCCCTGGTCAAGGGAGAACTCGATGGGGCCCGCGAGACGCTGGTTCGGATGCACTCCGAGTGCCTGACCGGCGACGTGTTCGGATCAAAGCGGTGTGATTGCGGTGAACAATTGCATGCCGCGATGCGTCAGATCGATGAGGAGGGCTCTGGAGCGATCGTGTACTTGCGTCAGGAAGGGCGCGGGATCGGTCTCGGGAACAAGCTCAAGGCCTATCATCTGCAGGATGGCGGACTCGACACGGTCGAGGCGAACGCCGAACTCGGGTTTCAGCCCGACCTTCGGGATTACGGGATCGGGGCGCAGATCCTCCTCGATCTCGGTCTTCGGTCGATTCGGCTGCTCACCAACAATCCCCGAAAAGTGGTGGGTCTGGACGGCTACGATCTGGAGATCACAGGCCGCGAACCCCTGCAGGTAGAGCCTGGCGAGTTCAACCGTGACTACCTCGCGACCAAGCGAACCAAGCTCGGGCACCTGCTGTGAGTACGGAGGGCTCCCCCGTCGACGAGCGGCGTGGACAGATCAGCGCACGTGGGCTCAGGGTGGCGGTGATCGCGGCGCGCTTCAATTCGGAGATCACGGACAGCCTGGTCCGTGGCGCGCGGCATGCATTGCTCGAGCACGGTGCTCGGGATGACGATGTCACTGTGATTCGGGTGCCGGGGGCGTGGGAATTGCCGCAGACGTCGGCGCAAGCCGTCGTGGCGCAGCGGTTCGACGCGGTGGTGGCGCTCGGGTGCGTGATCCGGGGAGAGACTCCCCACTTCGAGTTCGTGTGTGAAGAGGCTTCACGAGGACTCGGTGCGGTGGCCCGAGCCGCCGACATTCCGGTTGTGTTCGGCGTTCTGACCACCGATAACCTCGAGCAGGCGCAGGCGCGTGCGGGCGAGGGGAAAGACAACAAGGGGTACGAGGCCGCCATGGCGAGTCTCGAAATGGTCACGGTGCTTCGTCAGCTTCGGGGGAAGGAATGACCGCCGGGGAGGTGCACTCCCGTGCCAGGTTGGATCCTGCCGAGCGGATCGACCGGAGCCGCGCCCGGGCGTGGGCACTTCAGATCCACTACCGTTGGGAGGCTGGTGGCTGTGAGGGGACTCTGCGCGATGCTCTCGTCGACACCACGGCCACGCGACGGATTGCGCCGAGTCGCTTACCCCTGATTCGCGCGCTCATGGATCTTCTCGATCAGCACGTCGACGAAATCGATCGTACGCTGAGACGGTATCTGGACAACTGGAGTCTGGACCGCCTCTCTCGGGTCGACCGTGCGGTGCTTCGCCTTGGCGCTGCGGAACTCCTGTACTGCGAGGACATCCCGCCCAAGGTCGCGATCCAGGAGGCCATCCACCTCGCCGAGGCGTACGGGGGGGACGAATCTCCACGGTTCGTAAATGGTGTCCTGGACGCCCTGTTCAAGAGTCAGGCGCGCGGGGGCTGACCCCGAGCGCGCCTACGCTGGCTCATCGTGCGAATCCTGGTCGTCAACTGGTTGGATCGAGAGAATCCGCAGGCCGGCGGAGCGGAGGAGCACCTCCACGAGGTCTTCGGTCGCCTCGCCCGATGGGGTCACGACGTGACTGCGCTCGTCTCCGGCTGGCCCGGGTGTGACGAGACGGCCGAACTGGATGGCATGAAGGTGCACCGGGCGGGTGGACGGTACACCTTTTCGACGGCCGGTCCCCTCTATTATCACGGGGTACTCGAGGGGGAGAGATTCGACGTCGTGGTCGACGACCTCAACAAGGTGCCGACGTTCGCTCCGAAGTGGGTTGAGGGGCCCGTCGTCCTTCTGGCTCACCACCTGTTCGGCACGACGGCGTTTCAGGCTGCCTCACCCCCGGTTGCTGCCGCAACCTGGCTGCTCGAGCGGATGATTCCTTCGATCTATCGTGGAACTCCGGCGATCGCGGTCTCCGAGAGCACCCGATCCGATCTGGTCGCTCGAGGGCTTGATGCCAAGGACATCGAGGTCGTTCCGAACGGAGTCGACGTTGAAGAGTTCGTTCCCGAGCCCGAAGCCAAGACGGATCTGCCGACATTGCTGTTCCTGGGTCGCCTCAAGCAGTACAAGCGAGTCGATCTGCTCATCGAGGCAGCCCGGCTCCTGGCCGACGAGGGCATCGATGTCGCGGTTCGCGTCGGTGGTACGGGTGATCAGTCTGAAGCGCTCCGAGCCCTGGCGGCTCGTCGGGGAATCTCTGACCGTGTCGCCCTGCTTGGCTACGTCCCCGACGAAGTGAAACTCCAGTTGTTGCAGAGGTCCTGGATTCATGTTCTCACGTCGTCAAAGGAGGGTTGGGGAATCTCGGTCCTGGAGGCTGGCGCGTGTGGGACGCCGTCCGTTGCCAGCGACTCGCCGGGCCTTCGGGAGTCCGTCGTCCATGGCGAGACTGGACTGCTGGTCCCCCACGGCGACGCGAGTGCTGTGGCAGCTGCGATTCGCCGGCTGATTGTCGACCCGGGACTTCGGTCGCGCATGTCCGAGCAGGCCCGCTCCTTTGCCGAAACCTACTCGTGGGACGCCTCCGCTCGTCGCGTGGAGGCAGTGTTGGACCGGGTGGTTGAGACCTCGCCACCTCAGTAGATTTCAAGGTTGGTCGCACTCAGCCCTCGAGGGGGTCCCCGTTGGGAGTCAGGATCACGAAACGGGACTGCAGCGTCGCAAGGCGAGACGTGGCTCGGACGGAGGCGCTGACCTCCGGGCCCGCCAGCGGAGTGATCGACTGAACTCCGCGAGCATCACCGTCCGCGAGATTCTGGAGGCGAAGCGGGAGACGCTCGCCCTCGAGGCCCTCAATGACGTCGGTCTCGATCGGGAAGCCCGAGACTCCGATGTGACTGCGCCGGGGCTGGCCCTGGCAGGGTACACGGCCCGTGTAGTCGATGGTCGGATGTGGGTGTTCGGGGAGACCGAGATGACGTACCTCTCGACGCTCGATCCCGTGGAAGCGTCGAACCGTCTCGACGTGTTGTTCGCATTCGACGTGCCCGCCGTCTTTGTCGCCAAGGGGCTGGAGGTGCCGGACTACTTCCTGGCGGCTGCGAACGCCCACGGAGTCCCGGTGCTTCGTTCTCCGAGGAGCACGAAGGATGTGTATCAATTCCTCAAGCCTTTCCTCGAACGACAGCTGGCCCCGAGGACCACGCTCCATGGCTCCCTCGCCAGTGTATACGGAGTCGGGCTGCTGTTCGTCGGCAAGAGCGGGGTCGGGAAGAGTGAGTGTGTCCTCGACCTGGTAGAGCGTGGTCACCGCCTCGTAGCGGACGACGTGGTCATCGTCACTCGGGAAGGCAACGACGTGATCATGGGGCGGGGGCACGAGTTGCAGGGTCACCACATGGAAATTCGCGGTGTGGGAATCATCGACGTATCAGCCCTGTTCGGCGTCCGGGCCATTCGTCAGCAGAAGCGGATTGAAGTGATCGTGAACCTCGAACTTTGGAACGCGGATGGTCACTATTCGCGAACCGGACTTGAAGAAGAGGTGCAGGAAGTCCTCGGAGTGCCGATTCCCCGGGTCACCGTGCCCCTGAATCCGGGCAAGAACATCACGGTGATCTCGGAAGTGGTGGCCATGAATCATCTGCTCAGGTTCTCGGGTGTACATTCGGCGGCCGCCTTCGACCGGAAGCTCCGACAGTACCTCGAGCAGGACTACGAGTAATGACGATGGGCGCTACGATGCAGGGAGTGGTGATCGCTCATGGTCCCATGGCGAGCGCCATGGTCGACGCCGTTCGGCGGATCACAGGAGGTCACGCTGATGCATTGACTGCTGTCTCGAACGACGGCTTGAGCCCCGAGGAGCTGTGCCGGGAGCTGGACGATCTGCTCGGAGAGCACCCGGGCGTCATCTTCACCGATCTCGCGGCCGGAAGTTGCGGCCTGGCGGCGATGTCGACCTGTCGGGATCGCGAACTGCGCGCTGTACTGGCGGGAGTGAACCTTCCCATGTTGCTCGAATTCGTCTTCCACCGGGACCTGCCCCTGGACGAGCTCGTTCAGCGCGTCGAGGAGAAGGGGCGCGCTTCGATCGTTCAGCCGGCGCCTCGGGCCTAGGGTCCGTCCATGCCCGTCGTCCTTTGCCGGGTGGATGAGCGGCTGATCCATGGTCAGGTCGTGATCGGGTGGGGCCATGAGCTGCGTCCGGACCGGTACGTCGTGGTTGACGACGAGATTGCCGACACCCCGTGGGAACAGGAACTCTACGCCCTTGGTGCGCCGGAGGCCGCGACCGCCTTTTGCTCGCTGCAGGGCGCGAGGACCGACTTCGAAGCGTGGTGTGTCGATCCCGCTCGAACGGTCATTCTGACGAGGACGATCCGAACCATGCGCCTGCTCCTGGATGGTCAGAGCTCGAACCAGGCCGTAAATCTCGGAGGCCTTCACGCGAGCCCCGAGCGAGCGCGTGTTCTGGACTACCTTCATCTCTCCCGCGCCGATCGGGAGGACCTGTCAGAGATGGCCGCGCGGGGTGTGGCGGTGTCGGCGAGGGATCTTCCCGACGCCGTCGACGTGGATCTCGAGACACTTCTGGCGACGTGACTGAGTTCGTTCGCCTCGCGCTGCTGGGAGGGGTCCTCGGACTCGATGCGACGGCGGTAGGGCAGTTCATGGTGTCGCGACCCCTGGTCGCGGGTTGGATCGCCGGCGGGATGGCGGGAGAACCCGCAATGGGCATCACCGTGGGGGCGATCCTCGAGCTCTTCCTGCTTGTGTCCGTTCCTTCGGGAGGGGCGAGGTACCCGGAGGGTTCGACGGCCGCCGTCGTCGGGGTCGGCGTGGCGTCGTCATTGGATGGCCCCGGTGCCGTCGCCCTCGGGGTCACACTCGGTCTCGTCTGGGGGCAGGTAGGCGGCTGGTCGGTCACCATGCAGCGGCGCGTGAATGGTCGGCTGCTGCGTTGGCGGGCGTTTGGAGGCCCTGAGAGCCTCGGTTGGTCCCATGCGCTCGGGATCACGACCGACTTCCTGCGGGGGAGCGCGGTGACCTTCTCGGGAATGGTTCTGGGTCGTGGCGCACTGGTTCTCGTCGATGAGCACTGGCCGGTTTCCTCGGCCGCGTCGACTGGGGTTCTGTACGCCGGGGCTGCTGTCTCGCTCGGGATTCTGCTCAACGACCTCGGTGGCCTTCGCCGCCGCCGCTTGATGTTCGTTCTTTGCCTGACCCTTGGCGCTGCCGGGGCGAGCCTTCTGTGATTCGGGAAACTCGATCGGTACCGGCGGCCGGTCTGCTGCTGCGAAGTCTGGTCGTCCAGGGGGTGTGGAACTACCGGACCATGCTTGGCCACGGGTTCGCGTTCGCGTTGCTGCCCACGCTCAGAAGGGTGTACCGCGACGATCCCGACGGACTGGCCCGGGCGATCGAGCGGCATAGCGAGCACTTCAATGCGCATCCCTACCTCGTCCCCATTGCTCTGGGGGCGGTCGCCCGTCTCGAGACGGACGGAGAGGACGACGAGATCATTCGGCGCTTTCGAACCGCGGTCCGTGGACCGCTCGGAGGCCTCGGGGATACGTTGATCTGGGCAACGTGGCTGCCGCTGGTCGCGGTATGCTCGCTCCTGCTGTATTGGTCGGGCGTGCCGGCCTGGGGTGTCGTGCTGGCCTTCACGCTGACCTACAATGCGGGGCACCTCGGGCTCCGGTTGTGGGGACTCCGGCTCGGGCTGGATGCCGGCCGGGCCGTGGGCACCCGATTGAATGACGTTGACCTCGCGTCCTGGGTCCATCGTCTGCAGACTCTGCTGACCGGCGGGCTCGGTCTCCTGTGTGGTGTCCTGCTCGCGACGCCGGGAGGGTTGTCGTTTACGGGTGCAGGGTCTGCGTGGTCACTTCTTGCTGCGATGGCTTTTGTCGCAGGTTTGGTCGGGGGACACCGGATGTGGCGGCCAGCAGCGGTTCTCACGGTTTGCGTCACCGGATTCATTGGTTTGTGGGGGATGCTGAGTTGACCGAGGTGCAGCAGATGCGACGAGCGGTGGAGGTCGTAAACCGAGCCGGAATGCACGCTCGACCGGCCTCCGAACTCGTCAAGCTGGCGGCAACGTTCACCGCTGACATCCAGCTGATGAAGGACGGCATGTCGGTGAACGCGAAGAGCATCATGGGCGTTCTGATGCTGGCGGCCGAGTGCGGGTCGAGCCTCGAGATCATGGCCGAGGGAGTGGACGCGGTGGACGCGGTCGACGCGCTGTCGGATCTGATTACACGAGGCTTCGACGAGACGGAGGTCTGACGTGTCGATCGTCCTGGATGGGTCGCCCGCCTCCGAAGGGATTGTCTCGGGGCCGGCCTTCGTTCTGGAGTGGGGCCTGCCGCGGGTCCCTCACCGGTCGATCACCGACGATGGGATCGATGCAGAAATCGGTCGCTTCCATGAGGCACGGCGTTGGGCGATCGAGCGCCTGTCCGAGATCAAGGAACTCACCGAAGCCCGGCTCGGCCCGGTCGAGGCTCGAATCTTCGATCCCCAGCTCCTGATGCTGGAAGACTCGGAGGTGGTCGAGGGGACGAATCGCTACATACGGGAGAACCGCCTGAGCGCGGCCCGTGCGTTCGAATTGAGGATGCTGGAGTTGCGGGAGTCATGGAGCCGCACCCTGCATCCCATGGTTCTTGACCGCCTGAACGATCTCGAAGACGTCATGATCCGGGTCCTGCGAAGACTGCTCGACCTGAATGACCCCGCTGACCTGGCCTCGGTCGATGAGCCGGTCATTGTCGTCGCGGCCAACCTGACCCCGAGTCTGATCGTTCAGCTGGATCCGGAGAACGTGCTGGGGATTGCGACGGACCAGGGTACGCGCACGGCGCACTGGGCCATGCTGGCTCGATCGCTCGGGATTCCGGCAGCCGTCGGCTTTGGAGACGCTTCGATCCGGGCTCACCACGGTGCTTCAGCCATTCTCGATGGCCGGATCGGTCGGCTTGTGCTCGAGCCGGAGGCGGACGAGCGAGCGCTCTTCGAGGCTCGTCGGCAACAGCACTCGCAGTGGGAGGAGGAGGTTGCAGTCATTGCGGCCCTCGAATCGGTCACGAAGGACGGCCAGTACGTGGAGTTGCGAGGCAATCTGGATCTGCCCGCAGAGGCGGGGCAGGCCGGAGCTCACGGAGCTGTCGGGGTCGGTCTGTTCCGGACGGAATTCCTCGTCGCAGGACGCAGCACGATGCCGGACGAAGAGGAGCAGTTCGAGGCGTATCGCGACATCGCTGCGGCCTTCCCGAGCGGAGCAGTCTACATCCGGACCTTCGATCTGGGCGGTGACAAGTTCCCGATGTTCCTGCACATGGCGCAGGAGGAGAACCCCTTCCTCGGATGGCGCGCCATCCGGGTCTGTCTCGACGAGCCCGAGCTCTTTCGGACGCAACTGCGGGCACTCCTCCGAGCGACCGCTCATGGGGATGTCCGACTGATGCTCCCTCTCGTGAACGACGTGGACGAGATCCGTGCGGTTCGGGCGCTTCTTCAAGAGGAGTCGGAACGGCTGCGCCGTGAGGGCATTCCGTTCAATGCGGGCTACAAGCTCGGCGTCATGATCGAGACGCCCGCGGCGGCCCTCGGTGCAGCGGAACTGGCCCGGTACTCGGACTTCTTTTCCATCGGCACCAACGATCTGGTGCAGTACACACTGGCGGTCGATCGGACGAACACTCGTCTGGCACGGCTTTATAATCCATTTCATCCGGCGGTCGTGCGGCAGCTTCACCAGATCGCGCGAGCTGGACGTGCGGCTGGAATCGAGGTGAGCGTGTGCGGAGAAATGGCCTCCCATCCGCTCGGCGCATTCCTGCTTCTCGGGCTCGACATCACCGTGCTGTCGATGTCGTGGCCATCTCTTCCCGAGATCAAGCTCCTGGTGCGGGATGTACGCATGGAGGATGCGCGGGCCGCTGCCCGACGAGCGCTTGAGGCGCCGACCGCGGGAGATGTGACCCGATGCCTGGTGGACGGGATTGGTGACTCCGTCGACCTGTCGGCCTTCTCAGGCCGCTGGAGCTTGTCGCTGCCGGGCTGATCGGGTAGCCTCTTGGGTCGCTTCCCCTTCCGGGGACCAGATCGGCTTCAACACCATCTCATGTTCGTCGAGAATCTCCCATGAGTCGTACGCTCTTCACATCCGAATCGGTGACCGAGGGACATCCGGACAAGATCGCCGATCAGATCTCGGATTCGGTTCTGGACCACATGCTCGCTCAGGATCCCAATTCGCGGGTCGCGTGCGAGACGCTGGTTACGACGGGTCTCGCGCTCATCGCCGGTGAAGTGACGACCTCGGGCTACGTTCATCTGCCCGACATCGTAAGGGGCACCCTCGAGCGCATTGGCTACACGGACTCGGCGTACGGCATCGATGCGAGTACGTGCTCGGTCCTGACGAGTCTCGACCGGCAATCCGCCCACATTGCGATGGGGGTCGACACGGGGGGAGCCGGAGACCAGGGGATGATGTTCGGCTACGCATCCGATGAGACGCCGGACCTCATGCCTGCGACCATTCACTACGCGCACGCGCTCACCCGCAGGCTGGCTGAGGTCCGGCGGAGTGGGGAGCTGCCATGGGTCCGACCGGACGGGAAGTCCCAGGTCACCATCGAATTCGACGGGGATACGCCTGTCCGGATTCACACCGTCGTCGTCAGCACGCAGCACGACGACGATGTCAGCCAGGAAGACATCATACGCGGCATTGCGGATAAGGTCGTGGGGCCTGCGCTGCCGTCGGCCCTGTATGATCCGGACGACTGCATCCTGCACGTCAATCCGACCGGTCGATTCGTCATCGGTGGCCCGCACGGAGACGCGGGCCTGACGGGTCGCAAGATCATCGTGGATACGTACGGAGGCGTCGGGCGTCACGGCGGTGGTGCATTTTCCGGGAAGGATGCGACGAAAGTCGACCGTTCCGCTGCCTATGCCTCGCGTTGGGCGGCGAAGAATGTGGTAGCGGCAGGACTGGCTCGACGGTGTGAGATTCAGCTCGCTTATGCGATCGGGGTCGCTGAGCCCGTGTCCGTCCATGTGACGACGTTTGGCACCAGCGAACTTCCGGAAGACGTGCTTTCGAAAGCGGTGGCGGAGGTGTTCGACTTCCGGCCGGCAGCGATCATCGAAGCCCTCGGACTGCGCAATCCGATTTTCACCCCGACGGCGGCGTATGGTCATTTTGGTCGCACATCGGAGTCCTCCATGCCGGATATCCCGGAGGCTCGGGAAGAAGTCCGCTTCTTTTCGTGGGAGGACACGAATCGGGTTGATGATCTGAGGACCGCCACGGGTAGCTGATCCAGAGACGGAACGCGACCGTCCGGGAGAACCCCCACACGACTCGGGAGTAATGGTCAGTACATTCCCGTTGATTCCTTCGTCACAGGGGCATCGAGCGCGTGCTGACCGAAGTCAGGGTCCAGAGCCTCGCTTTGGACCGGAGTACGAACACTCCCGTCGTCATCCTCCAGGAGCTGGATGGCGAACGTGTGCTACCCATTTGGATCGGGCCTGCGGAAGCGAGCGCCATCGCGATGCGGCTGGCGGACATGGACAGCCCGAGGCCGCTGACTCACGACCTGTTCTGCTCCGTGCTGCAGGAGCTCGGGGGGGCCGTGACGAAGGTCGTCATCACGAGGGTTCAGAAGAGCACCTACTATGCCGAGCTCGTGGTGAGTCGGAACGGGGAACTGATCAACGTCGACGCGCGTCCGTCCGATTCGATCGCTGTGGCTTTGCGGGCCAATGCTCGCATCATGGCTGATGACTCTCTTCTGGAGATCGCTACGATCGAGATTGCAGAGGACGAGCTGGTGTCTGGTCCGATGTCCCCGATGGAGCGGGTCGAGGTGCTCGACCGGGACAGCGGCATGGGCCCCGAGGAGCTCAAGGAGCATCTTCGGCGCCTCAATCCGGAGGACTTTGGGCGTTTCAACCCCTGACGCCGGGGGGAGCGTATGGGTGGGGTGGCCGGTCAACCGCCGGTCATGGCGCGCCGTCTCCACGTGGGGGCCACTTTTGTGCACGCTCTTCGTGACTTCGAGCGGAGCGGCGCAGGAGCCTGTCCTGCGAGGGACTGCTTTCCTCGGTGACACCGTCATGTCCTCCGGGACGGCTGTCCTGCATCACCTTTCGGATGGCGCTCAGGGCGAGCTCGACTCTGTTCCCCTCGGCGCGGACGGATCGTTCCGATTCAGTCTCCCTGGCCAGCCGGACCCCGTGCAGAGCGAGATCTTCTTCGCGTCCGTGCGACACGATGGGGTGCTGTATTTCGGACCGATGATCACCGCGGTGGAGCAGCTCGACTCGGCATACCAGGTCAACGTGTACGATACGCTGCTGGCGCCATCGGAGGGCATGCCGGTCATCCTTCAGTCACGCAGCGTCTTCATTGAACCCGACTCAGCCGACTGGCGGGTCACCGACCTCTTCGAGCTACGCAACGAGGAGGGCAGGACGATCGTGGCTCGGCCGGGTGGGTACACGTGGCGTCATCCGATGCCTGCAGGGATCCGGGAGGTGCAGGCGGGCGAACAGGAGCTCTCGAGCGACGCCGCGCAGTACCTGAATGGCGAATTCGTGGCGCGGGCCGCGCTGCCGCCGGGAGGACGGCTCTTCGTGGTTCGTTATCGGACCGACTCCCCGTTCTTGTCGTTGCCCGTTCAGGGGGTCACGGAGCGTCTCGACGTGCTGATTCGAGAGCCTGCCCCGATGCTCGATGTGCAGGGACTCGACTTCATGGAGCGGCAGGAATTCGAGGCTGGCTCCACCTATCGGCGTTTCGCCGGCGCGAACCTCAGTGTCCCTGCCGTCACGATCGTTCGGACCGAGGAAGTGACCCCGCCCCGAGTGGAGTGGGCTGCCGTGCTTCTGGCCCTCATCCTTACCGGAGTGGGGGTCGTGGTTCTGCGGCCGCGTCCCGTCCTCGATACGGGGGAGATCCCGGGGCCGGATCGGGAGCAGCTTCTCCTGCAGGTGGCCCGGCTCGATGAGGATTTCGAGGCATCTGATTCTTCGGCACTTGATCGTGACGCATACCTGCAACGGCGTATCGAACTTCTGCGACGCATCCGGTCGTTGAGCTGACGTGGCCCCCGTCACCACTCCGGCCGTGCTTCTGCGCGCTCATGATTACGGGGATTCCAGTCGGATCCTGCGATTCTTCAGCCGGGACCACGGCATGGTCAGCGTGATGGCACGGGGGGTGCGGGGGCAGGTCGGGAAGGGGACGACGACCCTGGCGACCTTCGCATCGGGTGAGTTGACCGTGTATCTCAAGGCCCACCGCGATCTTCACACGATGAAGGACTTTGTTTGTGTGAAGCTTCGGGATGATCTGGCGGTGCATATGCTTCGCTTCGCAGCCGCTTCCGCGGCAGCGGAGCTCGTGCTGGCCCATGCCGAGGCCGACCCCCAGCCGACCGTGTTTGCTACCATCGAGACCGGTCTGGATGCTCTTCGCTCCATCCCGTCGGATGGGTTGCCCGGTGCATCACTGGCCCTGTTATGGAGTCTCACTCAGGCGTTCGGCTTCGCACCGCACATCGATCAGTGCGTCCGCTGTGATGATACCCTGGAGGGCCGCGAGATCGGGCGTTTCGATTTCTCAGCCGGAGGGATGCGTTGCGCCCGGTGCTCGGAGGAAGCGGCGGGTCCTCGAGTCGGTCCCATCGCACGCGCCCAGCTCACGGAGCTGCTGGCAGGTCAGGTGCCAGATGGTCTCAGCCATACGCGGCGACATTTGGGCCTGGTGTCCGACTTCATCGCCTATCACGTCGTCAGCAAACCGCTGAAGTCGTTCGAGTTTCTTGGGCGCATGCTCCCCTCGGACGACGTCGAGGTGTCCGTTGGCTAGCGTGCTCCTTGGGACGGCGGGGCACATCGACCATGGCAAGACTGCGCTGGTCCATGCCCTCACGGGCACGGACACGGATCGTCTCAAGGAGGAAAAAGCTCGAGGGATCACCATCGAGCTCGGTTTTGCCGAGTTGGCTGCTGAGGGACGTCCCCACTTCGGTGTTGTTGATGTGCCGGGGCATGAAGCCTTTGTCCGTGCGATGGTAGCCGGGGCTGCGGGCATGGACATCGTGCTCCTGGTCGTGGCAGCCGATGAAGGCGTCATGCCGCAGACCCGCGAACATCTGGCGATCGTCGAGCTGCTCGCTGTTCCGGAACTCGTGGTCGCGATCACCAAGTGTGACGCTGTGGAGGCCGAGTGGCTTGACCTTGTGGAGGCGGACATCCGGGACACTCTGTCGTCGACACCCTATGCTGCGTCTCGGCTCGTCCATACGTCCGCTCATGCCGGGACGGGCCTCGATGAGCTGCTAGACACGCTGGCGGACGCTGCCGAGCGGATCCGTGCAGATGATGCAGGTGACCTCGTTCGCCTTCCTCTCGACCGGGTTTTCACGATTCAGGGGACGGGTACGGTAGGGACAGGGACGCTGTGGAGTGGCGAGCTCGAGGCAGGGGCGAAGGTTCGTCTGCTGCCGGACAATCTGAGTGCGCGAGTGCGCAGCCTTCAGGTACATGGACGAGAGTCGGGTAAAGCGGGGGCGGGTGACCGGGTGGCCGTAGCGCTGACGGGAGACGGTGGCGATCGAGACCGCGTTTCCCGCGGGGGTGTCCTCGTGACCGATGACGCATGGTCCCCCACGTGGATGCTCACCACTCGACTGGAGTTGATCGAGGACACGGCCTGGTCCCTGGAGCACAACCAACGGGTGCACGTCCACCACGGGACGGCTGAGGTGCTCGGTCGCTGTGTGCTTCTGCAGCAGGATCCGCTCCAGGCCGGGAGTTCCGGGTGGGTGCAGCTTCGGCTGGAGGAGCCTCTCGTTGCACGGGCGGGTGATCGCCTCGTGATCCGCTCGTATTCTCCGGTCTCGACGATCGGAGGGGGCGTCATTGCAGAGCCGTTACCACCGAAGAGGAACCGCCTCAGCGACGGTCAGCGCCGTCAGCTGGAACGTATCATCGACGGAAGCCCTCGTGACCGGGTTGAAGCCGCAGTCGGGATCGCGGGTTGGTCGGGTGTGCCGACGGCCAGAATGCCCCTGCTGATCGGAGCTCCACCGTCGATCTGCGAAAGGGCGGTCGACGAGGCACTCGGTGCGGGCGCGCTGCGTGCAGGGGAACGGGTGATTTCGACGATGGTTCGAGGTGAGGCCGAGGCGCGGGTTCGGGACGCTGTCGAGGCCGGGCACGAAGAGGACTCGCTCCGAGCCGCTGTGCCGCTGGCGCGTATCCGCTCGGCGCTTCCTGCGTGGGCTCCCTCTGCACTGGCCGACGCGACCATCGATGGGCTGTGTACGTCGGGGCAACTCGAGCGGGTCGAGGGTGGCGTACGGCGTGCAGGCTTCCTTCCGCAGCTGACGGCCGATCAGGAGACCGCAGCGGCTCGGCTTTATGAGTCGTTCGCCGGCGACGGTCTGGCAGCCCCCTTCGTGGATGAACTACCCGCGGCTCTCACAGACCGCCCGGACTTCTGGCCTCTCGTTCGGTATCTCGAGACGACCGCGAGGATTCGCCTGATCGCTGATGGCTTGTACGTGGCCGTAGCCGAACTGGATGCAGCAGTCGATCGTATCCGGTCAACCCTCGCCGGCCGCGAGGATCTGGGGCCGGCCGACTTCCGCGATGTACTGTCTGTCTCTCGGAAGCACCTGATCCCGCTGTTGAATCATTTCGATGGGGCCGGTGTCACTGTGCGGCACGGCGCCGCCCGCGCGGTACCGAACGCTTGAAGGATCTCGGCACATCCGGGGCCTGCCGGTCGCCCCGTGAGCGTGGACTCAACGGAACACGGTGGTTGACTGTCTCGTAGAGTGAGGGTCGACGTCAGTTTGACCCGATAAGGATTCGGCCCGTAGAATACGGTACGAAATTCCTCGGCCACCTCTCACGGAGCGCGATTGACGCTTAGCTACTGCACAGCGGTTGTGCGGAGGTATTGATGGGGCGCTCTCTGCGCGTCTTGATCGTCCTCCTATCCCTGATCTGCGTCGCTGAACGCTCATCCGCCCAGGACATGGGGCGGGGGATGCAGAACGGGGGGGCGAACGGTTTTGAACTCGGACAGAATTATCCGAACCCGTTCAACCCGGAGACCACGATTCCCTTCGTCCTGGGCGAAGAGCTGTTCGTGGACGGGGGTTCTGTGGTCGTGTCCATACGGATCTTCAATGTCCTGGCACAGCTCGTTGCCTACCCGGTCGCGCTCGGTCATGCGACCGGTGAAGGAGTCCCGGTCGATCAGCTGGCGTACGCCAGCCCCGGGCGGTTCGAAGCCTTCTGGGATGGGAACGATCAGATGGGCCGCGAGGTCGCGTCCGGCGTATATCTGATGCAGATCAGTGTCAACGGACTTCGGCCACTGACCCGCAAGATCATCGTCATGAAGTGAACTGTGACGGGTTCAGATCCGGGCCCGGTTCACGTCAGCTTCGCAGGATCGAGTTGCCTCGCATGGTGTCGAGGGAGGACGTCGTCAGGTAGCGCGCGTCTCGAGTAACTCGAGGAACTCCTCGACGGATTCGAGGTTGGCCAACAGGCTCGGCACCTCGGGGTCCTTGGCGAATTGGGCGATCTTGCCGAGCACGGGGAGGTACTGGTTCGAGACCTCCATCGGTGGTGCAATGATGAGGAAGAAGTGTTGCACCGCCGCGCCGTCAATCGCGTCAAAGTCGATCCCTTCGGATTTTCGCCCGTACGCCAGTCGAAGTCGATTGACCACGAGTGATCGGCAGTGGGGGATGGCGATTCCCTTTCCGATGCCCGTCGATCCAAGCTTTTCCCGGCGCCTGAGGGTCTTGTGAAGCACGCTCTCGGACTTCTCGTCCAGGGCGAGAAGCGTGACGAGCTCATGCAGAAGATCGTCTTTTGTCGTGCATTCGAGCTCGAGCTGAACGGTCTCAGCCGAGAAGAGCTCCCGAAGTTTCAATTCTTTGCCTCCCGGCGGGTCGTCAGGGGTCTCGCGGGCAACTCAAGACTATAAACCGGTGATGCGGCTCTCGGGATCCCCCCGAAGTCCCACGGCATGAGGTCCGGACTGGCGCGGCAGCCGCGGCATGGGCGGGTTTTGCCGGCCTCCTGGGCCGATCGCGACGGTTCCGCTTCGTTGCGGGCGCTCGGGTCACTAGCTTCCAGCCATGCCGTACGACCTTGTTTCGCTCCTCAAGTCCGGAGCCACCCCCCTGTACCTCGCGCCCCAGGCGGGCGTGAGCGAGTCTCCGTTCAGGCGCCTCTGTCGCCGCTTCGGTGCCGACGTCCTCGTCAGTGAGTTCGTCAGTGCTGCCGGTATTGTCCAGAACAGTAAACGCTCGAGGGAGTACCTGCGCTTCGACGAGGTCGAGCGGCCCATCGGCATCCAGATCTTCGGGGCCGATCCCGCGGTCATGGGAGACGCGGCGGCGTTCGTAGCGGATGTATTCGGGCCTGACTTCATCGACATCAACTTCGGCTGCCCGGTGAAGAAAGTCGTCAAGCGAAACGGCGGCTCGGGGTGCCTGCGGGATCTGGACCTCGTTGAGGACATCATCCGGGCGGTCGACGACGCGACGTCCCTGACCACGACCGTCAAGATTCGCAGTGGCTTCGACGAACGGACCCGCGATCCGGTCGGTATCGCCCTTCGCTGTGAGCAGGCGGGTGCCAAGGCGATTTGTCTTCACCCTCGGACCCGCTCGGACATGTACGCCGGCGAGGCCCGCTGGGGGGAAATCACGGCGCTCGTGGAGGCCGTGGACATCCCGGTCATCGGCAATGGCGACATCCGTTCCGGGGAAGATGCGCGCCGCATGCGCGACGAAACGGGGTGCCACGGCATCATGATCGCGAGGGGCTCCCACGGGGATCCATGGATCTTCAAGCAGGCGCGAGCTGCGCTTGATGACGCTCCCGTCCCGGCAGACCCCGACGTGGATGAGCGCTTTGCGATCTGCCTCGAGCATGCGCGAAATGCGATCGACTTCGAGACCGACCAGGCCCGAGCGATCATCGACTTCCGAAAGCACCTGGGATGGTACACCAAGGGGTTGCCCGAAGGTCGCCGTCTGCGCACCGAACTCTTCCAGACAACCAGCCTGGAGCAGGTAGAATCCCTCCTGCACTCCTATCGCGCAGAGCACGTAGCCGGACTCCACAGCTGAGGTAGCCTCGAGACCTCCCGGTGCGAGGAAGAAAATGTTGGCTTCCCCGCTGGCGGTAAACTAATGTTTACCTGACGCTTCTCGGCTCGTGATCAGCCCGACACCCCTCGAGATGCGTCCATGCAGACCCATACGGCAGGACGCCATGGCCATGAGACCAGCTGAGGCCCGGATTCTACTGGGCCTCCGGGGAGAACCCTCTGAGGAAGAGTTGCTGCACGCATATCGTGCGATGCTCCGCGCGTGGCATCCGGACCGATTTCCCCTCGGTTCCGATCTGCATGCGGTGTCGAACCAGCGGACTCGCTCGATCGTCGAGGCGTTCAAGGTGCTGCAGGAGGAGCGTGCGCTTCGCGAAAAGTTGGGACCTGTTCCGTCCGCAGTGGAGGGTGGTCCCGGTGAATCCAGGCGGCCACGGGATCCGCTTCGTTTTGACGGTCCCACGCCCGAGAAGACCATAGCGACTTCGGAGCCCAGACCGCGCAGAGAGCCCTTCAGACTCAGATTCGCGGCAGCGGCGGTCGTCACTGCGATCCTCAGTGCGGGAGTCTTCGCCATGGCTCGCGGGGGAGCCCCCGTCCAGGGGGCAGAGCTTCCGATGGTCGCCCCTTCCGATGAATCGATGTCGGTTCAGTCGGACTCGGACTCCGACTCCCGGCGAACCGCGCCCTCGGTCGCGAGGTATTCGATCGCGATCGGAGCATTCTCGGATCGCAACCGCGCCCGCACCGTAGTCCAGCGCCTTCGCGAAGAGGCACCCGAAGTCTGGGCGACAGTCGTGCCGGTCCAGGTCAATGAGGCCGTATTCCATCGTATCCTCGTGGGATTCGCGGGGGATCGACAAGCCCTGGGTGACGTCTCGGATCGCGTGAGTCGTGCGCTGGACGAGGACTCAGCGACGTGGATTGTAAGGGAGGCTGGTGTCTCGCTGTGCGTGTCCGACGTCGCGTCTGCCGCCGACGCGCGGACGCTCGTGGAGAACATGGAAGAGCAGGGCATTCCCTCATTCGCTGTTCGGGTTTCGGCTGAAGATGGTGGTCAGAGAATTCGTGTCTGCAGTGGTTCGTTTCAGGGCCCCGCCGAGGCTGATTACCTTCGGCAGGTGTTAATCCGTGAGGGATTCAGCCCGTCGTTGGAGGCCCGTGTGGGGGAGCCTGTCGATTTGACGGTCATAGTCCAGACCCCTCCCCCCGTCATCCGCACATCTCCAGCGGAGCCGGAGGGTGAAATGCCGGAGTCTCCACGTCATATTTGACGGGTGACCGCGGGATCGTTGCCCGGATATCGAGACAGACATGAAGAAGCGAGTTGGCTTCACACTTGTGGAGATGGTGACGGTGTTGATGCTGCTCGCCGTCGTTCTGTCGATTTCGGTGCCGCCGCTCATCCGTATACGAGAGGAGGCTTCCATCGACAGTGGGCGGTCTCAGGTTACCTCCGCGCTCTGGGTGTCCCGCTCGGTGGGGACCCGGTGGGGTCGGACGGCTGTGCTCACGATCGACACCGTCGGCGACATCCTGGCTGTCCGTGTCGATACGTCGGGGCTGATGGGCACGGCCGACTCGGTCCTGGTCCGCGAGTTCAGGCTGGGGGACGAGCTCGGTATCGACCTCGGCGCAGATCGTTCCGCTCTTTGCTTCAATTCGAGGGGGATCGGTGTCACGTCCAGCGCCTGCCCGGACCTGGGGGCAGTGATCACCGTCAAGAAGAACAGCCGTATCGATACCGTGCGAGTGAACTCGGCCGGACGGGTCTGGTGA
>JAYOKZ010000029.1:31119-34884 GCA_038120095.1 Gemmatimonadales bacterium
CGAGGATTCACGATGATCGAGGTCGTCGTCGCGCTTCTTTTCATGACGGTCATCGCGTTGTCGTTCTCTGCGACGACGCAGTTCTCGGCGCGCCTGCTCGCGCGGTCGCAGATCGAACTGGGAGCTGCGCAGTTTCTCGAGGCCGAGGCAGAACGCTTGCGGGCTCTCTCGTTCGATTCTCTGAGTTCGGGGAGCCGTTCGAGCGGGATGGGGCAGGCATCGTGGGATGTGGTGGACTCGACGACCTTCGTTCAGATCGTGTTGTCCACGGAGTACGGCCTCGCTTCTCTCGGTACGGTCGCAGACAGCATCACGATCTACAGGCTTCGATGATGCGACGCGTTTGCCCCGATGGGTTCACGGTCGTCGAGATGGTCATCGTGGTGATGATCGCCGGGTTCCTCTCGGTGGCACTCCATCAGGCTCACGTGCAGCATCGTCGTTTCAACGGGTGGCAGGAGAGCCGCGCTTCGGCGCATGATGCCATGCGGGTCGCTTCGTCGCTTCTGGCGGGCGACCTTCGTGAGGCGGTTCCGGGAAGCGGGGACATCGCGCTCGAGGCATCCGATTCCCTGCGAGTGCGCTCGCCTGCGGGGTTTGGATTTGTTTGCGCCGTAGACGAGGCCTCGGATCGCATTGGCCTGAACCGGTTTGTGGGGTCGACACCTGCAGATGCGGGTGATAGCGTGCTCGTGTATGCGTCTACTGGATGGCGTCTCACCGGTGTCGTCGACACTCCGGCTCCCTCTCTGTCCTGCGCGCACGGAACGGTCTCCCCTGCAGTCGAACTCGAGGTCGTGGAGTCGAATGCAGAGAACGTTCCCGTGGGTGCGCCAGTGCGAGTGATCCGCAGTCAAACGTACCATGTCACGTCGCACCAGGGAGAGGCGTGGTTCGCTCGTTCCGGCGCTGGGGGTACTGAACCGCTCATCGGCCCGCTTGGGGTCGATGGGTTGCAGTTTCGACTACTTGATGATGCCGGTCAGGAGACTTCGACGTTGGCGGATGTCAGTTCGGTGGAAGTTCAGTTGATCGTGCTATCGCGATGGCTTGCTGACCCGTCGGCGCGTCAGGCTGATACGCTGACAGCCGTCTTTCAGAGCAGAAACCGATGAGGCGTGACGGATTCATCATGCCATTGGCACTGGTCGTCCTGTTGGCGATCTCGTTCCTGGCAGTGACCGCCTTGCAGGTCGCATTGACGGATTTTCAGGCAAACCGAGGCGCGCGAGTCGCCCACAGGGCGCTGTTCGCCGCAGAGGCCGGCGCCCACTCCATCCTCGCACAGTGGTCCAGCGGGCCGTACGCGTCTCTGTCCCCCGGGGACAGCGCGTCCACTGCGTGGGAGGAACTGCCCGACGGATCGGTCTACCGAGGTGTCGTCCTACGTGTGGACGACGGAGTCGATGATGCGGTCGGGGCCCTGTTTCGGGTCATGACGGAGGGCCGGCCTTCGCGACGCGAAACCGCGGCGAGGACGGTCACCCTGATGGTGCGGGCCTCGGAGGCGCCCGACCTCTGCTGCGACGCTGCCATCCAGGTCGACGGCCGGGTGCGGTTGTGGGCACCGTCGAGCAACGGAAACGGGAACGGAAACGGGAACGGAAACGGAAACGGGAACGGGAACGGGAACGGGAACGGGAACGGGAACGGCGGCAGTGTGCCGGATTCGGTGACGATGGCTGATGGACGAGATCAGGTGCCCGCTTCATGGTCGGCCTATTGTCCGACGCCAGGTACGGCGGTGCCAGGTGTCTCGGCACCTGATGCCGGCTCGCTCGAACTCACCGGAGACGTGAATCTCGACGGTTCGACAGACTTCCAGGAGGATGCCTCGCTCAGTCAGGACGTCGTCGCGAACCTCGGCTCGTGGACCTATGACTATGTCGCGTCGCAGGCGACGCTGACCATTTCCGGAAACAACGTGCGCTACAGGGATCCCGTGACTCCATCTGCGAGCGGCGGTGAGTGTTTGGTTGCCGACACCTTGAACTGGGGAGCGCCTGAATCGCCGGGGTCCGTTTGCTGGTCGTACATGCCCCTGATCCATGCAGATGGAACGCTTCGGATTGAGGATGGTGGCTCGGGGCAGGGGCTTTTGCTCGTCGATGGGGATTTGTTCGTCTCGGGCGACTTCCACTTCTACGGTCTTGTCGTCGTCAAAGGTCGAACGGTCCTGGAGAACGAGGCGCAGATCACCGGAGGACTGATCGGCGGGAACCGTGGAATTTCCGGACTGCGCACCGAGCTCAATGACAGTTCGGCTGTCGTGTATAGCTCGTGCGCGGTTGCACGCGCCACCGGATGGCTTGCAGGGACCGAGGTCCTTCCCGGTCGGTCCTGGTTCGAGATCTCATGACCGCCTACCGCTACAAGGCCCGGACGGCCAAAGGTGCTCCGCGATCGGGACTCATTCAGGCTGTGGATCAGGACGAAGTCACCCGACTGCTCGTTCGGCAGGGCTTGACTGTCGAGGCGATCTCGCGAGAGCCGACCCAGCGCACCTTCAAGCTCCAGCGACGCGCATCAGCCCACGCGCTGGTGCAGTTCTACCATCAGTTCGCTGCACTGATCGGTGCGGGCATGCCGCTCCTTCGGTCCCTGGACACGCTCGTGTCGCTCACGGCCGACCGCGAGATCAAGACCGCGATCGAAGAGGTGTCCAGATCGGTGAGTGAGGGGTCTACCCTGGCAGACGCCCTGCGGCGCCACCCCCGCATCTTCAGCGAAGTTGCCGTCAGTGTCATCGACGCCGCAGAGTCGGGCGGATCGATCGATACTGCGATGACTCGGCTCGCGGATCACGTCGAGCGAGCCAAGGCCATACGTGACAACGCCCGCTCGGCGCTCATCTACCCGAGCTTGATCGTCCTGGTGACGCTCGGCGCGATCATCGCGCTCATCACGTTCGTCGTGCCCACGTTCGAGAATCTCTTCACGACCTCTGGCGTGAGTCTGCCGCTTGCCACGCGGATCCTGCTGGGTGTTTCTGATGTGATCACGACGTGGTGGCCCCTCATGGTCGTGGGTCTATTGCTCTCCGTCCTTGGGCTGAGAACGGCGTACGCCGTGCCTCATGTCCGCCTCGTCATCGATCGGGTCATCCTGAAGTTGCCCCTGTTCGGCCCGCTGGTGACGAAGATCGCGATCGCGAGGGTGTCGAGGACACTCGCATCGTTGATGGCTGCCGGGGTCGGAATTCTGGACGCCATATCGTCGTCATCCAGGACTGCCGGCAACAAGGTGATCGAGGAGGCGATGGTAAAGGCGCGAGGAAGCGTCGAGCGCGGGGTGGATTTCAGCGGATCGCTCTCCCTCTATCCTGAGATCCCGCGACTCATGTCCGACATGGTGGGAGTCGGGGAGCAGTCCGGGCGACTCGATATCATGCTCGCCAAGGTTGCGGACTTCTACGAGCATGAGGTGAACGCAGAGGTTCAGGGCCTTCTGAAGGTGATCGAGCCGGCGCTCATCGTGGTCATCGGGATGGTGCTCTCGGGGCTGGTTGTCGCGATGTATCTGCCGATCTTCGACATGATCGCCACGGTAGACACCAACCTCTAGGCTGGCTCAGGTCCGGGGGCGGGTCTTGTCGCCATCCCGGATCCTCCGTCCCCCCAGGGCTTCGTCAGCCGCCGCCGTTTCCGTTCCCGTTCCCGTTTCCGTTCCCGTTCCCGTTCCCGTTTCCGTTCCCGTTCCCGTTTCCGTTTCCGTTTCCGTTCCCGTTCCCGTTCCCGTTTCCGTTTCCGTTCCCGTTTTCTGTCC
>JAYOKZ010000030.1:0-14948 GCA_038120095.1 Gemmatimonadales bacterium
AGTCCTTGGTGATTTCGAGAGCGAAGGACGGCCCCCTCGCCAGCTTCTCCGCGAGTTCAGTCGCGGCCAGGAGCGCCTCGCCGTCCGGAACGACCCGATTGTAGAGACCAATGCGGTGAGCCTCTTCGGCACTGATGAAGTCACCTGTCATCAGGAGTTCACTCGCCTTCCCCATTCCGACGATCCGGGGCAGCATCCACGCTGCGCCCATATCCGCTCCGGACAGACCCACCCGGGTGAAGAGGTAGGCGATCTTCGCCGACTCCGCCCCGATCCGCAGATCGCACGCCGTTGCGATCACCGCCCCTGCCCCGGCGACGGTGCCGTTGAGCGCCCCAATGACCGGCTTCCTGCAACGTCGCATCGCGAGGATCAGGTCACACGTCATCCGAGTGAAATCGAGCAGACCCCGCATGTCCCGATCGAAGAGGCGACCGATGATGTCTTCGACGTCTCCACCCGTGCAGAACCCGCGGCCCGTTCCCGTGATGATGACGGCACGCACGTCGGGCTCGTCACTGATCGCGTAGAAGGCCCTTCTGAGCTCGTCATACACATCGAACGTCAGGGCATTGAGACGCTCCGGACGATTGAGCGTGATGGTGGCGACACCCGCTTCGACATCGAGCCCATACTCGAACGACTTCGGTTCGAACATCAGATCACCGCCGTTGCTTCGATTTCCACTTTACCCCGTGGATCAACGAGCCGGGATACCTCGACCAGAGCCATCGCCGGGTAGTGCCGACCCATCCGGGCCCGCCAGACCTCTCCGATCGCTTTCCGACTCTGGCGGTAGGCGTCGAGATCCGTCACGAAGACCGTCATCCGACCGATGGACGTGGCGTCTCCACCAGCCTCGTGCACGACCGAGAGGGTCTTGGCCAGAGCCAGCTCGAACTGGCCTACGAAGTCATCATCCTCGACCGCACCGTCCGCGGAGGCCGCATCCTGGCCCGCGACAAAAAGAACGCGCGCGCCTGCCGGAGCCAGCATGCCGTTCGTCCATCCCTTCGGTGGACCCAGCACTTCGGGATTGATGAACTCCCATCCCCCCTCCTCAGGCATCACTGGGCTGCCGAACCGTCGAGAACTACCAGTGTGCCGTTCGGTGCATGGACTCCGCCGCGACACAGATCCACGATCGATGATGCGACTTCGGACGCACGAATGAGCCGGGGCTGACGGGCCTGCTCGAGGACCGCTGCCAGGGCCTCGTCACGCGATTTGCCCGAGTGTTCGACAATCCGGGCGATCGTCTCCTCTGTAAGGGGCGTATCGACGTAGCCCGGGCACACGGCGTTCACCGTGACTCCCGACCCGACCGCTTCCTCAGCCATGGCTCGCGTGAAGCCCACGACCGCGTGTTTTGCCGCCGTGTACGCCGAGATGTACTTGCCCCCGCTCAGGCCAGCGACAGAGGCCACGTTCACGATACGCCCCCAGCGCCGTTCGGCCATTCCACCCCAGACGGCCTGCGTGCAGAGGAATGTTCCTGTCGCATTCACCGCCATGATGTGCTGCCACTCGGCCGGCGTGACGCGCGCGATGGGGTTCGAGGTCGCCGTGCCCGCGTTGTTGACGAGAATGTCGATTCGTCCCATCGCCTCCCTGGCGGACAACATCAGCTCCCGAACCTGATGCGGCTCCGTGACATCACACCTGAACGCGAAAGCCTCAAACCCTTTGCCGCGCAGTTCCGCCGCGACTTCAACCACCTGACCCTCGTTCCGGGCCGCAATGGAGACCTTGGCTCCGGCCTCGGCGAGGGCAACCGCTGCTGCGGCCCCGATACCCCGTCCCCCTCCGGTAATGACGGCGTTGTACCCAACGAGGTCGCTCACAGCGTATCTCCATCGAGGATGGCCGCCGAGAGCATGCGCCCCAGCGTGCGGAGGGTGGCATGCCCCTCTTCGGCCGTCGCAGCCGCAGGCCACCCGAAGTAAGCCCGGGGGCCCCCCGACTCTTCGAAGGTCGAGCGTCCCTCTCGGATCGCGATCGAGAGCGACGCCGGATTGGGCTCCAGACCGGCGGCAATCTCGGAACGAAACAGATCGGGGCGTTCGGCCAGAACGAGACTGCCCTCGAAGCGCCCGGCGTGACATGCTCCCGACCGAAATTCCTCAGTCAGGTGTTCCGCCACCCGACGCTTCGTGAGATCGACAAACACGACGCGAGAGCCTTCGGGCGCGGCATCCGCGGCCTGCCGGAGCGCCGTCAGATGGGCCGGATCGAGGTGTGCGTTCGCGATGGCCAGCGTTCGGATGTTCTGCTCCCTGAGCGAAGTCGCGATCTGGACGACGAGGTTGGTCACGACGGCTCCGTCCACGCAGATCGTGCCCGGAAAGTTATCGGCGAAGTCGGCCGCAGTGTACCAGACAGGGGGAAGAATCAGAGCCACATGCCCGGCCCGAGAGACCTCTTCGGCACAGACACGAGCCATCCCCTCGGCGATCAGCACGTCGGTTCCCAGGGGCAGGTGAGGTCCATGCGCTTCGACTGCACCCACCGGAAGGATCGCAACGGCAGACGCACGATCGAGGTCGCGCACTTCTTCCCAGGTGAGCTCAGCGAAGTGATGTACGGACATGCGGATCGTGGCTGGGGCAGCGATTGACCTTCATTCTAGCGCGCACCTATCGTCACGCCATGACCGAACCGCCGCAGACCGCGCTCAACATCTTCGACGAATTCCTCGGGAACCACATCCGGGAGGGCCGAGGCGATCGCCGGGCGCTCCTCACGGATCAGGGGCCCAGCACCTATTACGACGTCTTCGACGCGTCCGGCCGCTTCGCACGCCTGATGCTCGAGGCCGGGGTCGAGCCCGGTGACCGAGTCCTGATCGCGCTGCCGGACGGTCTGGCGTACGTCGCGGCTCTGTTCGGAACACTCCGTCTCGGGGCCGTCGTCGTGATGGTGAACCCGCACCTCCCCACGGAACAGATCGAGTACTTCTTCCAGTATACCGAGCCTCGAGCGGCCTTCGTCGGCACGGAATGCGAGGCCGCCTTTCGCCAGGCCGCCGCCGGGGTGGCGGACGCCCCCGAAGTGACGGCCGTCGGGTCGACAGCCTTCGAAGCCCACCTGGCATCCCTGGACCCCGACGTTCCCATCCATCCCACGCAGTCGAACGATCCGGCTCTCTTCCTCTTCAGCGGAGGCACCACAGGGCACCCCAAGGGAGTCGTTCAGACCCACGGGTCCTTCCACAACACGACGGCCCTCTACGGTCAGCGGACCCTCCACATCGGACCGGATGACGTGACGCTGTCCGTTCCCAAGCTCTACTTCGGGTACGCGACCGGCACCAACCTCTTCTTTCCGTTCTCGGTGGGTGCAACGTCGGCACTCTTCTCCGAACGCTGCACGGCGGACGCACTGTTCGACGCCATCGAGCGCTACCGCCCGACCGTCCTCGTGAACGTCCCCACGATGGTCAACCATCTGATCAACCACCCGGACGCCGCGACGCGCGACGTATCGTCTCTGCGTATCGCCACGTCGGCCGGTGAAGCGCTTCCGGTCGAACTGCACCGGCGCTGGGATGCCCTCTTCGGGATTCCCCTGCTCGACGGGCTGGGGACGGCCGAGATGTGGCACATCTTCATTTCGAATCGACCCGACGACGTGAAGCCGGGCACGCTCGGTCGAGTCGTCGAAGGCTTCGAAGTCCGGGCCTGTTCGCCGGACGGGACCTCCGTCGAGACCGGTGACGTCGGCACTATGCGCGTCCGTGGCGACTCACTCGCGCTCGGGTACTGGCGGGACGACGACAAGACAGCAGCAGCCTTCCAGGATGGCTGGTTCGTGTCCGGCGACATGATCAGCTTCGACCACGACGGATACGTCACCTACGCAGGTCGCTCGGACGACATGCTCAAGGTGAGCGGCAAGTGGTTGTCGCCGAAGGAACTCGAGAACTGCCTGCTCGAGCACGACGCCGTGCGTGAAGCCGCCGTCGTCGGCGTGGCCACGGAGGACGGTCTGGTGAAGCCGAGCGCCTTCATCGTCCCGGAGGCCGGCACCGCGCCCGGTGAGGAGCTCGCGACGACTCTCCAGGAATGGGCGAGGAGCCGGCTCGAGCCGTACAAATATCCACGTGCCGTGCACTTCATGGACGACCTGCCCCGAACCCATCTCGGAAAGGTGGACCGCGGACGCCTGGCCCGCGGCGACTCGTGAAGCGGAAGATGCGTCCTCCCCCGCCCGACCATCGACCGGGGCGCGCGACCGCTGCAGGTCTTCTGACCGTCGGCCTCGTGGCGGCCCTCGCGGGCGCGGTCCCTTCGTCGCCCGTGCTCGATGCCGACGCCCGTGCCATGACACGGTGGGGATTCAACGCGCACGAGATGGGCGCACGGGCGGCGGTGGACCGGCTGCCCGAGCCGATGCCAGCCTTCTTCCGGAACGCCCGCGATCAGCTGGCGTGGCTCAATCCGGAGCCGGATCGGTGGCGGGACCGCGACAACCCCGAGATGGACGAGGCGTGGGCGTACGACCACTACGTGGATCTGGAGAACGTCCCGCCCGGTGCCATGGACGCGCCGGATCGGTTCACCTTCCTGCGATCCCTGAACGACGCAGGTCTCGAGAGACCGGAGCGCGACACCGGCTTTCTCCACTACCGGATCCTCGAACTCCAGGAGCGACTGGTCGCGGCATGGCGGAGCTGGAGAGCGGCAGACGAACACGACCCGCACCGGACGTGGCTCGAAGAGAGGATCGTGAACGATGCGGGCATCCTCGGACACTACGTGATGGACGCGGCCCAGCCCCACCACACGACGATCCACTTCAACGGGTGGGACGCCGACACACCCAACCCCCTGGGGTATACGACCGACCGTGACTTCCACAGTCGTTTCGAGCGTGTGTTCGTGGACGCACATGTGAGAGAGGCGGACATCCGGCAGGCTACACGCACGCCCTCCCTCGCGCTCGTCGACCTCCCGTCCCTGCGCCGCGCCGTCCGCGCCCACATCGACGAATCGCACGACCACGTGGAAGAGCTCTACCGGCTCGACCGTGACGTCGGATTCGATCCGGATGCACCGGCCCATCCCGACGCCGTCGCGTTCACCGTGGAGCGGATCTCGAGTGGGAGCTCGATGCTGGCCACGCTCTGGTGGTCGGCCTGGCTCGCCAGCGGGACCTGAGCCTCGAGCGGAGTCAGGGCGGAGCCGAGGGTCGAGCCCTAGATTCGGACGCGCGGAGATCTCCGTCGTCCTGCTGGACGCGACCGATCTCGCGAAGGCCCTGGAGGGTTTCCCACTGAGTTTCGACGAACTGCAGGCCCGGATTACGGAGTGCCGACACTGCCCCCGCCTCGTCGCATGGCGCGAGCAAGTCGCCGTCGAGAAGCGGGCGGCCTTCCGCGAAGAGACGTACTGGGGAAGACCCGTTCCAGCCTTCGGAGACCCGAACGCGCGCGTCCTGATCGTCGGCCTCGCTCCCGCTGCGCACGGGGCGAACCGGACCGGACGAATGTTTACCGGTGATCGCTCGGGAGACTGGCTCTTCGGAGCGCTGTACCGGGCAGGCTTCGCGAACCAGCCTGAATCGACCGGTCGCGATGACGGGCTCTTCCTCGAGGATGCCCTGATCACGGCAGCTGTTCGCTGCGCACCACCTGCGAACAAGCCCACCACGGAGGAGCGAGATCGTTGTGCACCGTGGCTGCATGCGGAGCTGGACATGTCGCCGCGTGTCCGGGTCATGGTCGTGCTCGGAAGCTTCGGGTACGTACAGACGCTCCGTGTGCTCTCGGAGCGGGGTCTCCCGGTCCCGCGACCCCGCGTTCGATTCGGGCACGGCGTGGAGATCCCCATCGATGGAGGGCCCACGCTTCTCTGCTCGTACCATCCCAGTCAGCAGAACACCTTCACCGGCAAACTGACCGAGGAGATGTTCGATGCCATCTGGTCCAGGGCACGGGTGCTCGCCGATGGCGTCGCCCTTACCTTGCCGCCATGAACCGACTCAGCCTGCTCCCTTCCCGGGGCAACCGGACCGCGTCCACCGTCTCCCGCCATCCCGTTCCCGCCCATCGAGCCCTTCGTGGACGGCCCGTGACCGTCTTCGTTCTGACGGCACTCCTTTCACTGCCGGCCACGCTGTCGGGTCAGGAGGTCGGGGGCGTCGAACTGATGGAGCTCACCATCGCCGAGGCCCATGAGGCGATGCTGGCCCGCTCCCTGACGTCCCGTCAACTGGTCGAGGCCTACCTCGCCCGCATCGACGCCTACGACCGGAACGGACCGACGATCAACGCGATCATCATGACGAACCCACGAGCTCTGGCGCGTGCGGACTCACTCGATCGGGAACTGCGTCGAACCGGACAGCTGACCGGACCCCTGCACGGCATTCCGTTCATCGTGAAGGACAATTACGACACGCACGACATGCCGACGACCGGGGGCTCGGCGTCTCTGGCGGGCTCGATGGCCGCGGACGACGCATTTCAGGTGAGGAAGATCCGGGAAGCGGGCGCGATCGTGCTCGCCAAATCGAACCTGGCTGAATTCGCCTTTACGGCACTCGAAACCGTCGGGTCGATGCTACCGGGGTGGACCTTCAACCCCTATGCCCTGAATCGTGTGACCGCGGGCTCGAGTGGCGGCACGGCGGCAGCGGTCACGTCGAACATGGGGCTGATCGGCCTCGGCACCGACACCGGCAACTCCATTCGAGGCCCGTCGAGCCACAACGGACTCGTAGGGATTCGATCGACGCAGGGCCTCACGAGTCGGGACGGAATCATGCCACTGTACGCGCACCGCGACATCGGCGGACCGATGGGCCGAACGGTCGAAGACGCTGTGCGCGTGTTCGACGTCATCGCCGGATCCGATCCGGCCGACGCGGTGACGGTCGAGGCCGACGAGCGGCGGGCGGAGTCGTATCTGGACTACCTGCAGTTGGGCCTCGAGGGGCTCCGCATCGGGGTGGTCGGTCAGATCGCCTACAAACAGTCCGCGGACCCTGAAATTCTGATGCGTTTCGCGGAGACGTTCTCGGTTCTGGAACGCCTGGGCGCGACGGTCGTGCGCGATTTTCACATCGAAGGGCTCGACCAGCTACGTCAGGGAACCGGGTGCTCGAGGTTCCGCTACGACATCGAGAACTACCTCTCGGACATTCCAGACCCTCCTGTTCGGACACTTCAGGAAATCGCCGAGAGTGGCCGGGTCTACCGAACCGTCCTTCCCACGGTGGAACGGTTTCTTCAGTTCGAAGGAACGCCCGAAACGAACGAGCAGTGCATTCGGGGACGTGCTCAGGAGGAACGGTTCCGAGACGGGCTTCGGGCCGCCATGGCCGAATTCGACGTTCAGGCGCTCATCTATCCGAGCTGGAGCAATCCACCTCGGCTCGTCGGTGACATGTCGACTCCCCACGGGGACAACAGTCAGTACCCCGCCCCACCCACGGGCTTCCCGGCCCTGACGGTGCCGATGGGTTTTGTACGGGCAGGGACGCTTCCTGCAGGCCTCCAGGTCCTGGGCGATGCCTGGTCGGAGCCCACGCTGATCCGGATCGCGTATGCATTCGAACAGGCGACACACCACCGACGTCCTCCGCCGACCACGCCGCCACTGAGCCACTGAGCCACGAAGCCCGCGCCGTGGCCGTGGCTCACCCATGGCGTGCGCTCATTCGACCGAGGCTGGCGCACGAAGAGAGATCACGTCTCAGGGACGCTGTCGAAGATGCGACTCCTCCGTCTGCGTGCTAACGTGTCGTCGCTCGAAGGTGGACCCGATCATGAGTTTGTGACGATGGACCGACGTGATTTCGTACGTGCCACGGCGGCCGGCGTTGCTGCCGTCGCCACCCCATCCGGCCTCAACGCAGTACAAACCGACTCCGATTCAGCTCCGGCCGTGCACCTCCGACGTGCCCGTCCGGTCTGTGTAGCCGATGTCAGCAGCATCAGGTACAAGAACGGAGGGCCGGAGAGTGCGATCGAGCGAGCCTATCGGGGGATCACGGAAGGGGAGGACGTGCTCGATGCCATTGTTGCGGGCGTCAACATCCCCGAGCTCGATCCCGACGAGCGAGGCATCGGCTTCGGCGGTCTGCCCAATGCCGATGGTGTCGTGCAGCTTGATGCGTGCCTGATGCACGGTCCAAACCGCTGGGCTGGCGGCGTGGCAGGTATCGAGGGCGTGCGGACCCCGTCGCTCGTCGCCAAGGCGGTCGCAGAGCTCACGGATCATCACCTCATCGTAGGGCACGGCGCGCGCGAGTTCGCTCGTCAGCTCGGGTTCGAAATCGAGGATGACCTCAACACGTCACAGTCTCGGGCGCTGTGGGTGGAGTGGAAGCGGCGCATCGATCCGGGTCACTGGCTGGACCCCGAGGAGCGACTCAGTGGGCAGGGCCGGGTCGGTGAGGACACCGACCCCGATACGATTCGCCGACGTCGCGGTAATGGGCCCTCCTGGCTTCGCGATCTCGAACACGAGGCACGGCTGCGGCAGTTTCAGGATGCCGCCCTGGCCGCCGGACTGTCCATGGTGGACGATGGTCTGATCGACCCCGACTCCTTCTGGGGAACGACGAGTCTCGAGGCGGTCAACGCCAACGGCGATATCTGTGGCGTCACCACAACGAGTGGGCTGTCGTGGAAGATCCCCGGGCGCGCAGGAGATTCCCCGATTCTCGGGGCTGGCCAGTACGTGGACAATGAGGTCGGTGCGGCAGGATCCACCGGCCGTGGCGAAGCGAATCTGTACAACTGCGCCTCGTTCCTCATCGTCGAGCACATGCGAAACGGTATGTCGCCCAAGGACGCCGGCATGGCCGCACTCGAGCGTATCCGGGCGAATACCGTTGAGCGTCGCCTCCAGAATGAGCGCGGTCTGCCGAACTTCGATGTCCGCTTCTTCATCCTGAACAAGGCCGGCGACTACGCGGGTGTCGCCATGTATGGGTCAGGGGAGTCGATGTTCGCCGTGTGCGACGACAACGGTGCCCGAGAAGAGCCGCTCGAGGGCCTGCTGGAGGGCTCCCCGAGGGGCTGAGTGGTCGGGTCATGACATCAACTCCCGGGTTCCTGCGGATGAGCCTCCTCATCGTGCCGTGGCTCGTCATGGCTGCATGCTCTCCGTCGTCACCCGATATCGAGGCATCCGCCGACTTTTCCGGGCTGACCGATGGGTGGAATCAGATCGCAGGCCCGGACCACACCAGCTGCGCGCACGGAACGGACTTCGCCTTCTGGTTCCGACCAGCGTCGACCGACAGGGTCGCGATCTATTTCCAGGGTGGTGGCGCTTGCTGGATGGGCGAAATCTGCGCCCTCGACCGATCGCCATCGTACGATCCTTTTGTCGACGAGTCGGATACGCCGCCCGCCACCGGCATCTTCGACTTCAGCGCAGAGGAGAATCCGATCCGTGATTGGAGCGTCCTCTTCGTTCCGTACTGCACGGGCGACGTGCACGTAGGGAACGCGACACGCACCTACGATGTCGCTGCCAACGACTCGCTGCCGGCCGGAACCATCAACATCCGTCATGCAGGTAATGCCAATGCACGTGCCGCCCTCGACTGGCTGTACGCACGTGTCGACGCCCCGACGAAGGTTCTGGTCACGGGCGTCAGCGCAGGTTCCATCGGTGCCGCGGTCCATGCGCACAACGTGGCTGCGCATTTTCCGGAAGCCGATGTCATCCAGCTGGGCGACGCTGCGGGTGGCTACCGAGCCCCCGATGCCGTTCCGGCGGTACTCGCGTCGTGGGGCGGAGAGTCCACGCTGGAGCAAGCCATCGGCCCGTCCACGGATTCATGGACCTTCGAGTCCCTGTACGCGGGAGACGGCCAACGCGCCGCGAATCTCCGGATGGCCCAGATCAATTATCATGAGGACGAAGTCCAGCTCGGCTTCCTCTCCATGCTGGGACGACCCAACGTCCCTCTTGTCGAGCTTCTGGACGCCAACATGGGCGAAATCGAAGCCGCCGCGACCGACTTCACCAGCTATCTGCTGCCGGGTACCCGCCACGGCATCATTCGAGACCCGCTCTTCTACGAGGCCGCGGTCGACGGCGTGCGCCTCAGGGACTGGGCCGCCGATCTGATCGCCGGTGAGCCCGTTCCGTCAGTCCGCTGCTCCCGGTGCCGCTAGGCGGGCGTGGACTCCAGGCGACTGAGAGAATGCAGCGAACCAGGGGCCGGCGAGCGGGCGCCGGTCGTCAGGGCGCCCGAATCTCGGTCACACTGAGCGTGCCGCGAATGCTCTCCCCTGCCGAATAGCTGGTCACCCAGATGTCGTATTGACCTGCCTGCGCTTTACTCAGGGAGATCTTTGGATTCGTTCCGGTGTGGGAATCGTCGTCGCAATACCAGTTTCCATCCGGACCATTGATCACGAGGCCCGTGTCACCCTGCCCTTCGTTGTAGAACTCCAGATAGGACATCGAGCCGGTCAGATCGATGATGTAATCCGGACTCGAAGTGGCGTAGCCAACGCATCCTGAGCCGAGATTCATACCGGGCACGTGGAGATTGCCACCGGACACGATACTGACCTGGAACGGATCGGGGGTGAATCCGGGCGAGAGGGATGTTCGTCCGAAATTCGAGCTGCTGCCACCAATGCTCAGAGTGCCGGCGGAACTGGCGGCTCCCCCCGTCAGCGAGCGCAGTTCGGTCACATGCAGGGTTCCCGAGATGTTGTCACCCGAGCTGTAGCTCGTCACCCAGATGTCATACTGCCCTGAGGGGGCGGTGGAAAACGACACAAGCGGGTTCACCCCGGTGTGAGAGTCGTCATCACAATACCAACGGCCATCGGGGGCATTCACCACAAGACCGGTGTCACCCTGCCCCTCATTGTAGATCGCGAGGAAGCTCGAACCCGACGTCAGATTCAGGATGTAGTCAGGATTCGACGTGGCATAACCCACACAGCCACTGGGCAGATTCAGCGAGGGCACATGAATCCCGCCACCAGACACGACCGAGACCCGGAAGGGGTCCGGCGTGAATCCAGGCGACAACGAGGTCCGTCCGAAGTTCGAACTACTTCCACCGATGCTCAGCGACTGTGCATCAACCGGGAGCGCAAACGTGAGCAGGGCGAGCGCAGTGATCGACAGGGGTCGGTGAAGGCTCAAAAACGTCATGGATCAACCGTGAGATGGAGAGGACTGAGGGGACGCCGGTCTTTTCAACGGTAACCTAAGCGGCCCCTCCTTCAACACTTCGGCTCTCAGCCCACTTCTCGCTCGGCTTCCGGGCCACGACGACACCGATCGGACCGTCGTTCCAGATACGATCCGCTTCGAAGCCGATGTCGCGCAGGGCAGTCAGCTCAGTCTGCAATGGCAGGTAGGTATCCTCTCCGGACCACTCCTCGAAGTGTGCCCAAGCACGCTCTTCCGGGATTCCGTGGGCCATCTGGTGCTCTGCCCAGTACTCGAAGAGTGCCTGGCGCTCGCCGGGATCCTCCGGCATGCAGCAGTCGGCGTTCACCAGAACGCCTCCGGCCGGCAGGGAGACGAACACTCTTCGAAACAGAGCGGCCTTGGCATCCAGGGTCGGAATGTGGTGCAGGGAAAGTGATGCCGCGAAGGCGTCGCCAGGCTCGAACGGCTCATGGAACGAACGCAGGATGGAGCGCGCTCGTGCGCCGAAACGCTTCACCCGTTCGGTCGCCCGCTGCAGCATCTCGGGATCGACGTCGAGGGCAACGACGGAGCCCACTTCTTCGCGCTCGAGCAGGGCCTCGGAGAGTGCTCCGGTTCCCGCGCCGAGATCGACTACCCGGGCGGGATGAACCGATGCGACGGCCTCGGAAGCGACCCGCAGCATTTGTTCGTATCCCGGAATCCACCGTCGGATCGTCGCGTCGTATTCGTCGATTTCGAGGCGCAGGTGCCCCCGCACGGAATGAGACATGCGCGGCCGAGTCCGAGGTTCTTGATTGATAAGCGAACAGCGCCGCGTAAAGTATGCGTGGCGCGCGACGATGTGCACCTCGTTCCTCGGAACGCCCTCGGTGTTGTCAGCGATCCCGTTGGCCCGGGGGTCAGAGAAATAAGAGATCGAGCCTGCACACTCGAGCCGGTCCGTCACCCACCGTCAAACCGCAACGGGATTCTCTCCTGATGAAGCCGTTTTCAAGATTCTTCGCTCTCGTGCTGGCCTCGCTCACGCAGGTCGTCCCGATATCAGCCCAATCGCTCTCGGAAGCGACTCTGGCGAATCTCGAGTACCGTGAACTCGGCCCTACCCGGCAGAGCGGTCGCTTCGTCGATATCGCCGTACCGAGTGACGATCCCCACACCTTCTACATCGCGACCGCGTCCGGGCATCTCTGGAAAACGACGAACCGCGGCATCACCTTCGACGTCCTCTTCGACGACATGCCGGACGTGTTCTCGATCGGAGCGATCGCGGTCGCGCCATCCGATTCGAACATCCTCTACCTGGGCTCCGGCGAGGCGAACAACTCGCGCTCCTCGTACTGGGGCAACGGGGTCTACAAGTCGACGGACGCCGGCGAGACGTGGACGAACGTCGGGCTGCCGATGTCGCAGCACATCGGTCGTATCGTCGTACACCCGACGAACCCGGACGTCGTCTATGTCGCCTCGCTCGGACCGCTCTATTCGGACGGGGGCGAGCGCGGCCTGTACAAGACCACAAATGGTGGACGGAGCTGGGAGCGTGTACTGAACCATCGCTCGGAGGGCCGGGACATCGGCGTCGTCGACGTGGTCATGGATCCGACCGACCCGAACACCCTGTATGCGGCGACCTACGACAAGGTGCGTCTGCCCTTCACCTTCGATCTCGGTGGCCCCGGCAGTCGCCTCTTCAAGACGACCGACGCGGGTGAGAACTGGATCCAGATCGGTCAGGGCCTCCCGGAAGGCATGCTCGGTCGTATCGGGGTCGACGTCTTCCACCGCGACCCCGACGTGCTCTACGTGACGATCGAAAACGCGAACAAGGAGGGCATGTCCGAGGACGAACGTCGACAGGAACTCCTCGACCACATGTCGTCGCGTGGAATGATCGGTGGTGAAGTGTATCGCTCCGACGATGCGGGGCTGACGTGGGACAAGGTCAGCCCGGACGGCCAGTCGATCGGAGGCGCCCCTGCGTACTACTACGGCCAGATCATCATCGACCCCAACGACTCCGACATCGTGCACGTACTGTCCGCCGCGTCGTGGGGCACGTACGACGGAGGCGAGACGTGGGAACGCCGGCCGTACGGCTTCGGGGGTGACGATCACGCGCTGTGGATCAATCCGGACGACTCGCGCCACATCATTCTCGGCTACGACCACGGGATGGGGATCTCCTACGACGGCGGGGAAAACTGGTACCACCCCGATTTCCAGTCGCTCGCCCAGTTCTACGCCGTGGGCGTCGACAACTCCTACCCGTACCGGGTGATGGGCGGCCTGCAGGACAATGGCTCGCACATGGCGTACCACACCAACCCCGCTGGTGGCCCCGTCTATTTCGAGCAGTGGGAGCGCGTCGGCGGCGGTGACGGGATGTACAACGAGATCGAGTGGTGCGAGAACCGCTATCTCTACAACGAGTCGCAGTTCGGCCCCATACGGCGAACCGACCTGCTCACCGGTGAAGTGAAGGCGATCCGTCACGACGATCCGGACATGCGGTGGAACTGGAACGCACCGATCCTCGTCTCCCCGCACGACTGCAACGTGATCTTCCACGCGGGCAACATGGTGCTCCGTTCGGAGTTCCGGGGTGAGACCTGGGACGTCATCAGCCCCGACCTGACCAAAGACGATCCGGCCACTCAGACCACGGGTCGCGGCGGCGATGGCAACATCCAGTACGGCACCATTACCACGATCGACGAGTCGCCGCTCAAGGCGGGCGTCCTCTGGGCAGGAACCGACGACGGCAATGTCCACGTGACCCAGGATGGGGGCGCTACGTGGACACTCCTCAACGACAACATTCCGAACAACCCGCAGTACTGGGTCAGCCGGGTCGAGGCGTCGCACCACGACCTCGGAACCGCATACGTCACGTATACCGGCTACCGCCGTGACGACTTCCGCCCCTTCGTCTACAAGACGACCGACTTCGGAGAGACGTGGACGGACATCTCTTCGAATCTTCCCGACGGTCCGGTCAACGTGATCCGCGAGCACCATCAGAACCCGGACCTTCTCTTCCTGGGGACGGAGTTCCAGGTGTGGGTTTCGAATACCGGCGGTGAAGCCTGGGTGAGCATGAAGCTCGACATGCCCACGAGCCCCGTGCACGACATCAAGATCCAGGAGCGAGACAACGATCTGGTCGTCGCAACGCACGGCCGGGGGATCTACATCGCTGACATCGCTCCGCTCGCCGAGCTGACACCCGCCGTCATGGCGGCCAACGCCTTCTTCTTCACCCCGGAGCCGGAGATCCGCTGGGTCGCTCACGACCGGACGAACTATTCGTTCTCGAACTTCGAAGGCGAAAGCGAGGAAGCGGGCGCGTCTCTTTTCTTCTACCTGCAGAACGCCGCGGATGTCACTCTGACGGTCTATCAGGGCCAGGTACCGATATCCGAGATCGAGCATCGCGGCACGGCGGGCATCAACGGCGTTCAGTGGGACATGCTCAAGAAGATCGAGCGAAGCCCCGAAGAGCAGGAGCGGATCCGCGCGGAACGCCAGGGCCAGGGTGGTGGTGGCGGATTTCAGGGCCGCCAGCGTGGTGATACGACCCGCTTCGCAATCAGCGATGCGGGCCCCGGAACCTATCGGGTGGTGCTCTCCGCGGACGGCATGGTGATGGAACGGTCCGTGACCATCCTCCAGGATGCGTGGTGGCAGGAGCGACGCTGAATTCGGCGTTCTCGAAACTCGAGGCGGGGAGAATGGAGCCCCCCGGGGGCCGCCGCGGGGCCCCGCCGCGGCCCCCCCCCCCACCCGAGACCCCCGAGAACACAA
>JAYOKZ010000030.1:14958-34816 GCA_038120095.1 Gemmatimonadales bacterium
GTGTGCCCCCGTTTTTTTGGGGCTTGCAGCAACCGGGGGGGGGCCCCCCCCCCCCCGGCCCCCCCCCGCCTCGAGTTCCCGTGCCGGGCCACCCCGCCAAAGCTTGCACAGCGATCACACCGAACGCAGGTCCAGTGGGTCGTCTCAGGGAATGCCCGGCCCCGTCGATGATGCGCATGCAGTCACTCGCGCCGCCGCGAGTTCTCGATGCTCGATCGCCAATCCGATCTGATCGGCGAAGTAGTCTCCGTCCCCACCGATGCCCAACTCGGTAAGCGGCGATCCGAGGGTGGCCTCGATCGTCTGCCACACGGGACACGGGATGTCGATCACTTCGTCGGTCTGATCGAGCGCTCCCGAGCCATCGAAATCGTACTGGCTGACGAGGCCATTCCTGACCGCGTTCGCCCAGCGCACAGACCCCGGGTCCGCTCCCGCGGTCGAACGGGCGATCTCAGCCGCCGTCATGAGATCGAGGAAATTGCTGAGGCCTTCGGGAACCGACGGACCACTTGCGGCATCAGCCATCGCAGTGGATGTCTGCAAGCAGCCGCTCGCCCTCGCGAGCAGCTCCTCCCGCTGGCTGGCGGACACCCCGATGTGGTCGCCGGCATAGAGGTTGCCCGAGAGAAAGCCCATCCCGTACCCGTACTCCGGATGCGTGGCCGCCATGGCCTGCCATACATCGCAGGGAACGGAGCGGATCTCGATGGTCTGGTCCAGGAGGCCCGAGCCATCCCGATCGAAGCGACCCCGCATGATCGCACGGACCCGCTCCGACCACTCATCTGGTGTCGTCCCGAGACGGCCGGCGTCCTGAAGGATCTCTCGAGCGGCCTCGAGTCGTACGAAGCGTTCGACCACCTCGTTGAACCCACCGTCCGTCTCAGGGTCTGACACACTCGCCGGATCCGTCGGCGGTGGTTCCTGTCCGGCCAGGCATGCACTGGCTCGAATGCCTCCGGGTACCCGAACGTTGCCGGAAATGTTGAGAACGACGTCGCCCACGTACGGCTCACCTGTTCCCCCGAATCCATACCGGTTCAGGTAGTCCGGGAAAGCCTGGTCGAGGGCCCGCCATACCGCACAGGTCGGAGCATCGATTTCATCGGCCTGATCGATTGCTCCGGACCGGTCGAGATCATAGGAGCCGAGCAGCACGGTCTGGGCAGCCAGGATGCGCATCTGCTCGTTCGGCAGCTCCCTCATTCCCTCGAGGGCTCGATCTACCGTAACCACGGCCTGTCCGCTCGCCTCCAGCGACAACCCTGTTCCCGTCGCATTCTGGCCCGGCACGTACCCGACGCCCCGAAGCATCTGGAGCACCGCCGCAATCGCCGTATCCGGTACGAACTCCGGCCGGGGTGCATACGTCATGGAGGGGCGATTGTAGTCCCAGAGCTGGAAGGTGAAGCCGACAGAGTCGCGCTGGAACAGGAGTGCGACCGGCAAGTCCCGATAACTCCGTTCCACGGCCTGAACCAGGTCGTACAGCAACGCACCCTCGGCCAGACGGGTGCTGTCCGACTCGCTTCCGATGAGCGACCCGAGCGCAGAGGCCGACATGTTTCCCGAGTCCATTCGGTACTCGACCTCCGGTGCCCAGCTGCCCATGAGCGCCTGAACAGAATCAGGGAGGAACGCCGGGATCGTGAAGACCTCGACGGACGGAAAGGTGATGAGGACATCGTCGGGACCGAAGCCGTTCTGAGTGACGTCGATGACCTGCAGGCGACTCGCAGGCGTCGCCGGTTCCACGAACAACTCGAAGAGCAGGTAGTCGATGGTGGCTGAGTCCGTCACCTGTACCACCGGCCGTGTGACCTGAGAAAAATCCACGGAACCTGCCTGGGCGTGCAGGTCAGATCCGCGACATGCGATCAGAAGGAGGCCCACCAACACGAGCCTGGCGATGGCGATCCGGTCAACCACCGCGCAGGGCCCGGTATGCATCGCGGTAGCGTCGGGCCTCCTCGAAGTCCCCGGTCCGACGATGGAGGTCCATGAGCAGACGATACAGGTCGGCGCGCTGCTGTTCGCTCAATGAGGTCTCGTCGGCCATCGCCAGGGCGGCGTTCTCCAACGCGACTTCGACGTTCCCCTGCAGGAGACGAGCGGTCTCGAAGTAAGCCACGGCCTGTCCGGACCAGACGAAGGTCGTCGCCTGCGTGAAGTACTTGAGGGCCGTGCGGCGGTCTCGCTGCTCAACGCGAAATTCGCGTCCGAGGTTGAGGAGGAGCGTGCCGAAATCGTCGAAATAGCGCAGATACGCTTCGGCGGCAGGTACGCCGTCCGGCCCTGTAGGCGAGCGTGCGACGAGGGCCTGCAGGCGGTTGGCCGCTTCCTCGTTCCGACCAAGGTTGTACTCCACGATCCCGAGCCGCCAGTCGATCTCGTCGATGGCGGTCGTAGAATTGAGGTCCACGAGGAGTGCGGTGTATCCCCGGCGTGCTCCCTCGAGGTCACCTCCCTGCTCAAGCGTAAGGAGAGAATCCCGCGTGAAGGCGGAGCGCAGGTTCTGGTCGTCCCACGCCATCCACTCCAACTCTCCATTCACATACGCACGATCGTCCGCCGTCGGCGCGAAATCGAGCGCCCGCCTGTACGCCTCAAGCGCTCGGTCGGCATCGAGACGCTGGACATGCATGTCCCCCTGAGCCTGCGCGTAGGCATACACGGTCGCTGAATCGATCGGCTGCACGTCATCCACCAGCAGGTCGTACGTAGCAAGGTAGACCTCCTCCGCTCTCCGATAATTGAGCGCAGCGCCGTCCCAGTTCCCCGCGTAGAAATAGTTGTTTGCAAGCATCGCGAAGACGCCGTGCTGATCCGGGGTGAGGAGCGTCAGCTTCTCCAGCTCCTCGATTGCCCGCTGATACTGCTCGGCACGCCCGAGGCGACGTGCCTGCAGCTCGTACACCTGGGACAGCCACACCCGACTACGGGTGTCGAACGGATTCAGCTGAAACGATCGCTCCAGAGCGACCTCGGCACTGTCCAGCAGAACTCCTGACTCCCGCGCAAGCGTCTGTTGGTCGAGATCCGACACGCGAATGAGAGAGTCGAGCTGGACGAGCGCGACCCCGCCCTGGTTGGCAGCCTCACGCGCCTCTACAGAATCCGACTCCGAGACTCCGGCTTCTGCTTCGATCAGAGCTGACATGACGAGCCACATCGAATCCGTACGCTCGACCATGAGGCGGCCCTCGTCTTGAAGCGCAAGGGCCTGCGCCTCGTCAGCCTCGGAAACGAAGGACGCGTCCGCAATCGAATCGACTTCCATCGCCGTGACCGAGTCGACGCCAGCCGGGATCGGCCGAACAGGGACGGGCGGAGGGGCTGGCGCTTCCAGACGCGTGCCCCCGCACCCCACCACGGCCAACACTCCACCGATCAGCCAGGCACCCTTACGCACCCGAATCCCCTTCGACCGTACCCCACCACGAGAGGAATACGTTGTAGAACTCGCGAGCTCGATCCCCGGAGGCCGCCCCCGAACGGGAATCCACCGCAACGATCCGGCCATCGGCCCGACGGACCGTCCCCTCACGGAGGGACCGACTCCGTTCCTGAAACCCTCGGTCGATGAGGTAGACGGAGCGGTCACCCTCGACGAGTACGATGTGAAGTTCGCGAAGGGCCTCGTTGAACATGAGGTAGAGCTCCCATCGGACTCCGCCGGACTCGAACGGTACCGCCGACGTAAGGAACGCCGGCTGATAGTTCATGTGCACTCTGACCCCGACCGGTAGTGGCGACGGGTGCGCCCTCATCCAGGCACCGAGTCGGTCCGCCTCGGAGCCGTCGAAGCCGTCCGCTTCGTACTCGGTGATGACGACGGTGGGGACCTCGACATCCGCGCGTTCCGTCCCCGTCCGAACGGTCACGTCCGGACCACCGCTCGAGGATCCCGGAGTATCCGCTCCCTGACGAGCCTCCGCGAGCCGCTCGTTGATCCCGAGTCCAATCCCCGAACCGGTACTTCGTGCGGACCGGGATCGGCCGACACGCCCGGTCGGCGCATCACCGCGATCGCCGAAGAGGGACTCGAAGCGGGCATCATCCGCAGCCACCTGAATGCCTGGAGTTTCGTCAGCATCTGACACTGCATCCCGCGTGACCGCGGTGGGCGCGGAGGCGCTCCGACTTCCGAACAGGTCTTCCAGACCCGCCACCGCAGCTCCGACCTGGTCGTCGAACGACACGTCCTCGGAGTCTTCGTCCACGCTCTCCGGCAGATCCTCCTCCATCGGAGCGTCTTCGGGTTGCGCGAACGCGAAACGTTCGAGGATCAGGGCGTCGAGCTCCCGGATGATCTCTCTTCCTGACGCGAACGCCGGCAATGACGTCGCTCGCAGGCCGGCAGCCGCACCCAGCAGGAGTCCGACGGTCAGAAGGAACGCGCCCACACGGGCGCTCGTCTGCCTCCCCCTCGGCCTGGGACGGATCACCCTCCGACCTCCGAGCGCCCGGACACATCGATATCCATCTGCAAACTCTTGACGATGCCGAGGCGGTCGCATGCGTCCATCACATCGACCGTGTACTGGACCGGTGATGCCGGGTCCGGCCGGATCAGCACCACGGTCTCCGTGCCGCCGCCTGCGTGAATGCGGCGACGTGCAGCAAGCTCATCGGTCAGCGCTTCGATCGTTGCCGCACCGGCCGGCGGGGCGTCGACGTCCCGGGGATCGGACAGTGCGAAGCGTCCATCGGGCAGAATGTCCACGGCCACGAAGCTGCGCGGATCCTCCTCGGATACGTCCGCGGGCTCGGCCACATCCTGACGCGCTCCCGCAAGGTCCACGCGCGACAGGGCATCGATGTCGCTGATCATGAGGAAGCCGAATAGAACGATGAGCCCGATGTCGATGAATCGGATGAGAAAGCCGCGTGTGGCCATGTCAGTCGCCCACCGCCATCAGCACTTCGAGCGCCTTGTCGACACCCACCTCGTCGCACACACGGGCCGCATCCACGAGATACCGCATGGGCGTGTCGTAACTGGCTCGGATTCGAACCTTCACAGGAACGTCTCCCATCCGGTCGACTTCCTCTTCGACCCATTCCAGCAGGTTCCGCGCCCCTCGAATCTCCCGGCGTTCATCGTCGACGAGATACGTCCCGTCGGTCCGGATCGCGATAAAGACAACCTCCTCCATCTCGGGCGGTGGAGCCGCTGTTTCCGTGCTCTCCGGGAGTTCGATCGCCGTGGAGCGGACGCTGGAAATACTGATGAACCCGAAGAGCAGGATCAGCACTACATCGACGAACCGGACGACGAACCCGGACTTCTTCACGGGAGCCTAGACCTCCGTCCCGAACGCAACGAGCCGTGCCGCGTGATTCGATCCCTCCACCGTCACGTCTACCACGTTCTGGCCCGCACTGCTCGAAACAACGAACGGCACAGTTGCTCTGCCGTCCGAGCCCGTCGTCACCCTCACGGCTTCCTCGCCGGAAGCAAAACGCCCATCACCGTGCTGGACCGAGAAGCCGACCACTGCCCCGGAGACGGGGTTGTCATAGGAGTCAGCGAGGAAGACACCGAGCGGCTGAGGAAGCCGCATGCCCGCAACGGCGGCCTGATTGTTTCCTTCCACTTCCATCCTCGCCGCCGCCGCCGCCACCACCGTAACCTCGACCCGAGTAGCCGGGCCCGGCTGGTCTGGCAGGGCAACGTCAAGGGCGAAGGTTCCGGCCTGCTCCGGAAGGGTACAGCCGAACGCAACGGCACCATCGACTCCGGACGACGATCGGAGGGTCCGAACTCCTCCCTCGAGTGATCCCCCTGAGGTCGCGACGGAGATCACCACCGGAATCCCCTCCACCGCCTCACCGTCACGATCCTTCACCATGACCCTCACAAGGTCCACGGAACTCCCCGCTACTCCCGCGTACGGACCGCCCGCATCCTCGAGGTAATGCCATGAAGGCACCTCCCGCGTCGGCTCCGGCTCCGGTACAGACAGCGGAGCGGCGACGACTGGCGCTGCGAACACCTCTCCGGCGCCGGCTGGCGAATCGTCCAGTTCATCATGCGAACGACCAACCGTCCGCGTCCGGACCGACTCGGATTCGGGCGCGAGTTCCATCAGACGGAAGCGCAATTCATCCGATTTCCTCGAAACGGCGTCGAGTCGCTTCCCGAAGAAGGTCGAAAGCTCTGTCGTGCTGAAGTTCAGGATGATACTGACGACGAGCCCCAGGAGCGTCGTGATGAGCGCGATCCCCATGCCGCGAAGAATGACGTCCTGCTCGGCCGTCCCCTGAAAGAACACTGTGAACATACCCCACACGGTACCCATGAGGCCCAGAGCACCGGCAGTGTCCGACAGGAAATCCATTCGCCGCCGGAAACTCTCGAACTGCCCCTGCTGAAACAGCACGAAATTGCTGATCTCATCGTGGAGCAGACCCTCACCCGGGCGGGTCTGGAACACGTTCACCATCGTCGACTGGAGGGACGACAACAGTGTCTCGTCCTGACGGCCGATCAGGCCGGCGATTGCCTCCAGATCCATGGTCGTGAAGTCGGTCGCCGCAAGCACAGCGGATACCTGCCGGTCGCGGATCAGCTCGTAAAGCTTGAGAAAGACCTGAACCATGCCGAAGGCCAGGACCACGAAGATAGGCCAGCGCAAAGGTCCGGCCTGCTGAGTCAAACCCCAGAAATCCCCGACGGCAAACGCACCGGGTTCCCCCTGAGCCCGAAGCGGCGTCGCGCTGATCATGGCAAAAAGTCCGCACACCCTGATATCTCCGCCATTGCCTGCAGGTACACGATCCGAACCTCCCGATCGGGGGCCGAAGGCTGCGTGCTCGGCCACCGGGAGAGACCTCGAATGTACATGGGCCCACGTCGGCGCACATCCGTGTGCCGGTTGCCGCCCCGCCCGGAGCGACCCAACGTTACCGAGTCTCCCAACCGGCTCCACGACGAGGTCGCGAATGAAGATCGCCCGTACGCCCATCCTTCCCATGCTGGCGCTCACCGTTGCCTCACCATTGGCTGCCCAGCAGGTCCCCTGGTCGCCGCTCAACCGTGGCAGCGACAACATCGAGGTGCTCGGCCACCTCCCGCTCGGCCCCCAGCTCTCGGTCGCGGACATGGACCTGGAACAGGAGTTGGACCGCCCGTACGCGTACATCTCGCGAATGGTCTATGGCTGGGAAGGACCGAAAGGGACGGACATCATCAGCCTGGAAGACCCTGAAAACCCTGAGCTGATCTACCAGTGGAGAATCGAGAATCAGGACCTCCACCAGCGCACAGGTGGGATGGACGTGAAGCACTTCAAGTGGAACGACCGTTATTACCTCGTGCAGTCGCTTCAATTCGGTCAGGGCGGGCCGAACACCGATCTGGGAGCAGTGATCCTCGACGTGACGGGCCTGCCCGATGCATCGACGGTCCGGGAAGTGGCACGCATTCGTGAGCCGGAGATGCCTGGTGGGTTTCACAACATCTTCATTTACAAGCACCAGAACGACCGAGTCTACCTGTTCACCACGGCGCGGGCACCGGGCGCGCTGGTGTATGACCTGGGAATGATCGTCGACGGCGATCTCGAAAACGCGCGGGTCGGCATGGTCCCGATCCCCGAGTCAACCCTGGGTCAGGGTGGCGGTCGCGGCTATCACGACTTCTACGTCGGCTACCATCCAGATTCCGGAGAGGATCGATTCTACGGCGGCGGCACTGGTGGCTACTACATCTACGATGTGACCGACCTCGAAAATCCGGAGCTGCGTATCACGCTCACGGGTGTCAGCGGGGTGAGCTACGGGCATACGTTCACGCCGAGCCCGGATGGCCGTTACGTGATCGCTGAGACCGAGTACCAGTACGCTCCTCTGAGAATCTTCGACCTGCAGCCCGCGCTCGAGGGGCAGACCGTCAACGTCCGCTCACCGATCTCTGCGTTCACCGCAGACTGGCGCAACCTCGTGCACAACCACGAAGTGCGGTGGCCGTACGTCTTCGTCTCCGGCTACCTCGACGGTCTGCAGATCTTCAACCTCCAGGATCCCCACAACCCGGTGACCGTTGGCTACTACGACACGTACATTGGGCCGACGGTCGAGGGCCGGCCCGCCATGTTCAATGGTGCGTTCGGCGTCGACGTGCGCAACGAGGATGGCCTGATCGTCATCAGTGACATGTCCACCGGGTTCTGGACCTTCAAGATGGACGGCTTTCAGGGGTGGAACGGAGAGCACTGGGGTCAGCCGAACATCTCCTCCGCGCAGGACTGGGATAACCCCGTCGTACGGCGACCGGTGAGCGAGGAAGATCGCTAGGTACAGTTCGTGTAACGAAGACGGGCTTGCCGACAGTCTTCGGAACCCGGACATCAGAGTGGCCCGGACCGGTCTTCGAGTCCGGGCCACTGGCCTTCGTCCATTTGCGGTCGTGGGTACAGCGAGGCGTGCCGGAATCAGGTGTTCGCCCGGTGCGCCCTGCGCCGACGCTCAGCCTGTCCCGCTCCGAGGTCGTGCAGCCAACAGTGCCCAGACCCCTGTCAGGGCGACGGGATAAAGGAAGATCTGCCCGGCGATGTACCAAACCGGATGGGCGAAGGCCGTCCAGTTCGCAGCGCTCGCAAGCACAGCGAGCGCAACGACGACGCCGGACGCGCCCCTCGGAGCATCTCGTGCGATCACACCGGCCATGAGCGCTCCGATCGCGGCACCGAGGACCTCGGAGAGCATGGCCACAAGCCACACCCCGGCTGGCATTCCCGCCAGGTATTCGGCAAAACCGGCGGCGTCAGCTGGATCCAGCGGATTCAGTTCGGGGGGAAGTGGATGCATCGCCGACGGCACCTGTTGAAGGAGCGCCACGATCCCACCGAGACACACCGCTCCGACGACGACTCCGATGATTGTCCGGACCATTGGACCTCTTTTCTGGTAGGTCTCTGCACGCCTTGTCGTCCCACACCACGAGACGTACGCTCGAGCATGATCAGGATTATCGCTCTTTTGACCTTGTTCGGCGCCTCCGCGGAGTCGTCAGCGGTCTTGAATGACTCCCCGTTCACATCCGCGTTCGCCGAGCGTTCCGCGGCAACGTGCCCGGGGGGGCCACCCTACTATGCCTTCGAACTGGTCACGACCAGGAATGTCCCCGGAACGGGACTCGCGACCGGTACCGTGGAAGCGTCGGTTTCCGCCGACTCACCATTTTCGATCCAGCTCTCGCCGGATGGCAGCTACGCGTACGATCTACACGTTTCTCTGAGCCGCATGCGCGTACCTCGTCAGGGCCAGCTTGTTGCGTGGGTTACGACCTCGGAGATCGACCGCATCGAACGGATGGGTGCACTCGACGAGCATCTCGAGACATCTGGGCGCGTGGACTGGAACAAGTACATCGTCGTCATCACGCTCGAGCCGTCGGATGATCCTGACCAGGACATGTGGAGCGGGCCGATCGTGATGCGGGGCATGTCGCGCAGCGGGATGATGCACACGATGGTCGGCCATGGTGCCCTTCAGCAGGAAAACTGCGCCGCCTATGGCTATGGAAATTAGGCGAGCCGGGCTCATGAATCGCAGATCGACGTGCGGTGCACTGCTCTCCCTTTTCGCGTCCTTCGTCCTGCCCGCCCCCTCGAGCGCGCAGCATGAGATGCACGGCATGAGGATGGACGGGGGTTGGCGCATGGTCCCGATGGACATGGACATGCCGATGCTGCCGGGCCTGGAGAGCGCCGTTCCGGTCGTCGGCCCCTTCATGCCCGGAATGGGGATCGACCGGTCGGCGCTCCCCGAGGCCCGTCCCTCCGAGGTCGTGCCGATGACGAATGGCGATACGCTCGACATCTCCGTCTCGATGGTCCGACGGACGATCGGGGGGCATGAGATGATCATGTTCGGCTATAACGGTCAGTACCCCGGACCGCTCATTCAGGCACCGAAGGACGCTACGGTCATGGTCCGAGTGACCAACGACATTCAGATGCCTACCACAGTTCACTGGCACGGTATCCGGATCGACAACCGCTTCGACGGCGTCCCGGGGGTGACTCAGGAAGCCATTCAGCGCGGTGAGAGCTTTACGTACGAGGTCCACGTCCCGGACGCGGGCATGTACTGGTACCATCCGCACGTCCGTGAGGACGTTCAACAAGACCTGGGGCTGTTCGGTAACCTCCTCGTGACCTCGCCGGACCCCGATTACTACGGTCCGGCGCACCGCGAGGAGGTGTTCGTACTCGATGACATCCTCATGGATGAACAGGGTGCCCTGCCCTGGGGTGATGAATCACCGACGCACGCGCTGATGGGTCGGTTCGGAAACGTCATGATGGTGAATGGCGAGACCGACTACCGGCTCGAGGCACGGAAGGGTGAGGTCATCCGCTTCTACCTGACGAATGTCGCGAACTCCCGAACGTTCAACGTGACGTTCGGTGGCGCGAAGGTGAAGATCGTCGCCTCCGATGTAAGCCGCTTCGAGCGCGAGCAGTGGGTCGGCTCCGTTGTGATTGCACCGGCTGAACGCTACGTGGTGGACGTGCGATTCGACCAACCCGGTGAAATCGCGATCGCGAACACCGTTCAGGCCGTGAACCACTTTCGGGGAGAGTTCTACCCCCAGGTTGACACCCTTTCTCTGGTGAATGTCTCCGATCAGGAGGCCGAGCCGGGCGTGAGCATGGCCTTCGAGACGCTTCGGGAGCACGACGACGTGGTCACGGACATCGAGTCCTTCCGGCCGTACTTCGCACGAGCGCCCGATCATGAAGTGGTGACCACGGTCCGAGTCCGAGGTCTCCACCCGTCCATCGTTCTGTCGATGGAAGCCGACACTCTGTATACCGCTCCGATGGAGTGGAACGACGCCATGCCCATGATGAACTGGCTCTCCACAGCTGAGGAGGTGACCTGGATTCTGGAGGATGTGGCCACAGGAGCTCAGAACGGCGAAATCGACTGGGCGTTCCAGGTGGGCGATGTGGTAAAGATCCGAATCCACAACACGCCTGATTCGTTTCACCCCATGAACCATCCGATCCACATTCACGGCCAGCGCTTCCTGGTCCTCTCCATGGACGAGGTCGAAAACCGCAACCTCGTTTGGAAGGACACCGCGATCGTGCCGGTCGGCTCCACCATGGATGTCCTGGTGGACATGTCGAACCCGGGCGAATGGATGTTCCACTGCCACATCGCGGAACACCTGCACGCGGGAATGATGTTTGGGTTTACGGTCACCGAAGGAGCCCGATGAAACGAGGGCTGACCGCCAGCCTCGCCGCGTTGGCCATCCTTGGCACGGGGGTTCTCGGGTTCCTCAGCATCGATCGGATCCTCGAGCGTCAGCGCACCGAAGATGAAATCAACGCCCTGCGTGAGGAACTCTTCAGATCCCGTGCCGCGGCGGACCGATGCCGGGGATCCCTCCAGACCAGCCAGGCCGCGCTCGTGGAGCTGAGCGTCACGATCGATTCACTGAAGCGCGTCGTCGACGACTTCGAGTCCCTTCCGGGACGGGGTGTTCCGGCGGCGAGCTACGACGCCTACATGTCGGTCTTCGAGGAGTACAACGATTCCGTCGGGGTCTGGGAAGGGCGTGAGAGCCGCTTGCGATCATCCGAGTCGGCCTGCCGCGCGACGATTCAGGATCACAACCTTCTCACCGACTCTCTCCAACGCGTACTGGCGACCGCAGGCATCCTCCCCGACGGGGGCTAGCGCCTGACTGGGCCCCGCGCGAGCTGTACGGGTCGTTACCCAACGCCGGCAGATCCGCCCGCGGGGACACGGATCGGGTCAGATCTCCGCCGCACAACCGCCTCGATCAAGGCCCGACGATGACGTGCGACATGACCGCCTCCGTCGTCCAGGTTCTGTGCGAACTTTTCTGTGACATGAAGTTCAGTAGTTCATGTTCTGTTCACTTCATGATTTGACCGCGACTCGACACCGTGCTAGCTTAAAGGATGAGTGAATCTACCAGTGCTAGGCATCCGATTCGCGTAGTCGCCCAGCGAACAGGGCTATCCACCCCTGTTCTTCGTGCCTGGGAGCGTCGCTACGGCGTCGTCACACCGAGCCGAAGCGAGGGTGGGCAGCGCCTCTACTCCGACGCTGACATCCGGCGCCTTCAGCTGCTGGCCACGGCGGTAGACGGTGGTAGGAGCATCAGCCTGGTCGCGAGCCTCGATCTGCCACAGCTCGAGGCCCTCATCGACGAGGACCGGGAAGCACCCATCCACCCGATCGGTGATCTCGTGGCGCCCGACATCGAACGCGTGAAGGTGGCGCTCGACCACATCGAGCAGATGCGCATGGACGAGCTCGAGCAGTTCATGATGCGCTGTGCGGTCGAGCTGCGCCCGCATGAGCTCGTCGAGGGTCTCATGGTACCGCTGCTCCAGGAGATCGGGCGAGGCTGGCAGGCGGGACGTCTCGGCCCCAGCACCGAGCACATTGCGTCCGTGGCGATCCGGAGGTTCCTCGAGTGGATGTCGTCCACGAATCAGAAAGATGCGACGGCTCCTCTCGCGCTCACTGGGACTCCTGCCGGGCAGAGACACGAGTTCGGTGCCCTGCTCGCCGGTGTAGTCGCCGCCTATGAGGGTTGGCGTGTCCGCTTCCTCGGCCCTGATCTTCCTGCCGCAGAAATCGCTCGAGCCGCCGATAAGTTGGGCGCACGCATGGTGGCGCTCTCAGCGGTGCACCCGCGACTCGACTCCAACGGGGTTCGCGAGGTTCTGGAAATTCGTCGCAGGCTTCCGCCCACCGTGAAGGTGGTGATCGGGGGGGCCGGCGCTGATGCCCACCGAGACCGGTGGCGAGAGGCCGGCATCGTCAGTCCTCAGTCGTTCTCGGACTTCCGGGACAATCTGCGGGTCCCCGGCGACGCAAACTGATCCTCGGTCGACGTCAGCCCTGCGAGGAGGGCGACTCGTCTGAGAAGGCGGCGTCGAACGCGTTTCGTGCGACAGGGAAATCGATTGCGTTGACGAAGGCGCAAGCTTCCTCGGCTCCATGTTCCCGGTCCATGCCAGAGTCCTCCCACTCGACGGACAACGGCCCCCGATAGGCAGTCCGGTTCAGGGCGCGAATGACATCCTCGAAGGGCACATGCCCTCGCCCCAGGCTTCGGAAATCCCAGTTCCGTTCTCTGTCGCCGAAGGGCAGATGCCCGCCGAACACACCTGACGGTCCCGGTTGATCGGACCACCACACGTCCTTCATGTGCGCGTGGTAGATACGGTCGGCGAAGCGATGGATGAAGTCGACACAGTCGACACCCTGGTACGCGAGGTGGCTCGGATCGTAATTGAATCCGAACGCTTCCCGATGTCCGACAGCGGCGAGTGCCCGTTCGGCGGTCACGATATCGAAGGCGATCTCGGTCGGATGCACTTCCAGCGCAAAGCGAACGCCGACCTCGTCGAAGACATCCAGAATAGGATGCCAGCGACGGGCGAAGTCCACGAAGCCCTCTTCGATCCATTCCTCGGGCACCGGCGGGAACGAATACAGGAGAGGCCATATGGAACTGCCGGTGAATCCGTTGACCACAGGGACACCCATGTTTGCAGCGGCGCGGGCGGTCAGCTTCATCTCTTCTGCGGCGCGCGAGCGGACCCCCTCGGGGTCACCATCGCCCCAGACGTGCTCGGGCAGAATGGCCTTGTGCCGCTCGTCGATGCGATCGCAAACGGCCTGACCCACGAGGTGGTTGCTTACCGCGAAGACGTCGAGCCCGTGCGACCGGAGCAGCTCGCGGTGCTCGACGCAGTAATCGGGGTCAGCCGCCGCACGCTGAACGTCGAAGTGGTCGCCCCAGCACGCGAGCTCGAGGCCGTCATAACCCCACTCCGATGCCTTCTCAGCGAGAAGAGCGAGAGGAAGGTCCGCCCACTGCCCCGTGAACAGGGTTACGGGACGCGACTGCCCCGCTCGATCACTCCAGATGCTCATGTCGCCTCGCCTGAATGGGCTGACCCACCCTTCACCTCGACCCAGCTCCCTGTCCGGCTGCTCTCAAGGGCTCGATGTACGAAGTGCACACCCAGCGCTCCATCCTCTACGGTGGGGAAATCCAGTTTCCTCTCCCCCCCGTCGCCGTCGACCGTCCCCTCGCCTCGGGATCGCCTCCGAATCTCGGCTGCGGTACCACGATAGATGTTGGCGAACGCTTCGATGAAGCCTTCCGGATGCCCTCCGGGAAGCCGCGTCGCGTGCGCCGCGTCCGGCCCGGTCTCGCCTCCCCGGAACACGACCGTTTCCGAGCCATCCGGATCGACGATCCGGAGCCGATTGGGGTCCTCCTGACACCAGTCGAGCGCCCCCTCGGAGCCGTAGACCCGCAACCGAAGGTGGTTCCGCTCTCCGGTCGCGATCTGGGAGACGATCATCACGCCTCGGACGCCACCCTCCAGCTCGAGCAACACGGCGGCATCGTCCTCCATCGCACGACCCTCGACGACGGTGCCGAGGTCCGCGAAGAGCCGATGCGTCTCAAGCCCGGTCACGTAGTGGACCAGATTGAAGGCATGCGTGCCGATATCACCGAGTGCCGACGAGAGCCCGGCGCGTTCCGGATCCCCGCGCCACTCGGCCTGCTTCTGACCTTCTGCCTCCAGAAGAGTTCGAAGCCACCCCTGGGAGTACTCCACCACGACCTTCCGAAGCGAACCGAGCGCTCCCGACGCGACGCGCCGACGGGCCTCCTTCACCATGGGATAGCCCGTGTAGTTGTACGTCACCGCGAAGACGAGACCGCGCTCGTCCGAGAGCCGCACCAGCTCCTCCGCATCCTCGGTCGTCGTCGTCATCGGCTTGTCGCAGATGACGTGGACGCCGGCTTCGAGAAATGCGCGTGCCGCGGGATGGTGCAGGTGATTCGGTGTCACGATGACGACAGCTTCGATGCCGTCGTCGCGCGCCGCCTCTGACAGGGCCATCCCTCGGAAGTCCGCATACACTCGCTCTGCATCCAGCCCCAATTCCTCGCCGGTCTCGCGGGACCGGGAGGGATCAGAGGAGAACGCGCCGGCGACGAGGTGGTACTCGCCGTCGAGCGCCGCGGCCATGCGATGCACGGCTCCGATGAATGCGCCGGGCCCGCCCCCGATCATCCCGTATCGGATGGGGGTCACGCGCTCGCCTCGAGACGTTCGACCCTGTACCCGCCCGCCTGCCGATCCTTCATGTACAAGCCCCCGAAGATCAGCATGAGCACTCCACACAGCGGGACCACCCAGCGGAACGAGATCTTGCCGCCTGCATTGTCAGCCGGTCCCAGAATCGCCTGAGCATCACTCACCAGCGTCGCGTCCGCATCCGATGCAATGAGGGCTCTGAGGGCATTCGCGGTCTCCGGTGCGGGCAGCTCGTTGTCCGCCTGCCATGCGCGCGCCACGACGCCGATCGCCCCGGCCGCAGTCTGCGAATCCGAGTCCGTACGCGTGGCCAGGGTTCGTTCCGCCCGTTCGAAGAGCTGGATCGTCTCGGCTACCGGAAGCTCGGCGTGCGCGTAACGATCCGCGATGGCACCCATCTGTGGGGAGGTCACCAGGCCGACCGTCGCCATCCCCACCGTACCCATGAGTCCGAGACCGAGCGCGCCCGAGCGAGGCACTCGCTCCGAGACGACGCCGAGCATCGTCGGCCAGAAGTAGCAGACACCGAGGGCGAAGACGGTCGCGGCCGCGACGGTCATCGCGGCTCCGCTCGCATAGCTGAGCGCGAGCAGCCCCGCACCTGAAATCACCGCCGACACCAGAAGCAGGCCCGTGGGTGAGGCTCGGTGAACGACGTCCCCGGCCCGGTACCGCATGACGGCCATCAGCCCGTTGATCCAGACGAGCACCAGGATCCCGGCCATACCCCCGGACTCGAGGACGGCAGGCACCCACCGATTCGGTCCGAGCTCGACCGACGCGGTCATGGCCATCGCGATCAGCATGACCCACATGAGCGGCGTCGTGAATGCGGCGCTGAACATCTCACCCATGCTCACGCCCGCCTCGACGCCCTCGGTGGGCGGGAACGTCTCGCCCAGGAGGAGCGCCCCGTAGGCGACGGTCGGGATGAGGATCAGTCCGATCTTGATCTGCCAACCGGGAATACCCACGGAGTCGAGCGCAAAGGCCGCCAGACCGCCGATGACCACCCCTCCGGGGAACCACACGTGGAACTGATTCAGCTTGACGGTCTTGTTGTCCGGATAGAGAGCCGCGACCAGCGGGTTGCACGCGGCCTCCACCAGACCGTTTGCCATCGCGATCACGAGAGCGCCGACGAAAAGCGTCGTGAAGCCACCCGCGAAGATCATTGTCAGCGAGCCAAGCAGATGACCCAGAAAGGACAACCGCAGGAGCGCCTTCATCCCCATCGAGTCGGCGAGCGGTGCGAACACCAGCTGCGAGACGGCGAAGCCCCACAGCGCAGCACCGCCGATCCAGCCGACCTCTTCGTTGGTGAGTACGAATTCGCGCTTGAGCGCGAGCATCACCGCACCCACGGTGGCGAACGCCACCGATGTGGCGATCAGGGCTACACAGCTCCCGAGGAAGAGGCGGTCTGCGTTGACGCGATCCGTCGTTGCTTCTGTCATGGTCTGTCGCGGTTGGTGTAAGAGCGGAGGTTACTCGAGTCCCAGATGGCGCAGGACCTCCGGTGGGGGAGGGTCCCACTGCGCGAGTGGGACGTTGCCCACGTACTGCAGATCGTCCATGCCGGCCTGTGTCGTCCAGAAGGCGGTCGACGTCAGGTCGCGCACGCGATCGAAGAAGCGCGCCCCGACCTCGTGCCCTTCGGCCGCGTCGGGTACGAAGCAGATGTCGTCGCAGATCGCGTGCTGCTGGTCGACCGTAAGCCCCCTGAAGCGCATGCCGTCTCCGAAGCGTTCAGCGGCTTCGCGATCCATCCACACCAGTCCGCCGCGGACCAGCACGAGATCGTTCGCGTTCCCGTCGTACGGAGCGCTGACCCACTCGTCGATAAAGTCGTGCGCCCCGACCTGACTCGCAGACGGAGATCGGTCGTCCGCGGGAATGATGACGTCGCAGAGGGCGGCGAGTGATTCGAGTTCGTCCGGTATGAGGGTCCGTTCCCACGGCACCGACGGTGATACCAGATCCGGATCCCACGCCGTGCCGGCCGCCCTCGGATTGCTGGCCGGGGCCGGAATCGCCGCTGGATCCGAAGCCACCTCCGGAGCACACGAAGCGACGGTGGGAGCCGCCGCCGCGATGGCCATCACCTTGAGCGCCTGTCTACGATCCATCGGCAGCACACCCTCCGGGCCGTGCTGACCGAGGATCGGCAACTGCTTCGCGTCCCGGCCCTTCAGGTCGTCACTCATCCGAGGCTCCCCTGAGCGAGCTGCTCCACGATGTAGTCCGAGGCACGCCACGCGATCGCCATGATCGAGAGAGTCGGGTTCTTGTCCGCATTCGAGACGAAACAGCCACCGTCCGTGACGAAGAGGTTGTCGACCTCCCACGACTGGCAGAACTGGTTGAGCACGGAGCGGCCGGGGTCATCGCCCATGATCACCCCACCGACCTCATGAATGATCTGACCGGGACGTGCGATCGCACGTGCACCATCGTCGTGTACGGTACTCAGAACCCGACCGCCCATCGCCTCGACGATGTCCCGGAACGTGTGCTGCATGTGACGCGCCTGGTTGAGCTCGTGCTCGGACCACTTCCAGTGGAAGCGGAGCGTCGGGATGCCCCATTGGTCGACCTCGTCGGGATTGATCTCACAGTAGCAATCCTCGTTCGGGATCATCTCCCCGCGACCGTCGAAGTACATGAACGATCCGTAGTAACGGCGACAGTCGTCCTTGAAGGCCTGACCGTACGAGCCCTGGGTCAGCGGCTCGATCCCGTTGAACGCCCCATACCCCGGCATGCGGCGCCCACCCCCGAACTCGATGTGGTAGCCTCGTGCGAAATCGAGCTCACCCCTCGCCTGTTCCTGATACAGCCACCATGGCATGTAGAGATGCATCCCGGAGGCCCCGTCCGTGTTGTGCGGCGGACAGTTCTCCAGCGCAGGGATCTGACCCGACACGCCCGCGCCGACCGTATCCATCACGTACTTCCCGACCAGACCCGAGCCGTTCCCGAGCCCGTCCGGAAACGCTGCACTCTTCGAATTCAGCAGGATACGCGCGGACTCGCACGCGCTGGCCGCGACGATCACCACCCGCGCACTCACGTGTTCGTCGAGGCGTGTCGTCTTGTCGATGTAGTGAACCCCGTTCGCTCGACCGCGGCCGTCGACGGTGACCTCTCTCACCATGGCGTCGGTGATGATGTCCAGGTTGCCGGTCGCAAGGGCCGGCGGAAGGAGCACGGTCGGCGACTGGAAATTCGCCTTGATCGAGCATCCGCGACCGCACGGCGTCGCGTAGAAGCACGCGGCCCGAGACCGCATCGACTCGGCCGTCACACGCTGGGCGAGCGGATTGTTCGGCCACAGTTCACGCGAGAGTCGCTCGGCGTCCTGACGCTGGGTCATGATCGCCAGGTGCGCGGGAATGACGGGGATATCGAGCTGCTCGCCACACACCTTCTGCGTGAGGAGCTCGGTCGCACGGGGTGCCGGGGGCGGCTGCAGCACGCCCGGCGACGAATTCGGCGTGTTCTCCAGCCCCTCGTTCGAGCCGTACACGCCGATGAGCATCTCGGTCTTGTCGTAGTACGCCGCGACGTCGCCGTAGCTCATGGGCCAGTCGAACCCGAGACCGTCCCGCGAGTAGGGCTTGTAGTCGTACTCGCCCATGCGAAGCGAGATGCGGCCCCAATGGTTCGTCCGTCCGCCGAGCATGCGTGCACGCCACCACATGAAGTCGGCCCCGTCCGCACTCGAGTACGGCTCGCCCGGAACCCGCCATCCTCCGTCCACGGTGGCATCGTAGAACCCGAAGGGCTTCTCCGGCGTCCCGGCCGCTCGCAGGGGTGCATCCCGCGGAAGCTGGAACATCGGGGTCTCACTCGCGGGATCGTAATCGCGGCCGGCCTCGAGCATGAGCACCTTCACCCCCGAGCATGCGAGCACGTAGGCACACATCCCACCGGCCGCTCCCGACCCGACGACGATGACGTCGTAGTCGTCCTGCGCCTTCCGCCTCATGGCGTCCCTCCGCGTGTCAGGTACTCATAGCTGCGACGGACACTCTCGAGTGAATCACCGGGGTTGTCGTGCTCGACGAAGCCGTACCGGAGTCCATCGGCCCCAGCCGCGTCCAGGATCCCGGTGAAGTCGATCACACCATCGCCGACGTCGACCATCGTACCGCCGGCCGTGCGGTCCTTGATGTGCACGCTCGTCACCCGACCGGCGTATCGCTCGAGCCAGGTGAGGGGCAGCTGCCCGCCCTCGACGGTCCAGAAGATGTCCATCTGCCAGTCCACGAGCGCCGCACTGGTGGCGTTCAACAGGACCGACATCGGCACGATGCCGTCGGTCTCCTCGAACTCGAACGCGTGGTTGTGATAGCCGAGCCGCACGTTGATCCCGCGAGCAGCCTCACCGAACCGGTTGAGACGCGCCGCCACGGATCGATATCCGTCTCCGGTTCTCAGATCCTCCGGAAGCCATGGTACCACAATGAGCTCGTGCCCCAGCTCGGCCGCTGCGTCCAGAGCGCGTTGCACGTCGCCACGTTCCTGCGGGAAGTCGACGTGCCCCGAGACGGCGCGAAGACCAGCCGCGTCGAGGCTGCGCCGGAACGCCGCGGGTGTCATCCCGTACGTGCCTGCCATCTCGACCTCGCGGTATCCGATCTCGGCGAGGGCGGCGAGCGTCGCATCGACGTCCTCCGCCATTGCGTCTCGTACCGTGTAGAGCTGCACTCCAGGGCGATCGA
>JAYOKZ010000031.1:0-34206 GCA_038120095.1 Gemmatimonadales bacterium
TCGATCTCCACACGCATCTCACGGATGCGGAGGACGCCTACTGGGAGCAGGTCCTCGTCACGACGACACCGTCGGAGGCGGCGCTCTACGGAGCGGCGAACGCGCTAACTACCCTGCAGAGTGGATTCACGACGGTTCGTGACATGGGACCGGCATGGTCGTTCACCGACGTGGACCTGCGAAACATCATCGACGAGGGCACGCTCCCCGGTCCGCGGATGATGGTCGCCGGCAATTACGTGTCCGCGACCGGCGGAGCCGGAGACGCGCGCCAGTTTTCGATCTACGTCGACGTCCCCGCCGTTCAGAACCTGGCCGACGGCGTCGATGAAGTGCGCAGCGCGGTCCGGACCAACCTCAAGAACGGGGCCGACTTCATCAAGATCCTCGCCACCGGCGCCGTCCTGTCCCAGGGCATCCCCCCGGGCGCGCAGCAGTACTCCGACGAGGAACTCGAGGTCGCGGTCGTCGAGGCCGGCCGCTGGGATCGCTACGTGGCCGCCCATGCCCACGGCGCAGAGGGAATCAAGGCCGCGATCCGCGCCGGTGTTCGTACCGTCGATCACGGCTCGATGATGGACGAGGAGGGCATCGAGATGCTGCTCGCCCAGGACTACACGTATTACGTACCGACCCTGTATGTGGGGGTCATCGTCCCTCGTGAAGGCGCGTCCATGGGTATCCCCGAGGCCCAAATCCAGCGATCGACCGAAATGATGCGGTACCGCAACGATACGTTCCGAAGAGCACTGGAGGCCGGGCTGCCGATCGGATTCGCCACCGACGCGGGCGTCTTCCCCCACGGACAGAATGCTCGCGAATTCGCGATTCGCGTGGAGAACGGGGAAGACCCGATGGACGCGATCACTGCGGCTACGAGCCTCAACGCGCGGATCATGGGGTGGGAGAACGATGTTGGAAGCCTGGAGCCCGGCAAGTTCGCCGATGTGGTCGCGGTGCCCGGAAACCCGCTGGGTGACATTACGGCCATGGAGCGGGTCTTCTTCGTCATGAAGGGTGGAGAGGTCGTTCGACGTGATGGCGAGAGGTGAAGGGAGATGCCCGGGAGCATCCATTGAGTCATCTTGGTCGCGGGGCTAACCTCTCCGACGCCCCATAAAGTTCGCCCCCATTCGAGAACTCCGTGGACAACGCCTCTCGACCCAGCCCCCGCGTTCTCGTCGTCGATGACAACGAAACGCTTCGGCGCTCGACCGCTCGCGTCGTGCAGTCGTTCGGCTATCAGGTGGATACCGCGGAGGACGGGATCGAAGCCCTGGCCAAGATGATGCTCGGCTTCGATCTGATCCTGCTCGACGGCGAGATGCCCCACATGGATGGCTTCGAGGTTGCGGAGAAGATTCGCAGCAATCCGGACACACACTATCTACCCATCATCATGGTGACCGGCCTCTCGAACCCCGAGAGTCGCAGGCGAGCGATCGGATGTGGGATCAACGACTTCGTCGTCAAGCCGTTCGACAGCGAAGAGCTCGAGATGCGTTCGAAATGGCTGATCGAGATGAAACTGAACCTCGATGAGCTCAAGGGCCGTCAAAGTCGTCTCGAAGAGGAGGTCGAGCGTCGCACTGCGCACCTTCGCACGATCATGACGGAGATGGCCGAGGCGCAACGGCGCACATCGGAAGCCCACATCGACACCATTCGACGCCTGTCCCTCGCAGCCGAATTCAAGGACGAGGTCACGGCCCACCACATCGAGCGAATCGGCCTGTACGCCGGACGCCTGGCTCGCGCGATGGCTCTGAAGCCGAGGGACGTAGAGACCATTGTCCATGCGGCGACCATGCACGACGTCGGTAAGCTCGGCATTCCCGAGTCCATCCTGCTGAAACCGGGGAAGCTGACCGACTCGGAGATGGCCACGATGAGGACGCACACGACGATCGGTGCACAGATCCTCAGCGGCTCGGATTCCCCCCTGCTTCAAATGGGTGAGCGGATCGCACTTTCGCACCACGAGCGCTGGGACGGGAAGGGTTACCCGAACGGCCTGTCAGGAGAGGACATCCCGATCGAGGGACGAATCTGCGCCGTCGTCGACTTCTTCGACGCCCTGACGATGGACCGGCCGTACCGGAAAGCGGTGGACGTGGAGGAAGTGCTCGAGATGATGCGCGCCGAGTCAGGCCACCACTTCGATCCATCCGTTCTCGAGACCTTCCTCACGATCATGGACGAGATTCAGGAGATTCGAGCAGGGTACTGAGCGTGTCACTCCGGGGCGGTCGGACAGGAAAAGGTGAACGTCGACCCGTGGCCGTCCGAGCTCCGAAGCCGCAGCGTCCCGCCGTGTAGCTCCGCCAGCTTGGCAGCCTTGGCGAGGCCAAGCCCCGAGCTTTCGACGCCGTCCGCCGTGTTGTGCCGAAACTTGACGAACGGCTGAAAGATCTGGTCCCGGACCTCCTCCTGAATCCCGGCGCCCGAGTCCCAGACCTCGAATTCGACGGCATCTGTTCCTTCGACGCGGTGTGCCCGCAGGCCAAGCGACCCGCCGTTCGGCGTGAACTTCAACGCGTTGTCGAGCAGGGCCAGAACGAGCTTCTTGAGATGGGGCTGGCTCGCGAAGACATGGGGCAGATCCTCTCCGATCTCGACCTCGATGACCACGCTCTTCGCGCTTGCCGTCCCCTGGGACTCGGCCTTGCAGCTTGCCAGCAACGAGGCGGCGTCAACGGCGGACATCTCGAAGTCACCGGGAGCCAGGTCCGCTCGAACGTAATCGACGATGTCGTCGATCAACTGCTTCAATCGATTACCGCTCGCGCTGATGTTCTCGATGACGCCGCGTTGTTTGTCGGTCAGCTCTCCGTAGATCCCGACCAGGATCGCCTCACTGTAGCCGAGGATCGGGGTCAGCGGAGAACGAAGCTCATGACCCGCCATGGAGACGAACTTGTTTCTCGTCCGAAGAGCCTCCGCCATCCTGGCATCGGACGCATCCCGGCCGGCCGTCGAGGTAGGGGAAGGGTCAGGAACGTCGCGACCGTAGAAGGTGCAGAGGACGAGCGATGACCCATCAGCCGCGAACCTGCTCAGGGTGACCTCGACCGGCCAAGCCCGCCCGTCCTCGCCGCCGATCTCTACCACCGGCCCCCGCACGACGGGTGCCGGGTCGACATCGTTCCAGCATCGCTCCAGCGCAGCGCGCACAGCAGCTTGATCCGGCTCCCGAATCAGACCATACACGTCGTGGCCGACCATGTGATCCGAACCATGTCCGAATTCCTTTTCTGCCGCCGCCGACGCCATCACGATCGTGCCTTCCCGATCGATGACGAGCATCGGAAACGGGAGCAGCGCGCTGGTGCTACGCACCGAGCCGATCAACGAAGGGTCGCCTGCGCCGTGAAGCTCGTCAGCCATATGACTCCTGAATCCCGGGTCGAAGCGGCGCCCTATTGCAGAGTGTGGCGGCGCCGGTCATGCTACCTTCTAAAGAACAACCGCCCAAACGCAAGGACCCGGACGCCCGTGACCCACGGTGTTCACAGCCCTTTGCTACCGTCCTCCCACGCCTGAAACGGAAATCCCTCGACGTGACTGCGGTCCCCACAAGCATCATCGGACAGCTGCAGGACGCTCGGATCCTCGTGACCGACGATGACCCGAGCATTCGCACGGTCATTCAGGACATGCTTGAGAGTCAGGGGGCGGTCGTCGAAGCGGCAGAGAATGGGGATGAAACGCTCTCCAAACTCACGTCCTTTACTCCCGACCTTCTGATTCTGGACGTGATGCTACCCGGGGAATCCGGGTTCGAGATCGCGAAGAAGGCGAAAGATCTGCACCGTTCTCAGGGTCTGAAAACGGCGCCGCGAATCCTGATGCTGACGGCGCTGTCGAGCTCGGATGCCCTACCGGAAGGCATGAGCGCCGGAGCCGACGATTTTCTGTCCAAACCCTTTCGCCATCTCGAACTCCTCACCCGCGCGGCAGGGCTGGTCCGCACAAAGCGTACGATGGACCGCCTCGCCCACTTGCTGGAGTCCCGAGAGGAGTTCGCCGGAACGATCGTGCACGACCTTCGGACCCCGCTGGCTGCGATCCTGATGAACGCTTCGGTCCTCTCGCGGCTGACGCCGGCCGAAGACGCTCCGATCGTCGAGGACATCACGCAGGCCGCTCGTGAGATTTCAGGGCTGCTCGATGACATGCTCCTGGCGGCTCGCGCCGAGGCCTCGGAGCTGATCGCAAATCGGGCACTCACCAACGTCCGAACCCTCGTGGAAGGCGCCGCGAACCGGGCCTCTCGAATCGCCGGCTCCGAAAAGCTGACCGTTGTGACTCGGGTCGATGCGGGTCCCGAGACGGAGATGGTCTTTCCTCTGGATGAGAAGCTCATGATCCGCGTGCTGGACAACCTTCTCGGGAATGCCGTGAAATATGGCGGCGTGCCGGGGAGTGAGGTCACACTCGAGGCAGCGATCACGGACGAAGGGCTCCTCATCTCCGTCATGGATCAGGGCCCGGGAGTCCCGGAAGAATGGCGTGCCTCGATTTTCGAACGCTACACCAGAATCGAGTCGGGTGGATCCGGTTTCGGTATCGGGCTCGCCTTCTGCAAATCCGTGATTGAAGCTCACGCCGGGCGGATCTGGGTCGAGGAAGCGCCATCGGGTGGGGCCGCCTTCAAGGTCCTTTGCGCCGACGCCGCAACGACGTGATCCGAATAGTCCTGGCGGACGACCGGCCACTCATCCGCGAGGGATTGCGGCGACTCCTCGGAACGGAGCCCAGCCTCTCGGTAGTTGGAGCCGCGAAGGATGCGCCTGAGCTCTTCTCGGTGCTTGAGAGGGAGAGCTGCGACGTGGTCGTCCTGGACGTGCACATGCCGGGTCCGGGCTTCCTCGAAACGCTGTCCCGAATCCGGTCGGCGTCGCACCCACCCGGCGTGCTGGTCCTGAGCAGCAGCCCAGAAAACCTGTTCGCTCTGCGCGCGCTCCGGCACGGTGCCTCGGGCTATCTGACGAAAGACGCCGAGCCCGACGAAATCGTGCTGGCCATCCAGCAGATTGCCAGGGGAGAGAAGTACATCACCCCCATCCTCGCTGACCTGCTGGTTCAGGGAATCTCCGACGGAGCAGAGCGACTTCCCCACCACGACCTGTCGGGACGTGAGTTCGACGTTCTGCGCCTTCTCGGAGCGGGAAACAGCACCGAAGACGTCGCGAAGGCGTTGAGCATCAGCCCGAAGACGGTGGCTACGTATCGGAGCCGCATCTACCAGAAGCTGGATCTGAAGGGGATGCCCCAACTCATTCGTTACGCGCTGGAGTACGGTATTGCTGAGTGACGAATGCCCGAGCGAGTGCCATCGGGAACGGCCACCCCGAGCGGGACAGTGCGACGGCCCGACCCTCCGGTGAAGGGCACCACGGATCATTCTACGGCCCGAACGCTGGCCCTTGTGACCACCGCGCTGGTCGTCGCGGGCTGCTCCGTATCAGAGGATAAGACCCCGGTAGACCTGATCTTTACCGGAGGCACGATCGCGATCGTCGACGACGAATTCACACTCGCCGAAACGCTCGTCGTGTCAGACGGGCGCGTCGTGGCCGTCGGAGATGAGTCGCTTCTGGATGCATACCAGGCGACCCGTACCCTGGACCTCGACGGTCGCCTTGTTCTACCGGGATTCAACGATACGCATACCCACATCCGAGGACGGGCTGACCGCCATATCGAGCTGGGGGGCATCACGTCTCTTTCCGAGATCGATGCGCTCGTGCGCGCAAAGGTCGACCAACTCGGTGAGGGCGAATGGATCACCGGTTACGGATGGAGCGAGGATGAGCTCGCGGAAGGGCGTCGGCCCCTTCGCGACGACCTGGACGCGGCTGCCCGGCTGAACCCGGTGATCCTCACACGAGCTGGTGGACACAGCGCGGTGGCCAACTCGCTTGCGCTGCAGCTCGCCGGGGTCGACGAATCCACGCCCCAACCCGAGGGAGGCGTCATCGAGACCGACGCTGACGGCCGCCTCAACGGGGTGATCCGTGAGCGGCAGAGCATCGTGAGCCGGCTGGTACCGGAAGCGACCCCGGACGAGCTGCGTGAAAGCCATGTCACGATGCTTCGGAACCAGCTCGCTCTGGGTATCACGAGTCTGATTCAGGCGGGAGAAACCCCGGAGGGCTTCGATCGTTGGGAGGATATCTATGAGGAGTTCGGCTCCGAACTCCCGAGAGCAACGATCCAGATCCGCTGGGCAGGCCCCGAGAGGCTCGAGGAGTTCGGACTCACCACGGGCGACGGTGGCCACCGGCTTCGAGTCGGGGCAATCAAGGTTCTGGTAGATGGAGGCTTCACCGGTCCAGCCGCCTACACGATCGAGCCCTACAAGGGTCAAGCCGAGTACCGGGGTCTACTGAACCTCCCTGAGGATGAGCTGCGCTCACTTGTCATGTCGGCCAACGCCCTCGGCTGGCAGCTCGGCTTTCACGCCATCGGGGACGCAGCGATCGAACTCACCGTCCAGGCCTTCGTGGAAGCGCTCTCTACGTACCCGCGAAGCGACCATCGACACTACCTGAACCACTTCACCGTCACTCCCCCCGAAGCCACACTCGATCTGATGGCAGAGCACGACATCGCGATCGCTCAGCAGCCGAACTTCACGTGGACGCTGGAGGGTCGGTACGTCGACCACCTCGAAGGGGATCGGCTCGCCCACAACAACCCGGTCGGGATTCCCATGAAGCACGGGATCTTCATGGCACTCGGCAGCGACATCCTTCCCATCGATCCGAGGATCGGTCTCTACGCCGCGGTCACCCGGAAAGGGATGTCGGGCGAGGTCTATGGACCCGATGAGCGCATCAGCATTCAGGAAGCGATTCGTGGTTATACGGCGAACGGTGCATGGCTCACGTTCGAAGAAGAGATCAAGGGTACGCTCGAACCCGGCATGCTCGCCGACCTCGTGGTTCTCTCGGAGAACATCCTGGAAACGGATCCTGAGCGGATCCTTCAGGTGGATGTGGATCTGACCGCAGTTGAGGGTGTCATCCTCTACGAGCGTCCCAATGCGCGATAGAGGCCTCGCGCTCGACCGGTGTGTACCGATCCTTCTCTCGGCCGTACTCCTCCCTGGATGTGACGCGTCACGAGCGCCGGAGCCTGTGCGCTTCGCCCCCGTTTCGGAGGAGCTCTTCTCGGACGGGGGAGCACTGACGGACGCATGGGCCGACATCGACCTTGATGGGGACCCGGACCGGTTCGTCGGTTTCAATGGCGCACGGAGCCGCCTCTATCGAAACGATGGCCTGGGAAGTTTCGTGGACGTCGCGACGGACGTGGGCCTGAGGGTCGAACGGTCGGTGCGTACCTCGGCGTGGGGGGACTTCGACGGAGACGGGGACCCCGACCTGCTGCTGGGCTTTGCCGGCGATCCACCCGTCACGGCGCTCTGGCGCAACGACCTGGGCACGTTCACCGAGATCTCCGGGGATGTCGGCCTCCGCCTGGACGCCGGAACGACCCGCCAGGCAACGTGGATCGATGTCGACGCAGACGGAGATCTCGACCTCTTTCTCGGTATGCGAGATGGGGCCAACCGTCTCTTCGTTCAGACCGACGGTCTCTTTACGGATCGGGCTTCCGAGGTCGGGCTCGCCGATCCTCGCCGGACCGTCGGAGCCGTCTGGTTCGACGAGGGTGACGGTGACGGCTGGCTCGACCTCGTCGTCGCGAACATGAATGGAGACGCAAACGGTCTCTACCTCGGGGCCCCGGACGGCTTCTCCGAGGGGCAGGACGAACTCGTCCGGAGTGGTGGTCGGGCCCTCGGTGACGAGAACGAGGGATCTGTCCGCCCCTGCTCCGTCGACTACGATGCCGACGGAGATTTCGACCTTTTCTTTGCCAACTACGGGCCCAACGGACTGCTCGAGCGAACGGAACGTGGATGGACGGGTCGAGCCGAAGAACTCGGGGTGGCGAACCCGTCTCGATACGATACCTGCGCCTGGGCGGACTTCGATCATGACGGCTCGATCGATCTCTTCGTGAACGGCACCGTGGGAGGTGGCACCCACTACCGAGACTGGCTGATGCGCCGGGAGGGATCAGCAGTGTTCGTGGACGTGACCCCAAGCGACATTCTCGATCGTAACGCAAGCCACGGCGCGACGTGGGTCGACTTCGACCTGGACGGGGACCTCGACCTTGCCCTCGCAGGGGCAGCCGAGGACGGCACGCACAGTCTCCTTCAGAATCTCCTGCGCCCCGAGTTCGCGTGGCACTCCCTGCAGGTGCGGGTGCTCGACGAGGCTGGTCACAGTACGCGGGCCGGTGCCGAGGTTCGGATCTACGCCGAAGGCACCAGGACCCTGCTCGGAACGAGAAGGGTCGACTCCGGCTCCGGCTACGATGCCCAGTCAGACCTGCCCGTTCATTTCGGGATTCCCGGAGGGCAGCGCGTCGACGTCGAAGTCACCGTTCCGGCCGCCGGTCGACGTACCGTGACCCGGCTGGACGGGGTCGATCCCCGAGCTCTTCAGGGCCGTGCCCTCGAGATTCGGGCAGGCCGGCGCTAGAGCGTACCCGCCGTCTGCATGTGGTCGATCACGCGGCCGCATGAACCGGAACCCGAGTTCATGTAGATGCGGGCGATCCGATCGATGAGGCCCGGCTGCGTCGCCGACGTCGATCCAGTCCACCCGTAGCGAGCCAGTTCGAAGAGCGCCTCATCCGAGGGCCACCGAACGAGACTCGCGCGGGCCTCCTCCACGAACGCGGTGTGGTCCTCACCGACGCCGAACACGATGCGATTCAGACTCATGCACGGGGCGATGGTGGCGAGGCTGATGAAATACTCCCACCGTATGCCCCGCAGAACGGTCGAGTCCGTCGTCATCGAGTAGATGGGACCGAGCGACCCGTCGCCCCGCTCCTGAGCAGGCCAGCGACCCATCTCGGCAGTCCGATCCGCAAGTGCACGCAGCCTCGAGAGCTCCGATTCGGCCTCGACCCGTCCGGAGAGTCGGTAGAAGTCCTGAAGAGCGGTCCCACCGAGATCCACGAGCGTGTAACCGATCAAGTTGTCGATCAGCGTCGGGCCGTCCTCGGCTAGAAGGAAGCCGACGCTGATGATCTCTCTGAGGCGCTGCTCGGCGGCGTCGGTTCGACCGTCCATCCAGGCGACAGCCGCGGCAGCCAGCTGAGCCCGAGCCCCGTCGCGAAAGGACGCGAAACTCGGGATCGGAAGGGTCGCGAGCGTGAGGCCCTCCGGGAAGGGCAATGCCCAGCGCGCCGACCCGACATCCACGGCGGTCGCTCCGGCCAGGCGAGCGAAATCGGTCAGGGCCGGATGACTCGCGACCTCCCGGAGGTAGGCACGCTGCTCATCCGAGGCGCCCCGTGCCACCAGGGGCAGGAGAGAGTCCCCCCAAAGAGGCCGATCGAAGCCCAAAAGCTGGGCGTCCCCTCCCTCGGGTGCGGGAATCCACGCTCGCTCGATCCGTACATCAGGCGGCCGTTCGCCCGGCCGCGCCGCCTCCATCGAGCCGACGGACATCAACCGGTGCAGGATGGTGCCCGCCTCCGCCGGACTGACCGAGTTATCCGCATCAACTCGGTAGCTTCGGTACGCCTCACCTCGGATCACCCGCTCAGCCACACGATCGAGGGACGGGATCGTCCCGTCGACCAATGAACGCCCGAGACCCGCCGCGGGCACCAGGCTCAGCACGGGGAGGGCGACCAGGAGCCCGAGGGCCCATGCGGACCGAATCGCGATCCGGACGCGTCGACCGTTCGAGGGCGCGGCAATCGTACCCATGTCCGATTGCCACTCCCGAACCTCGCTCATGGTGAGGTCCACCGACCACGGCTGCGTGAACCACCTCCCGCGGGCTGATCGAACCCGATGCTCCTGCACGAGCATCAGAAGAAAGCCCGAACCGTACAGCACGATGGCGGGAACGAAGAGAGCGCCCTGCAACACGCTGGACGGAACCACTCCCCGAGCGGCGGCAAGGAGGCCCACGGCCATTCCCACCAGAAGCCACAGACCCGCTGCACAAAGCGTGACCCACATGGCGAGTCGAAGCCGGATCAGACGTTCACGCTCCCCGCGATCGAGTTCGGAGAAGTGTCGAGCTCCGGACAGAAGGAAGCCCATATCCCGGTTCCGATCAGCCAGAACGTGCAGGACCGTAGCGAACGCATATCCCTGCTCCCGGGCCGCACTGGTGCGACGAAGAAGACGAAGGAGGCAGCCCAGCGCATCGAGGGCAAACGCGAGCCCCACGACGCCGAGAACCGTGAGCAGCCACCCGGCTTGCGCGAGGGGTCCGAACGCACCTCGCCCGTCGGCCACACCGATGACACCGACGAGTGGCGCGACCAGCAGGGTACCGGCCCACGCCAGCCGGGAACTGAGGACCGAAAGGTCACCTTGAATCCTCTCCAGCCCCGGAGGAGGCCAGAGCATCGGTTCACCTGCCATCGAACGCACTGTGCGAAGTCAACGCCTGCTCGGTGGTCACCAACGTTCAACTCGGTTTTGCGCAGTGAAGAAGAGGACACGTTCCTTGATCGGCTCGCGCGTCAGTCGACCCCAGGCTGCCGCGTACATATCGACCTGTCGGCGATATGCAGCCACTCTGGCGGGAAACTCGGGGTCCGTTCCAACATCGGTCTTGTAGTCGACGATGACCCAGCCTCCTCGCTCCCGAAACGCGAGATCGATGACGCCCTCGAGAACCATCCGGGATCCATGCTCTGCACCGGTCCCGGCATCGGCTGGAGTCGCGGCGTCATCTCCAGCCACGCCCACCCCCCTTACGGGGTTCTTGGGCGGAGCGTCTCCGGTACGAAACAGTTCCAGCTGGCGACGCTGACCCATCTGACCCTGGTCGCCTTCGGGTTCGCCCTCAGGCTCGCTGAGCAATTCCATCAGGTCAGGCAGGGCGAACGGTACCTCGACCAGCATTCGCTTCGCTTCCCGAGCCCTCGCCCACAGGGAGGACGCCTGCACCGCCCGGACCAGCCCGATCAGTTCACGCAGTTCCAGAGGCTCTCCGTGGTCATCGAGCGGACGACCGTGCTCGACGAGGAGGTTGCGACAGATTCCCCGCAGGTCGGTTTCACCTGACCGCGAGGCAGCAAAAGCCAGTGCGCCGTGTACAGCGCTACCCCAGGAGTAACCCCGAAAACCCGAGCCGGCAGCGTCACGCCCGAATTCCGGGCGAGGTGGCGGCTTGTCGGTGGAATTGACCCGACGGGACTTGGTCAGGCTCGTGACCGTCTCGTGGGTGAACGACGGAATTGCCCGCTCTGCGAGGCCCTCCGATGCGCGTATCACTCTTGCCTGCACCTCCGACGGCGACAGATCGAGTTCCTCCCGCAAAGCCGGCAGGTGCGGCTCGAGCGTGAGAAGCTCGGCGTGCTCATTCAGCCACGCATGGAGCGGCTCCCAGGCAGACCGTTTCTTGCCTGGCCAGCGGGCGACCACCAACTCCTCGCGAGCACGGGTGACCGCGACGTAGAGGAGTCGAACATCCTCGGCTGCTCCAAAACGCTGCTCGCGGGCCTCGTGACCGACCCAGCCGATCGGCCGGGCGAGATCCGGACCGGAGCCATGTCCCCTCGAGTCCGACACCCGCAAATACGCCTGCGCTTCCCCGGCAGCCGTCCGGTCCATGTGCAGATGGGGCCGCCGGGACGAGCGCGGCGCAGGATCCGCCAACACGACGACGTTCCCCTCCAGTCCTTTCGCCTGATGCAGATTCATGAGCCGAATCGTGTCGGGACGCCCCGGCTCGAGAGGCGCTTCTGCCTCCCGCAGGTTCAGCGCAGCCTCCAGCGCCTCGAGCGCACCGGGCAGCGACGAATCTCCCCCCAGGGCTGCCGCCCGAACCGCATCGAGCGCATAGAGCAGAGCCCCTGCCCGCAGCGTGCCCAGCTCACCCGCAGCGGCGTAGGGAAGAAGTCCGAGGTCACTGACGACTCTGCCGAGAAAGATGTCCGCCGGCTCCAACGTCGAGGCCTTCCACCAGACATGGAGCTGCCGGATCGCCGCGAGCACCTCGACGTGTCCCTTTTCTCCCGGCCACATCGCGTCGAATTCGCCACCCGTGAGACGATGCGTCGTCAGCTGCTCGTAGTCGAGCCCGAAGAAGAGACCGGTGAGCACGGACACGACACGGACGGGGTCGGTAGGATCGACCATGCAGCGCAGGAGAGTCCGAAGCTCCCCAATCTCTTCCGCAACCCCCACGCCAGCACCCGTGACGGACACCGGAAGCCCGTGCGACTCCAGCGCCCGCGCGTATTCCGCCAGCTGGCCACGCCCCCACGTGAGAATGAGAAAATCCTGAGGCTCACGCTCCCCGGCGTCGACGCGGCCGCGAATCCAGGCCGCAATGCGGAGACCATCATCGACTGCCGCCCTCGCCTGCGTATCCCGGTCCGGTTCGATGTCGTACACGAACACGCCTTCCCGAGGGACCTCGTCGACAGCAGGGCGCGTCTCGAGGCGCTCGAACGCTGCCTGCTCGGGTGTCGCCTCCGCCGGAAAGAGGTCTGGGCCGCAGAAGACCTGATTGACCAGATCTCCGATGCATGGGCGTGATCGGAAATTCGTCGAAAGACCGAGGACCTCACCAAAGTCTCGAAAGCGCTCCTTGACCCAGCCGTACAACTGGATGTCCGCTCTTCGAAACCGGTAGATGCTCTGCTTCGGATCACCCACTACGAAGAGGGCGCCCGGGCGCGGTACGACCCGGCGCCAATCCTCGACGGTGGCACCCTCGGCATCCCCGGATGGCTCCGAGGACAGAAGCATCATGATTTCGGCCTGAAGAGGATCCGTATCCTGAAACTCGTCGACCAGGAGGTAGCGATACCGCTCCCCCAGCTGTCGCCGAACATCCGGATTCTGACGAAGGAGCCGAGCTGCGAGAGTCAGGAGATCCTGAAAGTCGAGCTTCCCGATCCGTATGCGATACGCCGCAAATTCCGTTGCAGCTGCGCGGGCGAGGTCGATGGCCAACGCATAACGGTAGGCGTACCAGCGGCTCACGAGCCCATGGGCGGGCGTGTCACCGACCCCGAACCCATCGACCCGTTCCCGCAGAGCCTTGGCGAGCGCCTGGTCACGCCAGTTCTTCAAGGTGGTCGTGTGACCCCGGGGCCCAGCTTTGCACAGGAGCGCGATCGCTCCGAAGACATCCGTGGGCTCCGTCCACCCCGTGATGCCACGTTCAAAATGCAGCTGGCGAATCTTGCGCTGAAGTGAATCCCAGCCGCGCGCGGGTGGCACATCGTCCATCAGCTCCCACCCGGTATCCACGATCGCTTCAAGTTCGTCGCGAACAGGCGCAAGCTCTGCAGAGGTCGGCAGTTCGGATGCCTCCGTCGGGAAGTCGATATCGTCGTTGTCCACGAGCGAAGCGAACAGCCCGTAGAGTGACGCCGGCCGCAAATCCGAGGCTGCCAACAGCTCCAGCCGGGCGTCGCTGTCACGGGCGAGGCGCTCGAGATAGGACTCCCAGAAATGCCGTCGGAGGCCCATACGCTCCTCGACAGGAAGCTCCTGAAAGCCTGGATCGAGCCCCACGTCCAGCGGCCGTTCTCGGAGGAGTCGCCCACAGAAGGAGTGGATCGTACCGATGAAAGCCCGGTCGAGCTGATCAAGTGCGTGAGCCAGACGATCGATCCTGAGATCGTCGGGAACGTCCCGAGCCCGCTCGGTGAGCAGCGCCAGTTCCACCTCCGTCTGGAAGCGCTCTCGGAGTTCGGCGGCGGCCTTTCGCGTGAACGTCACCGCGGCCATACGGTCCACCGTGGCAGTCCCGGAGGACACCAGAGTCAGCAGTCGACGGACAAGCTCCGTGGTCTTGCCCGACCCTGCTCCCGCTTCCACGAGAAGGTTCGCGCTCAAGTCCGAGGCGATGCGTTCGCGCGCTCGGCTGTCCGGAAGTTGCGGGGCGGTTCGATCGGGATCGGTCACGGCCGCAATTTGGTGTTCAGGACACCCCGGGGGAAGGCACGTGCCGGGCACCGGAGCGGCACCATTCGGCCGCACCCAGCAGTGCCCACCCACCCCGGGGCCGCCCCTGCTGCAACGTTCCCAACCTGCTGTGGCACAGTCCCTTCGGCCTACTCGCGATTCAAATCGTACTTCATGATGCGCCCGTGAGGCCCATCACGATCCCTCTCCAATGCGAACACATCGCCCGCTGGACCCGGCGCCTGCCTCAGATGAATCTGGAGTGCCTCACGATCTCCATCAGTGAACTCGAAGTGGAATGCCGCCACGTTTCGATCCATCTGACCGGGGCGGGTAGCCCCTGACACGACGGCCCCGACGTGGGGCTGGTCGAGGACCCAGCGAAGAGCGACCGCCGACGTGTCCACGCCGTGCTCGCGACCGATCGTGGACATCGTCTCCAGAAGCGCCTGAAAGGCTTCCCAGCCACCAAATTCGTCGATGATGAGTCGATACTTCACGAGCGAGCGGTTGGCGTATTCGGCTGGCTCCGCACCGCCCAGCCAGCGGTCGGTCAGGAACCCTCCCGCGAGCGCGCCGAAGCCGAGGATCTTCATCCCCGACGTCTCGCAATGTGAAGCGAGAGCACCGGCCGGCCTGCGATCGAGCAAGGAGTACTGCACCTGATTCGAAACCGGCGATATGCCGACGGCGTTCAGCCGCCGTAGCCTGGCCCGGTCGAGGTTGGTCACCGCGAGGTGTCGGATCTTTCCCTCGCCGCGAAGTTCATCGAGGACGCCGGCGGTCTCCTCGAAACCCGGGACCTCGTCCCGCCACCAGTAGAACTGGACCAGATCGAGCCGCTCGACCCCCAGACGAGTCAGGGAGCGTTCGATGATGCCCCGCACGTACGCGGCATCGACCCGAGGCAAGTCAGCCCAGTCCGGAACGAACTTCGTGTGGATCTGGATCTCGGCGCCATTCGAGGTGGACGACCATCGGCGCAGGAAGCGTCCGTACAGCTCCTCCACGCCCGTATAGATATCCGCGCAATCGAACGTCGTGACGCCCAGTTCCGCCGACGCCTCGAGTACGTCGATCGCGGCCTCGAGCACGTTGCCCGACAGCCGGTGACCCGCCGAGAATTGCCATCCACCATGAATCACGCGGCTGATGGAATAGTCGGGCGCGAGGTCGTGCCGCTCGACCGTCACGAATCTCCGGTGTCTCCCAGCGGAACCCGGGTGACCTCGGAATGACGGAAGGTGGTGCGGCCCGTTCGGGTGATCCGGAAACGCGCACCGCACAGGGGGTCCGGACAGGCGATGTCCATGTCCGTGGTCATCCAGTCATGCGGATGCGTGTCACGTTGCTTGGCCGGCAGGAGCGGGAGGAGCGCCGCCAACGGATAGAGCGGAAAGGACTGATCGGGCGGCAGACTCAAGTTTTCTCCGGAGAGCTCGAAGAAGTCACCGACCGCGTGGTTGCAGACCATCGGCTGGTCACCTTCGATGACCTCTACACGCAGATCATAAAGGGTGAACTCATCCCCTCGAGACACGGACGACTCAGTCCCCGGAGATCGGCTGAGCCAGCATGTCCGTCAGCCAATGACCCGCGCGATGCACCTTGGCTTCCACATACGGACGATTGTGGCGATTGAGTGTGCCGTGCAATGGACGTCGATCGACGACCGTGATACCGGCGTCCTCCATGGCCTGCAGCTTCTCGGGATTGTTGGTGAGGAGTTCGATGCGCCCGAGACCGAGAACCTGCAGGATACGCCCCGCGACATCGTAACGGCGCTCGTCTGGGCCAAAGCCGAGCGTATTGTCCGCATCGATCGTGTCCAGTCCACCTTCCTGAAGCGTGTAAGCCCGGAACTTGTTCCGGAGCCCGATCCCACGCCCCTCCTGGGCCAGATACAGGAGCACACCGCCGCCACGGGACTCAAACAGCTTCATGCTGCCGCGGAGCTGTTCACCGCAGTCACATCGAAGGCTTCCGAACAGGTCACCGGTCAGGCACGCCGAATGGAGCCGGACGGGCACCGGGTCCGGCCAGTCGTCCGGATTACCGACCATGATTGCCACGTGCTCCTGAAGGCCGTGGGACTCCCGGAACAGCACGAAACGTGAATCGACGGACTCGGCGAGTGGAACGGGAGCCTCACTGATCGCAACCACGTCGACTCCGGACGAAGCGACGAACTCGTGAACTTCAGCCGCATCGACTGAGAGAACCTGACCACTGTCGAGCGCCTCCTCGAGCTGCGACGTGTGCGGCCACCAGACGGGAACCGCGACAACAGCCGGCAGGAGGCGGGCGAGCCTCACCAGGGAAAGCCCAGCCGCCTCCGCCGAGGCGGCCGACGACAGTGTTCGGGCCGAGGCTTCGTGATCGGCATCCACTGAGCACGCGAGTTCCAGAACCTCGTGAAGCTCGACATTCTGGCGCAGCGAGATGGAATAGCTGGCCGATGGCACGGCGTTGGACTGCTCCGGCGAAAGACCCATCGCAGACAGCCGGTGCGCCGTGACAACGAGGCGCAACGGCTCAGAGCCCATATGGCGAAGCCGATCGAGACCCTCCGCGTCGAGGCTCTCCACGGCCGCCACCACCACGCCGGTGACGGGAGCGTTGGCCGGCAGAGCTGCCCGCCGGTCCGTAATGAGGAGCGGACGACCCTGCCGAAGGTCGAAGAGGCCTCGTTCTGCTCTGAACATGGATCTGCCTGCGGACAGTGAGTGCGGTTGCGTGCTGAGCGGGCTCGTCAAAACCCCATTCGCTCGCCACGGGTCCATGGCGCGCTCGGCGCCGCGGGCGTGTCGGACGAACGAAATTTCGTCGGGCTCTGCGGTCTCCGAGGGTACTGCAAGCAGCTCTAATGCGCGCATGCGCCGACCGAGACTGCGAAGGCTCGTCCAGCGAACGAGCGGGATACTGAGTGCGAGCCCGACAAAAATCGGGCTCATCCAAACGAAAAAAAGCGGGCTCATGGCAAGCGTCAGCCCTCCCCATGCAACACCGACCACCGTCGGCCATCGAGCAGCGATCGTCGCTTCGGACCATGTCAGATCCGCTCGCTCTCGATCCTGCGCTCCCCATCCCACGGCTCGCCCGAAAAGGATTTCGGTTACGAACCGAGCGTGATACACCATCATGACGGGAGCGAGGAGCACGGAGAACACAGTCTCCAGGACAGCACTGGATACGAGGCGAACGGCACCACCGAAGGCGGCGCGCTCCCGGATGAGTCCCGCGAGCAGTCCGAGCGCTTTCGGCAGGAAGAGCACCAGGGCCGTCAGAGCAAGCAGTGAGAAAGCCGGAGTGTCCACCAGCTGGGTCGTGAGCACGACCGGGCCGTGGCTCGCGGGCGCAATGACGTACGCAGTACCCGCCACCAGAATCAGAAGCCACAGGAGTGAGGAGACATATCCCATGGCTCCCAGGAGGAAGTGCAGACGGCTCAGCGGATGGAGGCCGCGCTCCCGTAGCAGGCGAAGATGCTGCAGGCTTCCCTGACACCATCGACGGTCGCGGCGGGCGTAGTCCTCGACGTTGGGGGGAACCTCTTCCCAGCTTCCCGGCACGTCGGCGGCGAGCAGAACCCGCCACCCGGCTCGCCGAAGGAATGCGGCTTCGACGAAGTCGTGACTCAGCACCTCGCCACCCAGCGGAGGACGTCCGCTGAGAACCGGAAGCTTGGCATGCTCCAGGAATGGACGCAGCCGAATGATGGCATTGTGACCCCAATAATTCCCTGCATCGCCATACCAGAACGCAGTGCCGGTCGCGAGCACCGGGCCATAGAGTCGCCCAGCGAACTGGATGACACGGCCGAACAGGGATTCCTGCAGTGCGGGCATCGGCACCGTCTGAATCAGGCCGACGTCCGGATTCGCCTTCATCAGTCCAACCAGGTGGAGAATGGACGCCCCGGTCATCAGCGAGTCGGCGTCAAGCACGACCATCAGGTCGTAGCGATCCCCGCATCGCCGACAGAACTCCGCGATGTTCCCTGCCTTGCGACCGACGTTCCGATCGCGACGACGGTAGTGGAGGGGTATGTCCGGACAATCCGCCTGCAACGCCAGCCATTCATTCTCTTCGCGGCGCGCGATCTCGTCATCCCGGGTGTCACTCAACACGTGGACGTCGATGAACCCTCCACCCCGGATCGAACGACGAACTGATCGCATCAGGGCCGCCACCCGGGCCGCCACCATCGCGGGATCTTCGTTATGAACGGGTATGACGACCGCCGTTCGCGGCATCCCTCGAAGAGGCAGGGACCCGGAGATCGGGGGGCGGTGCAGTGGACTGCTCTTTCCGAGTGTGAGGGGATCGCGCTTCGCCATCATGAAGGTGAAGCCGAACATGGCCGTCCAGAACGGCATGACGATCCACGCGAAAGTCGGCACGAAGAGCGCCAGGATCAGACACTCGAGAACGGTGAGGCCCTGTGCGGAGACGATCCCCGCCATCATGAGCGTACCGGCGAGCGTCGTCCCTCCGGTCAACCCGAAGAACAGGGTTCTCCGGGTACGGGCCAGCGGCGTCTTCAGTTCAGGGGGCACGGCGGGGTTCCCACAGATAGCTCCACGTCTCGCTCACGGTTTCCTCATCCAGCCGGAGGTATACGCGCATGTCCGCCCCGCGATCCCCATCGGGCGTGAGCGTGAAGGTCGCGCGGCGACCGCCATCGGGAAGAACATGGACGAGCAGGTCTGAAATCTGACCTGACGACGTCTGGGCATCGGCGACGATCGACGCCTCCGCAGCAAGGTCGGATAGACGGCCGCCGATGAAATCCACGACGACCCGACGCTGGCTCCGGGGCGGAGGGGCCGCCTCCCCGGGCAGGGCGTCCCACCCGATTCGGGTCCGGGCGACTTGCGCCAGCGTCTGTCCCTCGCGGACCGATACCTGCATTTCCGAGTCGAGACGCTCGTCGAACGTGATGAGTCGGTAGCGGTACGTCCGTTCCTCTCCCGCAACGAACGAACCCTCCGGCACCCAGGACGCGACGATGTTGTCATTGAACTCGGAGTTCGTGGGGATTTCGAGCAGTTCGACGCCACCCCGTCCCCAGTCACCCACGACCTCGACCCACTCACTGGGGCGGCGGTGATACTGGGCTTCGAGGTCCATGTATTGCCCAAAAGCTCGATCCCGCTGCACGAGACCGAAGCCGGCCGGTGATACGTCACGCAAGGACGTGAGGCGGATACCCGAGCCATTGGTCAGCGGACGCCAGATCCACTCCGAGCGCCCGGTCTGCATCAGGAGCCCTTCGGAGTCGTGTACTCGTGGCCGAAAATCGTCCTCGCCCCCTCGATCGAACGTCCCGTGCAGATACATGCTCGTCAGCGGAGCGACCCCGATCTTGCCCACATCGGAGCGAGCGAACAGGCATGCCTCGACGTCCATGATGGTCGGCGCCGCGTCATCGACGCCCGGCGTGAGATCGAAGCGAAACGCGCCGGATACCGATGGGCTGTCGAGAAGCGCCACGATCGTCAGTGATCGCGCCTCGGCATCCGGGCGCACGAGCCAGAATTCGACGAAATCCGGGAACTCCTCCCCCTCCGGTCGCGCGACATCGACCGCGAGGCCACGGCTCGACAGGCCGTATACGTGACCGGGGCCCAGAAGCCGGAAATACGACGCTCCCAGAAACGACACGACCTCGTCCATCCGGTCCGCGTCGTTGAGCGGAAACAGCACCTTCACACCGGCATACCCGACCTCTGCAGGCACGGCCATGTCGATGCCCCGCACTTCGTCACCGTACGAGAAGAGGTCTCGGTCGAACGGCATTCGGGTCGCTCGTCCGTTTTCAACGAGATGGACCTGAACCGGTGTGTCGTTGCCTCCACCCGGGTGGAACAGCTGAATCTGGAAGGATCCCCCGTCGCGCCAGACGGCCCGGTCCGCCCGAAAACGAACGCCCCGATACTGAGCGTACGTCAGGCCTGACACATCCGAAGACACGTTCGGCCCCGGCTCGACATACGGTTCCCGGGCACGAAGTCGCGCGTATTCGGTAACGTGTTCGAACAATGTCGGTCCCCCGGGCACTGCAGCCCAGACCGGCATGGACACCGATTCCGGACTTTCTGCGGCTGCGGCGCGGGCCGGGTCGGATCCATCACCGATGGTGCTCGGACGGGGTAGGTCCTCGCCCGTACACGCACCGGCCATCCCCGCGAGGAGGAGGGTCGGGAACATTCGCGAGCGGTTCGAACGGATCATGGAACGAAGGATTTGGAATCGGCTACCCAGGAGCATGAGGGCTGGTGGTACCCTCGTGCTGGCCAATTCTTTCCTTCTGGTTCCCGTCTGGGTCATGTACGGGGGGGTCGAGCCACACTGGCTGGCGCTCGAGGCTGCCATTCTGACTGCGGCCTTCCTCGTGCTCCCGACATCGCTCTGGACGCGGCTCGCCGCATGGTCGTGCGGCTTCATCGTGGTGATCGTCGCCATTCTCCAGTTCGGCAACACGACCGCACGCATGAGTCTGGCCCGCCCCCTCAACCTGTACCTCGATCTTCAGCTCGTCAGCGCAGTCGCGAACCTGCTGCGAGGCACGCTCGGCGATTTCGTCGGCACGCTGGTCATGGCCGGAGGGCTCATCGTCGTGGTGGCTGTTGGTGCGCTCCTCGGATTCCTCCTGTCGACACTGCACCCGGAGCCGGGCCGAAGGGGGCAACAGGTTGCAGGGGTATTGGCGCTCGGCCTGTCCCTGGTTGCCGTACCGGCTCGCTGGCTCCACCCGACGGGGGTTATACTCGGGCTCCCGGCGGTCCAGCTTGCGCGCGAGCAGGTGCGTCACGTCCGCAGCATGATGCAGGAGAACGACCGATTCGGGGCCGAGATGGCCGTGGCACCCGATGACTACGCCAATCTCCCCGGTCTCCTCGAAGGACTCGACGGCCGCGACGTCATCCTCGCATTCGTGGAGTCGTACGGGATGTCAGCGCTGGACGATGACCGCTACGCGCCCGTCGTCCGGCCCCGCCTCGAGACAATGCTCGAAGCTCTGGACTCGGCAGGCCTGCACGTCGTGACCGGGCAGCTCGTCGCGCCCAGTCAGGGCGGAATGTCGTGGCTCGGACACGGATCAGTCCTGAGCGGTCTCTGGCTGGAGAATCAGTTGAGGTACGATCTGCTCCTTGCGAGCGATCGGCGTACCCTGGTCGACGACTTCAAGGCTGCGGGCTACCGCACGACGGCTCTGATGCCCGCGATCACCATGGCGTGGCCCGAGGGTGAGCGCTTCGGATACGAACGCATCTACGCGTGGCAGGACATCCGTTACGCCGGACCTCCACTGAACTGGGTCACCATGCCCGACCAGTTCACCTGGTCCTACCTCGAGCGCACGATTCGACCTGCAGATGACCGGCCGCTCTTTGCGGAGATCGGACTGATCAGCAGTCACGCTCCGTGGACACCCATACTGCCCGTGCTCGAAGACTGGGAGTCGATCGGGGACGGCGAGGTTTTCGCCCCGTTCGCGAATGCCGGTGAAAGCCCCGAGGAGCTGTGGCGGGACGGGGAGCGCGTCCGGGAGCACTATGCACTTGCCGTTGGATATGCGATCGATGCAATGGCCTCGTATGCGGCTCGCTACGTCGATGACCGGACCGTGCTCATCGCACTCGGCGATCATCAGCCCGCACCCCTGATCACCGGCGATGACGCGACCCGGGCGGTCCCGGTCCACGTCATCGCCCGAAGCCCGGACGTTCTGGAGCCGTTCCTGCAGTGGGATTTCCTTCCGGGTGTCGCGCCCCCGGCATCGGAAGGCAACGGTCGACGGATGGACACCTTCCGCGACTGGTTCGTAAACGCCTACAGCCACTCGACAACCGGGGAACGGCCGTGATGCGGCGGTGGCTCGGTCTGGTACGTTCGCTGATCGTGTACTGGCGGCCCGGCCGGCAGCGGGGGCTTCGCGCCCTGTACGCACCGTTTGTCGTCCGTGGGGACCTCGTGTTCGACATCGGGGCCCACGTGGGTGACAGGACAGCCGCCTTCGCCGGGCTCGGCGCACGCGTCGTCGCCCTCGAGCCTCAACCGGCGCTGCTACCATGGCTTCGACGGTTCGTCGGTCACCGACCGGGCGTGACGATCGTGCCGGCCGCGTTGGGGCCGAAGGCGGGCAGAGCACACCTCGCCGTCAGCGATGCTCATCCGACGCTCTCGACGCTCGCCGATCCATGGCGGGAGGCGGTCGTGAAGGAGAATCCGACCTTCGAGGCAGTCCGATGGAACCGATCCACCGAGGTCGAAGTGACGACGATGGACGCCCTCATTTCGGAGTTCGGCGAGCCGCGCTTCTGCAAGATCGATGTCGAGGGCTTCGAGGCCGACGTACTGGCTGGCCTGTCGCGCCCCGTGCAGGCCCTCTCGATCGAATTCGTCTCCGGAACGCTCGACGTGGCCGAAGCGTGTGTGACACGACTCGAAACCCTCGGCCGTTACGAGTACAATGCGGTTCCGGGTGAGCGCCGGGATCTGCTGTGGTCCGAGTGGCGCACGGCGGATGAGATCCGCACCTGGCTCGGTGATGGTGCGGACGGCATTTCATCGGGAGACCTCTACGCACGCCGTGCCCACCGGGGCGAGGAGTCCAGCGGATGAAATGGCACGAGATGACGAGTCCGCAGGTGGCGGAACTCTCCGCGACGGACCCCGTTGCGATCCTTCCGGTCGCGGCGATCGAGCAGCACGGTCCTCACCTGCCTCTCTCGACCGACGTGGAGATCGGCCATGGCCTCGTCGGTGCCTCGGCCACGCGACTCCATGATGTTCCCCACGTCGTGTTGCCGATGCAGGCCCTCGGCACCAGTCCGGAACACCTCTCGTTTCCCGGTACGCTGACCCTGACGCCGGATTCGCTCGGCGACACCCTGGTGGAGGCAGCCGGTAGCCTTCGGCACTCGGGCATCCGTCGACTCGTGCTCAGCAACAGCCATGGCGGAAACAAGGCGGTGCTCGACTCGGTCGCACTCCAGATCCGCCTCGAATACGACATGCTTGTCGTGAAGGCGAACTACTTCCGCTTCCCACGGCCTGTGGGAATCAATCTGCCCGAGGCCGAGTGGACCCATGGGCTGCACGGCGGCGCGGTCGAGACCGCGATGATGCTGCACCTTCGACCGGAACTGGTTCGAACCTCCGAGATTCGCCGGTTCGAATCGTTCGGCGAGGACCTCGAGCGGCAACTGACATGGGTACGCCCCGAGGGAGTGGCTCCATTCGCCTGGCTGGCACGGGACCTCAACCCGAGGGGAGTGACCGGAGACGCCACGCTGGCCACGGCCGAACTCGGCCGCCGACTCCTCGACCACTACGCCAACATCCTGGCCGAGGTGGTTCGGGACACGCACTCCTTCCCGATCGAACGACTGCAGGGTTCGGAGTTCTAGCGTGATGCAGACGGATCTGGATGAACTCTTCGCACCGCTCGAGCGCCTGGACAGCTTCGTCGTCGGCCAGTTGGGCCAGAGCCTCGATGGCCGGATCGCGACGGCCACGGGACACTCACACTACATCAACGGTTCGGAGGATATCAGACGGCTTCACCGCCTGCGGGCTCTGGCAGACGCCGTCGTCGTCGGTGCCGGGACCGTCGCAGCTGACGACCCGAGACTGACGGTTCGAAAGGTCGAGGGTTCCAACCCCGTCCGCGTGGCCCTCGATCCGCGCGGCGATCTGGATCCGACACGCGCAGTGTTCACCGACAGGGCGGCACCGACGCTGTGGATGCAGGGCATACCCGCGCCCGGCGCCCTCTCCAGCGCGGCGACCTTCGACAAGCCCCGCGTTTCGCCGGGTGTCGAGGTCCTCCATCTGCCCATCGCATCCGGTGGATTCGAGCCGATCGACGTCGTGGCCGAACTGAGGGATCGCGGACTCCACCGCATCCTCATCGAAGGAGGCGGCATCACCGTTTCCCGCTTCCTCGAGGCCGGCGTGCTCGACCGCCTGCACATATCGGTGGCGCCCCTCCTGATCGGATCAGGGCGACCGGGGATCACCCTTCCAGAGATTCAGACTCTGGATCAGGCACATCGTCCACCCGTCCGACACTTCCGATTGGGCTCTGACGTCTTGTTCGATCTGGATCTTCGTCCCGAAGGATTGTGAGACCGAGAACCACCGCACCCGGCAGGCTCGACACAAGCACGATCAGGCCGTAGGAGACGGACACGGCGACGCCATCGGCCGCCGTCAGCCCCGCGGCGCTCCAGAGGGCAGCTGCGGCCACCTCTCGCAGACCCCACCCGGCAATGGTGACCGGCACCAGCATCGTCATGAGAAGCGGCCCCGCAAGCATGGCGAGCCAGACGGCGGAGGTCTCCATCCCGATCGCTTCGCCGGCCATGACGAACATCACGATGTAGCTCGATGCCACGGCCGTCGAGGTCGTCGCCTGAACCGGCAGCGCAGTCCCGACCAGGAGCGCTTGTCCGAGGTCCCGGATCATCCGGGGTGCGTCCGGACCCGATCGTATCCGGCCGATCACGACGACTCCCCCGAGGATCACCAACATGAGGAGGCCAAGGAAGACAGCGCGCCCTCGCCCGGAGATTTCCTCGACGAGAAGCAGCATGGACCCGGACGCGATCACGCTCATCACGACCAAACCGGAGAAGCGCTCGAAGACCACCGACTGCACGGCGGCTCGGGTATCCGCCTCCCGAGCGTGACGCCACGCGCGCGAAATGTCGCCCAGGACACCACCCGGCAGCACCTGGTTGAGGAACGTGGCGAGGTAGTACTCGGGGATCGCTCGTGACAAGGGCAGCTCGAGGCCCAGTCGTGACGCCGTGAAGCTCCACCGCCACGCGGAACCCACCACTTGGGCAATCGACACCAGAAGCGCGAGGCCTACCCAGACCGGATCCAGACCCGTCAGCCGTCCAAGGACCTCTCGAGGGTCGAGCACAGCGGCGAGGACTGCAAGCAGCGCCACGCTCGTGACCCCCCTCGCGACAAGGAGGAGCCGGCGACGTTTCACAACCTCAGACCCGGCTACCCGGTGGAAGCGCCAGCAGGTCCTGGTGTCCGACGACCACCTCATAACGATCCGCCCGAACCGACGCCGACCGCCGCGCCTCCCAACCCCTGAGTCGCTCCGCCTCGTCCGGCCGAAGCTCCGTCGCGGCCTCGATCCAGCCACGCATGAGCGCCAGGGCAAGCTCTCGATCATCGCGGCCACCGAGCTTCCACGCACTGGGGCGCAGCGCGGTCCGGTATCCCGCGGCCAGGAAGAGTCGCTCCGCGAGCGGTGCGGCAGCCGGGCCAAGAGCCTGCCCGAGCCCCTTTTCGCGCTGCTGATGAGCATTCAAGGCATCCCGAACGAGGTCGTCGTCCTCGTCCGGATCGCGCCATCGGATCGAGCCATCGTAGCTCAGGACGAAGAGCGCGGCGGCCCCCTGCGACGCACACGCCCGCACCGCGGAGGAAAGCCACCCCTCGGATACCAGATCGAGCAGGGCTGATGCGGTGACGACGTCCGCACGGGAGATCGCGGTCAGACCCTCGGACGCCAGATCTCCGACGAGCCGCGTCGGCTCCGGAACCTCGGCGGCCGTCGCCGAATCGAGGAGGCCGGCATCATGATCGAGGAGGCTCCACGAACGTGCCCACGGCCACCGAGGCGCGAGATACCGAAGGTTGGACCCCGTGCCGGAACCGAGATCCAGAACACGCTCCCACCCCTCCTGCTCGGCAACATGCCCGAGTCGACTCGCGAAGTCGTGCACCCGCGATCGGTGGTCTGCCTCCTCGCGGAGCGCGAGCCAACCCGCGTCGAAGACGTCGTCAGACACGCGTCTCGAGTCCGGACAGGTCGCTGACCGCTTCCAGGAATCGACCGGCCTGCTCCCCCCACGACGGAAGCTCCCGGGCGTACATCCGTGCACCCTCGGCGAGCGTCTCACGGCGGTCGGGTGCGACGAGGAGCCCTTCGAGCGCTTCGGTGAGCGCGTCCACGTCACCGGGTGGCACCAGCACCCCGGCGTAGCCAGGTACCGTATCCGGAATGGCTCCGCCTGTGGTCCCCACCACAGGGATGCCGCGAGCCAGCGCCTCGGCGTAGGCCATCCCGTACCCCTCGTAGTGAGACGGCAGGACGAAGAGCGATGCCATCCGATAGACCTCCTCGAGCTCATCCGTCTCGAGTTCCCCGCAAAATTCGATACGGTCGTCCAGGCCACGACGGCGGACCTCTGAACGGACGGCCTCGGAGAAGTTCGCATCACGGGTGGTACTTCCAGCACAGACGCACCGCCACTCGAGGTCTCGAAGGCGATCGAGGGCCTGGATCAGCAGATCGTGGCCCTTTCGTGGACTCAGCGACGCCACACACACCAGATGGGCCGGGGCATACGGTGGAGGACCGTCCGCGAGGGGGGCCGGGTCGGTTCCGGGCTCCACGACACGGATGCGATCAGCCGGCACGTCGAAGTCGGCGAGGCGTCGCGCCGTGAACGGACTCGTGACGATCACACCTCGAACGAGGCGGAGCGTCTCCCGCTCCGACTCGAAGGCGCGTTCGACCTCCTCCGGGGTCTGCCCGGTCTCGTCAGCGAGAGGATGATGGACGAGTGCGACGATCGCGAGTCGATCGGCGTGACCGGCTACGACGTCGGGGGCTCCTCCCGAGGCCAATCCATCGATCACGACGGCGGATCCGACCGCCACATCGGCGAGCGCACCGTGAAGCGCTTCACGCGCTTCATCGTCGAACTCCGGGAATCGGCCGGCCAGCGAGTGCGTGACGACCCCCGCCCCGACAGCACGCAGTTCGGATACCATCCGGGCGTCGTACAGATAGCCCCCGGTCCGCTGATCGAGCGGCCCGGGAACGATCAGGTGGACGGCACCATCAGGAGCGGTCACACGCTCGCTTCGTAGCTCGCCCACGCGACGTGAGACTCGTTGAGCGTCACCTCGATCGAGCTGCATCCCGACGCGTTCGAACCCAGCTTGCCGTCATGGATCGCGCGCACGAGGCGCTCCTGGATCTCACGCGCGAGGAACTCGGTGGTCGTGTTGTGACCTTCGAACTCGGGAACGTCATCCAGGTTGCGATAGTTGAACGCGTCGAGGACTGCCTTGAGCTGCTCCCCGGCCAGGGCGATGTCGACCACCAGGCCGTCCTCGTCGAGATCCGGCCGCTTGAAGGTGGCATCCACGACGTAGGTCGCACCGTGCAGACGCTGAGCCGGCCCGAACGCTTCCCCGCGGAAGCTGTGGGCAATCATGAAGTGGTCTCGAACGTTGAGCTTGTACATGTCAGGCCTCCGAACGTCAGTCGTATCGAATGCGATGGCAGAGCGTGTCTCCCCCTGAGCCAGCCAGGCGTTCCATTACGTCGGGCAGCTCATCGAACGCGCTCTCACCGGTAATGAGCGCATCGAGCTCCTGATACTCGAGCAAATCGAGCGCCGTGGCCAACCGGCGGGCGTAGTCCCACCGCGGCGTTCGATTCGCCGGAATGCGGCCTACCTGACTGCTGCGTATCGTCAGCCGGCGATCGTGGAACGCCTCTCCGAGAGGCACGGTTACGAGTCGGTCGCCAAACCAGCTGACCTCCACGACCCGAGCCTCCAGGCCGGCTGAAGCCAGAGCCACGGAAAGACCCGCCGGATTGCCGCTGGCATGCACGACCACGTCTGCGTCGAAGCCGGGAGGCGCGGCGGTCTCGAATCGAACGCCAAGCGTGCTGGCGACATCCGCTCGCCCTTCGTTCACGTCGACAACCGTCACCTCCGTTCCGGGAATCCGGGCAGCGAGCCATGCGATCAGAAGGCCGACCACGCCGGCCCCCACCACGAGAACTCGATCACCCACGGAAATCTCCGAGTCCCACACGGCATTGACGGCCGTCTCCATGTTCGCGGCGAGAACCGCGCGCGCTGTGGGTACATTCTCGGGAAGCACCGTCACCGCGGAAGCCGGCACCACGTAACGATCCTGATGCGGGTAGAGGCAGAACACGACACGGTCGAGCAGGTCCGTCGCGCCATCTCCGGCCGACCGTACAACCCCGACACTGATGTAGCCGTATTTGACCGGCGCCGGAAAATCTCCGTCCTGGAAGGGCGCACGCATCTCACCGTACCGCGAGGCCGGTACTTCACCTCGAAACACGAGCGATTCCGTTCCCCTGCTGATCCCTGAGTAGAGCGTACGCACCATCACGTCGCTCTTCCCCATGGCGGGAAGGCGCCCGGAGACGAGCTCGCCACGCCCGGGCTCCTGGACCCAGAACTCACGTGTAGTGTTCTCTTCCGACATGTCCACAGCCCCTTCCCCGGGGAGAGTGCGCACGCAGGCCGTACCGGACCTTGCAGCCGGCCTGATCGCGACGCTCCTCGTCGCATCTGCTGCGTGGCGCGTCGTCGACCTCTCGGCCTCGTACGTTGTGACCGTGATGGGACTGTACGCCGCAGCGGGCGCACTGATCCTCCGGACCTTGCCATCCGATCTACCGAAGCCGGGCATCGGGTCGGCGAACCGCGTCACGATGGTACGCACGGTCGCGACCCTGTCGCTGGCGGGATTGATCACGCACTCCGACGGGCTGGGGAATGTCGGCCAGTGGTGGGTCATAGGCCTCGGAACCATGATCATGGCGCTGGACGGTCTCGACGGCTGGGTCGCGAGAAGCACGGGCACGTCTTCGCGCTTCGGTGCACTCTTCGACATGGAAACGGATGCCTTTCTCCTGCTGGTCCTTTCCGCTCTGGTCTGGACCGAGGGTCGTGCCGGGGTGTGGGTCCTGTTGATCGGTGCGATGCGCTACATCTTCGTCGCGGCGGGCTTCCTGGTCCCGGCACTTCGCGGGGACCTCTTTCCGAGTTTTCGGCGAAAGCTCGTCTGCGTCGTTCAGGGCGTGGCGCTGCTGGTGGCGCTCGGGCCCATCGTTCCGGTACCGTGGGCGGTGGCAATCTCGGCACTCGCGCTCGGCCTTTTGACCTGGTCCTTTGGCGTGGACACGGCCTGGCTCCTCCGGCCTCATATCACCTCGACCGTCCGATGACCGACCCGTCACCGATGCCACCCGCCCCGCACGGACCAGCTGATTTACTCTCCTTCCGAGGCGGCTGGCTCGGAGCCTTTGCTCCCTTCGTCGTCTTCCTTGGCGGCGTCTCGTGGCTGGGCCTCTCCGGGGCACCCGACGAAACCGGTTTCGGCCCCATCCTGCTGCTCGCACTCGGCGTCGGCGTCTTCCTCGCACGTGATCCTTCCCGATACGCCGAGGCCGTGATCGACGGCATGAGCCATCGAATCGTCACCCTCCTCATCCTCGCCTGGCTGCTCGCGGGAGTCCTGGGGGTGATTCTCCGGGACAGCGGTCTCGTCGATGCACTGACCTGGGGTGCGACGGCAACCGGAGTCCGGGGCGGCGGATTCGCGGTTGCGACCTTCCTCGTCTGCGCCGTCTTCTCTACCGCGACGGGCACCAGCCTCGGCACGATCCTCGTGTGTGCGCCTCTCCTCTACCCGGCGGCCGCCAGCCTCGGCACAGACCCCGCCTTCGCGATCGGGGCGGTGCTCGCCGGGGCGACGTTCGGGGACAACATATCGCCGATCTCCGACACCACGATCGCCTCGGCCACGACTCAGAGCGCGGATCTCGGAGGGGTCGTGCGATCACGCCTGCGCTACGCCCTCCCTGCAGCCGCCGTCGCGATCGTGATGTTCGCATCGTTCGGTGGGGCGGCCGATCAACCCGGCGATCTCCCGTCCGGGGGTGACCCCTCGGGTCTCGTCATGCTGATCGTTCCAGCCGGCGTGCTGGTTCTCCTTCTGCGCCGCACGCATCTGGTGGTCGGGCTGTTCGCCGGTATCGGTGCCGGTATCCTGCTCGGCCTCCTGCTCGGGCGCTTCCTCCCTACGGATCTACTGGCGATCGATCCCGCCAATTTCATCGCCTCCGGCATCATTCTCGACGGAATGAGGCGTGCCTTCGGGGTATCGATCTTCACGATCCTGCTGATGGGCCTTGTCGGCGGGCTGACCGCTTCGGGCCTGCTCGATCGACTGATCACCTGGATCGAGGCGAGAGCGAAGACCCTCCGCAGCGCGGAATGGTGGATCTTCGGTTCGATCAGCGGAGCGACCGTGCTCACCACGCACTCAGCAGTCGCCATCCTGACCGTCGGCCCACTCGCAAAGGAACTCGGGGTGAAGTCAGGGATCGATGCCTACCGCCGGGCCAACATCCTCGACATCGCGGTGTGCACCTACCCTTTCCTCCTGCCATTCTTCATCCCGACGATCCTCGCCGCGTCCATGACAGCCGGGATCGACGGGTTGCCTCGGCTTTCTCCGTGGACTGCCGGGCTTCACAACGTGCACTCATGGGCGCTGCTGATCACTCTTCTGGCATCGATCGCGATCGGCAGGCCAAGGCCCGCGGAGGCAGGTCCTCCCGAAGACTGATACCCGGGGGTCCCGGTGCGTCGAGCCTCACTCGACCGTAACCCGGCCATCCAGGTGAACGGAGACATGGGCGCCATCCGGCAGACGCTCGAGTCGGTCCGGCGCGATCTCGAGGATGGGGATGGGATCGTACCCGATCTCCCGACCGACGACCGCGCCCAACGCGAGGATCGCATCCGCCTTGCCCATGAGGATCGCGGCAGGCGCCGTACCCTCCCGAAGCAGCTCGAGCATGATCGCGCTCGAGGAACTCGACCCGACCGCCGCCGGCAGCGCCAGCACCGTCCCCGCAATGGAGAAATCGAACTCCGGATGGCGCGGATCCACGATTCGACCCCGTGTGGGCTCGACACCCCCCCAGAAGCTGATCGGATGGGTCAGGCGGAGCAGTGGCCCACGTCCCTCTCCCGGAATCAGTGGCCGTCCCCTGATCTCGCTGATCGAAGATTCCATCACCAGCTCCACACCTCGTCGCTTCTGACGACCTTGCCCGTAATCGCTGACTCCACGCAATCCTCGAGACTGCCGTACAGAACATCGTATCCCGTGTTCGAGGGGCCGTAGTGCGCGAATTTTCCCGAGTTCGTCATCAACACCCCCGCCTGAGCAGGGAGGATCGGAGTCACGACGACACAGGTGTCTGCCACGATCTCGACGCCCGCCGTCCGTAACTCCTGAGCGATGCCTGCCGATTCGATGTCCGCCAGCGTGTCTCGGGCCGTACAAACGAAGAATGGCACCCCGAGCGTCCGTCCGCGCACGCAACGGTGCAGCGTCTGGAATTCCCCCATGCTGAAATGCGGGCTTCCCAGCGCAACCGCATCGATCCGGTCCGAGCCGACTGCCGTGCTGAGACGTTGCAAGGCACCCTGAACACTCACGGAGTCGAGCACGATGGTCGCGGGAATCCTGGGCATCTGCTGGCTCCCCCAACCTGGCGGGCTGTCCGGCTGGAGTTCCCCGCCGAGTCCGATCGCAGCCTCCACCGAGGGGGCTTCCGGAGTGACGCCCACAACGTGAAAGAGGGCGACCGAACCCGACGAGGCCGCTGCTGCCCCGAGTGCCTTGAGTTGATCGCGAGTGGTGCTGGAGGGCAGCCCGTTGATGACCGGGATCTCTTCCCCGACCTGGAGGCCGAGCCAGGTGCCGAGGACCGGGTAGAATTCATCCCTGTACTTCAGGTCATCCGGTACCGCAGTCACATCGACCACAATCGTCGCCGCGCGATTCGCCTCCACGTGCAGTCCGTACAGAGGAGCACGCCCTGTCAACGCACAGCACGCATCGAGGAAATCACCGTATCGCTCGGTTCGGGCTCCCAGAACCGAGTTCACGAACGCGATCGCGTTCGACTCTCCCCATGCCACCTGTTCTCCGAGCCCGGGCTCGTGCCCTACCTGATAGGGGGCGCATGTGAAGGTCGGCTCGGCACCCATCGCGACGTACGCCTCCATCTGCCGCCGTGCCATGTCGACCTTGTGCGTATCGGCACGGACCACCTCCGGATGAAGAAGATCCAGAGCTCCGACGTTGAGCGTGGTGGGGACCGCGACCTGCCCTCCCCCCGCCACAAGAGCTTCCGCGAACTCGACACCGCCGTCCCCGTGGTGGAGACACCCGTCGATGTGCGCGGACGACACCTCGACGAGCGCTTCTGCACCCAGTAATTCAGCCGCCGAGGTCACGATCCGCATGGCCATCGCGTTCGCCTCACCAGCGGCTCCGGAGAGCAGATCCCGCTCGAATTGCGTAAGGTGGAGAGTCATGCCCGGGAGGCTACCCTGTCAGCCGCCCCAAAGCCAGTTCGACCTCGGATCCGGACGCCCTCGCCTCATGCCCCTCCTCTTCACCATCGATGAGCGTGTTCGCTGGTCCGCCGTGGACAAGGCGGGCATCATCTTCTACGGCGCCTATGTACGCTTCTTCGAGCTCGCGGAGATGGAACTGTTCCGCTCGGCAGGAGTGCCGTACTCGGAGGTGTTCGACCGCTGGGACATGTGGCTGCCGAGAGTCCATCTGGAGTCCGACTTTCACTACCCGTCGCGCCTGGATGACACGTTGCGGGTCGCCGCATACTTCACGCGATTCGGGACGAGTTCACTCCAGATCAACTTCGACATCCTGCACCTCGACGCAGGAGTGCTTGCCGTGACGGGACACGAAATTCTCGTCTGTACCACGCGCGACACCCTCGCATCGAGGCCGCTTCCGCACGATCTGGTCGACATGCTGCAGCCCTATTGCATGACGACCGAACAGGCTCGCGCCGAACTCGGCGTCTAGCCTGCCCGTTTCAGGCTGCGGGCCGCATCACGCGCCCAGCACCCCCCGCATGATGGCCGCGACCAACAGCCCGAGGTAATTCCCGGCAGCGTAGCCGACCAGGCCGACTGCGACCCCCGGGAGGAGTCGATCCGAGTACCCCCGAGCCGCCGCCAGGGCCATCGCCGACGCCGGACCTCCGACATTCGCCTGGGACGCGACGGCGAGTGTCTTGAGGTCGAGTCCCACCAGTCGCCCGACACCAAAGATGACCACTCCGTGCACCATGACCGTGGCCAGCGCGAAGTACACGATCGGGGGGCCGATGACGACGATGTTCGCAAGGACGGACATGGCGCCGTTGCTCGCCAGGAAGATCAGAACGAGGTAATTGCCGATCACCCCGGCCCCCTTGAGAGCCCGGACGGCCGGCAGCTGGGCAAGGATCAGAGAGATGGTGGTGAGAAAGAGTACGGACGGGATTGGCGCGAGCACGGCCCCGAGCGCATCCGAAATCCAGAGAGTCCCAAGCACGATGAGCGCCAACATGGCGAGGTCGAACAATCCGATCGCGCCGACACTCGAGTACAGCATCTCATGGAGACTCGCGGGTCTCTTCTCGGCGTCTTCGGCACCATCCTCGGCAGACCCGGTCGAGGTCGCCACCTCCCTGCGATCGATGGATGCGAACAGGACCGGCACCGCGAGGCACGTCGCCATCCAGATGGCAGTCATCGTCACGTCCGCCGCGATCCCGGCGGCAAAGAGTTCCCCGCTGGTCTCCAGCGCAGCACCGACCGCCGCGAAGTTCACCCCTCCCCCGGTATAGGTCGCCGTGTACTGCCCGGCGAGCTTCCACGTCTCGGGGCCGATCGCATCGGCGAGGAGAAGGGCCGCGATCGAGGCTCCGATCGCGGATCCGATGCCACCAAGGACGAACGCGCCAAGCATGCGCGGGCCCGCCTGAGCCACGGAACGAATGTCCACGGTGAGCAGGATCAGGATGATCCCTGCGCTGACGGCCGGACCCCCGAGAAAGTCGTAGGCGGGCGACGAGCCCGGGATGATGCCCGTATTGGACAACAGCATGCCCAGCAGGATTCCGACCAGTGCCGAGCCCAGGGCACGGAAGACTTTCGTGCGTTCCTCGAGCACGATGGCCAGGGCCACGGCGCCCGCGAGCAGGGCGAAGATCGCAGTCGGCTGAGTGATCATCTCGCGAAGGTACCACGAGACTGCCCATGCCGCCGGTGGACAGCCGGCCGGCCGCCAGGCATCGTGGCTCCATGCAGACCGCCGATCCCGTCCGCCGACCTTCGATCGACGAAATCCGTGGTGCCCGCACGCGCATCGTGGATGCGGCCATACGCACTCCATTGATTCCGCTCACCACGTTCGGCCAGGACCGCGGAGGCCTGTGGCTCAAGCCCGAGTGCCTCCAACCGATCGGTTCGTTCAAGATCCGAGGCGCTGCCAATGCCCTCGCGCTCGCCCCACCAGACGAACTGGAG
>JAYOKZ010000032.1:0-2363 GCA_038120095.1 Gemmatimonadales bacterium
ACCGTAGTACACCATACAACCTTCCGCGGCGTCCAACGCAGCGTGAACGGCGGTCGCAGACCATCCAGTGCTCGCCCCCACCCCGATCGATACGGTCACGCCGTCGGAATCCACGAAATTCAGAGCCGTGGCGACTGTCGAATACGTGTAGTGATCCGAGTAATAGATCTCCTGCTGGCTGGCCAAGTTCTTGAGGTCAGACTTCATGGCCGAGAAATACGCCTTCTCACGCGTTGCGCTGAACTTCGGAATGGCGATGGCCGCCAGAATTCCGATGATCACCACCACGATGAGAAGCTCAATCAGAGTAAAACCCTTCGAGTCCCGCATCAGGATGCTCCTAAAGTGGGTGAATGCTTCAAGCCCGAAGGAAGCAAGTCACGGTCCGCTCTTGTGCCAGATTCGTTAAGTGCATGCAGCGCATCACGATAGCCGTAATGCACACCCTAACAAACGTGCGGATGTCACGTCAGTCCCAGTAGCTTTTTGCAAAAAAAAAGCATTGTGCAACACTGAGGCACAACTTCACGGCTTCCGGGCCGACCCCATTTCGGCTGACCCGATCAGCGGTTCCAGCCCAAACTCGACGACGCGAGCAGAATCCAGGGTTGCCCGTCCCAGCTGAGTCTGGACACGGGACCATGCGCTGTCAACGAAGGCGTACGCTCCCAAGGAGTCTCCTTCCGCCCTTAGCCGGTAGGCCTCGTACATGTCTCTCTGCCAAATCAGCACATTGCCCTGCTCGAGCCCGGCCGCGTGAGCCTCGGCAGCCTCCTCCTGCTGACCCTGACGAATCAGAGCCCACGCAAGGAGGTGCTGCCGAATCGGGTCGGAACGCTCTCGCTCTAGTGCGGCCCGAGCATACATCTCCGTTCCTCCCGCGTCCCCATATTCCGCACGGATCCGAGCCATTAGACCATACGCGATTGCATAATGCGGGCTGTCCTCGATGGCGAAACGCAGCAGGACCTCGGCCGCCCGATGATACTCATGGCCCATCAGCCTCTGCGCGATCAGGACGGCGGGCTGGTAGTGTATTCCCATCAGCCCAATCGCCAGACGATACGACCTGAGGGCTTCGCTCCTTTGCCCACTGCGACCGCCCGGAATGCGGGTAGTCACCGATCAGGGTGACAAAGACACTCACGTTGTCAAACCAGGACGGGTTTCGAAGCCAGGTGCGTACGCCACCCGCAAAGACGACGACCGAGAAACTCACCCACGCGAGGCGCTTGTGGTCCCGCGCAAGACGGACGAAGAACCAGCCGGATGCCGCCGCCAAGCCAACCGACGGCAGGTACAGTGTTCGCTCGGCCAGAACAACGCCGGAGAGGAAGATCGTGTTGGAGGTAGGAGCCACCGCGATCAGGAACCAGACGGCTCCAAAAGCTGCGGCTTTCCCGGAATTGTCCCCTTTCCCTCCACCGAGGTCCGGGCGACGCCAAGCCGCGAGACTGAGACCCAGGAGGACCAGAATCAGTCCCACGCCTAAGCTGTTCTCGACTCTCCAACCGAAGGACACGGGAATTACGCCGGGTGAGTAGTCCGAGGAGAGGTCGAGGGGGAAGACCCACAAGCGCACGTAATGCATCCATACTTCGCCAAGGGTCCAGATCCTCGGGATTTCGCGAAGTAAGCCCGCCCCAAGCGGCGGTAAGGGACTCGCTACGTTTCCCAGAATTTGCACCCGTGCCCAAAGCAAGGCCAAGGCAACCGCGAGGAGAACCACATACACACGCCATCGATCGATGATATACCGCGGGAGCTGTGCGAAGCCCAGTCTGGTGCGCGCTGCATCGACGAGGAAGATCAGCCCGGGCAAGGTTACGGCACTCTCTTTCGCACCGAAGCCAATCGCATACAGCACCCCGACGAAGACCGCGTTCGACCACGAGCTTACCGAACCTCCTCGCAGGTGAACGATCAAGGCGGCCAGGACAAAGCCTGTCGAGACGAGTTCAGCGAAGCCCACCACATTGGCGACAGCCTCCGTGTGAACCGGATGTACTGCGAAGAGAAGCGCCCCAGAGAGTGCGGCCGGAGCAGACAGGAGCAGCCGAAGTAGGACGAGGACGAGGATCGACGTAGCTGCATGGGCAAGCACATTCACTACGTGAAACATGAATGGTGACCCACCCCCGACCATGTACCCGACTCCGAAGAGCCCACTGGTGACAGGCCGCCACAACCCCAATTCCTGACCGAGCGGGCCAGGCCAATAAGGGCTCAAAAGAGCCGCCGGCAACGATTGCCACGACTGGATCCCCTGATTGAGATGGATGATGTGCACGTCGTCGTAGGCGAACCCGTTGCCGAGTGAATTGAGGTACACGGCACCAGCCAGCAGACCGACAGCAAGGACA
>JAYOKZ010000032.1:2373-32228 GCA_038120095.1 Gemmatimonadales bacterium
CGGGAGAGCTTGAAGCTCCTCAACCGAACCTCGTCACCGGAGTCGGGACGAACGTCCTCTGCAGCAAATTCACGAGACAGCCTCCTACCGAATGCGGGCCAGCACGCTCAACCCTCCTCACTACGGAGCTTTCGGGACGGGATTACATCGCTGGACGCTTCTACGCCCCGGCCCTCCGAGTCCCATAACGCGACCTCCGGAGGGGTCCACCGCTGCGCCTTCCGTCCAAGGAGATTGTATTGCACGATGCAGCGGAGGGCGGACACGCCGTCTTTCCAGCCGATCTTCTTTCCCTCGGCGTACGAGCGTCCATCGTAGCTGATCGGAAGCTCGTAGATACGGGCACCCGCCTGCGCGAGCCGTGCCGTGATCTCGGGCTCGATGCCGAAACGGTCGGCGGAGAGTGGCAGCGAATGAAGCAACTCGCGCCTGATCATCTTGTAGCAGGTCTCCATGTCCGTGAGGTTCACATCGGTGAACATGTTCGAAAGAAGTGTCAGAACTCGGTTGCCCACCGAGTGCCAGAAGAACAGGACCCGATGAGGCCCCCCAAGGAATCGCGACCCGTACACCGCATCGGCCTTGCCGGCGAGAATGGGACGAAGCAGCATGGGAAATTCGTGCGGGTCGTACTCCATGTCGGCATCCTGAACCACGACCACATCCCCGGTGGCGTGGGCAAACCCGCTTCTCAGGGCGGCGCCCTTTCCCCGATTCTCCTCGTGAAGAATCAGGCGATCGATCAGGGAACCCTCGAGTGGAGGCAGGATGTCCCGCGTGCCATCCGTCGAGCCATCGTCGACCACGATCACCTCAAGCCTGAGGGGCACCTCGCGAACCCGCCTCAGCAGGGTCTCGACCGTGCTTTTTTCGTTGAAAACCGGAATGACGACCGTCAGTCGGACGCGGTCCCAACCGAGGTCTTCATCGGAGACGCGACGACCGTAGGGCAAGCGTCGATTCATGAGCTCTCGATTCCGTAGCGGTTGAGCTTGCGGTAGAGCGTCGAGGGATCGATGCCCAGCACCTCGGCCGCCCTGGTCTTGTTGCCTCCTTCGCAATCCAGTACCCAGGAGATGTACGCGCGCTCCACAACTTCCATCGTCGGATTGACCGGAGTTTCACTGGCGACCAGCCGGGTCGGGGGAGCCTCACGCACCCGCTCCGGAAGCGCGGCCACATCAATCCGAGACCCTGGTGAGACCACGACAGCACGCTCCAGCGCGTTCTCCAACTCACGGACATTTCCCGGCCACTCATACTCCGTGATGGCCGCCAACGCGGCCTCACTCAGCGTGTAAGGCCCGCGATCGTTTGCGTCTCGTGAGGCTTTCTCGAGGAAGTGTCCAGCGAGGAGAGGGATGTCTTCTCGCCGCTCACGCAGGGGAGGCAATCGGAGCTGGATCACATTCAGCCGGTAGTAGAGGTCACTGCGAAAGCCTCCTCGGGCAATCTCGCTTTCGAGATCCCGGTTGGTCGCCGCGACGATCCGCACGTCGACGGGGATGGTCTTCGTCGACCCCACCGGGATCACCTCCCGCTCCTGGATGGCGCGTAGCAGCTTCACCTGGGTCGCCGGGCTCATATCCCCGATCTCGTCGAGGAAAAAGGTGCCGCCTGACGCTGCGAACAACAATCCGTCGCGGTCCCTGACCGCCCCGGTGAATGCGCCCTTCACGTGACCAAAGAGCTCACTTTCGAGGAGGCTTTCGGGCAAGGCGCCGCAATTGATCGACAGGAAGGGGCCTTCGGACCGCTCCGACAGCGCGTGGATGTAGCGAGCCACGACCTCCTTGCCCGTCCCGCTCTCTCCCGAGATCAATACGGTCGAGTCGGTGGTCGCTACAGTCTCCGCGAGCTCGAGCACCTCCACGAACCTTGGAGCGCGCCCGCTGGGTCGGCTGTCGGCAGGTCGATCGCGTCGCCGGATTTCCTTCTTCAGCCTCTGGTTTTCAACTTTCAGCGTCCGAGCCTCCGCGGCCCTGTTGCAGATCGCCAGGAGCTCATCATTCGCGAATGGCTTCTGGAGGTAATAGTACGCTCCCTCGTTGACGGCTCGTACGGCGGATTGCAGTGAAGCCTGCGCTGTCATGAGGATGACATGGGCCTCGGGGTCAACCCGCAGAGCCTCGGCCAACACCTCGAGTCCCGAAGCTCCAGGCATCCGAATGTCCGAAAGGATGACATCCGGCCGATCCTCATCGAGCGCAGCGAGGGCTTTGGGTCCGGAATCGGCAATCGTCACCTCCCAACCTTCACGACGGAAGAGGATCTCCAGGGTATCGAGGATCGCCGTCTCGTCATCGACCAGCAGAATCTTCACCTACACCGCTCCACTTCGAGGAAGCCTGGACCCGGCTGGCAAGCCAGGAAGAAATAGGACGAACTGCGCACCTCCTTCGGGTCCCGTCTCTACGAAGGTCGCGCCCTCGTGCTCCTCAACGGCACGATGGACTACGGCAAGGCCCAGTCCACTGCCGTCGACTCTCGTGGTATAGAACGGATCAAAGATGCGCGTCCGTTCCTGCAGCGGGATACCCGCCCCTGAATCGGACACCGACAGCCGAATCGGACACCGAATATCCGTTCCGCGTGGCCGAAGCCTCTCGGGCTCATGCTTGAGCGTCACCCGCACCGAACCGCCTTTCCCGGCAGACTGCGCGCCATTGAGCACAAGGTTGAACAGAGCGCGGTGCAGCAGGTCAGCATCACCCATCATCCACATCGGGCCCGCCCCAACCTCGGAGACCACATCGACCTGCTTCAAGTCAGGATGCTGCCTCACGAGAAGAAGGCACCCCCGGACGACTTCGCGTACGTCGATCGTCTCCCGGTGACTGACTTCAAGCGCCGAATAGTCGAGAAAGGCAGAGAGCAGGCGACTGAGTCGATCCGACTCCTTCAGCACCAGTCGCTCGAGGATACCTCGGTCCCGCTCATCGAGACGTCCAACGCTCAGCTGCTCGATCGCGCTCCGAATCGAAGCCAGCGGATTCTTGATTTCGTGGGCCAATGAGGCGGAGAGCGTCGCAACCGCTTCAAGACGCTCGGCTCGGACCTTCAGCTCGTCGAGCCTCTCCAGATCGGTGATGTCCTGCAAGAGTGCCGTTGCGGATGGCCGGAGATCACCGCCCCGTTCGAGGACGGTCGTGCTGACACCAAGAAGCAGCGGTGACGGACGTCCGTGGTTCAGAACCCGACCGCGGGTCGTCGCGCCTTCTCCCCGAATCGCCTTCGCAAGCAGACCTCCGAGATCCGGGGCGATACGATCGAATTCACCCAGCGCAGGCTGACCGAGCAGCCCAGAGAGATCCTGACCGAGCAGAGCTTCCGCTGCCGGGTTGGCGTACGCCAGACGCCCCTCACCGTCGACGGTAATCACCCCCGTGTTGAGATGCGCCAGGATGTCCCCCGTGTCGAGCCGAAGCTGAGCGAGTTCGGACGTCACCGCGCCGAGGGCCTGTCCTGCCCTCCGGACCCTGTCTCCAAGGATCCCGGTCACAAGCGCGATTGTCGTGAAGAGGGCGATCCGTAAACCGACAAAGACACTGAACGTCTCCTGATAGCCCCACACGAGGTCAGCGAAATAGAGAATGCTCGCGAGTCCGCCGATGAGGACCCCGCCAGGGAGCGGAAGGAGAAGGGCTCCCGATGCGATCACCAGAACATAGACCGATGCGAATCCACTCTCCGGGCCACCGGTGACGTGCACGATGCCGGTGACCATGAGGACGTCGAACACGACCTGGGCGTAGAGGAAGTTCTCACCCGGTTCTCGACCCGAGATCTCCGTGTACCAGAACGACCACACGCTCAGGCCGGCCGCCGAGATGAAGAGCGCGGCCACCAGCAGCGTGTCGGAGGGCTCGGCCTCAAACCAGAGGCGGATTGCGGCAACCAGGATCCCCGCGATGAGCGTCAGGCGTCCGAGATAGAGCCAGCGTAGCAGATCGAGCGGGCGCAGTGCCGATACCGACGTGGTAGAGGCGACCTCGGTCCGAGACGGATCGCTTGCCTGCTCGGCCACGTGGTGGGATGCTCGCGCTGGGGGAATCGAGCCCGTGACGTGCCGGCTCGCTCACACGACGGAAGGGTACCTGCGGCTCCTTGCAAAATGCAAGGGGCGCTCTCTCGCAGGATGCAATCTCCCGATGACTGGGGTGATTCTGGCTCTGTCCGTGACGGTCGCACAGATTCCTTCATGACGCTCGCCATACGACTTATGGGCGCTGCTCTTGCGCTCGCCTGCCTTCTGCCGCTTCACCGCGTTCTGGACCCGAAGCGTGCGGGGCCGGCGGGGGCAGCAACCCGGGACGTAGCCGAGGCGTCCTGGCTTCTGGGTGTGACCGGAACCCTCATCATCGTGATCGTGGCATGGGTGGCGACGCGTATGCGGTCAGGAGACTCACCTCAGCCGACCCGCCTCGCGCGACTCTGCGATGCTGTCGCTCGCCCGGCGCCGAGACGGTTTGCCGCGTTTACCGGCATCGCCGCCGGACTTGGCTCGGGCATTCTCGCCTCACAAGCCCATGGGCGGGCTCCGACGTCCGTAGACGAGATGTCACAGCTCCTCCATGCGGCTGTCGTTGCCAGTGGCCGACTGGCACTTCCGACCGGCGACACCGCCGAAGCGCTCATCCTTCAGAACGGGATTCTCACGAGTCAGGGCTGGGCCTCGATCTATCCTCCTCTCCATACGCTGTTCCTCGCGGCAGGGCTTCTGACAGGGGCCGCGTGGCTGGTCGGTCCGATTCTGACGGGGCTCGCCACCGGGGTGAGCACGTGGACTCTCGAGCGCCTCATCGGGACACACGCTGCACGGCTGTCCGGCCTTCTGCTGTGCGTGTCTCCTTTCTGGCTTCTGATCGGCGCATCGCATCTCAGTCACACGAGTGCAGCGGCAGGGCTTGCGATCGTATCCCTCGGCTGTCTGCTCGCACGCGACGCCGGGGCACGCCGGGCAGCATTCGGTTGGGCCGTGTTGGCCGGAGCAGGCATGGGAATCGCTGTTTCCTCGCGTCCATGGGTAGGTCTGGTATGCTCCGTGGCGCTCGTGTTCGGCTTGTGGGGATGGGGGGAGTATCAAGGTGATCGGCGACGAGTCTGGACTCTGCGCCTTCTGGGCATGCTGACCGGGGGCAGCCCATTCGCCGTCCTGCTGTTCGGGTGGAACACCGTCCTGTTCGGCCACCCGTTTCGACTCGGCTATGCCGCTGCCTTCGGTCCTACGCACGGACTGGGTTGGCACGTCGACCCTTGGGGGAACCGTTACGGGCTGATCGAAGCCGTGGGCTACACCGGCGCCGACATCGCACAACTGGGAGTACGCCTGCTGGAGTCACCCCTGCCGGGTACGCTCCTGATCGCGCTCATGCTCCTGCTGGGGCCCACCGCGATCACCCGTCGAGCGGCAGTTCCCACCCTCTGGGCAGGATCTGCATTGGCAGCCAACGCCCTTTACTGGCACCACGGTATTCACTTCGGCCCCCGAATGCTCTTCGAGTCGGCGCCGGCCTGGATGGGCCTCATCGGTCTCGCGACAACGTCCGTCTTTCGGAGCAAGGATGGGGCCGGAACCCGCGTCCTGAGGTGGACCACGGGGCTTGCCGTGTCTTCGGGCATCGTTCTGAGCCTGTCTACGCTCTGGAGTTCCCTCGAGCCTGCTACGCACCGCCCGCCCGATCAGGCCCATCCGGTGACCACCGGCCCGCCCGGCTCTGCAGCCCCCAAACTGGTCTTTGTCCACGGAAGCTGGGGGTCTCGCGTGGCGGCACGGCTCGCGGCCGCGGGCATGCGACGTGATTCGATCGAGACGGCCCTGCGTCGAAATGACCTTTGTCAGGTCGACCGATTCGCCCGCTGGAGATCGTCCCCGACCGGACAGCCACCCCCGCTCGACTTCGAGGCTCGGCCGGGATCGCCTCCGGAACTTCAGACGCGGGTCCTGTCACCAGGCAATTCGATTCGCGTGTCAGCTGACGTTGAGCCGGACGCCACCTGTCGTCGGGAGGCCCGAGCTGATCGCTTCGGGGCACTCGAATTGGAGACCGTCGCCTGGCAGGCACCCGCGGTCGGCAATTCTGGCCTTCTCTACGTACGAGACCTCGGCCCCGGCGCCAACCTCCGGTTTCCCGGCGCGGTGTCGGGTAATGCCCTTGTCTGGATCGATCACGTCGACACCGGGTCCGTCATCCTCCCCTACGATGAGGGGATGCAACTGCTCTGGGGTGGGCCGAGCGACTGAGGGAGGACGCCTGCTGCGAAGGATCAGCGATGGTCCGGGCGCAGAATCCGCTGGACCTGATCCACGATGGAGTACCCGGCGCCTCCAAGTCGACCGACGGGACGAAGCTCCTCGGGCCGAACAATCATCGTTCCCTCCTCCACACCCAGCGCCGGATCGAGTCGGATCCCGACGACTTCCCCGATGATCAAAGTGTTGGGCGCGCTTCCCAGATCGACCTCCTGCTGTACCGTACATTCAAGGACCGCACGACACTCACCCACGAAGGGAGCGTCCACGACGTCCGAATCGACTGCGGTCAGCGAGGCCAGCTCGAACTCGTCGACGTCGGCTGGAACGCTCGCCGACGACTCGTTCATCGCCTCCAAGAGCTCCTCCGAGACGACGTTCACGCAGAACGCTCCTCGATGTCTGATGTTCGCGAGAGAATCCTTCAGCCCGTTCCTGCGGTGTCCGATCGACACGGCCAGCAGCATGGGACGGACCGATACGGCTCCGAAGTAGCTGAACGGCGCGAGATTCGGAACACCATCCGGCCCGCGGGTGGAAATCCAGCCGATGGGACGAGGTACGACAAGCGACGTCAGGAGGTGGTAGCGCTCTTTCGCACCGAGTTCCACCGGCGCCAGCGCCCTCGACGCCCGGCTCAACCGCCCGAGGGCACGTCGATGAGCTGCCCGACGAAGATCCGACTGCCCCTGATGCCGTTCAGATCGCGAAGTTCGTCGACGGTGGTGCCATGGGCGCGCGCAATCGTCCAGAGGGAGTCACCGCTACGGACCCGGTACTCCATCGGGTTCGGACCGCCAATTCCTCGAGCGGTCAATGACGCTACGTAACTCGCGTACGGTCGTGGAAAGAGCGCCACGTGGTAGTGGCGAGGATTCCGCTCCAGCGTCGCTTCCAGCACTCCCTGACGCTCGAGGCTGGCCAGGACTCCCTGCAACCACTCGCGGCATGAGCGGTTCCAACTGTATCGCAGATCAAGGGCCATGCCCGTAGGATGAACCGACCGTGACGAAGCATTTCGAGGCTGGCGAGTCGTCGGACGGGTGAGGCTCGTAACGACCAGTTGTTCTCCGCATGCCTGCCGGTACTGACGGCCCAACCGCTCGGCAAACAGCTGGACTTCAGGCCGAGCGTACGGGTAGCGGACATCGTTCTTTACGATGAAGTCCCGAGTCGACTCGATACGGATCAGCCAGCCCTGATCCGCAAAGAAGCGGACCCGCTCCGGAGTGTCGATGAAGGTGAAATCGTGCTGCTTCGCGGCACGAACCTGACGGTCCATGGACGCCCGCGAGCCCTGCAGCGTTTGCGCACTCGAGGCGCTCGCCCAGATGGCAAGGGCCGCGACCAGGGCGGCGCCTGAACGCGTCGTCTTCAAGATCCGGACATGTGCGCGTACCGAGAGCATCCGATCGTGCGTGCAGAAAGGAGTTCACGGACCCCGACTCGGGCTGTCCAGACACTAGTAAACAGATGTTTAGTGCCGCGCAAGCTTCGTTTCTTTCCTTCGTCCGGACCCTACTCCCCGTCTACAACAGCAGGGGGCTCTCGGGTTCCCGCGGGGACGCTCACTCCACGGAGGCCCCCACTCGCACCGCGGCGCGGACACCCCACGACAGCCATACAAAGGATCCGGACGAAGACGGGGGCTGCTCTCTGAGGAGCAGCCCCCGTGGCCCTCTGCGGCGACCGCGAGAAGCTTCGCGTTACGCGCCCCGTGCGGCGTCGTAGCGGGCCGAAACTCGATCCCAGTTCACGACACTCCAGAACGCCCCGAGGTAGTCAGGCCGCCGATTCTGATACTTGAGGTAGTAGGCATGCTCCCACACATCCACGCCGAGAATCGGCGTAAGACCGTGCATGTACGGGCTGTCCTGGTTCGCCGTGGCCATGACCGACAGGTCGCCGGACTCGTCCGAGCAAAGCCAGCCCCAGCCAGAGCCGAACTGACCTGCGGCGGCGGCTTGAAAACGCGCCTTGAACTCTTCGACGGACCCGAAAGCGGAGTCGATCGCGTCTGCGAGGTCACCCGACGGTCCAGCTGCTCCTCCCGGAGTCATCACATCCCAGAAGAGAGCGTGATTCACATACCCGCCCCCGTTGTTCCTCACAGCGCCCTGGATGCCCGCCGGCAGGGCTTGAAGGTCCCCGATGAGATCGATCGCGGACATGCCGTGCAGATCCCCGTGACCCTCGAGGGCCGCATTCAGGTTGTTCGTGTAGCCCGCATGATGCTTGCCATGGTGAATGGACATCGTCTGCGCATCGATGTGAGGCTCGAGCGCATCATGACCGTAACCGAGATCGGGAAGCTGAAAGGGGTAAGCCATCGTTGCCGGACTCCTTGGCGAGGTTCGCTGAACATTTGACGGAAGAGATCTGGTACCCCGCCTCGAGCCGCCAGGCCAGCGGGTCAGGCGTCGAACGGGTTGTGCAAGCTACCCACCCCGCGTACCTCAGCAAACCTCGAACAGGCCAACGCACCCGTGCGCGAACCGAACACGCCCAGACGAATTCTGCTTGTCGACTGCGACGCTTTCTTCGTTCAGGTCGCACGTCTGGAGGACCCCGAAGGTGCAGGGCGCACTCCCCTGCTCATCGTCGGGGGATCTCCATCCGGCAGGGGGGTCGTCACTTCGGCCTCGTACGAGGCTCGGGCCCACGGCGTGCGTTCCGCCATGCCGACCGCTCAGGCCCTGCGTCTCTGCCCCGATGCGACGGTCGTGGGCGTGCCACGAGAATCGGTGTCCCATCGAAGCGGCGAAGTGCAGGCAGTCCTGGAGGATCTCGCGCCCGTCGTGCAGGCTGCATCCGTCGATGAGTTCTACCTCGACCTCACGGGAACCGAGCGGCTCTTTTCGCATGAGACGCTCGAGGAGACGGCACGACGCATCAGGGAGGAAGTTCTGGCACAGACACGGATCTCGGTGTCGGTGGGTGGAGGCTCGGGACGGGGTATCGCCAAACTTGCAGCAACTCGGGCAAAACCGGCGGGGGTTCACGTTGTCGCTGCAGGCGCTGAGCAGGAGTTCCTCGACCCCCTGTTCCTCGCCGAGCTACCGGGTGTCGGTCCGGCACTCGCTCGATCGCTCAAAGGCAAGGGGCTCCTGACGGTAGCGGACGCTCGGGCCGTCCAGCCCGAGTGGCTCACACGATGGTTTGGCCCGCGGCGGGGCACATGGCTCCTCCAGCAGATTCATGGTGTCGACGATAGCCCGGTCGACCCCCGGGCACGCCGAAAGTCGATCTCCTCGGAGCGAACGTTCGCCCGCAACCTTCAGCGAGAGGAGGAGATCGACCGACGCCTGGTCGAGCTGTGTACCTCGGTGGGGAGGACGCTCAGGAAGAAGGGGCTTCGCACCCGCACCATCACCGTCAAGCTGCGCGACCCCGACTTCACTACACGCCAGCACACTCGGACACTTTCCGAACCGGTGGAAACGAACCAGGCCATCCTGTCGGCAGCGCGAGACCTGCTGCGTGATCTTCTGAGTGACCGAGGTTGCCCGGTGCGACTCCTCGGTGTCGGTCTTTCCGGACTCACGACTCCCGAGTCCGGCGGACAGCTCACCCTCTTCGCCGAACCCGGTCTGCAACCCGAGACCGAACGAGACGTGGACGTGAGTCGGGCGGTTGACCATCTCGCAGAACGATTCGGACAAGACGCCGTGGTTCCCGGCACCATGGTAGGGCGACGCCGAGACACGCCAAGGCCCGTAGATTAAGTCGAGGCGAAGATTCGTTGAGCACCGGAAACGCATGAGCACCCAAAACCTCACCATGATCTGGCCGGGCGGGGCGCCGCTGATCGGGATGGTGCACCTGCTTCCTCTGCCCGGTTCTCCTCTCTGGGCTGGCTCGATGGACAGGGTCCTCGACCGAGCCCGGAGCGATGCGGCAGCACTGGCCGCTGCAGGCTTCGACGGCGTGATCGTCGAGAACTTCGGGGACGCACCATTTTTCCGTGGCCCCGTGCCCCCGGAGACGGTGGCAGGGATCACTGCCGCGGTCCAGGCCGTGGTGGACTCGAGCGAACTTCCGATCGGAGTCAATGTACTCCGCAACGACGCGAGAGCCGCCATCGGTATCGCGGTGACGACCGGGGCCCGGTTCATCCGCATCAATGTCCATACGGGCTCGATGTGGACCGATCAGGGGCTCATTGAGGGCCAGGCTGCCGAGACGCTTCGCATGCGAGCGGCGCTCGAGAGCGATGTGGCCATCCTGGCGGACGTGCACGTGAAGCACGCCATCCCTCCCGCCGGAGCGCGCATCGAAGACGCCGCCCTCGATACGTGGTACAGGGGGCGAGCCAACGCACTCGTCATCACGGGATCCGGGACGGGGCGCACGACGGATGTCAGCGATATCGAGCGTGTGCGGTCCATCCTGCCGGAGGCGACGATCCTTCTTGGGTCCGGTACGACCGAGGCCGACATTCGAGCGTCGCTGACTCGGGTGGATGGAGCGATCGTAGGGAGTGCCGTGATGAGGGAAGGACGGGCGGGCATGGGCGTTGATCCTGACAAGGCCGCCACCTTCGTTCAAGCCGCACGCAAGCAGGCCTCGGCCTGAATAGGCATAGAGGCGGGCGGTGCTTTCGCAGCCGCCCGCCTCCGTGTGGCTCTTCGGCCAGGCCCGCTACCGGGCTTGAAGATCAGTCACCCATGGCGGCACGCTTTTCTGCCACGGCCTCGTAAGGCTTCCGCTCGAAGTAGCTGCGCGTCTCCTCGGCCACGACGGGTGCGAGCGCGATCAGCGCGATCAGGTTGGGCCAGATGACAATGGCCAGAGCGACATCACCGAGGGCCCACACAACCGCCAGAGGGATCGCTGCACCGACGAAATGTGCGAGGACGAACAGGGCCTTGTAGGGCAGAATGGCCCCCTGCCCAAACAGATAATAAGCACAGCGATCACCGTAGTAGCTCCACGATATCGCCGTCGAGATACCGAAGAGAAGCACGCCGAAGACAACGATCAGGTGCCCCCAGTCGCCCAACGGGGAAAGCCCCTGCCGGAAGGCTGCCGCCGTCACCGGTGCACCGTTCTCCACGGCATCACCGAACAGCGAGGTATATGTCGTGCCGTCGGCACCCACCGCCTCCCCCCGAGCAGGAAAGACCGTGCCGGAGAACGCCTGGGTTTGCCCTGCGTCCGTAAACAGCATGTCGACACTGGCCTCGTGCCAGGACACCATCGCTGCCCCAAGCCCGGTCATGACGTGCCGGCCATTCGCGATCTCGATGGACTCGGGGGCGTCGACCCCGCCGAACCGCTCGGGCTCGATCTCGGCAGTCCACGTGATGTCCCCACCCCCCAGGGTGATTTCCGTCGGGAAGCGCTGCTGGTGGGTCCCGGTGATCACAATGACGAGTCCAGTCAACGTGCAGATCACGATCGTGTCGATCAGTGGTTCGAGGAGCGCTACGACACCCTCGGACACAGGCTCGTCGGTCTTGGCTGCCGCGTGAGCAATCGGCGCGGAACCCTGCCCCGCCTCATTCGAGAAGAGGCCTCGACGTACGCCCCACATCAACGTCACGACAAACACCCCGGCGCCAATCCCTGCGACGCCAGCCTGCGGATTGAACGCCTCCGCCACGATGGTTCCGAATGCTCCGGGCACGCTGCCGAAATTCATCACGAGAATCAGCAGGGCTCCGAACACGTAGACAGCCGCCATGAAGGGTGCGAGGAACGCCGTGACTTTGCCGATACGCCCAATGCCACCCAGGATCACCGCGGCCACGATCACCGACGTGATGGCTCCCATCACTACCATGGGAACGCCGAAGGCGCTGTTCATCTGGTCTGCCACGGTATTGGCCTGGACCGCGTTCCCGGTGAAAAAGGCGGTGAATGCGAGCATGACGGCGAAGAACACCGCCATCGGCTTCCACTTCGCACCAAGGCCACGTTCGATGTAGTACATCGGCCCACCCGCGACATTCCCGAGGTCGTCCGTCGTTCTGTACTTCTGAGCGAGAGTGACCTCTGCGAACTTCGTGGCCATCCCCAGGAACGCCGTGACCCACATCCAGAACAGGGCTCCGGGACCGCCCCAGTGAATGGCCATCGCGACACCTGCGATGTTGCCGATGCCGACTGTGGCGGAGAGCGCGGTCGTCAGGGCCTGAAAGTGTGATACGTCACCCGGGTCGTCCGGGTCGTCGTACTTCCCTGTCGTAACTCCGAATCCGTGACCCAGGCGGGTGATCTGCACAAAGCCGGTACGAACCGTGAGGTAGAGGCCCGTGCCCAGCAGCAGGATGACCATGATGGCGATCTGCTCGCCACCGATGGTTGGACCGATGTTGATGATCCAGTCGTTCGCAAAATCTACGATCGGCTGGAGGAAGCTGTTGAGGATCGACTCCATGGGTGCGCCCGTTGGTGGATGTCAGACGATCGCGGAGCGAAGACCGCGAACCGGGTTTGAGAGGGGGGAAGAATGACCCGGCGCCATAGCAGTGGCAAGCAAGCGCCGGCGCGACCCGGCGCGAGGGTGACCACGCGAGGCACGCTCATGGACTCCCGAGCTCCGTCCATGACACTGACGATACCCCCGCTTCATCCGGTCCCGACGCCCGACTCCTCGGTCGCCGGCGAACGGGAAGCCCCGCGTGCCCGGAGCTGTTGATCAATGAGCCATAAATCGTATGTTCATATTCACATTTATGAATACATCTACTGCGACACCCATTCTCGAGCGTCTCAGTCTGCTGAGCGATGAGACCCGGACGCGAATTCTTGCCCTTCTGGACGGCAGCGAGTTCACGGTCTCGGAGCTCTGTGCAGTGCTGCAGGCTCCGCAGCCTACGGTCAGCCGTCACCTGAAGGCGCTTTCGTCGGAAGGATGGGTCGAGGCTCGAGCCGAGGGACGGAATCGGCATTATCACCTGAGCCCGCAGCTCGATGAGGCCGCCCGTGCACTCTGGCGGATCGTGCACGGAGAGGTGGGCTTCGCTCCCATCTACCGAGCGGACGCGGAGCGCTCCCGGGTCGTGTTGGAAAAACGAAGGATGCGCGCGACTGAATTCTTTGCCGAGTCGGCTGCGGAGTGGGACCGGACTCGTGCCGATCTTTTTGGTTCCGCGACAGGGCTCGCTCCGCTTCTGGGTCTGATCGATCCCACTTGGGTGATCGGTGACCTCGGCTGCGGGACTGGCGCACTCTCCGCGCGGCTGGCTCCGTTCGCTCGTCGAACGATCGGAGTCGATCGCTCGGATGAAATGCTCGCCACTGCGCAAGCCCGCCTCCTCCATGTCGAGTCCACCGAGCTTCGCCTGGGCGAGTTGGAATCCCTTCCCATCGCCGACGGGGAATTGGACCTGGCAGTACTTGCTCTCGTGCTCCACTACGTGGTGGACCCACGAGCGGTCCTCGCCGAGGTTCGCCGAACCCTCGCCCCGGGTGGGCGGGTCCTCGTGCTGGACATGCGCCGGCACGACCGGGGAGTGGAGTTCTCCGAACCCATGGGGCACGTGTGGCCCGGGTTCGAACTCGAACGCATGCAGGCGTGGTTGTCCGACGCCCGCTTCGGATCCGTACGCGTGGAACCGCTCGCGCCGGATCCTGACGCGTCAGGGCCTCTGCTCTTCCTCGCTTCAGCCGGAGTCTGACGCCCGACTTGCTGTACCTCGACTCAACCGCTCGGTGATGGTGCCGAGTTCAACCAAAAGGAACCATGATGGACACAGCCGTACTGCCGGAGGTCACTCCGGCCTCGAACAAAACAAGATTGCCGTACAAGGTCGCTGATCTCTCCCTGGCGGAATGGGGTCGGAATGAGATCCGCCTCGCCGAACAGGAAATGCCCGGGCTCATGGCGGCCCGCGAGGAATACGGTCCCCAGCAGCCACTGGCCGGACTCAAGGTGGCGGGCTCGCTTCACATGACGGTGCAAACCGCCGTGCTGATCGAAACTCTGGTGGACCTCGGCGCAGATGTCCGGTGGGTATCGTGCAACATCTTCTCGACGCAGGACCATGCGGCGGCTGCCGTGGTCGTGGGCAGAGACGGCACGATCGATGATCCCCGGGGCTCGGCGGTCTTTGCATGGAAGGGCGAGACGCTGGAGGAGTACTGGTGGTGCACCGACCAGATGCTTGAATGGCCGGACGGGTCCGGACCGGACCTGCTCGTCGATGACGGTGGCGATGCGACCCTGCTCCTCCACAAAGGCGTCGAGTTCGGCACTGCGGAAAACGTCCCGGCCTTCAACGTAGGTCAGGAGCCCGAAGAGTGGGGCGTGATTCTCGACCTGCTTCGGGAGACTCTCTCGAGTGACCCCGGGCGATTCGACCGTCTCGCAAAGGATCTGAAGGGCGTCAGCGAAGAGACCACGACGGGTGTGCACCGGCTGTACGAGATGGAGCAGGAAGGCTCGCTCCTCTTCCCGGCAATCAACGTCAACGACTCTGTCACCAAGTCGAAGTTCGACAACCTTTACGGGTGCCGGCATTCGGTGATCGATGGTTTGAACCGTGCGACCGACGTCATGCTGTCAGGGAAGAGTTGCGTGGTGCTCGGCTATGGTGATGTAGGCAAAGGATGCGCCCAGGCTCTCAAAGCTCAGGGCGCACGCGTCTCGGTCACGGAGATCGATCCGATCTGTGCTCTCCAGGCGTGCATGGAAGGGTTTGCCGTCGTTCGCCTGGAGGACATGCTGGAGTCCGCGGACGTCTTCATCACCGCAACGGGCAACAAGGATATCATCACGGCCGATCACATGGCTCGGATGAAGGACAAGGCGATCGTCGCCAATATCGGCCACTTCGATAACGAAATCGACATGGCCGGCCTCGACCGAGTGCGTGGGATCGTGAAGACGGAGATCAAGCCTCAGTACCACGAGTGGACATTCGAGGACGGACATTCGGTCCTCATCCTGGCCGAGGGACGCCTCATGAATCTGGGCTGTGCCACCGGTCATCCGAGTTTCGTCATGTCCGCCTCGTTCACCAACCAGGTGATCGCTCAGATCGAGCTGGCCCAAAATACGGCCAACTACGACAAGAAGGTCTACGTATTGCCCAAGCACCTGGATGAGAAGGTGGCGCGTCTCCATCTCGACAAGCTCGGCGCGAAGCTGACGGAACTGTCTGACGATCAGGCGAAGTACATCAGCGTGGCGAAAGATGGGCCGTACAAGCCGGACCACTACCGGTACTAGGCGCCGTAGCGATCCAGACGACTGCGGGGACAGTCGGCAATGGGCCGGTCCGTCGTTCAGACGGGCCGGCCCCTTTTTGCTGCCAACCTCGTGACCGAGCGAACGTGCTGGTTGGCCGACCGGCTTACCTGAGGACCAGCCGGACCGCGAAGATCACGATCGCCACCGTGAGCACGTTGCGGACCCATGCCTGTCCTTTCAGTACCTGCAGATGCACTCCGAGTTTGGCGCCGAAGAACTGTCCGGCGGCGAGTGACAACCCCGCAGACCAGTCCAGATTGCCGCCCAGAGCGAACAGGGGAATGGCCAGCGACGCGAAGGCCAGGTTCAAGGGGACCTTGACGGCATTCCCCCGGACGAGATCGAGCCCGTTCGCGGACAGGAGAGCCAGGAACAGAAAGCCGACCCCCGCCTGAATGAAGCCACTGTAGCAACCCAGCAGGAAAAAGGCGCCCGAAAGAGGCCAGCGCTTCGCGGGGTCCGGAGCGAGCGCGCCCGATTCCTCGGGCGGTGTCACGGGACGCCAGATCATCCACGCTGCGGCAAGCACCAGAATCGCTGCGAGGACTCGCTCGAATGCGACGTCACCAACCTCCGTTGCAGCCCACGTTCCCAGCGCGACGCCCAGGAGGGCGGGCGGAAGGCCGAATTTCACCCACGCGGCGGGAATCAGCCCTCTGCGATGAAAGCTCGTCGTAGCCCCGATGCCCCCCACGAAGATCGCGATCCGATTCGTGCCATTGGCGACGGTCGCCGGAAGGCCCATGAAGATCAGGAGGGGGAGCGTCAGGAGAGAGCCTCCGCCCGCGATCGAATTGATGGTCCCGGCTACGAAGCCGGCACCCACCAGCATGACAGACGTCAGAAAGTCAAAGGACACAAGTTCTCCACAACCCATCGAAACGACGCATCATCCTTGCCGTCACGCCTCCGATCGTCCAGTCCCTGCCGCTTCACAAGGGTTTGAGGCCTAGCGGGTGAAATCGAACAGCTTGGTGTACTTCACGACCAGCTGCCGCTGTCTCGGTCCCGCCGGAATGCCGGTCTCCGCAAACCGTCCGCGATGCCGGGAGTCATTCAGCACCACGAAGAACCCGGTGCCGGCGGTGTCGAGCCACCCGAACCTCAGATTCGTGCTCAAGTCGCTTGTGTCGTCGTTGTACTGGACGTTTGCCTGAAGATAGATCCGCGGCGTGAACGAATAGGATCCGTTGAAACGGACGACCGATGTGGTGAAGCTGCCCTGATCGAGCTCTATATCGAAGTAGTTCAGTTGCAGTGATGCGGTGAAACGATCGCGGTACCGATAGGAAACAGTCCCATTCGGTCCAAAGCGTTGGCCATCGAAGAAGCCTCCAAGGCTCCAGCCGCCGGACAGGGACACCGGCGCACTCCGATCGGTATTCGCCCGGAATTCCCAGTCGTAGTTGTCGTAGTTCCCGGCCGGGATCACCAGCCCATCCCGGATTTCAAAGTCGTCCCTCAGCCCTTCCCCGGTGAGGTTGAGCCCCGGCAACTGGAAGAAGGCACCGTTCTCGAATGCGAAATGGTTGTCGATGTGGACCATGTACGTCTCGCTGAAACCGCTCAGGTCCCAGTACTGGTTCCACGAGACATGCGGACGAAACTCCCGGAACCAACTCACACTCGGCACACGAACGTGCCTCAGGACGCGCGCGTTGACGTGACGATACGCGTCGCGGCTGAGAAAGCCGACTTCAGGGTTGAATTCCTCACCCACCTGCCGGTAGCCCGCCGAGATCTGCCAGTCTCGCGTCACATACGACGCTTCGCCATTGAAGGCGTACTCTCCGCTATTGAACCCATCTCGGTCGTCGGGTACAGCCGCCGCCCATGGGGTCTCGGTCAGCCCGAGCCAAGCATCGAAGGTGAGGTCCTGGCCCACACCCAGACGCCCGTCGACGGCATAGGTCAGATTGTAGTCGCTGGCATCGTCCGTATTCACTCTCGAGACAACGACGCCACCGATCCTCGATCGATTCGAGAACTCCCTGAATACCCGCAGCACCCCGAAATTGTTGTTCGGAGCGATCTGAACCATGACGTCATTCTCCGCGTCGAAACGGAACTGGTCTCCGGTCTGGATATTCAGGAACCCGACCTGGAGCCCGCCGATCTTCCCCGTAACGCGTCCGCCCGCCAGAATCGGAACCTCCCGTCCCCCTACCAGTCCAATACGTCGGCTGAAGAAGAGGTCCGCGGACCGCCCGCTCCCCACCGTAAAGGTCCCGGCGTTCTCGAGAAAGAACGCTCGCTTCTCGGGGAAAAAAAGTGGGAACCGGGTCAGATTGACCTGCTGGTCATCGACTTCCGCCAATGCGAAGTCGGTGTTCGCGGTCAGATCGAGGGTCAGGCTCTGGGTCAGCCCGATCTTTGCGTCACCCCCAATCGAGATCTCCTCGCTCCAGGAGCCTCCAGCCTGACCGAAATCCCGAAACGCGTCACCCAGGAGGTAAGGGGTTACGTTGACGATCCGCTTGTCCGGAGCATCGACCTCAAGTGCACCGGCGAGAGAAACGCGGTTGATCGTAAACTGACGGGGCAAGGGAGCCCAAACCGCCTGCTCATTGGTACGCCGGATTCTGCGTTCGAAGTTCACGCCCCACGTCTGGGTTCCCCCGGCACCGTACCGAAGCGTGGAGAACGGGATACGGAACTCGGCGAACCAGCCACGCTCATCTGTCGTCGTGGCTACCTCCCAGCTTGCGTCCCAATTGAGATTGAAACCGCCGGCGGATCCTCGCTGGAGCCGTCCCCCACCGCCGCCGCCGCCCTGTCCTTCATTTGCCACCTGACCGTCGTATTCGATACCAGCCGGGGTCGTTCCGAACACGAAGCCATTCTGGCGATCTCTGTACGTATCGAGCACGAAGGAGAACGCATCGGACTCTCCGAGGGCAGCGTCGCGACGCGTCTGACCGAAGACGATCGCTGCAGGTTCGTCGTCGAAGAGCCACGCTCCTACATACAGTGCGTCTCCGTCCGAGAGAACACGGACCTCCGTCCTCTGCGATACCGCGGACCCCTCCCGGGGCTCGCGTTGAACGAAGCCCGCCAGGACGCTGGCCGCGGCCCACACGGGGTCATCCAGGCGACCGTCGATCACCGGCCCGCCTGAAACACGCCTCGCGACCGCGTTCGGGGGATCCTGCGCGGCGACACACACGGGGAGACCCGACATCGAAGCCACCGCGAGGACGAGCCCGAGGTACAGGCGGCGCGAGATGACTCGGACATCATTTCCCTTCATTCGAATGGTCACGGGCGGGCTGCGTCTGCAAAAGGGGGACGATGACTGCGAGGGGTCGCAAGCCAACAGACGAACGCGGGGGCAGCCACACCCGGCTGCCCCCGCGTACACCTTCCTGCGACTGGGTTTATTGAACCGCGTTGATCATGTCGAAGATCGGCAGATACATCGCGACGATCATTCCGCCGACGACAACCCCGAGCACGACGATCATGATCGGTTCCATCGCCGACAGCAGAGCTTCCACCGCGGCGTCGACTTCCTCGTCGTAGAAATCCGCGATCTTTGTCAGCATTTCGTCCAGACCACCCGTCTGCTCTCCGACGTTGATCATCTGGACGACCATGGGTGGAAACACACCTGACTCCTTGAGCGGGCCCGCGATCGTCTCACCCCCCGCGATGGACGCGCGCGACCCCATGACCGCATCGTGGATCACTCGGTTCCCCGCCGTCTTGGCCGTGATCTCGAGACCTTCGAGGATCGAGACCCCGGAGGAAACCAGCGTGCCGAGCGTGCGCGTAAAGCGCGCCACCGCGGACTTTCGCTGCAGATCTCCGAGAATGGGCAAACCCAGCAGAAGGCGGTCGAGTACGAGCTGCCCGGTGCTCGTCTGGTAGTATTGCCGAATGCCGACGATGAACGCGATGACGCCAGCGCCGCAGGCCCACCAGTAATTCTGGAGGAATTCCGACATCGTGATGACAATCTGCGTCGGCAACGGCAACGGGATCCCCGCCGACGCGAACATCTGCTGGAACGTCGGGATGACGAACAGCAGAAGAATGACGACGGCCCCGCCAGCGACGGAGAAGATGACACCCGGATAAATCATCGCGCCTTTGATCTTGCGAACCAGGGCATCGTTCTTTTCGAGAAACGTCGCGAGCCTCAGCAGGATCGTATCGAGAATACCTCCGGCCTCACCTGCGGCGACCATGTTCACGTACAGCTCCGTGAAGACATCATCATGCTTACCCATCGCGTCGGCGAGTGTATGTCCCGACTCCACGTCGTACAGCACGCCGGCGATCGTCTTTCGCAGGGCCACGTTCTCGGTCTGCTCGGCGAGAATGTCCAGACTCTGCACGAGCGGCAGCCCGGAGTTGATCATCGTCGCGAACTGACGAGTGAAGATGACAACGTCGCGCGTCGAAACGCCGCTACCGAACGAAAACGACAGCTCCTTGGGCTTCTCCCGAACGGAGACGGGAATGAGCTTTTGACGGTGCAGATGGGCGAGGACGTCATTCTTGGTCGGAAGGTCCAGCTCACCCGACTGCATGTCCCCGCCTGTGGCGGGCCGAGCGCTGTACGAAAAGACTGGCATGGAGCGTCCTTACCTCTTGTGGTGTCGTTCTAATTATTCGCCGGGACCCGCTTCCCCAACAGCTCGAAGCAGCTCGTTGGGGTCACCGGAGCGCTTGAGGGCTTCTTCAAGCGTCACTTCGCCCTTCATGTAGAGCATCTGAAGCGCGTCGTTCATCGTCTGCATTCCGTGCTTCTTGCCGGCCTGCATGAGAGAGTAAATCTGGTGGATCTTCTCGTCCCGGATGACCGCCCGGATCGCAGGAGTACAGATCATCACCTCGGCGGCGGCGACCCGACCTCTGCCCTTCGCCTTTGGCAGAAGAGTCTGCGTGATCACTCCCTCGAGCACGAATGCCAACTGCGTTCGGACCTGCCCCTGCTGGTGAGCGGGAAAGGCATCAATGATCCGGTTGATGGATTCCGCCGCCGAATTCGTGTGGAGTGTCGCGAAGACGAGGTGCCCCGTCTCCGCGATGGTCAGGGCCGCCGAAATCGTCTCCAGGTCCCGCATCTCCCCCACGAGAATCACGTCAGGGTCCTGCCGCAGAGCATACTTGAGGGCATGTCGAAAACTCTGCGTGTCCGCCCCGACCTCGCGCTGATTGATCATGCACCCCTGATGCCGGTGAATGAATTCGATGGGGTCCTCGATCGTGATGATGTGGCCCCGCCGCTCGCGGTTCACCTTGTCGATCATGGCTGCAAGGGTCGTGGACTTACCCGAGCCGGTGGGGCCTGTCACCAGAACCAGTCCTCGTGGCTTGTCCGCGAGGTGATTGGCCACCGGCGGAAGTCCCAGCTTCTCGATCGATACGATCTCGTAGGGGATCTGCCGAATGGCCATCGCGACGCATCCGCGCTGCTTGTACACGTTGCCGCGGAAGCGGGACAGATTCTGAACGCCGAACGAGAAGTCCAGCTCGTCCTCCGTCTCGAATCTTTTCTTCTGATTGTCGGTCAGGATCGAATACGCCAGCGACAGAGTGTCCTTGGGAGCGAGGACCTGTTTGGTCTGAGAGTCGGCCAGAGCACCGTCGATCCGAATCTTGGCCGGATTACCGACTGTGATGTGGAGGTCCGAGGCGCCCCGCTGAATCATCTCCTGAAGCAGAACTCTGAGGCTCAGCTCGGTGGGCGGTGCCTGTCCTGCCGGGGCAGCCGGCTGCGTCATAAACGTCCCTCGCGCACTTGGCCCGTCGCCTACTCGGCGACGGTGGTCTCCTTGATCACTTCTTCGAGGGAGGTGATCCCCCGTTCCACTTTCTTCAGGCCATCTTCACGCAGCGTGAGCATGCCCTCCGACCGAGCAAGCTCCCGGAGTTCGTCCGTGCCCATCTCGTTCATGATGGCCTTTCGGAGCGAGGGTGACATGATCATCACCTCGTAGAACCCGCAGCGGCCACGGTATCCCACGTTCCCGCACTGGTCGCAGCCCTCCCCCTTGTAGAAGGTCGTGCGTGCTGCCCAGTCGAGATCGATCTTCGCCGACTTCAGATAATCTTCCTGATAGGCGGCCTCGACCTTGCAATTCGGACACACTCTCCGAGCGAGGCGCTGCGCGGAGATCAGGTTCAGCGCGGACGCGACGTTGAAGGGTTCGAGACCCATGTCGAGCATACGCGTGATGGTCCCCGGACAGTCGTTGGTGTGGAGCGTCGACAGGACGAGGTGACCGGTGAGTGCCGCCTTGATGGCGATGCCGCCGGTCGAGATATCACGAATCTCACCAACCATGATGATGTTGGGGTCCTGCCGCAGGAAGGCCTTGAGCGCGGCAGGGAAGTCCATGCCGATCTCGGGGCGGACCAGAACCTGATTGATGCCGTGGATGTTGTACTCGACCGGGTCCTCGGCGGTCATGATGTTCGTATCGATCGTGTTGATCTGCGACAACGCCGAGTACAGAGTCGTCGTCTTTCCGGATCCCGTCGGGCCAGTCACGAGGACCATGCCATAGGGTCGGGAAATGGACCACATGAAGTCCTTCTCGGCCTTGGGCTCGAACCCGAACTTGGTGAGATCGAACGTCAGGTTCCCCTTGTCGAGGATACGCAGCACGATCTTCTCACCGAAGATGACCGGGAGCGTCGACACACGGAAGTCGACGACCTTGTTCTTCATCTTCAGTTTGATTCGACCATCCTGCGGCACGCGACGTTCGGCGATGTTGAGATCTGAGAGGATCTTGATCCTCGATGTGAGAGCAGCCTTCATCTTCAGGGGCGGCTTCATGACCTCCTGAAGCGCGCCGTCGATCCTGTACCGAACCCGGATCTCTTTTTCGTACGGCTCGATGTGTATGTCGGATACGCCCTTCTGCACCGCGTCCGTCAACAGGCCGTTGATGAACTTCACGACCGGGGCGGAGTCCACCTCCGCGGCAAGCGCGGAATAATCGTCATCCTCCTCCTCTTCGATGACCTCGACTTCGTCGAAGTCCTCCCAGCCCTCCAGCATGCTGCTCATCTCTTCCTCTTCCGAGGCGCCGTAGTAGGCGTCGAGATGTTTGCGGAGCGTGTACTCGCCGACGATCACCGGTTCGATTTCGAGCTTCGATATGAACTTCAGATCATCGATCGCTGAAAAATCGGTCGGATTCGTCATCGCGACGGTGAGCATCCGTCCGACGCGTCGAAGTGGCAGGACGAGGTGCTTTCGGGCGACGTTGGACGGGATCAGCTTCAGGATCTTTGCGTCGACCGAGACCTTCGCGAGATCGACGGCAGGGACCCGGTATTGCCTCGCCAGCATCCGGGTCAATTCTTCTTCGGCGACAAACCCCAACTGCACGAGGGCATATCCCAGGCGGCCACCTGCAGTCTTCGCCTCGGCAAGTCCTTCCTGGAGTTGTTCTTCGGTGATCAGGCCTTCCTTGACGAAGAGGTCACCGAGTCGGATCTCCTGCGCCACCTTTACCGCCATGAGCCGCGATCCCGCCTGGGGGAGAGAAGGCGCGGCGGACCGCCGCGTCTCGGACGAAGAATACGGGCATGACGTGCCGACGTACAAGCTTCCTCGCCACGCCGGCCCACGCCCCCTCGTGCGGTGCACCTCATCTACGTCGCCGGGCCGTGGCCAGGCCCCGAATTCGGTCGACGGTGGTCCCCCCGATCCCCCTGACTCGCGTGAGATCGTCCAGCGAGGCGAAGGGTCTCCGATCACGCTCGGCTACGATGCGCGCTGCGAGCGCCGGACCAATTCCCGGCAGTGTCACGAGGCGTTCAACATCTGCCGAATTGACGTCCAACAGGGCCGAGCGGCCCGGCTTTGTCATTCGTCCCGCACCGGAGTTTGCCGACCTCATCGGTATGGAGCGTCGGCCGAAGCCATGTTTGAATTCCAGATAGGGTGCGATGCGCTCCACGGTCACCGGGCCAATCCCCCGCACCGGGAGGAGGTCCGACGGCCCCGTAAAGATCGCTCCCCCCTCCCGAGCTTCCACGATCGCCTCTGCCGTCGATGGGCCGATCCCGGGCAGGCGGTCCAGATCGATCAAGTCAGCACGGTTCGGATCCATGACCTCTCCGCCCCGGATCGGGCGACTGCGGCGCTCCTCGTCCTCCAACGCCGCAAGCGTATGCGCGGTCAGTGAGTCCAGGGCCACCGAGGATTCCATCCCGCGTTCGGGGACGATCGCACTTCGGGGGATCACGTCGTTGGCGTAGCGCACGATGCTGAGGACGAGGAGCAGAAGTGCTCCTCGGGTCAGGGATCGTGCCTCGCCGTGATAGGGTGACATGGGGCACGTTCACCACCGAGGCCGGGCAAGACCATGGCGCATCGGGTCCTGAGCCGCTCTGAGACTCGGGCACAGATTCCTCGAGATGTGGCGACGGGACGCGGCTCTAGCGAATTGGGAACGCCGCCGTTCCGAAATCCAGTTGACCGAAGAGGCCGACTTGAAACTGTGTCGAGCCTGTCTGCTGCCCGATGAACGACTGCCGATCGTCATAGCTGATCTGGAGGCCGAACGAAAAGCCGCGAAGGCTTGTGTCTGCCTGAACACTGGCGGTTCGAAGGACCTGATCCACGAACGGCACGCAGTCCTCGCCTGCAACGGTGATTCGGCAGTTTCTCTCACTCCGGTAAGCACCGATCACAGAGAGGGAGATCGGGCGATCCAGCCGCTCGGACAAGCCACCCGCCAGCAGGAGCTGCGTGTTCAGCGAGATTCGATGATTACGCTCTTCCCGCCTGGTATCCCCCGTCGGGTCGACCCCCGACCCATCCCGCCACGCTCCTCGATAGGACGTGACCAGGGTTCGCAGCCACTGGATCGATACGTCGAGGGGGATCTGGAGGTCGGAATCGAAACGACGCTGCAGGGCCCGACCTCCAAAGGTGATCTCGCGCTCCGTGCGTACGATTCCAGACGACATGTTGATCCGCCTGATACCCGTGAAGGTCGGCATTTCGAGTGTCGGCAAAGTCGCCTGGACATCCGGCCACGTCCGCTGGCGCGTCGTGCGATCGCTGCGAATGTCGAGGGTCTCGAGGTCACTCCAGAGATAGCCGAGTTGAATTCCCGCCCCACCCGGCATGGCAACACCGGAGGCGAGGCGCCAACTCGACCGATCCGTCAGCGACGCTGCAGTATCCGCATCCACGAAGCGATAACGGTCGCGGCCACCGAAACCAAACTGAAAATCGAGCCGCGGATCGACGGGGTCCCGGTTGAAGCGAGACGTGATACCATCCCGATACACGGCCGTCAGCGGTCGAACCGAACTGATTATGGCACGCAACTGGGTGACCCCCTCGTCCTCTCCGTCCGAGGGTGAGCCGAGCCACGTTGTTGCGAGTGCCGACGGGCTGAGCGAGACGGTCGCCCCCCAGTCTCGCTGTCCCCGAGCGTTGCGGCTGAGAGCCAGGGTCGTATCCGGTCCCACGACCGATTTGTCGACGAAGTTGGTGTTCCGATCCGACTGGTACACGGTCGTCCAGTCGAAATCGGTTCGCAGCCACGAGACGAATGTCGGTCGGTACGCCACATCGGTCCGGACGGTGCGGGCGGTCTCCCATCCCACGTCGAAGCCCCGGAGCCGGGCGCGCTCGCCGCGTATCAGCCGCTGCACCTCGAGATCAGCAGCCGCCTCTTCCGGGGGCAGGAGATCCCTGACCTGAAGGAGCCGGACATCTGCCGTGAGTGGCGAGAGAGGACGAAGCCGGACGTCGGCCGCAACCTGGACCAGCTCGCGTGGTCGCAGCGTGGCGATTGCATCGTCATCGGAACGGGCCCGGACGATGCTCTCGTAACGCACGACCCGACTATCCTGCTGGAAGTAGGATGTACCCAGAGACACGCGCTCCGGGGTCAGACGCAGTCTCGCGTCACTGATTTTTTCCTCCAGAAAGCCGGGCAGGAGCGTGCGCACAACGCCCCGCACCGGCCGCGGCAAGAGGCTCACCGTTCGCGACTCCGGCGTGCGGGTCCAGCCGACTCCGGCATCGACGGTACTGGACTCGTTCTCGGTCGTGATCGTGGAACCACCCGCCGACGCATACGAGGCACGGGCGTCGAGTCCGTCGATCAGGAAGCCAACAAGGGGATTCGCACTCTGCGTACGCTTGCGGAGCGAGACACCCACCCGTGTTTGCCCGGCACCCGTGTCGCGCAGGTTGGCGATGTCGTTCGCCCGCACATCGGAGTTGGTCAGCAAGACCGGGGCCTGAGTCGCCTGCGAAAGCTCCAGTGTGACGGGCATGTCGATCCCCCAGCTGCTCGGAAGCCATCGATCGACGGCAAGCGAACTGAAGAGGTTGACCGTCCGATCATCCTGATACGTCGGCACATCGCGCAATTGTCGGAAGAACGCCCCACGATTGGTCATGTTGAGCCGTGTCTCGAGCACACCCGCGCCCTCCAGCGACACGTTGAGCGAGCTGGCAACCCCGGCTTCTTTCAGCGCGTCTCCGAGGCGTAGCTCATCCACCCAGATCTCTCCTGAGACCGGCTGGCCCGTCTCGTTCCATACGCCAACAGAGATTTCTCGAACTGCAGCCAGATTGGGCGCACGTCCGCGATCTCCGAGGACGACTGCGTAGGTCGAATCCGCAGACCAGACCTGCACGGGAGGATCGCCGGGCGCCGGAGGAGCAGCGGAGAGCCGCTCTTCAGCCCGCCGGCGCAGGTCTAGCCACTCCCCGAAGTCGATCCGAACCTCCGGCAACCAGTCCGCAGCCGTCAGACCCTCGCGGACCGGCGGACTCATCGGCGTCCGATAGAGATAGAAATTTTCGGCGTCGCTCCCCACTTTCACGAAGAATCGAAGAGGGCGAGTCGGTCCGAAGTCTCCGTCGCGGGCAATCGCCCAGAGCCGTGCCTCCTGATACGACAGGAAGTCCCGGGGTCTCTGGGGGAAGCGATAGTACACCTCGGCCCGGCCGCCGTCCGGAACGTCCTCGAAGGTGATACCGAGCGACTTCTCGTTGAACTCGATGCCCTGACCCGAGAACGCCTGAGTAGGGTCCGTCAGCTCCTCGAGCACGCCCGGCGGGGACACGTAGTCGCCGCCCTCCGTGACCTGGGATACGGACGTGACCTCGACTCTTCCGACTCCGGACAGTGTGTCACCCGCGATACCGTCCAGTACACCGTCCGCGCCACGCCGGATCCAGCGGGAGCCGACCAGCCGCATTCGGGCGATCTCGACTTCACCTTTCGGCCCCGTCGCGGTGACTCGCAGATGGCGCACGGCTCGCAGATCTGCGTCGGAAATCGCTCCGCCGACCTGGATGGCACCGGCCCCTCTCAGCGGAATCCGGTAAAGCCGGAATTCGGTCCCGGTCTCGCTTCGACTCCGAGCGAGGTACGGTGACCGGCCATCGAGCGACACGATGTAGCGGAGGTGGCGCTCGGCCACATCGAGGTTTCCATCCGCATCCAGGTCCTCGGAGTCGGGGCGCCCGTTCCCTCGCGTGCAGACGGCCCGTGCATCGCCGAGGGGATAGATGACTCCCCGCTCGGCTTCGCACCTCTCGTCCCAGACGCCGAGCCGGTCGCGGAGATCACTCCATATTTCACCCAGCCGGGGGTCGGCCTCCTGATCGAGTTCACCCAACCCCCATGCGCGCCCGTCATCGCGTACGCCCTGCGTCGTGCCCCCGGACCCGATGAAGAATGCGTCTTCACTCACCGTGCCCAGGTCGACCACCAGGTTCAGCTGTCCGTCACCGGCTGCATAGAATTCGAGAAAGTCGGTTTTGGTAAGGTCCAACCCATTGGTGGACAGCGGAGTCATGACGGAGCGCCACCCGGTCTGGCTCCCCGAGGGATCAGGCCCCAGGCTGAGACGAAGACCGGCCTCGCGGACTTCGGACCCTGCGAGTCGGATCTGGTTGTCGATGTCGGTCCGCGGGAACAGCCCTTCCCTCACCCCAAGGCTGTCTCCATTCGCCGCTTGCACGATCCAACGGTGCTGCCAGACAAGAGATGCCGCCGTCGACCCGTCGAGGACACTCGGCAGGACGGCCTCAGCTCCGTCTCGGGAGGTCGGGGCGCTCGCCAGCTGCCAGTTCTGCTCAGTCAAGCCCACCGGGACCTGGGCGGTTCCGTCGAAATCGTCGACGAACGCCTGATCCAGCGTGTTCGGGTTCGGCACGGACAGGGCGACTTCGGCATCGACCGAAAAAGACGAGGGTCCCGAGACGTTCAACCCGGGGACGAGCTCCAGGAAGCGATCGAGCCACGACATCGGCGCTGCGTAGCGACCGCTCAGGCCTCCCAGCAGCGCCGCCCCCGGCTCCGTTCCGAGGATCGGCCGAGTGACGACGGTCCGCTCTGACTGATAGAGACCCAGCAGATCGATCCCCCCGCGACGCCCGAGGGTACTGCTTGTCCGGAGCCCGAAGACCTGAGTCGGAGTCACCTGAAACAGTGAGCGCTGTTCCCAGGTGGCCCGGATCGTCGCGTTCGGAGCAGAGGCGAAGAGCACGTCAGGCTCCAGCAGTTGTACCTGACCCACATCATAGTCGATCTCATAATCGGAACCGCGAGTCAGGGGTCGATCGCCAAGGAAGATCCTCTCACTCCCATCCCGGATGCCGAACGCTCCCAGTGAAAACGATGAGATCACATCCTCAGAGCGGATCCGGTAGGACACCGTGAGCCTGAAGCGCCCCGCGTTGTCACGCTCGAAGGGATCTTCCTCTTCATAGATCGCCTCGTTGGCGTCATCCCCGAGAATCGTTCGGGTGACATCGTCGGACAGTCCGAGCGTCGGCACGGGTGGGGGCTCGGCAAAGGGGCGCAGCGTCGGAAAGACGATGAAGGAACCTTGAACCGGCGACTCATCCTGGAAGAACTCGAGTCCGGGCGAATAGACGAAGGCCGGATCCAGAGCGTCGACCGGGGCCTCCTCGTCGAGGCCGAGGAGGCGCAGGAAGGTGATATCCTCCCCGGACAGACGCCGTTTGAACGTCCGGCCCGTCGACAGTTCTCCCAGAGAAACGGACAACGAAACCGAACCGGACTCGACATCACCCGAACCGGAAACCCGGTAGATCTGATGCATTTCCAGGTCCCACGTCGGCCGACCGGGCTGATGATTCGCGCCGGATGCCTTGAGGAGTCGAAGCTCGGGGCGCCCCCCCTGATTGTAGATGAGTTCCGGGTTGTAGTCCCCGATCGTATCTCCGGCGGCGGTAATGTACGTCACCGCGAGCATCTCCTCGCGGCTGAGCGGCTGCCTGAGTGCGATCCACAGTCCACTGGGATGGACGAAGAAGTCGGTCCCCTCCTGAAGGTTTCTGAACCATCCCGACTCGCGCACGGGAGGGGTCACACCGTCGTCCGCCACCGCATCCAGCTGGATGAAGCCCTCGACCTGTTGTCGGAACACAGGGTCATCCTCGAACCGATAGACCTGAATGAGCTGGTCTCCGGGCGCGACGCTTGCCGGGGCGGAGGCCGGGTCGAGTGCAAGCGCATCGACGTGCGGATAGCGGTCGATGTCCCGAGGATCGACGAGAAAGAAGAATTGCCCTCTCACGTAGTCGGCATCGTCCAGAACCAGCGTGTCCTCCTGCACGAACGCGCGCTGGTCCCCGTATCCGGTCAGCTGAAAGGACCGCGAATTGAGGTCGCCACGCTGCTGGGCCCACACCGTCTGAAAGTCCACCGGCCCAACCTGTCCCTCGGCCTGAAGTCCAAAGTTGCCCGCGGGTAGACCCTCGGTGAGAAAACGCGACCGAGGCAGCCGAAACGTCACATCCCCGACCTCCAGGCGTCGGAGTACGTCGTCTTCACCGCCCTCGTAGAAGAAATTGATGCGATTTGCCGCGTCGAACTCACGCGACTGGTCGAAGTCGACATCCACTGTGACACGGTCGAGAATCGTGCCACTCACCTGGACTCCGAACTGGAGATCCGGACTGAGCTGAGGGAGAAGCGACGGCTTGCATCCAGCTCCAAAACGTACGTCGCACGGCTCGAAACGAGTCCAGTCCCCACCCACCTCCATCCGACTGCGAACGTTCAGGGCAAGGTCGGCATACTCCGTGACCAGTCGGCTCCCCGCGAAGGGCAAGGTCGCCGGCTCAGGTGCCTGGACAGGGGGCAGATAACGCGTGCTGCCGCCGGTTACGTCCCCCCCCAGTCGGGAGCGGAGGACCACGTCGAGGAGCCGCGGAACGTTCAGGGGTGGGGCCCTGCCTCCCGCGGCTCGAACGCTTCTCAGACTCAGCTCACCGCGCGCTGCCCGGTACCGCAGCCCGATCCCCGTGGGCGGGGCGGCAACCATGTCCGACCGCAACTGCCCCAGTCCTTGGGGTGAGACGCGGATTCGGCGGAGGCCAAGAACGACATTCGCCTCATCCTCCGCGGCGGTAAGCCCATACTCCAC
>JAYOKZ010000033.1:0-32063 GCA_038120095.1 Gemmatimonadales bacterium
CTATGGAAACCCGCTCCCGTCCGAGGTCCAGGAGCGCTTCGACTACGAGATGGAAGTCATCAAGGGCACGGGGTACTCCGGGTACTTCCTGATCACGGCGGATTTCATTCGGTGGGCGAGGGAGCAGAACATTCCAGTGGGTCCGGGTCGTGGCTCGGCGGCCGGGTCACTCGTCGCCTACGCTCTCGGGATCACCAACCTGGACCCGATCGAGTTCGATCTACTGTTCGAGCGTTTCCTGAATCCCGAACGGATCTCGATGCCGGACATCGACATCGACTTCTGCTACGAGCGACGCGGCGAGGTCATCGACTACACCCGGGAGAAATACGGGAAGGATGCGGTTGGACAGATCATCACGTTCGGGACCATGAAGAGCCGGGCGGTGATCAAGGACGTGGGGCGTGCCCTCGGCTTCGAGCCGTCCGAAACCGACCGCATCGCCAAACTGATCCCGAACGCGCCCGGTCAGGCCTTCACCGTGCAGGAGGCCGTGGAGGGACTCAGGGAGGTCAAGGACCTGTACGGGCAGGACGATCGCCACAGGCAGCTCTTCGACTACTCCATGACCCTCGAAGGCCTTGCGCGGCACGCGTCGGTCCACGCAGCGGGTGTCGTGATCGCCCCGGGGCCCATCGACGACTACGTCCCGGTCTCCATCCAGAAGGGTGGAAACGGAGGCGACGACGACGCGATGGTGGTGACCCAGTACGACATGAACGCGCTCGAAGATGCGGGCATGTTGAAGATGGACTTCCTCGGGCTCAAGACGCTCACGGTCATCCACGATGCGGTCGAGATGGTCGTCGCACGCTACGGCAAGCTCACGAATCCCGACTCAGGTGAGGAGTACACCTCCGTAGACGACATCCCCCTCGACGATCCGGCCGTGTATCGCATGATGGCCCGCGGAGGCACGGCCGGAATCTTCCAGTTCGAGTCGAACCTGGCGAACGACAAATTACGGTCGATGCGGTGCGACCGGTTCGAGGACCTCGTCGCGACGAACGCCCTCATCCGACCCGGGCCGCTCGACTCGGGCATGACCGATGTGTTCATCGACCGGAAGCTCGGCAAGCAGGCGGTGACCTATGCCCACCCGACGCTCGAGAAGGTCCTCGAGCCGACGTACGGAGTCATCGTGTATCAGGAGCAGGTCATGCGAATCGCCTCGGAGCTTGCCGGCTTCACGCTGGGCGAGGCGGACGTCCTCCGAAAGGCAGTCGGCAAGAAGAACGCTGAGCTGATCAAGTCCGAACTGAGCAAATTCGTCGAGCGTGCAGTGGAGCGGGACATCCCGCATGACATCGCGACCGACCTTGCAGAGCAGATCGAGACCTTCGGCCGATACGGATTCAACCGCAGCCATTCCGCGGCCTACTCGCTGATCTCGTACCACACGGCCTGGTTGAAGGCCCATTACCCGGCCGAGTTCATGGCCGCGCTGCTCTCTTCGGTTCTCGACACGACGGACAGCGTGGTCAAGTACATCGGGGCATGTCGGGACCTGCCGCGATACCTGCCGAAGCTCAAGGACCCTGTCGAGGTTCTGCCCCCGGACGTGAACGAGTCGGGGTGGAAATTCACGGTGACTCCGGCGGGCCGCATTCGGTTTGGGCTCGGGGCGGTGAAGGGCGTGGGGCACGGCGCGGTCCAGTCTGTTCTGAGGGCCCGCGACGACGGACCCTTTTCGTCGCTCTTCGATTTTCTGGAGCGGATCGACATCCGGGCGCTGAACAAACGAGCCTGCGAAGCGCTGATCGCCGCCGGGGCGCTCGACGCCTTCGGCCACCGGTCACAGCTCGCGGCCGGACTCGATTCCGCCTATTCGGAGGTACAGGCTCGACAGGCGGAGATCCAGTCGGGCCAGGGCTCGCTCTTCGGGGAATCGTCCGCTCTCCCCCGCTCTGCTCCTCAGCTCCCGAATGTCCCGAAGTGGCCCGAGCCCGACTTGCTTGCGCGCGAAAAGGCGTCGCTCGGATTCTTCATCTCCGGGCACCCACTCGATCGATACCGTGAAGTCGTGCGTGCGTTCGGCCCCGTCACGTCCCGCACCCTCGGGGACTCCCCCGGCCAGTCCGTCGAACTCCCCTGTGTGGTCACGTCCGTGACCCGGCAGATCTCGAAGAAGAACAATCAGGAGTGGGGGAAGGTCACGGTCGAGGACTTCGAGGGAACCGCAACGATCCTCGCGTTCCGCGACACGTGGCAGAACTTCAAGGAGCTGATGACACAGGACGCAGTCGTTCTGATTCGAGGCAAGGTCAGCTCCAACGAACGCGACGAGGAGGACCCGCCCGTTTTCCTGGATCACGCGCGCCTGCTCGATGACGTCGCAGGGGGCGGGGAGCTCGCGCTGCAGATCGAACTCGATCTCGAAGCAGACTATGCCGAGGAGGCATTCGCCGAGGCGCGTCGCGTCTTCCTCGAACACCCCGGCCAGTCGCCCGTATGGCTGCAGGTGGGCCGTGACAACGGAGAGCCGGCCCCGAAGCTCCGCTCGAAGAGCCTGCACGTGGATCCGAACGCCGATACGGTCTCAGCGCTGCAGAAGATCTTCGGATCCGGCGCAGTCCGCCTGATCCGAGTGGTGATTCCCGTCGTTGAAGAGGATCCACGTGACTTCTGGCGGAAGAAGGCGGCGAAGTCGGGTAACGCATAGTCCGGCCTCTCGCCGCGGGTGGCTCATGCTTCCCTTCACCAACCGACGCTGAGAGACTTCTCCCACGACCCGGTGCATGTGCACCGTCACTCCGACCCACCCAGCCATGAACACCGACCAGATCCTGCGTGCACTCGGCCTCGAAGACTCCAACTTGGGCGGATTCGCCGGCGAGTGGGTTGGCTCTGGCCCCGAATTGGAGGTCGTGACTCCAATCGACGGCAGCCGGCTCGGCAGCGTGCGTCAGGTCACGGAGGCGGAGTATGACGCCATTGTGGAACGCGCCCATGCCGCGTTCCTGGAATGGCGCAGGATTCCAGCTCCGAAGCGCGGCGAAGTCGTGCGCCAGCTCGGGAATGCACTCCGCGACGTCAAGTCGGAGCTCGGAGCTCTGGTCACGTTGGAGATGGGTAAGATCAAGGCGGAGGGCGAGGGCGAGGTCCAGGAGATGATCGACATCTGTGACTTCGCGACCGGGCTGTCACGCCAGCTGTACGGCCTGACGCTCGCCAGCGAACGGGCCGATCACCACATGCGTGAACAGTGGCATCCTCTCGGCGTGGTCGGGGTGATCAGTGCGTTCAACTTTCCTGTTGCAGTCTGGAGCTGGAATGCAGCCCTCGCGGCGGTCTGCGGTGACTCGACGCTTTGGAAGCCGTCGGAACGCACTCCGCTGACCGCCGTGGCCGTGACGAGACTGGCCGCTGAAGTCTGTCGGAAAAACGACGTGGATCCGGCGATCTTTTCGCTCGCGATCGGCGACGGCGCTTCGATCGGCGAGCGCCTGTTGCACGATCGGCGTGTCCCGCTCGTGTCCGCCACGGGATCGTGCAGAATGGGGAAGCGTGTCGGTGAGGTCGTGGGGGCCCGACTCGGCAAGTCGATCCTCGAGCTCGGCGGCAACAACGCGATCATCGTGACGCCACATGCCAACCTGGACCTCGCCCTGCCAGGTATCGTGTTCGGGTCGGTAGGAACCGCCGGACAGCGGTGCACGAGTACGCGACGCATCATCGTGCACCGCTCCATGCGGGACGAATTGGTCGGGCGTCTGATCAAGGCGTACGAGGGTGTTCGGATCGGAAATCCCCTCGATGACGGCACCCTGATGGGGCCACTGCTCAACCACGACTCGGTCGAGGCCTTTGTCGCCGCTCAGGAGAGCGTCGTGGCCGAAGGAGGCGAGATCCTGTACGGCGGCAGCGTGCTCGAAGGCGACGCGTTTCCCGGAGGGCGGTATGTGCAGCCCTGTATCGCCTCGGCCGAGAACCACTTCGAGATCGTCCAGGACGAGACCTTCGCGCCAATCCTGTACATCATCGAATACGGAACGGCCGATGCATCACCCGCGGAGGCAATCGCCGAGATGGACGAAGCTCTGCGGATCCACAACGATGTCCCGCAGGGCCTTTCGTCATCGATCTTCACGGACAACTTCCGAGAGGCGGAGTACTTTCTCTCGCATCGCGGTTCAGACTGCGGAATCGCCAACGTGAATATCGGCACCTCCGGCGCAGAGATTGGAGGTGCGTTCGGGGGAGAGAAAGAGACCGGTGGCGGTCGTGAGTCCGGCTCGGACGCATGGAAGGCTTACATGCGGCGACAGACCAATACCGTCAACTGGAGTACCGATCTGCCTCTGGCACAGGGGATTTCCTTCGGCTGAACGCCCGCACCCCTCTGACTGACTCCGAACCCAGGCCGCGCTTCATCCCGCAGACCCTCTGACGGCGATCCGCAGGTGTCCGCTTCAGCCGGGACCCCTTCGTCGGCGCCTCAGCTCCGCTTCTTGCGCCTCTTCGGTTTGCGACCCTGGTTCGGATGCTCGAGGTGCCTCCACGTCTCACCGCGACGCAGCATGTAGATCGTGCTCGCCGACACGTTGAGCTTGCGAGCCCAGTCAGCACCGGAGCGGCCCCAACGGTCCTTTTCCTCGTCCCAGTCGTCGAGGATTTTCTCGGCCTGAGCCACGGAAAGCTCAGAGTGCGGTGAGTTCTCGCCTCGAAGCCACACGTTGGATCCATACCAACGGTCGACGCGCTGGATCGGACCGCCCAGCTTCCTGCCCGTGTGGCCCAGACAGTAGTGCCGGACCTGGTCCACGGAAAATTCCGGATACATCCGGGCGATCTCCGCGTACAGGTACCCGTCTTCAGCAAGTTCTCGCCACCGGACGACGATGTTGCTGTCGGGCTTCGACATGATGGACCGGACCTTCAGGCAGGAATGACGGAGGAGACGGGGCTTATACCATCCTCAACCGAGAGGTTCCGCGCCTACCGTCAGGTAAGGACCCTGCCCGGCGCGGTGAGTTTCTGCGGAGCCCCGTGGCCGTACGGCCCGCTATGAGGCACTTCGAAGTCGATGCGCAAACCGCTGCCGAAACTTGGCGACTTTGGGCGCGACGACGGCCGCACAGTAGGGCTGTCCGCCGTTCCGAGCGAAGTAGTCGTCGTGGTAATCCTCGGCGGGATAGAACACGTCGAGAACCTCGATGGTGGTCACGATGGGGTCATCCCAGGGACCGTCGGCATCCACAGCTGCGAGGACGGACCCTGCGATCTCTGCCTGCGAGTCGGAATGAGGAAAGATCACCGATCGGTACTGTGTTCCGACGTCACCTCCCTGACGGTTCAGGGTCGTCGGATCGTGAATCCCGAAAAAGATCTCGAGCAGGTCGGCATACGTGAGCACCTCCGGGTCGAAGTCGACCTGCACGACTTCGGCATGGCCGGTCTGACCCGTGCAAACCTGCCTGTACGTCGGGTCGGGCGTATGCCCCCCGGCGTACCCGGATTTGACGCTGCTCACGCCCGCCACGAGATCGAACACTGCCTCGAGGCACCAGAAACACCCACCGCCCAGCGTTGCGCGCTCGGAGTTCTTCACGAAATCACCTTCGGGTCATCGTTGTCGGGACGCACCCAGGGCTCCCATTCAATCCCCCGGACGTACTTCTGGATCCAACGTATTTCCTCGACATCCCTCGTCCGCTGGTGACGCGGCTCACGGAAGCCGTGGGGTTCCCTCGGGAAGCGGATGTATCGAACCGTCTTATCCTGATCTCTCAGCGCCTGGAAGAACATCATGCTCTGCGGCTCGGTGTCGGTGCGGTCGTTCATGCCGTGCAGAATGAGCGTCGGCGTCGTGATGTTCGCGACGTGCGTCAAGGCCGAGCGATAACGCCACTCCTCGGGATTCTCCCATGGCGTGCCTCCGATGTACCAGAGGGATACGTCGTGATTGAAGCCCGGCCCGTACTCCGACGTCCAGTCTGCGACCATCGCACCGACGGACGCACCTTTGAAGCGATCCGTCTGCGTGATCGTCCAACCTCCGAGGATCCCACCATAGCTCCATCCACGAACGCCAAGCTGATCCTCGTCCGCGATGCCCTGCTCGATGACGGCATCGACGCCCGTCATGAGATCCCAGTAATCTCCGCCACCGATGTCGTTCATGTTTCCGCGAAGAAGCTCATCCGTGTACCCGGAGCTGCCCCGGACATTCGGCGACAGCTGGGCGTATCCCAGACCCGCCCACACATGTGCTCGGGGGTTGAAGGTGTTGGTGAATACGCCGGCTGGCCCACCGTGTATGTGCAGGAGCAGAGGCAGGTCTCGAGACATTCCCGCCGGCACCGTCAGAATACCCTCGATTTCCAGACCGTCACGGCTCTCCCACCTGATCAGGCGGGACTCGCCCATGACGAGTTCGGTCCCGATCCAGGGGTTGGCGTCGGTCAGTTGATGCCCCGCACGTCCGTTCGTCGGCCCTGCCCAGACATCAGGCGGTGTGTCCCAATCCTGGACCACGTACGCCATCATCGAGCGGTCGGAAGAGAATGAGGAGGGCGCGAGTGATCCCACGTGATCTGTGATCTGCTCGACACGACCCGTGCCGAGTTCCAGCCGGTAGAGGTTGTTGTTCGTGCCCCGCAGGCCACTGAAGAGAATCGACGACGCGTCCGCGCCCCACACGAATTCACGAATGTTTCCGTCGAAGGCTCCGGACACGAGTGTCCGATCGCCGGACTCCACGTCCATCACCCAGATCTTGTCGAGGCGTAATTCCCACTCGCCGTCACTGGGGGCCTCGTACGCGAAGCGACGTCCATCGGGCGCCCAGGTGAGTCGACCCTCGGGCGCACGGTTCTCGGTGAGCTGACGGATTTCTCCCGTATCCAGGTCAAGAAGGTGAACCTCGGAGCGATTGCCCTGATTCCGCCTGTTTTCGGTCCGGGCGGCAAACACGATGCGTCGCCCGTTCGGAGAGACGGAAAACGAGCCGATCCGATGATCCGATTCCGTCAGCCGCCGTTCCTCTTTCGTCACCACGTCGAGACTCCACAGGTCGTTCCACTCTCCTGTCGTCTGCCCGTTGGGACCCTCGTCGACGAAAACCGCGTCGCTGCCAGCCTTTCGTTCCCTCTCCTCTTCGTCACTCCGCATGTGACTCGCAACAAAGACGATCTGGCTGCTGTCTTCCGTCCACTGGTATGCCCCCACAGCGGTCTCGTGGTCACTCAGCTGAACCGCCTCCCCACCGTTCGTGCGCATGATGAAGAGCTGACGCTTTTCGTCGACCGATCGCGTGAACGACAGCCATGTGCCGTCAGGTGAAAACTGGAATGAGTTCCCACCGTCCTCCCCGATGAACTGCCACGGCTCCTCACTGCCGTCGGAGGGCACCTTCCACCACGTTGTCGTTCGCTCGTTCTCTTCCCAGTCCAGTTCAGACTTCGAGAACAGCACCCAGCTGCCGTCCGGGGAAATGGCCGCGCCACCCACCTGAACCATGTCCAGAGCATCATCGGTGGTCATCGCGCGGCGTTCCTGACCGGCCAGCGGAGCCGCCACGAGTAGGAGAGCGGAACAGAGCAGAGTGTTGCGCACGGGATCCTCCTGGGTTCCTGATTCGGAGCACATCGTCACTCAAGGTCGGGGCAGACACAAGAGGATCCGAAACCACCGGAGCCCGGCATCCATCAGGAACATGTCAGCCCCCCAGAAACCCGCGCAGTCTGATGATTTCGTCTACAATCAGATCAGGCTGATCCCGGGGGACGTCGTGCCCGCTGCGACCCGCCGGGATGTGCCGGGGGACCGCCGCACCCTGGAGGATCTCGGCATGCAGGGCCTGGCTGGCCTCCACGATGAATCGCGGGTCCCAGCCGGGCCCACCCTCGTGTGTCGCTGCCGTAAGGACCGTCACAGGGATACGGGGCGTTCTCGATCGTCGAAGTCTCGCGCCAAGAGATGCTTCGACGATCCCGTCGGCGTTGGGTGCCTGCCGCCTGGCGACCCAGGCTCGCCACAGGTCCTCGGGCATCCCTGCCTCGAACCGCAGCGGCATGTCCTCGTGGTCCGGAGAGACCAGCAGCATCGCTCCGACCTCGCTCGGTCGGTCGATCACATACATGCGGGCGTACAAACCCCCGAGGCCATGACCGACCATCAGGTAATCGTGATCGAAGCCGAGCGCCCGATGGACATGTCGCAGCTCGTCGAGCAGCTCGTACCAGCCACGCTCATCCGGTACAGGTCGACTCTTCCCGCTCCCACGGCGGTCGTAGGCGCACGCACCGACCCGCTGGTCGAGTCGTTCGAGCACCGGGCGCCAGGCATCGGCCGACGATCCAGCGTCATGGAGGAGGATGACGTCTCTCGGACCATCCGTGCACAGGGCTCGAACGGACGCGCCACCGATGTTGAAGGTCACTTCGTGGACTTCACGAACGTCATCGTACCCGCCGAGGGTCATGATGGCCGTCACGAACAGCGTCAGCATCGCACTCGTCACCCGCCCCTCCGAGGCACCAGATCGACGTCACACACCCGCTCGATGAGTCGGTACCCGATGCTCCGATAGATGGCGTTCGACGTCGCATTCGCCAGGTCCGCGTAGAGTACGCAGAACTCGTACCCCTGATCGAGCATCCCCTCACTCACCTCGGCGACCAGGGCACTCGCGTATCCGCGACTACGCTCCTCTGGAGGCGTATAGACGTAACCGATCCGCACTCCGCGTCGAGTGCGCCCGTGCGCGACCGCAATGGAGACCGGACGACCGCGGTCCTCCCAGACGAACAAGAAGCCGAGCCTGATCCACGCATCCACGACCCGGATCGCGGTCGGAAACGTCACGCCCGTCTCGCGGGCGAACGCACGTCCCCAGTCGATGGCGATGTGGGAATCGTCGGGGCGAGCCAGTCTCATCCGCCCGGGCGCGCCCCTCGGTCGATCCACCTTGTCGAGTCGGTATACGCCCTGCTCCATACCCCGCTGCCACCCACCACCCCGTAGTTCGACCCAGTGGGTGGCGAACCGCTCCGCCGCCTCGACGGGTCCGCAAACCGCGGGAAGCTGGTCGAACCGGTTCGCGAAGGAGCGCGTGAGCTCCGGTAGCGCCCCTGCAGGCACATCGGTCAGTAGCGCCTTGTACGGGGGCAACCGAAGCGCACATCCGAGCACCCGTCCCTCACGTTCGACCACAGCCCACATCGTTCCATCCTCGGCCCGTCCCGAATCGGCCCGCGCATGGGACAGGGTCAGAAAGAGGTTGTGGCAGTCCTCACGCCTCAGGAGCCAGTCACCGGCATGCTCGAGAAACGCAGCAGGCTCGTGATAGGTGGCGACTCCGAACACGATGTCAGTCGCTGGCGTGCATACCGGCCGTATCGGGGTTCGTGTGCCTTGCAGCAACCCCGGCCATCACGACAATCGCCGCATCAACATCGTCGTCGCTCAGGTCACGATGCAGGACGGCGCGCATTCCATGGTCGCCATTCGGAAGCATGTACACGCCGCTCTCGAAGCAACGATCGGCGAAGCGTCCCGCATCCATATCAACCTCGAAGCGCACGATATTCGACTGGACGCTCGTGAGATCGACTCGTATGCCCGGTGATGCGGCGAGGCCCCGAGCGAGCCGCTCTGCTCGGTGCACGTCGATCGGGAGATCGGATCGGTGGTGCTCCAGAGCATGCAGGGCGGCGGCCGCCAACACGCCCGCCTGCCTCATGCCGCCCCCGAACTGCTGCTTGAAGCGGCGCGCCCGATCGATGAATGGGCGCTCCCCCACGAGAGCCGATCCGATGGGGGCTCCGAGCCCCTTGCTGAAGCAGACGTTCACCGTGTCGAAGGGTTCGGCGAAGTCTCGCTCCGACACACCCGACGCAGCCGATGCATGCCAGAGTCGCGCTCCGTCGAGGTGAAGCGTGAGACCCAGATCGCGTCCCGTTTCACATACCTCCTGCAGCACATCGAGCGGCCACACTGTTCCGCCGGCTCCGTTGTGCGTGTTCTCCAGACAGAGCAGCGTCGGGGGAGACAGCAACGTCGTGGGATTGAACCGATGCGGCCGCCCCAGAGCTTCTCGAACCTGGTCCGGGGTGAACATCCCATGGGTACCATCGAGCGGCCGCATCGTGACCCCACTCAAAGCCGCACCACCCCCGCCCTCGCTCCGAACGATGTGGGCTCGTCCCTCGAGAACGACGAGGTCCCCCGGCTCCGTGTGGGTCCGGATCGCGATCTGGTTCGACATGCTCCCCGTCGGTACGAAGACCGCTGCCTCCTTTCCGAGCATCTCGGCGACGACCGCTTCGAGCTCGTTCACCGTAGGGTCGTCGGCGTATACGTCATCACCGACGTTGGCCGTGGCCATGGCCTCTCTCATGGCAGGGGTTGGCCGGGTTACGGTGTCACTTCGGAGATCGATCATCGGGGTCCTCCAGGGGAGCATTCCGGCCGGAAGCTCCCCGGTCACGGCGACCGAGGCAAGCTTGACGTCGTCGAGCCCCGACTCAGATGATGAGATGTCGATTCGAGCCCGGAGTTCCCAAATGCGCCCCTCACGCAAGCATCCCGAAACACGAGCATGGCGACTGCTCCTCGTCATCCTGTCCCTCGCCGGTCCCGGATCCATGGCGTGCGCCACGGAGGAGGCCCAGCCGGACCCGGATCAGGAGCTGCGTCGTGACCCCCTGCTTCGGGCGGACAACTACGACCAGACCGCACCGGCGCGCTTTCGCGTCAGACTCGAGACATCGATCGGCGACGTCGTGATCGACGTGCAGAGAAGCTGGGCCCCCATCGGTGCCGATCGCTTCTACAGTCTGGTTCGCGGCGGTTACTACGACGACACGCGCATCTACCGCGTCCTGGACGGGTTCATGGCCCAGTTCGGGCTGAATGGAAATCCGTACGTGAACCAGGTGTGGAAATCCGAGTTTCTCGTGGACGACCCTGTGCGGGAGACGAATGCCCGCGGGCGCGTCGCGTTCGCCAAAGGCGGGCGCCACACTCGTACGACCGAGGTCTTCATCAGCTTCAAGGACAACGGCCCACTCGACGCTCAGGGGTTCGCGCCCTTCGGTGAGGTGGTGGAAGGCATGGACGTCGTCGATGCATTCTACGCCGCCTACGGCGATGGTCCCCCGAGGGGGACCGGGCCGTATCAGGCGATGGCCGCTGCACGCGGCAACGAATACCTCGACGCGGATTTTCCCGAACTCACCCGGATCCTTCGCGCGACGATCGAATCGCCGGGTTGACGCGGGCGGCCGGACGGCCGGTGCTCCGCCCCCCGGCCAACCCGGCCTCCTCCCTTCAGGAAGGCTGCTGCATCAGGGCGTTGAAGAAGAACTTGTAGGTTCCATGTGTCTGGGCCCGATGCTGAGCTCGGAACCCGAGCATGAGCACCGTGCCTTCACCCTTGTCCACCACCGCGATCGCGGCCTTCCCGGCGATCGTTTCTTCTCCGAGGAGCCAGCCGCTCTCCAGGATGTCCCGAGCCGGATAGGTGGCGAGGCGGTGAACATCGGAACTGCGCGCTCCTGACTGCGTCTCGTAGACCTGACCCCCGGCCAGGAACGTCGCGAGCGCACGCTCGGGCATTCCGAAGGCGAGCGGATGCGTGGTGTCCACATCGATTCTCAACGTCGCTCCGGGTGCCCAGAAGTCGTTCCCCCAGACGCCCGCCACATGATTGCGAACCGGGACGTCGAACTCCTGAAGCGCGAAGTCCCCGGCCTGAGAGAAGGTCACCAGCATACCTCCACGCTCCACGAACTCGTCCAGCGCAGCGACGCCGGCGGCTCCAAAACCACTGCGATAGTCCGGCGGGGCGGCGGCAGGGTCGTCGCGACCGTCGACCATCATGTCGCGAGAATCATTCGGCAGGATGATGACGTCCCAGCGCTCGTGCAGGTCTCCCCTCAGGATCTCGTCGTCCATGATGGTCGAGTACGGGAATTCGAAATCTTCGAGGAGCCAGCGCGTCCACCCCTCATCCATGTTCCCTCCGTAATAGCGCTGGAAGAGCCCGATACGCTGCTGCGAGAGGGGATAGGTGCCGGACCCCGGAGCCCCGGCCAGCGGCATGAAGTCGACACCGGTCTCCTCTGCAACCTCCCGCACGAAGGCGAGATCCACCCCCGTGCCGACGAGGAAATCACCCCTGCGATATCCGTCACCGTCCGTGCTCGCCCGACTCACGGAGGCTCCGGCCGCAAACAGACGATTCACCGCCTCGAAGGCATCGTTGAGTCGACCGTCGAGCACGTACCCTGCCGAACCCTCGGAGACCGTGCCGCTCGAGTCGATCATCCGAGTCACCGGCGTGAGAGCTGCGACGACGGGCGATCCAACCGGGTCGACACGCACTCCCATGAACTCCGAGATATTGTCGGTGGTCATGTCATACGGCCGGATGGGGTCCCCATCGCGGTCCCGCGTGTAGCTGTTGTCAGGGTAATACGTTTTTCCGAGCAGCCACCGGATGACGCCCCGCTTCGGCTGCGCCAGGGAGACGACGTAGCTCCCCGCGTCGTAGACCCTGCCTTCGTGCTCGAACTCGCGGGTGGCGCGGTCGATGGTGATGCCCTGAAGGAGCAGCTTGTTCACCATCTTCTGCATCGTCAGCGGGTCGTGCTGATCTAATGGAATGATGAACGCGCGCGTGTCGTCTTCCTCGCCCCGCGCCGTCTGTCTGCTCGCCTTGTTGTAGGCGTTACGCAGCACCATCTCGCGGTTCAAGGCAGCGATCTCCAGGGGAGAGAACGTCGCGACGATCTGGCGATCGACGATGTCCCGTACGCGCCACCAGCCTCCCTCCCACGGGTTGGGGAACGTCGTCTGCATTTCATACTCGGGAAGCTGTCTCGAGCCACCGAGCTGGTCCGGATGCACGTAGAGCGGTGTCGCCAGACGAGCACTCGCCGACTCCGTCAGCATGCCGGCGATGTTGTGGAAGGGAGTGATCCAATGGAAGCCGAAATGGCCCCAGCCCGAGTAGATCGCGGCTCCGATCGCTCCCTCGAGTTCATGCTCGTCCATCTTGTACGCCATGTGCGCGCCATACCATGCCATTTCACGCCACACGAGCGGGTCGCCGTCCGGGCGGATGGGCTCCGCGTACGGCGGCAGGTAGATGCGGGCCGTGTACGCACCCATCTGATGGTGATCGATGAAGGCCTGCGGGACCCAATCGCGGAAGAGAATCTGAGCCACGTACTGAGACTCGACCGTGTTCTGCATGAACGCGTCACGGTTGTTGTCGTGACCGATGTAGTGGTGGTAGAGCTCCGGGAGCCCGACCGCTTCGTACTCGGTGCCAACCCACTGATCATACCAGTCGGTCACGATGTTGATGCCGTCCGGGTTCATGCCCGGGACGATGATCGACAGCGTCTCGTCCAGGATCAGCTCCATTTCCGCATCGTCCCGAGTTGCAAACTGGTACATGATCTCGGCTGCGGACTGGCTGGCGGCGACCTCGGTCGAGTGTAGAGCGTAGGCCTGTACGAAGACGACCTTGCTATTCTCAATCGCGTAGTCGACGTCGGCCTGAGCGTGACCCCGCGGGTCGGAGAGAACGTCGTTCATCCGCTGGATTTCGCCACGATTGGCCAGGTTCTCGGGCGAGGATACGTAGATGACGAGAAAGGGATTCCCCAGCGTCGAGAGGCCGACCTCTTCCACGACGATCCGATCGCTCGCCTCACCGAGCATCCGGTAGTAGTCGACGAGTCGGTCCCACCTCGCGAGCTGACGGTCTGCCCCCATCGCGTGGCCGAAGAATTCCTCCGGTGACGGGATCGTCGACCCACCATCCACACTCTGCGCCTGAGTGACCCATGGAAATGCGACGAGGGCGACCGCCGCGAGGAGCGCGGTCACAGGTGCTCGAGAAAAGGTCGGGGTACGGTTCAAGCTGGCCATCATCCACATCTCCGGGAACGCACGTTCGATGAAGCAGACAGCGTAGGGGCCGTTTGTGGGACGGACAAGCACATCCGAACCGAACGCTTCCGTTCTACCCTACCTTCAGGCCCGGCCCCAGGATCAGCACGAGAAGCCCGAGCATCACCAACGCCATTCCGATCAATCCGGGGCTCCTCGGCAAGGACACCAGAGGGCCCCGAACCGGCCGCTGACTGATCATGACCGGGGCACGCAGAAGCGGAAGGGCCACAAGGGCATGAAGGACCAGAGACGTGAGGCCACCGATCCCGACCGCGCCGGGCAGCGACACCGGGAAGCGAACGCCCGCATGCTGCATCGGCGCGTCAGGCGGGCCCCAGCCGCCCGTCACCATCCCGACCGTAGCGGAGAGGACCGCAGCCACCACCCCGGCGATGCGCGTCAGTCGACGTGCAACCCGCACCCGCTGCGTGGACGATCCCCCGCCTACGACGTACGCGAGTCGCTCATGGGTCGCCTTCCAGAGCAGGCCCGAGACGAAGAGACCGGTCACGAAGACGCTTACCCGAAACGGACCCCGGTTCGCGAACAGATCAGCCACGGACATCCAGTCACCCGCACCCAGCAGCGGGGAGAGAATCAGGTGACCTGAGGCGATCCAGCCACTTGAGGTGAACACCAGCCAACCCAGCACGGCGGTCAGCCCGGGTGCCTCTCGAGGGTGTACGGCACGCCACGCGCACCCCATGAGCAGAATATTCGCCACGGTACCGGATACGCTGGTCAGAAGTGTTCCCGCCGTGCGAAGATCAGTCCACCTGCCCGTGATCCCGAGGGCAGTCACCATGTCGATGCGAGCACCGGACACGGCGGCAGCCACGCCATGCGCGACCTGGTGACTTCCGATCGCCAGGGCCCAGGCGACCGTGGCAGCCGCCATCAGGGTCAGCGTGTCCAGTTCGTGGCGATCAGACGACACAGTCGGCGCACTCGGCAGCCTCTGGAAAGACGAACAGGCGCTCGAAGGGAATCACACTGTCGCATTCGGTACAACGTCCGAACCGACCACGCTCCACCCGGAGCAGCGCGGCCCGAATCTGCGACAGACGCACGATTTCCCGGTCACGTAACCCCCGCGACAGGCTCTGATTCTGCAAGGAATCCATGCGAGACAGTCGCCCGACTGCGGTCTGATCGAGCTCGACAGTCCGTAACGCCTCGTCCGTGACCTTCATGCTCTTTTCCAGCCGAGCGAGTTGCCGCTCGAGCTCCGTCCTGAGTTCGTCGATCTGCTCGGAGGAGAGGTGTGCGCTCACGACGACCAATCTCCGCGGTCCACGGCCGCTCGCAACTCGGCAATACGATCGGGGCCGACACGACAGCACCCCCCCAGGATCGTCGCGCCAGCCCGAATCGATTCGTCGATCGAAGCCAGCCACGGCTCGTCCGCTCCCTGCCAGGTCCTCGACGTCGCCGAGTAGCGCTCTCCCGAATTGGCATAGACGATGATCGGCAAATCCGTGACGGAGCGGATCCGGCTTACGAGCGCCGGGACATGCTGCGGTGCGGTACAGTTGACACCCACAGCCGCTACGCGCTCGCGGCCGTCACACGCCGCGGCCACCTGCTCGACCGGGGTGCCGTCCCACAGGGATTCGCCATCTCCACAACAGAAGCTGAACCAGGCCCACTGACGACGATCGTCCGCAAGGATATCCAGCAGCACCTCGACCTCCGATCCGTTCGGTATCGTTTCGCACGCCATCAGGTCAGGGCCGCTCCTTGCAAGGACTTCCCAGCGCGCACGGTGAAATGTCTCGAGCTCGGAGCGCGTGGCGTCGTAACGGCCCGTGTATTCCGAGCCATCCGCGAGATACGCTGCGTACGGACCGACGCTGGCGGCGACGAGTGCGTTCGAGCTGAGCGATCCGACGGCACCGCGGGCCAGTTCCGTGGATCGCACCAGCAGCGCCACGGCTTCGGGTCGGGACATCCCCGCCGAGGCGAAGCCCGGGAACGAGGCCTGATAACTGGCCGTGGTCAAGCAATCGGCCCCAGCCTCCAGATACCGCCGATGAATCGCCTGGATCGCACCCGGGTCATCTCGGAGGAGGCGGGCGGACCATAGCTCGTCCCCGAGGTGATGCCCCGCATGCTCCAATGCAGTCGCGAGACCCCCGTCAAGGACGACCAGCCCGCGGGACTCGAGGATCGGCGCTAAGGGATTCGGATTCACCGACTCCACGGTGGCACGACCTCGTTCACCCGAGCGTAGGCGATGCTCTGGCCGAGATGCTCGTGGAGGTGGACAACAGCCTCGACCCAGACCGCCCCGACCGTGGTAGGTCTGCCGAGTTCGACCACCCGGTCCAGCTCCGTGGCGCTCTCCTCCATGGCCCGCAGGAGGAACTCGAACGACGCGTCGAGTGCCACCAGCATCTCCTCTGCCGGCATGTCCCGGGCCTGATAGGCGCGAAACGTCTCCGCGGCATTGGTGACACCGGTTTCGAGCGGCGCATCCCAGCCCAACAGCGCCGGCACGTACCAGTTATCCGCTGCGATGTGGATATACACCTCGGAGACGGATCGCACGCCCTCCATCGGACGCCAGTCGAGGTCATCGACAGGCATCTCCGCCGCCAGGGCTGTCAACTTTTCATGAAGCGTACGGGTGACCCGAATCAGGTCATCGTGCTGGACTGCGACCTCCTGTGCCTGCTCTGGCCCCGCTCCACCGGACTGGCAGCCGGACGCAATGGTCAACAGCGCAAAGAGGATGGGTGAACGGGAAGAGCGCATGGTGAACTCCGGACACGACCGAGGAGAGGGGCTGAATCACGGGCAGAAAAAAACGGGCCACCCTCCCGAGGAGGGTGACCCGCCACATCAGCGAATTCGAGTTACGCGACCGGAGTCACGTTCTCCGCCGCGGGGCCCTTTGCGCCCTGGACGATATCGAATTCCACCGTCGCGCCCTCAGCGAGAGTCCGGAAACCCTCAGACTGAATGGCGGTGTGATGCACGAAGCAGTCCTTGGAACCATCCTCCGGCGTGATGAAGCCGAAGCCCTTCTGATCATTGAACCACTTCACGGTGCCTCTGGTACGCATCACTTGCGCTCCCTTAGTGTTGCGATCGTAGGAGTACGGTGGATCCGACTTCCCGACCACATGGTGTTCTGCACGGATTTTCCGTGCGGGCGCATGGCCATTCGGCTCATGCAGACAAAAACCGCTGATCCAGTGAGGACAGCGGACAGGCAAGGGTCGCAGGCGATTCGCCCCACGTCAACTCACCTGGAAGAATTGGTGAGAACCGCGCCCGCTCCGTACCCCACGCCTTCACCGCACCGAAATCCCCGTAATCGAGTCGAGAAGGGGGTATGCCCGGTCCAGGAATCCATTCCCGAGCGCCGCGATCGAATCTTCCCACTGCATGGGAGCGTCGCCGTACCCGGCATGGAATTCGTCGACTGTCTCCATGCCTGACACGACGCGACCCACCGGTGGAAAGCCCACCACCCCATTCCAGGCAAGGCGATCGAGGTTCGAGTTGTCGGCCACGTTGATGAACAGAATGGTGGACCGGGATGCAGGCCCACCCCGTGCGAAGGATACCGAACCCCTGACGTTGCTCGACCTGGTCGGCTCGTCCGGTACGCCCCGAGGTACCCATTCGGCATCGAGTGCGGGTTGGCCCGAGTACCCCCACTGCACGTAGCGGTCGTTCACCCGATACATGCGGGCACCACCCCAATACTGCATCGCTGCAAGAGCCCAGACACGATCGACCGCAGCCGGTGACCACTCTCTCACGAATTCGACCTCGAAGGGCCCACTGCTCGTCGCGAACGACACGGTGAATGTATCGGGCGCCCTCTCCGGCACCTCGGGGGGCGTGCACGCCGCAAGAGTCGTCACTCCACCGACCAGCAGGCTCACGCCACGGCGCACGGCTCGTCGACGAGTGCAGATCGTCATTCTGATGAGTCCAGCCACACCGTGTCCGAACCGACGTTGATGGCGAGATGCTCTCCCGAACATCCGGGAGCGGCGCCATGCCAATGTTCCAGATCCGCTTCGATCACGATGACATCACCGGGCTCCAGTACGAGCTCATTGCCACTCCGATCCACCACGACGCAGCGCCCGGATAGACCAAAGAGAAGCTGGCTGCCGTCATGGGTGTGCCAGTTCGTGCGAGCACCCTCGTCGAAGCGGACCCGGTACAACCGGACAGACTCGCCGTCTTCGCGTCCGAGCAGACGCTGCATGGTGGCGGAAGCAACGAAGTTGGCAGGGTCGGCGGGATGATGCGGTAGTACCGCCCCGTCGATTCTCTTCATCGTGACCCTCGAGATGGATGGTGGAGTTGCTCGCCGAAGCGCGGGATCGAGACTACGTCCCGCATCCTGCGCTCAGGGCTCGCGACCTCTCGCAATCGAAGCCCGGATCGCCCTCGCCGTGATCTCGGCACGGTACGCCACAAGTCGGCGACCATTTTCTACCGTCTGTTCAAGCGGGTTCAGATCAACCTCGTTGATGCTGAACAACCCTGCATCGATCCGCTGGCGTGCTCGAATTCGCTCGGGGTCCGTCGTCGCAATGATCGACGAATAGTGATAGTCGTCGTGATACTCGTTTCGCGTTGCAACGCAATTGTCCGGCTGCTGGAAGATGCCCAGCTCCTCCTTGAGGAAGTCGCAGCTGTACATGTCCTCGGTGTAGTACTCGGGAATGAAGTGCACGCGCGAACGCTCGTCCGCCCATGCCTCGTTCAGCGCGTCCGCAACGTTCTGCATGCCCCGAACGTTCCCACCGCTGTCACCGATCAGCACGATATCCAGGAAGCCGTGAGCCTCGAGCGACATCACGATGTCCGTGAGCAGCGCCTCGAATGTCTCCTGCCGAACAGAGACCGTCGCGTGGTACCGCATGTGCCCCGACGGCGGATCGATGCTTCCCTCAGGCACGAACTTCACGATCGGTGCCACGAGCGCGTCCCCGAGTTCCTCCGCGATCGCACGAGTCGTCGCGCTCAGAACAAAATTGTGCTTCCCGGACGCCACGTACGGCCCATTCTGCTCGACCCCTCCCGTCGCCACGATGGCGGTTGTCATCCCATCCAGAAGCGCATCCCGCACCTCCATCCAGGTCATTTCCTCGATGAAGACGGTCTCCGTGCCGGCAATGGGTCGGGGGGCGTCGAGGTCCTGAGCGCCGAGCGAAGGAGCGGTCGCCGCCAAGGCGAAGACCAGGACGAACAGGAAACGCATACGAGCCTCCTCAGGCGATTTTCGTTGATGACGAGCCACCGGCGCCCTCGAGTTCAAGGGCGAGCTTCTCTCCGGTCCGGCCCACCCGGAGAGAGATGACGGCCCAGAGGATACCAGCGGGTAGAGCGACGAGGGCGATCGGGCCGACGGTCAGACCGAGGAACGCGAGCCCGGCGTAGATCCAGCCACTGACCAGGTCACCACCACGATAGACGGCAGCGTCGATAAACGCTTTCGATTTGTACTTCTCTTCTCGTGGCAGGACGGTGAAGAGGACTTCGCGGGCGGGCTTCGCGAGGCCGTACCGACCAGCCCGGTACAGGACCTGCACGACGACCAGAGTCCAGAGCGTCGGCCACAGTCCGAGTGCGAGGAATCCCCCTGCCACCGCGACCGGCACGACGGCAAGCGTGACCGCCACACCGAACCACTTGATGACGCGGGCCGTCAGGTAGACTTCGAGGAGAATCGTGAGCGTGTTGACGACGAGATCGATGCGCGCGAGAAACGCTCTGCGCTCTCCTCGGTCCGTCATCGCCTCGTACACGAGATCCGATTGAGCGAAGTAGAGGATCGTCGACGCAAAGGTCATCAGCGCGATAAACGACGCGATCCCGAGCAGGTACGGCGATCGAAAGACAGCCGTCATTCCGGACAACGCATCACCCGCCAACGGCTTCTCTGCCTCCCCGGCGTCTTTCACATCGCCCGTACTGAAACCGCGATGCAGCGCGCGCGCGTACCACGACGCGATCTCGAGCGGAACGCATGAAATCAGCAGAAGCGTGAATACGGGGACTCGAGTCGCAAGGGCTGCGGTCAAGGTCGAGCCGACGATTCCCCCGACTGACGCCCCGATCGCGATGAAGCCGAAGAGCCGCTTTCCCTGATCATTGGTGAAGCAGTCGGTGACGAGACCCCAGAAGACGGTGACGACGAACAGGGCAAATACGCTGGTCCAGACATAGAAGACACGATCGATCCAGATGAACGTCGCTTCAGGCATGAGCTGAAGCGCCGCCCAGAATCCGATCAGACACGCGATGAAGAAACGATTCGCCGCTGGAACGAAGACGCCCCTTGGATAGCGCGTCGCTACCCACGAATACGCCTGCACCGCGACGATCATGACCAGAAAGACGACGGTCCAGAGGATCTGGAGGTTGCCCCGGTCCGCCGCCGCGATCTCGTCGCGCACGGCACGAAGGATGTAATACGACAACATGATGCAGAACCCGTAGGCCGCGGCCTGCATCATGCCCCGAGGCTCGTCGTCGTTTTCGAACTCGACAGCCCATCCGAGCAATGTCCTCAGCATTCGTCTGTCATCCTCGCGTGGCGGCCCACGCATCGAGCACCTCCCGCTCCCGCTCCCGAGTCATTCCGAAGCGCCTGTTCGTGCGCTCCGCCTCAGGGCGAGTCTTGTCCCACTCGAGTGTATCGCGGGCCGTCGTGGAGAGCGATCGGTAAGTCAAACCGGCAGCCACTGCGTCCCGGACGTCCACGAACATCAGGGGGTCTCCGGGAATCCATGCGGGCAGATCCTGCCACGGCGAGACGCCCTGCTCCTCCAGGAATGACTCCGGCACCCAGGTGAGCTTGTAGGGCGTATCCGTCGCGCTCCCGATCTGCTCAAGCATCGAGCCCATGGACAATCGCGCCCCGGGGCCCGTCGCGTTGAAGTCACCCGTCGTTTCGTTCTCCGCGAGCCGTACCATCCATTCGGTGAGGTCACGCTGGTCGATCACCTGATTGGCATGGTCCGGATTTCCCGGGGCGAGGACCTCACCCCCGTCATCGAGCCGGACGGGCCAGTAGGTGAATCGATCGGTCGTGTCTCCGGGCCCGACGATCAGACCCGGCCGCACGATCGTGGCGCGCCCCGGGAAGGCTGCATGAACGATGTTCTCGCTCAGCGTCTTCATCAGGCCGTAGGGAGCGTCATCTCCATCCCGCCAGCCGTCGGGCGGCTGGATGCGCTCGTAGTCCTCGTCCACCATGGGCTCGAGCATGAGTTCATCGGCTCGCTCCCAGCCGAATCCTTCGAGCGCGTACGCGGAGATGGAGGACACGAAGATGTAGTGCCGCGCCGCTCCGGCCAGCAAAGCGGTGCTTTTCTGGACCCACCGGTAGTCCTGAGCATTGTTATCGAGGACGACATCCCACGTCCGGCCCTCGAGCATCGAGTGATCATCGTTCCGGTCACCGACGAGTCTCTCGACCGTCTCCGGCAGGTCAACCTCTCGCCGGCCTCGCGTAAAGATGCTGACCTCGTGCCCACGCTCGACGGCGTACCGGACCGTGTGCGGTCCGATGAAGCCAGTCCCCCCCAGGAGCAGGATCCGCAGCGGCTGGGGAGAATCGTTGGCCCCGCTGCTCGGGCTGCCGCGCTCGCCAGCACACGCAGAGCTTCCAGCCAGTGCGATCCCGGCGCCTGCGAGGCCCGCCGTGCGAATGAAATCTCTGCGTGAAGGAGACATCGACTCGTCCCTCGTGCCGCTGATGCGATCTGACGCCGCGAACCATGCCGGACGGCAGTCCGTCAGGCAAGGCGATCAGCGCGACATCGGACGACCGATGCGCGCGACGAGACCGAACGACCGATTCTTCGCCGAGAGGAAATCACCCTCGTAGGCATCCCCGAGCCCCTCGAAGAGCCGGGCCTCGACCTCCGCGTGAACAGACGAGCCGATCCGCGCAGCGATGCCCACGCCCGCACCCACGCCGTAGACCGAGGGCACCTCCTGCAGAACGTCGGAGAGTTCAGCACCGATCCGATGGCGGACGACCAGCTCGATCATGGGCCCCGCGACCGCGAAGATCTCGACCCGACCACGCCGTGCAGCGAGGCGCGGCTGAATTCCTACCGTCAGGTAGTCGGTCCGCGTCTCGCCCGAGAGCAGCTCGCCACCAGGCCCCCCGGCGACACTTCCTCCTCTCTGCGTCCACATGAACTCGGCCCTCATGCGGAACCACGGTACCGGGGTGGCGGCATTCAGGAAGCCACCCAGCTGAACACCCCGGACCGGCTCGGTCTCGTACCCGGATGCCCAGACCTGTTTGTTGACGACCCGACCACCCACGAGTCCGACGACCGAGCCCGGGGTCTGGGCACCGACATTCGGTGTCATGACGAGGACGAGACCGATCACGAGAAGACCACCCCACACCAGTCCCCGGGACGCCTGCTCAGGGCGCTCCCGCACTCCGACGCCGTTATTCGTGGGGTATCTGACTTCGATGCTCACGGAGCAGATCTCGTCCGAAGTCACCCTCGAATTCACGCCACACGGAGTGAATGTGGTTCGCACCGTTCTGGGTATTGTCATACTCGATCAGAAACGTCGGACCCTGCACGCGATAGTAATGTGGCTTCCCGGGTTCGGTGCTGCCCGCCCACGCGAACCGAATCGAGTCCGGGTCGTCGGCGAGAAGACGGCCTCGTCGATGCTCCGCCATGTCGTCCGCCATGAGCGACAGGTAGACGTCGATCAGCTCGAACAGCAGGCGCCGCTCGGCGAGGCCGAGATCGGCCGCGGCAACACCGTCTTCGCCAAACCGCTCAACGTCCACGTCCGCGCCCGACAGGATATCGCGTGGAGCCTCCACCGGCAGGATGGCCTGAGCCCTCTGTCTCGAGTCGAGCGCATTCACAAGGGCACGCGCGGCATCCTCGCGGTCTCCGAGCACGCGACGCCCCGACTGGGGGCCCTCCCGAACCTCGGCCGGATTCGCCCCCAGGAACGCCGGGGTCATCACGGCGATCTCACCCCGGACGATCGTGAAGTGCAGGGACACGTGATGCCCCTCGAAGCGCCACGCCCAGTCGCCGTCCGGGGACGGCACCCCGAAGATGCTGAACAGATACTCGTCACGGTCACGAGCAAACCGACTGCCCCCCTCGAGGGCAAGAAGAACGTCTTCGAGCTCCATGATCTGCATCGTCGTCATGTGGCCCCGCTGGCTCAGACCCGCCTCGAGAAGCCTGTGTGCCAGCTCACGCTGAACGGGTGACATGTCCGCGATCATCACCCCGCCCCTCTCGAACATCTCGATCGGAATGAAGTGAAAGCGCGTCCGCTCATCGCCGTCGAGCGCGAAAATCGCTGCCGAGGCCTGATCTTCATCGAGACTGTGAAGAAAGGCCGCTGCTGCCTCCGACATCCCTTCGATGTCGCGACGAGCATCCCATCGCGCCCCGAGCGGCACGATGGTGAGAGCTGCGAACGCTGCAACGAATCCAGCGCGACGAATGGTCATGCACGATCCGGGTCGAGAGTGATCAGCGACGGTAGCCCCGACGCACTCCCTCGGCCAGCGAGTCCCATTCGTACGTCTGCTGAATCCGTCGACTCAACTCGGCAATCAACGAACTCCCGCGGTCGGCGTTGGTCATGATGACGAAGCCATACCCCTTCGCCGTATGAGCGAGGAGCTGGGCTCTGAAACCCCAGTTGCTTCCACCGTGACCAAAGTACCAGCCCTCTCCCAGCCTGCTGATGGAGAAGCCGACCGCGTACGGGCCGACGCCTACAGGTCGGAGCATCTCATCGATCATCTCCCGCTCCAGCACGGCGCCTCGGTCACCCCGAACCGTACGCTGAACGTCGATCGCAAAACGGGCCAGATCCGAGGGCGTCGTCCACAGCCCGGCCGCAGCCAACTCCGGGTAGACGTGCCACTTGGGTCCTCTCGACCGCCCTTCGCCGTCGTGCGCCCGAGCGGCATTCCGATCGTGCTCGGACGAAACCGGCTGCGTGTAGGAGCTGCGGGTCATCCCGATCGGCCCGAGGATATCCTGCTGCATCACGACCTCGAAGGGCATGCCCCGAGCATCGCTGAGCGCGAGCTCCATGACGGTCACGCCACCGCCCGAGTACTCGTAGAACGTCAGGGGTTCTCGTTCCATGAATACCGCGCCGACGTTGGAGCGCTCGTGACCGTCGAGGATCTGCACCGTCGTGGGGAGTACGGCTCCCGGGTCGTAGCCGGGGAACCCGAACCCGTCCCCCAGGCCGGAGGTGTGACTCGTCAAACCCCGGGGAGTGACGGGCCTCACGTCGGTGAAGCCGGCACCGTCCAACTCCCAGCTCCGAAGAATGGTGTTGATGTCGTCGTCGAGCCCGAAGAGCCCGTCCTGAACGGCGCGCACCGTCGCCATCGCGGCAACCGGCTTACTGATGGACGCGGCCTGAAACATCGTCTCCGTGTCCACCGGACGCCCGGTGTCCACGTCCGCGATCCCGTACCCGCGGGCCCAGTGGATCTCGAAGTCCCGGATGACGGCGACGCTGACGCCCGGCACACCGAAATGCTGCATGAGCTCCGACAACGTCATCCGACCGAGCCCATCGACCCCGGGCTCGGGTTGAGCCGCCTCGATCCTGTTCTGGGCATCGCGGACGGTGGGGACCTGCCCGGCCGCCACAACAGGGGACGCCAGCAAACCCGGAAGAGCGAATGCCAGCCAACCCCACCCCCGCCCGAACGTCATGCCCAACGTCGCACCTCCGGATTGAGGATCCCGGCCATCACGGTCGTCAGAGAAGCGTCTCCTCGAGGAGTTCGCTGTTGAATCCGATGATGAGCCTGTCGCCGGATCGCAGGGCGGGTGCACGGAGCTTCCCCGAGCGACCCAGCAAGTGACCCAACAGCTCTTCGTCGGACGGCCTCGAGATCTCCAGGTCGAAATGGATCGACTTCTTCCCTTTCGCCACATGAAGATCCTTCACCCCCTCCAGAAGGCCGAGGGCAGCCTCCCCCTCGATCGGATTTGCACCGGTGCTCTGGACTTCTCCGTCCTCGATCTGATTCTGCTCGAGAAACTCTCGAGTGCGAGTACAACTGGTTCAGCCAGGGCGGTGGTAGCGCCACTCGAGTGACCGCGTCATCGGTATTCCCTCTCTTACCGTCGGTGGATTTCAACGCTCTCCCGTCGCAAACGAGCGAACTTGTGTCCACTACCCCCCGAACAGGCAGGTCGTGCCGACATCAAGGAATGTCGCGCACGGCATCAACGTTCGATGATCAGACGCTCGAGCAGTGGCTCCCAGCTCGACTGACCCACGTCCAGATCGCCGTCGAGGACGCTGATCGTCACGAATCCATCTCCGAGAAGCGCGAGGTCGGAGCCCGGCTCCGCCCGGTCCGTATTCCCAGGCGATAACTGCACACGCGCCGGGCCGTCCTCGCCCGCCACGGAGAAGACCTGCCTGAAGCCGCGGAGAGACGAAACCGTGGCGAATCGCACCCCATTCGGTTGATTCTCACCAACGGCTGGATAGTTGACGTTCAGAATCAACCGAGCCGGAAGTAGCCCCTCGCCCCCCGTTTCCGCCAGCTGGCGCAACACCTCGGTCAGAAACTGCGATGCCGGGTCCATCGCGCGGAACGTGGCTGCGTAGGGAGCAGGATCTTCGGCCTGCGCCGGATCGATTGCCACGCTGAGCGCGATCGCGGGGATCCCCGCCCGGGCAGCGGTCAACGCTGCTCCGACCGTTCCGGAGGAGAGGACGCTCGCTCCCGCGTTCTGGCCGAAGTTGGCTCCCGAGATCACGATGTCGGGTGGATCCGACCTCATGATGTGGACCAGGGCCAGGGCCACCGCATCCGAGGGAGTGCCCGTCACTGCCCAGACACGGTCGCCGCGCGGGTCATACTCGATCACCCCGGACGTCGTGATCGCTGAACCGACACCGGACCGATTCCGGGCCGGCGCCACCACCGTAACACGGTGCCCAGCTTCGAGGAGTGCTCGACGCACGGCCGCAATGCCCGGAGCGTCCACGCCTTCGTCATTTGTCACAAGAACGTTGAGCGACTGCCCCAGGAGGGTCTCCGGAGTGGCCGGCGCGAGGAGCAAGATGGCCGCCGGAACCAGCATGAAACATCTCGCCCGTCGTCGCTGCATAGGCATGCGCATCATCGGTCCTCACCGCTGCCCGGCCTCATGGTCCAGTCGAACCCCCTCGTGTAAAGACGCACCGAGCCGGGGAGCGTCACCACGACTGCTACTGATTCCATCTCCACCGTCTCCACGTGCTCATTGGGAACTCGATAACCATCAAGATAGAGTGCGCCGCAGGAACCGCCTCCCATCTCGTCCAACCACAGTACGTCGCCAGTCCGAGGGTCCAGCGGGACACCGGTATCCGGATCCCTTCGGGGTGAGGCACGGTCACGGGGCGAAAAGGACGCCCCGCCCGACGCTACCGCCCCGATGCACACCTGCTGCCCATGCGAGATCCAGACATACAGTCTGCGCAGAATCTCGGTGTTGTCCGTGGCCCCGAGCTTCGCCTCCTGCAGGGCGATCCCCTGATGGACCCGATAGCCGAACAGACCATTCGGATTCTCTCCGAGCTGAAGGGTCAGAAAGTCTTCGAGCTCCTCGTTTCGAACAGTGACGGACAGGGGATCCATCCGGAACGGCTCGGGGCGCATCTCGATGTCAACCGAGTAGGTCCGGTCGGCTTCCGCTCGAAAGAGTGGGGTCTCATTCTCGAAGTAGCCCAGCCGCTGAACGAACAGGTAGAACTCACCGTCGCCGGGCACCGCAATCGAGTAGAGGCCCGACGTATCCGAAGCGGAACCCACCAGGACCTCCCGGTCGGCACTGAGGATGAACACGCCGGCGAGTGCGACCGGAGCACCATTCTCGGCATCGAGCAACCGACCCTGAATCAGCTGCCCGGAGACGCCCGAGGCCCCCAACGTCAGGCCGACCAACACACACGATGCCCCGACCACTCGATGCAGGGCAGCGACAGCCCCGGGTTTCACCGAATCGCCTTGACCCCCGCGAGCGGATCCGCACCGAACGCATTCGGGCCGACGGTTCCTTTCCGGAAGATCAACACCGCCCCGAGATAGAAGTTGTAGATCGGGACCAGGAAAAGAAGCCAGTGCCACCCGGGTCGATTCAAGTCGTGCAGACGTTTGATCGTGATGCAGATCCCCGCCCATCCGCCGGCGACCAGGACCCCGACCCCAGGCAGCACGAAGAGCAGGCTTTCGGTGATGATCGACAGGATCACGAACACGAGAACACCGGTGAACATGGCGACATCGTCAAGAATGATGTGCCACAGGTACCACGCCCGATTGACGCGGCCCTGGGTGTTGAACATCTCCGCTATCGTGTCCATCGAAACCCCCAGATCGATGCGTACCCGATCAATCTATCGAGGCAGCGCGCGCTTTGCCCGCCATCCTTGCCGCCAACGCGGGGGGTCGGGTAACCTCCGGCGCCGGCGTGCATCCTCTCAACCGTCTCGGTCTCGCCATGCCCGATCGTCGCTCATTCCTCAAATCGTCCGCCTTCGGAGCCGCTGCAGCTCCAGCCCTCCTCAGTGGATGCTCCCCCGACCCGGGTGCGGATCCGGCTCCGGGATCGAGTATCCGATCCGGCGAGGACGTGCGGCCGGTGGCCCTGTCGACCTGGGACCATGGGCTCGCGGCAAACGCTGCGGCATGGCCGATCCTGACGGGGGGCGGGAGTGCGCTCGATGCGGTGGAAGCCGGTGTGCGCATTCCCGAAGCCGACCCGACCGTGACCTCGGTCGGGTACGGAGGGAGACCGGACCGCTTTGGACGCGTTACGCTCGATGCATGCATCATGGACGAGCGAGGACGCTGTGGATCCGTGGCCTTCCTGCAGCACATCATGCATCCCATTTCCGTAGCCCGTCAGGTGATGGAGAAGACACCTCACGTGATGATCGTGGGTCAGGGGGCGCTTGATTTTGCGTTGGCCAACGGATTCGAGCGTGAGGACCTCCTTCATCCGGAGGCGCAGGCTGCGTGGGAGCGTTGGAAGCAGGAAAACGGCGAGTCGCAGCCACAGATCGACGTCCACAACCACGACACCATCGGGATGCTCGCCATCGATCAGGCCGGCAACCTCTCGGGCGCGTGCACGACGAGCGGGGCCGCATTCAAGTATCACGGCAGAGTCGGCGACTCCCCGATCATCGGTGCAGGTCTCTACGTCGACAATGACGTCGGGGGAGCGACGGCAACCGGTTGGGGGGAGGCCGTCATTCGTGCGGTCGGCTGCTTCCTCGTCGTCGAACTCATGCGGCAGGGTCACACACCGCAGGAGGCGTGCGAACTCGCCGTGGAAAGAGTCATCGAAAAGAACCCGGACTGGCGCAGCATCCAGGTCGGATTCCTCGCTCTTGGCAAGAATGGTGAGCACGGAAGCTTCTGCATTGCGCCCGGGTTCAACTACGCCATCCACACTCCCGATGAAGGCAATCGCCTGATCGACTCCGGGAGTCGAATCTGATCATCCTCCGAACGAAGTGATCGACGGCGATACCATGAGTGACGAACGCAGGTTTTCCGACGAAGAGGTCGCGCGCATCCTCGACGACGCCGCGGCGGACACATCATCGGGAGGAGAGATCGTCCCCACTGCCACGGGGCTGACGATGGCCGACCTCAAGGAGGTCGCGTCTCAGGCCGGCATTCCGGAAACCGCGATCGAGCGAGCCGCCCGAAAACTCGACGCGCCTGCCGTCGTCTCGAACCCCGCTGGGAGGCACCTTGGCCAGACCATCGGTGTGAGCCGAGCGATCGACTTGCCTCGACCGCTCTCGGACGACGAGTGGCACGCGGTGGTGGCCGATCTCAGACAGACCTTCGACGCGCCGGGACACATGGACGATGACGGACCCTTTCGGCAGTGGGCCAACGGAAACCTTCGGGCAGTACTCGAACCGGCCGGCACAGGCGAGCGCCTCCGGCTTACGACGCTCAAGGGGAACGCGCGAGCCTTCCAGACAGCCGGAGTGGGCTCCCTGGGTGTGACCGCCGTTCTCGGCCTGGCCCAGTACCTCGGACGGCCCGGGGATCCGTGGGATCTCGTGATCCTCGGTATCATGGGCCTCAGCCTCTTTCTGGGGAGTCGCCTGACCGTCCCCGCGTGGGCCCGGACCCGGGCCGACCAGTTCGAGGGAGTGATCGAACGAACGCAAAGCCGCATGGGCTCCGGAGGCCCGGACGCCGAGGAACGCACGGGCGGAGAGGGCAGCTAGCGGACGGTCAGGGTCCCGGTCGCACGACCGATCATTGCTTCTCGACCTTCGATGACGATCACCACGGTCGCTCCGTCATGGTCGCTCAGAGGATCGGCCCCATCGATCACCACATAGCCGCCACGCTCGACTCCGGCCTCGTCCAGCATTCGGAGCGCGAACGACGCCCATGAGCCGTCGGTCTGCAGGAGTCCCGTTCGAGCGAGTTTCATCGCCGAAATACCGCCCGGGCCGAGCACCTCGAACGAGCCGCGTGCCGTCGCCTCGACCCCAACCTGCTCCAGCTGAACCGAGAGCTGGAACGGTGGCCCGCCCGCATCCGAATCCGGGGTCACCGTTCCGACGAACGATACGGCACGATCACCCTCGACCCGGAGTGGTCGGGCTGGATGAGCGGCCGGACGTCGCAGCGGACGACCCGCGCGCGCGCCCGTCAGGGCTCCGTCCCTCCAGGCGAACACCCCGTTCACCATGACATGCTCGATACCCGTCGAGGGAAGGGAAGGCTGCTCGAAGGTGGCCCTGTCGATGACCGTGACCGGATCGAACATGACCAGATCTGCTGCGAGTCCCGGGGAGACGAAGCCGCGATCGAGCATCCCGATGGTCGTCGCCGGTAGCCCGGACATTTTCCGGATCGCGCTCTCGAGCGTCAGGACATTCCGCTCACGTACATAGCGGCCCAGAACCCGGGGAAAGGTGCCGAATCCCCGCGGGTGCGAAACATCGCCCACCGCCGCGTCACAATCGCACGCGACCGACGTCGACGGGTGCTGAAGAATCCGCTCGAGATCCGATTCGGCACCGAAACGCAGGATCGCCGAAGGGTTCTCCGACTCCAGAATGCGCACGACGGCATCGCCCCCGGAGGTCGCACCGAGTTCCTGCATCATTGTCGTCAGCTCGACACCCCGTTCCGGGAGGTACACACCCTCCGGGCCCCCGAAACGAGCGAGCAGTGCCTCATCCGACTCCGAAACAATCCGACCCCGGAGTTCCGCATCCGAAAAGCGGGCGCGGGCGGCATCGATCCCGCCCTCCTGTGCCCACCCGGGAATGATCAGGGCGGCGAGCGAGGTCTGTCCCGCCAGATAGGGGTAGGCATCGGCCGCGGTAAACACGCCCCGCCCCGTCGCGGCCTCCATCATGTCCGTGACCTGAGCAATGGATCCCTGTTCGTGACCCTGAACCTTCATGTGCGTGATGATCGGGTTCAGACCCGTGGCCTCCCCGATCTCGACGGTCTCACTCATGCCCGCCATCGAGCTGAACCCGCTCTCGGGCGTGATGCGGTCGTGGTTGGTAAAGACGGTACGCCATGCGGCCGTGCCGGCCAGCACAGAGATGATTTCGTCGGTCGTCGAGTAGTACGCGGGTTTGTAGTCGAGGCCAGACGACACACCCCACGCTCCCTGTGCGAGCCCGCGAAGCACCAGGCCATTCATCTCCGCCAGCTGCTGCTCGGACGGTCGAGTGTTCTCGGGCCCGTTCACCTGAGCCCAGATCGTACCCAGGGCCACATTCGTGCCCACGTTGACCGCCAGCCCCGCAGACGCGACCTCCCGAAGCTGTTCCTCCAGATCCAGAGGGCCACCACCGTCAGCGTTCATGATCTCGGTCGTCACACCCTGACCGAGGAGATTCTCGGCGGTCGGCAGACCCCCGTAGCGGGCGTGGCTGTGCAGGTTGATGAACCCCGGCGCAATGACGAGCCCGGTCGCGTCCACCTCCTCCGCACCGCGAAGGGATCCGATGTCCCCGACTGCAGCGATGGTTCCACCGGACACCGCTACGTCCCCGACATACGCGGGTCGGCCCGTACCATCGACGATCGTGCCGCCACGCAGCACTACATCCGCGTCAGGAGTCTGACCGCACCCGGCCATGAACATGGCCGCCACGGCACCGAGCCTCGCGCGCCGACCGTCGAATCCGAGGCTCAGCAACGGCAGGCCTGCTTCCCGACGACCGCGAGGATCACCACGCCCGGCAGGATGAGCCCGATCGTCCTGCTGATGCTGAGTTTCTCCACCTGGATGTCCGTGACATCACGAAGCAGGACCGCACCGGGGGCGTCAGTCGCCACGAGGGCGCCAGCCCGGATTACGGGAGCCACGAGGATCAGCTCGTTGCCCTCCCGGGTCACGACCCGAACGCGCTCCGGGGGCTCCGGCTGCTGGAGGAGGGACTCGGCAGGGGTCGCCGCCGGCACCCACGTCATGCACCCCGCGAGCGGTGCGAGCAGCAGCAAGACAGCGAGACGAGACGATCGTAATCTGGTCACACGAACTCCTTGGAGTGGATCGAACCAATCTGTTCGCGGTCAACCCGGCACGCGAGCCGGCACCTGGCTCACACCGCCAGCTCGATGATCTGCCCGGACAGGCGACCGTCGTGATCGACGACGAGGCGCCCGACCGACACCGGCAGAGTAAATCTGCGATGCCCCGCCGCGCCCGGGTTGAAGTACAACACCCCGTCGCGATGCTCCATGGCAGGCCGATGGGAATGTCCGTATACGACGACCGAGAACCCGGCCGCCACGGGATCGAGATCGAGAAGAGCCAGATCATGCAGGACGTACGCAAGGACCTCCGGTGCGCCCGAGGTGAGCGCTACGACCTCGGTCTCCGGCCATGCCGCGGACGCCGGGTCACGGTCCGTATTTCCTCGAACGACCGAAACCGGCGCGATCCGTGCAAGCTCCTCGATGATCCCGGGACCGCCGACATCCCCCGCATGCAGAATCAGGTCGCTCCCCCGAAGGGATACCAGGGCCTCCTCTCGGAGAAGACCATGCGTATCGGAGATCACACCGATGCTTCGCACGACCCGCCTCCCGTGATATTGTCGGCCTCCCCTCTGACGCTCGCCTCGAC
>JAYOKZ010000034.1:0-461 GCA_038120095.1 Gemmatimonadales bacterium
CCCTGCGGGTGAACCTGATGCACTTCATCCCGTCCAACGATGCCGACGTGGACCGGATGGAGGTCGTCCTCGGACCGGGTTCGGCGCTCTACGGGCCGAACACCGCCAACGGTGTCGTGCACATCATCACCAAGTCCCCGCTCGACGAGCAGGGGACGTCGGTCACGCTGGGAGCGGGACAGCGGTCCGTGCTGCAGGGGTCATTCCGCTCGGCGTTCAAGCTCACTGACAACTTCGGATTCAAGATCTCGGGGCAGGGTCTGACCGGGAATGAGTGGGAGTTCGACGATCCCGTGGAGCTGGCCAACAGGGCAGCCGCAGATGCGAATCCGACCTTCTGCGTCAGCGACAAGCTGCTTCGGGGCTTCACGGCCGATCAGGCTCAGGTCGCCTGCGATCGACTTGGTGTTCGGGACTACGACATTCAGCGCATCGGGCTCGAGGCCCGTGCGGACTGGAGA
>JAYOKZ010000034.1:471-20308 GCA_038120095.1 Gemmatimonadales bacterium
ACTGGAGATTCGCCGAGAACGGCTCCTTCATCGGAACGTACGGACGGAATCAATCCTCCGGGATCGAGCTGACCGGCCTGGGCGCGGGGCAGACCGAGGACTGGGTGTACGAGTTCTTTCAGGGTCGTCTGAGCTTCGATCGCTTCTTTGCCCAGGCATACCTGAACACGAGTGATGCAGGCTCCAGCTACCTGCTGAATACCGGGGTTCCTCTCATTGACCGCTCCAAGCTCGTCGTGGCGCAGGCCCAGCATGGTTTCGGCCTCTGGGACGGACGGCAGGATTTCACATACGGCTTCGACTACTTCGGAACTCGTCCGGAGACCGAGGGCAACATCAACGGTCAGTACGAAAATTCCGACGAGATGGATGAATGGGGCGCGTACATCCAGTCCAAGACGGAGTTGTCCCCGGGTATTGATCTCGTGTTCGCAGGGCGTGTGGACAGCCACTCGCTCCTGCCGGAAAACGTGTTTTCTCCGCGGGTGGCCCTGGTCCTGCAGCCGGAGGAAAACCAGAGCCTCCGGTTCTCCTACAACCAGGCGTACTCCTCGCCCTCGAGTCTGAATTACTTCCTGGACATCTCGAACGGCTTCGCTCCGGGGCTCGAGGCCCTCGGCTTTGGCCTTCGTGCGTACGGTACTGGGCCATCGGGGTGGTCGCTGCTGAACGACGACGGGACGGTCAAGGGATTCCGGTCACCGTTCAACGCTGATCGGAGCGCGATGCTTCCGATCGAGGCCACGACTGCCTTCTGGCCTGCGGCGCTCGCTGTTCTTCAGGCGCAGGTTGATGGTGGTGCGCTTCCCGCATCACTGTCCCCTCTGATCGCGGCACTCGGCGGCCTTTCTCCGACCGCTGCCGACATCGGTAGCATGCTCTACGATGTTGTGACCGGTGATCTTGTTCCGGCCTCCGCGGCTTCGTCGCTGATCAGCCCCATTGCGACGATGCAGGAGAGCAACACGGAGACGTTCGAGATCGGGTGGACCGGGATCATCGATGATCGCGTGAAGATCACGACCGACGTCTACTACACGAAGAAGAACGACTTCGTATCGCCCCTTCTCGTGCAGACGCCGGTCGTCACCATGAACGGCCTGGACGTCGCCAACTACATCACCGTTCCGGTTGTCACAGCTCTGACGCAAGCGCTGATCGCGGGGGGGGTGCCTCCGGCAGATGCGGCCGCCCAGGCTCAGGCTCAGGCCGGTGCCATCATCCCGGCTCTCGCGGCCGGTATCGCTCAGGTGCCCGTGGGCGTCGTGGCGGCGCCGGAGTTCAGCCCGGGTTCGGATCTCATCGTCTCCTATCGTAATGTCGGTGACCTCGCGTTGTTCGGTGCCGATTTTGCCATGCAGTGGTTCCTCAACGACCAGTGGACACTTGGCAGCACGTACTCGTGGGTTTCCGACGATTCGTGGCCGGTCCTGGGGACGGACCCGATCTCTCTGAATGCCCCGCAGCACAAAGGAACCGTGAGTCTCGCGTACCGGGATGTCGTAGGGGGCTTCAATGCTTCGGCCCGGTTCCGGTTCAACAGTTCGTTCTCGGCCGTTTCGGCGGGCTTCGCCGGTGACGTTCCGGAGACGAGAGTCTTCGACGTCGGGCTCGGGTATCGCGTTCCGAACACGCGTGCGACTGTCCAGCTGTCCGTGCAGAATGTGTTCGATTCCGAGAACGTCGCGTTCGTCGGGGTGCCGAGCATCGGTCGCTACGGAATGGTGAAGGTCAGGTACGATCTCTTCTAGGGTCCCGTATCGTAACCAGTTCGCCGACGAGGCCCGGGTGGTGTGCAGCCGCCCGGGCCTCGGTTTGTTCTCCTCTGGTCGTGCCCGATTACCTTGGATGAGCCAGGGGTCATTCCCACGCGTCACGAATTTGAATCCGTAACACGGGAGATGCTTTGACTGCTTCGAGCGAATCCGAGACGGCCTCGAGCGAATCCGATTCCAGCGTCACGCTACGGTGCGGTTTCTGCCTTACCCTCAACAACGTCGCGCTCACGCGCGCCGGGGATCGGCCGGCATGCGGCGACTGCGGAAAGCCCATGTTACTGGACCGTCCCGTGAAGGTGACAGAAGAGGACTTCGAACGGAGTGTCCTCAATGCGCGTGCTCCTGTACTCGTGGATTTCTATGCGGACTGGTGCGCGCCGTGCAAGATGGTTGCCCCTCTCCTCGATGAAATCGCTCTCCAGCATATGGGCAAGGTTCTGGTGGTGAAGGTCGACACCGACCACGCGCAAGGAGTGGCGGGCAGGTACGAGATCAGAAGCATTCCCACACTGATACTCTTTCAACACGGTCAGGAAGTCGAACGCTCTCTAGGTTTCGAGCCGGAACGCGTCCGAGGTCTGGTCGATGCGGTGGCAGGGTGAGCAAGCGAGATCGTCAGCGGAAGATCCTGGAGGTCATCCAGAGAAACAGGGTGACGAGTCAGGAGAGTCTTCGAGAACTCCTGAACGAGCGAGGGATCGATGTCACACAGGCCACACTCTCGCGCGACATGCGGGAACTGCGGCTCGTCAAGGCACCAGGTGCGGATGGCGTGGGATTCTACTCATCGCCGGAAGAGTGGGATCATACCCCGTCTCTCGCGTCGCTACTGCCTGCGCTCTACCACAGCGCTGACGGGGTCGATCATCTGCTGGTCGTGCGCACGATGAAGGGCGGAGCCCAAACTGTTGCCGCAGGAATAGACTGGGAGGAGTGGCCGGAGGTCCTGGGGACATTGGCTGGAGACGACACCATCCTGATCATCCTTCGGGATCCCGCGACGCTGGACGATGTTCGAGAGCGCCTGGAACGAATGGCGAGCCAAACCTGACAGCCGAGGAGCGGCATCCTTGCGAACACAGATCTTTGCTCGCACCCCCTGCCACGACCTTGACTTGCGAGCCGGGGGATGCATAAATATGCTGCAGCGATGCATGATGAGCCGCGGCCCGTCAGGAGGGCCGGGGGCGGAAGTGAGGAGTCATGGGCTCCCCTGGCGCGTTGGCGGGACGCGACTGGACTTCCGACCCCGGCTCTCGTTTCGCATTCTTGAGCGGGGCGTGCGGTTGGAACGCCACCATGTGGAATCGTGGCGATCGCGTCTCGCCGAGGGAAATCCGAGCCAGATGCCTTCACCTTCGTCCGCTGTCAGCGACTAGCTTCAGGGCGTCCGGTTGAACAACCATGGAAGCACCATGAGCGACGAAGACGGAGCCCTCTGGGGTGGAAGATTCGATGAGGGCATGGCAGTCGAGATGGTGCCGTTCAACCTCAGCCTCGGTATCGATCAGCGTTTGTGGCGTGAGGATCTTCGAGGGAGCGTCGCGTGGGCGAAGGCTATCGGCGCGGCCGGTGTCCTCGACGAGGGTGAGGTCTCGATGATCGTCGAGGGTCTCGCCGCCGTGGCGGAGCGAATCGAACGGCAGGGGCTCTCGGATGCCCGCGAGGAAGACATCCACTCCGTGATCGAGCGCATGCTCGGGGAGCAGATCGGGGCAGTCGCGGGAAAGCTGCACACCGGACGGTCGAGGAACGATCAGTCGTCAACCGGTGTGCGCCTCTATGGAATGTCATCCGCTGATCGTGTCATCGAACTTGTCGCGGATGTTGCGGAGGCCCTGCTTGGTCTGGCCGAATCCGGTCGCGAGGTCATCATGCCGGGGTACACGCATCTGCAACAGGCTCAGCCCCTGCGGGCGGCTCAGTGGGCATTGAGTCACCTGTTCCCGTTGGTGCGGGATATCGAGCGCATGCGGGCGGCTCGACATTCGGCTGCTGTGCTCCCCCTTGGTGCGGGGGCGATCGCCGGGTGTCCCTTTCCGATCGACCGGGAAAGGATTCGTGACGAACTCGGCTTCGATCGTGTGACTGAGAACTCGGTCGATGCCGTTTCGGATCGAGACTGGATCTGCGATTTCACATACGCCGGTGCAATGATCGGCATGCACCTGTCGCGGCTCTCCGAGGACCTCGTCCTGTTCTCGAGCACGGAGTTCGGCTTCATCCGGCTCTCGGATGGCTTCAGCACCGGATCCAGTCTGATGCCCCAGAAGCGAAATCCGGACGTTGCGGAGCTTGGTCGGGGCAAGGCCGGGCGCCTCATCGGCAATCTGATGTCGATCCTCACACTTCTGAAGGGACTTCCGACGAGTTACAACCGGGATCTTCAGGAGGACAAGGAACCCCTGTTCGACACGATCGACACCCTGGTTTTGACGTTGCCCGCGCTTCGGGGTGCGATCGCGACCGCGTCGTTCAGGGCTGAGCGGATGGCCCAGGTCATGGACGCTCAGCTGCTCGCGACGGACCTCGCCGACTATCTGGTTCGGCGTGACGTTCCGTTTCGTACGACGCATGAGGTCGTCGGTCGGCTCGTCCGCAGGGCCGAGAAGCGCAGGGTGCCACTTTCAGAGCTGGACCTCGATGAGTTCAGGGCGGAGCACGAGGCCTTCGAGGAGGATGTCTTCGGCGTCTTCGACTGGGTCGCGTCCGTTGACGCTCGTGCGGCACAGGGGGGTACAGCGCTGGGTTCGATCGACGCGCAGCTCCAAGAGGCCGGGAACCAGATTTCGGCCGCGCGAACCTGACCCTCGAGATCCTCGCGGCACGGCGAGCAGAACCTGATGAACTGGTGATGGGGCGTGCCGCACCGTAGATTCTCCCGTCCACCACCGTTCCTTCGAGCGCAGGGCTGTCCGACGTCATGGATCGACGCCGTTGAACGCCGAAGAGCTCAAGCGTGCCGCCGCCGCCCGGGCCCTTGAGGCCGTGGAGAGTGGAATGGCTCTCGGCCTGGGTACGGGGAGCACCGTTCGTCACCTGGTCGACCTTCTCGGCCAGGCGTTGAGAGAGGGTACACTCGCGGACGTCGTGGGTGTGCCGACCTCGGTCCAGACGGAACGTCAGGCGATGGACGTGGGGATCCCGCTCATCTCGCTGGGAAGTGGGGTCGAGCTTGATCTCACGATCGATGGTGCTGATGAAATCGCTCCGGGGCTGGACCTCATCAAGGGCCTCGGAGCGGCCCTGCTTCGGGAGAAGATGGTCGCCCAGGCGTCGCGTCGTCTGATCATCATCTCCGATGACAGCAAGCTCGTCAGCCACCTTGGCTCGCGGGCCCCGTTGCCCGTGGAGGTGGTCGATTGGTCCGTCGAGTCAACAGAGGGCTTCATTCGAGACACCGGTGCCGAGGTCGTGCTTCGGGTCGCGTCCGACGGTGCAGTCGTGAGGAGCGACAACGGTAACGTGTTCCTCGACGCTCATTATCCGAATGGGATCGGCGATGCCTCGGCTCTTCAACGCCGTCTGGCAGATCGAGCCGGTATCGTGGACTCGGGACTCTTTCTCGGCATGGCGGAAGCCGCCGTCATTGCATCGATGGACGGGGTCTTCACCCTGACTCCAGATTCGCCCATTCCCCCGCCATCATGAAGATCGCACCCTCCATTCTCTCCGCAGACTTCGGTCGCCTGAACGACGACATCCGGGCAGTCATCGAGGGAGGGGCGGATTGGCTTCACGTCGACGTGATGGACGGTCATTTCGTGCCCAACATCACGATCGGTCCACTCATCGTGGAGGCAGCGCGCCGGTCGACTGAGCTCGTGCTCGACGTGCACCTCATGATCGAGGAACCTGATCGGTATCTGGAAGACTTCGTTCGGGCGGGGGCCGATGTCATCACGGTCCATCAGGAAGCATGCCGACACCTTCATCGGACGGTCGAGGCCATCCGATCGCTGGGCGTGAAAGCGGGGGTAGCCGTCAACCCTGCGACCTCCCTCGAGACGGTCCGAGAAATCCTTCCAGAGCTAGACCTGCTCCTCGTGATGTCCGTCAATCCCGGGTTCGGTGGACAGTCCTACATCCCGGCGAGCACAGCGAAGCTTCAGCGCGCGCGTGGGATGCTCGACGAGATCGGGTCCCATGCGGAGCTCGAGGTCGATGGCGGAGCCGGAACGGGTAACGTGGCATCCATCGTGGAGGCCGGAGCAACCGTGGTTGTGGCAGGTTCGGCCGTCTATCGCCACCCCGAAGGAGCCGCGGCAGGTGTGCGAGCGATTCGCGCAGCGGCGGGAACCGGGGCATGACCAAAGTTCTGGCTCTCGGCGCGAGAACTTCATTAAACTGGAGGATTCCCACGTTGCCCCCAGACGCGGCTGGACCATGACGGAACCAGAGGTCATCAAGCTCGAGGCGCTCGAGCGCCTGCAGCAGTGGGGTGGAGACAAGCTGGTCGGTCAGATGGTCCGCCTCTTCCTGAAGAATTCCGGGGCCCGTATGGAGCAGATCCGCTCGGGGGTCTCGTCGGGGGACGTCGAAGAGGCCGAGTATGGAGCGCACTCCTTGAAATCGAGTGCTGCGAATGTGGGAGCGGAGACTCTCCGGCAGCTGGCCACCCAGATCGAGACTGCAGCGGTCGAGCGAGACGTAGACCGGATGCGTGAAGTGCTTCCGGACATGGAGGTCGCGTACGCTTCGGCGATGTCGGAGCTCGAGAAACTGGAGCAGGGGATGTCCGATGAGCCCTAGAGTAGCCGTTGTCGAGGACAATCCGGACAACCGGATGCTCGTCGAGGCGCTTCTCGAGGACCGTTACGAGCTGTCCGAGTACGAGAACGGGCGTGAGGTGGTTGAGGGCCTGGGGAACAACGTACCGGACCTGGTCCTGCTCGATATTTCGTTGCCCGAAATGGATGGCACGGAGGTTCTGGCCTGGATACGGGCTCATGCCGAACTGAGCCACCTGCCGGTCATCGCTCTCACCGCCCACGCCATGGCAGGTGACCGCGAGAAATACCTGTCCATCGGCTTCGACGACTACGTTACGAAACCGATCCTGGACGAGAACGTTCTCATCGACGCCATCGAGCGGTGTCTGAACCCGGCAGACTGACCACCGGCACCGACCCGGGTGTCGGTTCGAGGTACGACGAAGCCGCAGTTCCTCCGAGTGGGGAGTCCGGCGACGAGTTGATCGGTCCCGATCGGGGCTTTGAGCATCTGATGCTGTATGGCGTCATCTTTCTCGTGATTTCGGGTGGGGCCGTCCTCCTCGGATCCCCATCGTCTGTCGCTGGAATCACCACCCCGTCGACGCACACGCTCATGGAGTCGCTCTCTACGCTCCTGGGCTTTCTCGTGGGCACTCTGGCGCTCGTCCGATACTACAGCAGGAAGCAGATCACCTTCCTGCTCATCGGGTGCGGGTTTCTCGGTGGGGCGATTCTGGACCTGAATCACCTGGTGGGCACGATTCCTCAGGTGCTCGCCTATCGGGGTCTCGTCAACGATCAACTGATGTACGCGTGGACGTGGACGGCAGGACGGGTGTACCTCTCCCTCTTTCTGTTCATGAGCCTCGTCGCATGGCGTCAGGAGGTGAAGACCGGTCAGGCGGAGGGTTTCTCCGAGGCCGCTGTTTACGGCACGGCACTGCTGCTGACGGTCGTGAATCTCCTGTTCTTCGATTACACTCGGCCGGCCGTCCTCATGCGACCGAGCTGGTTCGCGGCCCGGCCCGCTGAGTTCGTACCCGCTCTGTTCTTTGCTCTCGCCTTTGTGGGATTTTACAGGAAGAACAGCTGGCGGAGAGATCAGTTCGAGCACTGGCTGATGGTCTCGCTCTTGATCGGAGCCCTGCTGCATGGGGCATTCATGGCGTTCTCGGCCGGGCCACTCGATGTCATGTCGGATGGCGCACATCTGCTCAAGATTGCGAGCCTGCTGGCAGTTCTGACCGGCCTCCTCCACAGCGTGTACTCTACATTCACCCGTGAGGGTGCGGTCCTGCGGGCTCTCCAGGACTCGAATGATGCCCTTGCTCGTGAGGTCGAGGTCCGGGCGAGGACCGAGGAGGCGGTGAAGGAGAGCAGCGGTCGACTACAGCGGTTTCTGGACGATGCCAACGACCTGATTCAGACGGTCGATCGAGACGGTCGTTTCCTGTACGTCAATCGCTCCTGGAAGCGGGTTCTCGGGTACACGGATGACGACCTGGAGCGGATGTCCCTGTTCGACATCGTCCAACCCGCACATCGATCAGCGTTGCGCGGCGAGTTCGACCGGTTGAACAGGGGCGGCACACCTCGACGGTTCAACACCGAGTATGTCGCTTCGGACGGAAGAGCAGTCCTTCTTTCAGCCAGCAGTCAGGTCCAGTTCTCGGGCGATCAGGCAGTCAGCACGCAGACCATCCTGAGAGATGTCACCGAGCAGCGCATGGCTGAGAAGCGGCTCGGTGAGGCTCAGCGTAATCTCGAAGCCATCGTGGAGAATACCGGTGATCTCATCTGGTCGGTCGACCGCGATCACCGGCTCATCACCATGAATTCTGCGTTCGCGCTCGCCGTCGAGGCACGCACCGGATCGGAACCGCGGGTCAGCCAGCTTCCGAACGAACTCTTCAAGCAGGATGACGCTCAGTGGTATCGGGAACTGTACGCCAAGACGTTGGCGGGGTCTCGTCACGTGGACGTCCGAACGGATCGGGTCGACGGGGAGCTGCGCTTCTTCGAGATGTATGCGAACCCGATCCAGTCGGTCGAGGGGGTGGTCGGTGCCGTCTTCTTCGCGAAGGATGTCACGAACCGAGTTCGTGCCGAGGAGGCGCTCCACGTCGCGAAGGAAGAGGCCGAGGCCGCAAACAAGGCGAAGAGTGACTTCCTCGCCAACATGAGCCATGAGCTCCGGACGCCTCTGAACTCGGTCATCGGGTTCACCAACATCCTGCTCAAGAACAAGGATGACCGACTCGAGGAAAAGGAACTCGGCTTTCTCTCCAGAGTGCTGTCGAACGGCAAGCATCTGCTGGCACTGATCAATGAGGTGCTGGACCTCGCCAAGGTCGAGGCCGGTCGGATGGAACTCATCATCGAAGAGGTGAATCTCGCCGACTTCTGCGTCGAAACCGTCCAGCAGCTCGAGGGACAGGCCAAGGCGAAAGAGGGAAGGGTCGAACTTGTGGCAGAGGTCCCCGAGTCCGTCCGGCTGGTCGAGACAGACGCGGCCAAGCTCAAGCAGGTCATCATCAACCTCGTGGGCAATGCCGTAAAGTTCACGGAGGAGGGGTCCGTCACGGTTCGCCTCGACCTCGCTGACGATGGGGAGACCCCCACCGCGATCGCAGTCGTGGACACCGGTATCGGTATCCCGAAAGACCGCCTGGAAGCGATTTTCGAGGCATTCCAGCAGGCAGAGGCCGGAACGTCGCGGAAGTTTGGCGGCACCGGATTGGGGCTCGCTCTCTCGAGATCGATCTGTCTCCTGATGGGCTACGACCTGATCGTAGAGTCTGAGCTTGGGCGGGGGTCCACGTTCAAGGTCGTCATGGGAGAGCGGGCGATCAGGCCGGTCCTGTCTGCCGAAGCCTCTGGCGTCGGCGGCCAGGAGCCGGCTTCTGAAGCAGCCCTCGCCGTTGGGTCGTTGGGACATTCTGGGGCGCTGGCGCCAGTCGGAGCGGCGACCGATGGGCACGGCCCTCGGAGTGAGGAATCGCCCGATGGTGCGGACGACTCATTGGACAGCGTCGTGACCCGGTCCGGTTGGGAGGACTTCAAAGTCCTGATCGTCGATGATGAGCCGGACTCACGGTTGCTGATGGAACACCTTCTGGCCGACTTCGGATGTCAGGTCTTTACCGCCTCCAATGGAGTGGAGGGCCTCGAGGTGGCGAGACGTGTGCAACCAGACCTGATCATGCTCGACCTGATCATGCCGGAGATGACGGGTTGGGAGGTCTTGAAGCGAGCGAAGGCAGACTCTGATCTCAGGGCTATCCCGATCGTCGTCGCGAGCGTTCTCGCAAACGAGGGGCGTGGCAAGCTGCTGGGTGCGGTCGACGCCGTAACCAAGCCATTCGATCGCGAAGATTTCCTCAGGGTGCTTTGGCGTAATCTAGGCCGCCGGAGGGGGGGACGCGTTCTGCTGATGGTTCACGATGAGGGTTTGGGTCAGGAACTGGCCGAGGTGGTCCGAGGTCGAGGTCTCGACGCGAAGGTTGTGCGTGAAGGGCAGGTCCTCTCTCTGATCGAAAAGGAGACTCCGGACGCCGTCGTCCTCGATCTGGGGGCTCCGGGCAGTCGGGGTGGTGTGACGCTGCTTGCGATACGGGACAGTCGCCTTCACACGGGGTTGCCGGTGCTTGCCGTGACGACTCCGGCACTCAGTGACCATGATCGCGAAATGGTTCGCGAACTCTCGACCGTCTTCGCTCCTCGTGATGGGGCCTCCGACGCGCTTGCGAAGCTGCTCGAGGCGTCCTTCCATGTGACGACATCCGACTAGAATCCGCATGGTCACCTCGATGGGTCGTGAGATGGATGTCACCCGAGGGTTCAGCCTGGGTGCCGACGACTCCATGCTGAAGCCGGGGTCGCCCTCCGAGCGGTGGGCCGGAGTCATCCGTCTTCTGCACCGCGGCCGCTCCATGAGCGATCTACGATGATCTCGGTGATCGTGCAGGGGAGCGCGGCATATAGCTGGAGTATCGGGGTCGGGCTCACGGTCGGGTTTCTGGCGGGGGCCTGGGTCGCTCGTCTCCGGCAGCAAGGTGTTCGCGTGGCGTACACGCGCAAACTCTTTCACATCGTCATTTTTTCGACCGCGGCTGGTATCCATGCGGTGTGGGACCTCGAGGGAACCATGGCCTTCGGGACCGTGATCGCCACGATGGTTCTGATCGCGGTATGGCGTGGCGAGGGCTTCCCGTTCTACGAGGCGATGGCACGCGAGCGGGATCACCCACGGCGGAGCTTTTTCATTGTTGTCCCCATGGTCACGACCGCCGTCGGCGGCCTGGCTGCCTCACTACTCACCGGTCCATTTGCTACGGTGGGATACCTTGCGGCGGGATGGGGAGATGCGGTGGGCGAGCCCGCCGGAGCGCGGTGGGGCCGTCGGGAGTATCGGGTCCCGTCCCTTGCGGGTGTGCCGGCGACCCGCACCGTCGAGGGTTCGATCGCGGTATTTCTCATGGCCACGTTGGGCTCGGGTGTGGCGCTGGCGTCGCTGCAGCTCGGGTGGCACTCGGTCTGGGGCGCCGTCGTGTGTGGCGCGGTTGCGGCACTCGTCGAGGCGGCAAGCAACCACGGGCTGGACAACCTGACAGTCCAGCTGGTCCCTTCACTCGTGGCGCTCTGGCTTTTCGGATGAACGGGTTTCCGCGCGGTGAAATGGCGCGCTCCCAGTCGGGGACAGACGGTCTGCTTCTCGTTAACATGAAAGGCTCTCAGGGACATTCGACCGACGGCTGATGCGGTTCACTTACCAGACTGAAATCCCGGAACTCACACCTGCAGAGGTGTTCGATTGGCATGAGCGCCCCGGGGCGCTTGAACGCCTGACACCTCCGTGGGGAGATGTTTCGGTGGTTGCCCGCGCCGGTGGCATCCGGGACGGAGGGACGATCAGCCTTCGTATCCGTCGTGGCCCCACCTCGTTTCGTTGGGATCTCGTCCACCGGGACTACATCCACGGTCGCCGTTTTCGTGACGAGCAGGTTTCGGGACCGATGAAGCACTGGTCTCATACGCACTCGTTCGAGCCCTCGGAACAGGGGGGGACGATTGCCCTCGACGAGATCGACATGGAGCCACCCCTCGGCTTTGCGGGGAAGGCCGTGGGTCCCGGATTCGTTCGGCGAGAACTGGATCGACTCTTTGCCTTCCGATACCAGCGCCTCTTCACCGATCTGGCGCGGCATCGGACGTTTGCGGACCGTCCTCGTCTCACTGTGGCGATTACCGGAGCCTCGGGACTCGTGGGCTCCAACCTGCGGCACTTTCTGACGACCGGTGGGCATGAGGTCGTTTCGCTAGTGCGGGATTCACGGAAGATGCGCCCGGGGGACGTGTTCTGGAATCCGGCGACAGGCGTTCTCGACGAAAAGGCTCTTCGACGCGTCGATGCCGTGGTTCACCTGGCGGGAACGTCGATTGCCTCAGGTCGTTGGACGGACGAGCGAAAGCGCGCGATCAAGCAGAGCCGGATCCGTGGTACCGATCTGATTGCCCGTACTCTGGCCACCATGCGAAATGGTCCCCGCGTGCTGATTTCTGCCTCTGCCGTCGGGTTCTACGGCGATCGCGGCTCCGAGGCACTCAACGAATCATCTCCCGCGGGTCGCGGCTTCCTTGCCGAGGTCTGTCGGGGGTGGGAAGGGGCGACCGAACCGGCGGAGCGCGCAGGGATTCGTGTCGTGAAGCTCCGGATGGGTGTCGTGTTGTCGCCGAGCGGGGGCGCGCTCGGGCAGATGCTGTTGCCTTTCAAGTTCGGGGCCGGGGGGCGCCTGGGCTCGGGCAAGCAATACATGAGCTGGATCGACCTCGATGACCTCGTCGGTCTGATTTATCACACGCTCTATGACGAGTCACTTCGTGGTCCCGTCAACGCGACGGCGCCCACGCCCGTTCCGAACGCCACGTTCACTTCGGCGCTCGGCCGCGCTCTCGGGCGGCCGACGGTCGTCCCGGTGCCCGCCTTCGCAGTGAAAGCCGCGTTTGGAGAGCTCGGGACGGAAGCTCTGTTGTGGGGGCAGCGAGTCATGCCGGAGAAAGTCCTTGGAACTGATTTCGACTTCTTCTACGAAGGCGTCGAGGAGTCCCTGCGCTTTCAGTTAGGTCGTATCGACTGACTCAATCTCCTGCCGTGCCGACCGGCGGCTCCAGAGACTGAACGATTTCTGACTGCAGGTCGGGGTCGAGTGCGACTGTGCCCTGAGTGTTCCATGACCACTGATCGGCGAGGCCCCGATCTGCCGCGATACAGCCATAAGTGGTTTCGGCGCTGAGGAGGACTCCGGGGACACCGGCGCCGGGATGCGTGCCAGCGCCGACCAGGTAAAGATCGGCGACGTCCTCACTCCGGTTCTGAGGACGGAACCATGCGGTCTGGAACAACTTGGGCTCAATGGCGAACGCATTGCCCCACGTCGCGTTCAATTCCGTCTCGAAGTCCTGTGGAGTGAACACATGGAGAACCTCCATCTCTTCACGAAGATCGTCGAGTCCCCACTCCTCGAGAAAATCGATGACCTTGTCGGCGAACGCAGGTCCCAGTTCAGTCCAGTCCAGCCCCGATTGCTGATTCGCGACGGGAACGAGTACGTACATGCTCTCGCCACCCGCGGGAGCCATGTCCGGGTCCGTTCGGGTAGGAGCGTGCAGGTACATGGAAAAGTCATCGGGTAACGTCTTCGCATCGAAAATGTCGGACAGCAGACCCTTGTACCGCTCCGTGAGAATCAGCGTGTGGTGTTCGAGCTGTGGGTATTGGCGGCGCGTCCCGATGTAGAGCAGGAAGCAGCTCATTGCCCAGTCCTGGCGATCGAGACGACGATCGTTCCAGTGACGGCGATTCGTCGCGGGGACGAGATGCCTGTAGGTGTGTCCCGGGTCGGCGTTGCTGACCACGAAGTCGGCTTCGATTTCGCGGTCTACGGTGCGAACACCTCTCGCCGCGCCATCCGAGACCAGGATCTCCTGTACCTCTGCTCCCGTCTCGATCGTGCCACCGAGCTCGGTGAAGAGCTTCGCCATGGCTTCGACGACGGAGTACATGCCGCCGCGCGTGAACCACACGCCACCCTCCCGTTCCAGAAACGGGATCATCAGGTAGATCGAGGGGGTCCGGAACGGGTTGCCCCCGACAAACAGAGGGTGGAACGAGAAAATGAAGCGGTGTCGGAAGTCTTTGAAGAATCGGTTCACGAACGTCGTGACCGGCAGGAACGCCTTGAGTCGAAGGACTCGGGGCATGAAGCGAAGCATGGACTCGATCGTATCGAAGGGCTTCGAGCCCAGCCGGTCCCCGATCACAGAGTCGTAGATGGGACGCACCGTCTTGAGGAACCGGTCCAGATTGGCGGCATCGTTCTGGTTGAAGCGCGCCATCTGCTCACGCATCCGGTCGACATCGCCGACGTAATCGATGTGAGTCTGATCGTGGAAATAAATCCGGTAGTACGGATCGAGGGGGACGAGGTCGACGTAGTCGGTGAAGCGGCGGCCCCCCGCCCGGAACACCGAGTCGAGTATCTCGGGTGCCGTGATGAGGCTCGGCCCCATGTCGAACGTGTATCCCGAATCCTTGAGCTGATACGCGCGCCCGCCGAGTTGCTCGCGTTTCTCGACGAGCGTCACGGAAACTCCTGCCGCCTGAAGACGAATCGCGCACGCGAGTCCGCCGAACCCGCTGCCGATGACGACTGCACGATCACTCATGATGCCCTCCGAGAGTCAACGATGCCTGCGCCCGCGAGCACGATCTTGCGGGCCAGCGACGTGTGGGCTCGGGTGTTGAGGTTGTCGAAATCATTTCGGCGGATTTCGCGGTGGATTCCTCGATACGCTGAGGCAGCAGCCGCGACAGGACGACGGAAGAACGACGGAAGCACTCTGATTCCGGGCCACGCGACCTCGTAGTAGGCATCAGCTCTCGCGACCAGCTCGCGCATGGCGGCCCGGTACGAGGCTGAGATCGGGGCCTCTCCGTTGATCATGGTCTCGAGATCCTCGCACGTGAGGTCATGGGCATTGAGAAGCTGGATGGGCAGATAGAGGCGACCCCGACGCCAGTCCTCGCCGACGTCGCGTGCGATATTGGTGAGCTGCATCGCATGTCCGAGAGCATGAGCCCGCTCCAGGAGCTCTCCGTCCCGAATGCCGAACAGCTGGCTCATCCAGCCACCGACCGCACTGGCGACGCCGAAGGTGTAGCGCTCGAGGTCGGTCCAGCACTCGTAGACCCGGGGGCGGAGATCCATCCCCACGCCATCGAGAAGGGCGTCGAGGTATAGCCTGTCCACGCCACGTGCGGTTGCCTCGGGCATGATCGTGTCCAGCAGTGGAATGCCGGTCTGGGAGCCGTTCCATGCAGCCGTGCTCAATTCCCGCCACACGTCCAGGCGACGGGTCAACTCGTCCTCGGACGGATCTCCGTCCGGATCGTCGACGAGATCGTCGGTGAAGCGGCAGTACGCGTAGAGTCCGGCAACCAGCCCCGCCTCTCGTGGCGGGAAGAGACGCGCGGCAAGGTGGAACGTGCGGGCGTGCTCGCCGAAATATGCCCGCCACTGCTCTCGACCGCCGAGATCGGAGGCGAGACGTCGGATATTGAGCTCCTCGAGAGCCCGATGCTCACGTTCTGCCATGAGTTCCGGGCCAAAACCCCGGTCACCGGCTTCAGGTTCGTGGGCCGTCAGCGATTCGAGGCCTGAAGTCTGTCTTCCGCGATAGATGCGGTCCTGGAGGTCCACACCCTGTTCGGCTGCCTCCAAGCATCGCTGAAGGAGTTCGTTTAGAGCACCCTGACTGACGCCGACACGTCGTGCCTGGCGCTGTATACGACGTTGGCGATCATGGAGGATCTCCAGCGCACGGCGGGCGGCAGACGGCTGGGCAGGTCGGGGAGCGAAGATAGCCTCGGTTAGCGCTTCATCATCGAGACCGAAGCTTTCGATTCCCGCGAGATCCAGGATCCAGCTCCATTTCTCCTGATGGTAATCCTGCAAGGGCGGCTTCCCGGTCCGTGCAGCACCGCAATAATCCAGGAGGTCGTCGATCCGCTGATAGAGGTTGCCAAAGCTGCGCCCGAGATCGTATCGGGTATCGGCATTTTCGAGCCCGGCGGTTGCCGACCCCAGAAAGCCTGCAATGCCGAACAGCTCGCCCGACTTCCCCGTGATGGCTTGGTCGTATTCGGCGATGGTCATTCGGCCGCCGCAGGCCCGACCCTGCATGACCTCACCGGCGACCGTCCGCTCGACCGCCTCGGTAAATCGCTCCAGATATTCGAACGACCCGGTGCGAGCTGCGGCCCGGTACGCCCCGGTCAAATAGTGGTCACCGAGAACAACGGCCGGACCGGTACCGTGAATGGCAGCTACGGTGGGGCGTCCCCGGCGCTCTCCGGCGTCATCGACGACATCATCATGAATCAGCGACGCCTCATGCACCATCTGAATGGCCAGGGCGCCGCACCAGAAGCGCTCATCGAGGTCTGCCCAATGCTCTTCAGGCACCATGGCAAGGGCGAAAAGCGGTCGCAGAAGCTTCCCCTCGAGTTGTGGGACGGGGATCCCCAGGCTCGAGATTCGATCGGCTGCAATGTGGAGTCCGTTGTGCAGTGCTCCTGAGGTCGTGGACGCCGGGACCTCCGATTCTACGATGTTCAACAGGCCGCCGATCACGATGCCTCCACAGGCTCTGCGACCGCAGCCGCGTGAATGGAATGTCGCGCGCTCAAGCGGGCGCGTACGGTTGTCACCAGAGCCACCGTGGTCAGGATGGACCCCAGGGTCACGAACACTGCGAGCCATTCGCCGGCGGCCACAAGCATACCAAGCGGCAGCGCCGTCACGACTGCGTAAAACGCCATCATCCAGCGGGGGGGCAAAACATTTCCAAGCCGGTCCCCGCCAATTCGCTCAAGAGCGACCATCAGAAGAATACCGGTGCAGAACCACCCGACCGGGTTCATCCATGGCATGCCGTAATACGGGCCCGAGTCCTCCCAGCGCCAGTAGGGGGTCAAGGCCGACATCGCGGGATCCAGCGCGAGGTCCCACAGCACCAACCCGAACGCGCCAAGCGCGATCGCCAGCGCGGTATTCCGCGGAAATGCGGACCGTGCGATGACCCATGAGGGGAGGGCCATCAAGAACCAGCTCAGCGGAATCAGAAGAGGGACACGCGGGCCGAGGCGAGCGCCGAGCAGACCCGTGTAGGCGTAGCCGCCGAACGGGATGCCGTAGCCCGTTCCGATATGTTCGGAGGTGAAACTGATGAGGTACACGGCGGCTAGAGCCGAAAGCCATGCCCAGCCGGTACGCCTGACAAGCACGGTCGCCAGAGCGATGAACGCAATGAGGATGTGCAGCTGGGCGAAGAACTGAAAGGAGATGTTGTAGAATCGGAGCGCGACGCCCGACGGGGGAAGATTTTCAGGGTGAAGTGCAAAGTACCCATATCCGAAGGTGGCCTTTACCGTGAAGAGCAGCAGGACGATCAGTGCTGCGATCTCCACACGGGACACCGTGTGATCATGGGGTGACTCTGGCAAGGCGAACGTACCTGAGGTCATGCCTGATATCCTCGAGCTCCGAGTCCTTGCTCAATCGCCCGACGAAGGCCCGAACATTCCTGAAAAAACGATACGGATTCGAAGGGTCCCTCGCGCGACTCGCCCTCGAGAGCGAGAGAGGAAGGCCCGCCGAACGCTACCGCGTACGGCCGTGCACGATTGTAGTGCTCGCTCAGTACCTCCAGCGATCGTGAAACGTCTCCCATCGTTCCGGCGGGTGGCAGAGAGATGCATACCAGAGACGCCTCCCGGCTCATCTGAATGACGCTGAAGTCCGCGATCGGTAGATCCGGACCGGGATAGAACACGTCCCAACCGAGGCGTTCGAGCAGGATGCGGACGCACAGTGCTCCGAGCGAGTGGTGATTGCCCTCCAGGGTTCCGACCACGGCTACCGGACGGCCCGTGGCGTTCTTGTCAGGACGGGCATCGAGCCACTCCCGACGTAGCGTGAGCAACGCGCCCGTCGCAGCCTGGCTGATCATGTGCTCGTCGCCGACCCTCATCCTGCCGCTCTCCCATTCCTCGCCTACCCGGTGCAGCAGGCCGCGAAGGCCGCGGTCGCAGAAAGAGCAGAAGGGGATCGTCCCGCTACGACCAAGGGCCAGGAATAGCTGCTCCAGGCGTTCGAATTCTCCCCTCCGGGCCCACTGCAGGCCAAGCATGTGCAGGGGCTCGAAGGATCCGCTGTCCTCGATGCCGCGAAGAGCAGCCCAGACGTGCGGCTCGAAGGGATGGAACGGAGCGAGAATCGTCCGAATCCCCTTGTCTCTCGCGAAGGCGACAGCTGCGTCGACGGAGATGCGCCGATGGCCTCCGGGGGTGACCTCGGAAGGAAGGTCTCCCTCGTTACACCACCGCTTCACCGTCGAGGGATGGACGGCCAGAAGCGAGGCCGTTTCTGAACTGGTCAACGCCGGGTTGGGTCCAAAACGATTCATTGTGGCTGACTGAACGGATTCGTGACTCCGTTCACCTCATGTCTTAGACATAAAAACGATCTTATTCAGCATAATGAACGTTCACGGATAATTTGTCAAACAATCGTGAGCCGAAAAACGCTCATAAAGTTTTGTGCGATCGATTTATAGTCGGCTACGAGTCGTTACCAGTCCGGGATGATCCTTCCATCCGGGCCGAGAGAAGGGTAGGGACGACCCTCGCTCCGACGGGTCCGCGCGATAGACGGATAGGCCCACTCGAAGAGCCGTCGACCGAAATCCTCCTCGGCCAGTCGGCTCTTGTCATAAAGACCCGCATCGTGACGCTGTCGCGCCGCCTCGAAGAGGATGAGTGCGGTCGCGACGGAGACGTTGAGCGAGTGGACCATGCCGAGCATGGGAATGACCACGTGCTGATCCGCCAGCGCGAGGCCTTCGTCCGAGACTCCGTGGAGCTCTGCGCCCATCATGATCGCCGTGGGCCGCGTATAGTCGATGTCACGAAAATCGATCGAGCCGGTCGACGGGTGGGCTGCCAGAATCGTAAGCCCCAGGCTCTTCACCCGGGCCGCGGCGTCGGCCACGTGCTCATGCCGGTTGACCAGGACCCACTTCTTCGTGCCGGCGGACGTGCCGTGATGGAGATCCAGCTCACGGTCCGGGTCGACGGCATGGACCTCGAGCACACCCGTCGCGTCACAGTTTCGAAGGATGGCGGAAAAATTGTGGGACTTGTGCACACGGTCCATGATGACCGTGAGATCCGGCTGGCGGCGCTCGAGGGCGCGCTTGAGGCGTTCAAACCGCTCAGGTTTCATCGGCGTAAAGAAAAGGAGTTCTGGATCTTGGGAGGGGCGCCCGCTCGGGGCAATTGGTGTCGCCCGCTCCGGGACTACCAAGGTCGCGCCGGAGTGGCTCGAACTCTTCTCCTGATGGGGACTGCGGGCTTACCTTCGCGGTAGAAGGAGCGGGGCTGGGAATTCCTGCCGGACGTTCGAGCGAGGTGTGTGTCTGAACCGGTCAGGATGTTTCCCTTCGAGGGAGTCGGAGTCCGATTGCCCTCGCGTTTCTCGGGCGCAGCGCGTCGGGCGTCGCAGTCAATGCTGGCTGTCTCGGTAGATGCAGAAAGCGAGGCTCGGGACACTACCGAAGAAGAAAGCGACGCTTGCGTTGCTGGCGACGAAGCGGGCATTGCCGGGGTGGTGAAATCGGTAAACACAGGGGACTTAAAATCCCCCGGGCTTCGGCCCTTGCGGGTTCAAGTCCCGCCCCCGGCATTCACGCAATCCTCGGGAGCCGACAGGGAGGCCCCCACTTTCACGGGCAGAGACTTCTGTGTGGCGAGCGCTGTCCGCGAACCACACGGAAGGACGTCGGCTTAAGACCACCATGCCGCCCAACATGCGATCCGAAGGGGACGTTCGCTAGACGCCACCGACCGCGGAAGGATGCCCTACCGCCGGACCGTACCCGCCGGCCTCGCTTGGATCACACAGCGTCCTGTTGCGTCACTCACGATCAAGTTCGTCCTTGATTCGGGTGGACGGCTGCGACGTGGCCGGTGCCCATCGATCCATGAGCTGCCGGAACCGGGCGAGAATACCTCGAGGCGACTCTCGTGCTCTGTTCTGCCGGTCTTCGCAATACCGCGCGAGTTGACCCAGGGACTGTCGACCCATGTCGAGCGGACTGATTTCGACACCGACCTCTGCTTCGATTGCCACAATTGTCTGCATGGCACCCAGTGAATCCCCGCCGAGGTCGAAGAATCGGTCCTGGACGCTGATTCGCTCGACGTTTGGAATGGCACGACGCCAA
>JAYOKZ010000034.1:20318-20807 GCA_038120095.1 Gemmatimonadales bacterium
GCATGGGAACGTCCGAAGAGGGGTCGTTCGAACGTGGGTCCGTCGGAATCGGAAGAGCCTTTCGATAGAGTTTTCCGTTTGGAGTTTTTGGCAACTCCTCGAGGAACAGCCATTCTTGCGGCAGCATATATCCGGGGAGAGACTCCAGCACGTGGGCTTTGAGGGCGCTGATCGTCGGGGCCTGAGAATGCGCTACGACATACCCGGTCAGCCTCGTCTCGCCCGTATTGTCTGTGCGTGCGGCGGCTGCAGCCTCTGCAACGTTCGGATGACTCCGGAGTCTCATTTCAATCTCGGCGAGCTCGACTCGGTAGCCGTGTATTTGAACCTGATTGTCCTTGCGGCCCAGATGTACGACGCATCCGTCAGGTCGCTTGAGCCCAAGGTCGCCAGTGAAATAGAGGCGTTCTGAGGGATCTTCTGGATCCTCTCGGAAGGTGGCGCCGGTAATGCGCGGGCGCTTCCAGTACTGGAGCGCCAAGAAGGGAC
>JAYOKZ010000034.1:20817-31981 GCA_038120095.1 Gemmatimonadales bacterium
TCTCCACGCGGAGCCTCCTCTCCATCGGAGTCGACGATCCGAATGTCACTCCCTGTCACCGGGTACCCGATCGGCACGTAGGTCTCGGAGACATGGCTGTCGTGGTCGAGAAAATGGTATCGAACCGGCGCAGTTTCAGTTGTCCCGAAGCGATTCAGGAAAATGCATCGTTTGCCGAGCTTCTCCCGATACAACTCGAAGTCGGACCGAAGCACCGGCTCGGCCCCGACCTTGATCAGACGGAGATGAGGAGGTGGGGCTGACAGGCTGGGTACGAACCGGCGAAAGAGCGACGGAACCAGAGTGAGCAGGGTGATCTGGTCTCGCGAGAGAGTCTGTTCCAGTTCTCGGAACCCTCCTGCAGGAAGGTTGATCGGGTAGATTGTTGCGCCTTTGCACAGGGCGCTGAGCGTCTCACGAAACCAGAAATTGACGCTGCTCGAGAACGTCACGGCCATGCGGTCGTCAGGGCAGATTCCGCAGGCGTCTGCCTCCGTTGTGATGAAATGGACGACGTTCCGTCGGGATTGGACCACACCTTTTGGTTCGCCCGTTGAACCGGAGGTGTAAATGATCCATGCGATGTCTCCATGCGATTCGCGACGGACCCTTGCCGGCTTCTCCCGCGATCCGGTTTGCGCGAGGTCCTCGACGCAGCTGACGGGTACTGTCCCGGCGGCCTCCCGTGAATATTCCAGGTGTGAGCGGGTCGTAAGCACGAGACGAACATCTGCATCATCCAGTACGTACTTCGCCCGGGCCATCGGAACGACGGTTGGGTCGATTGGGACGAAAGGCGCAGAGGCTTTCAGGGCCCCGAGGACTGAGGCGAGCATCTGCTCACCACTGTCAATGAGGATCCCGATACACCCGCCGCCCGCAATCGCGAAATCTGCAACTTCGGCCTCAACGCGCTGAGCCTTTTCACTCAGCTGTTCGTAGGTCACCGGACCAGAGGGCGTGTGGACTGCAGGGGTGTTGGGTCGTTCCGCGACCTGCTGTTCAAACAGCTCCCAAAGGGAGTCAGTGTCTCTCTCTCGATCGGAGAAGGGCACAAAGCTCTCGAAGTAGCGAAGGGTGCGTTCGCTACAGCGAGTGTGATTGGCCAGTGCCTGGTGCATTGGGGTACCAGCGCTTCCGCTAATAGGTTTATGGCTGCCGGGGCCGACGTTTTTTTCGTACGATCGCAACGCCATCCGCTCAGGTAATGGTCGATCTTTTCTACTTTCAGGTTGCGGGAGCAAGGCTTTTCGCCGCTTGGCACCCTCCGAGGCGATCTCCGTCGATAGACGCCGTGGCGGTCTTTTGCTCGCCCTTTGGTCGGGAGATCGGCTGCGCGCAGGTGCTCGAACGGCGAATCTCGGAGGAACTGGCCCTTCGCGGTGTGGGTGCCTTGCGGTTCGACTATTTCGGGACGGGTGACTCGGAGGGATGCTCCACTGAAGCCGACCTTGATCGGTGGCTTCTGGACGTCGCAGGGGCGGTCAATGAGGGCCGGCAACGTTCGGGGGCCCACCGAGTCTGTCTCCTTGGCGTTCGTTTGGGCGCGTTGGTCGCGGCGCGATACACAGAGCGCGATGGACCCGTTTCAGCGTTTTGTGCAATTGATCCGATTTCGTCGGGCCCAGATCAAATCAGCCAAATGGAGCAGGTAGAGCGTCAGGGCTGGGCTGACCTCGGGATCACACCGGACCCGGACCCGGACCCGGACGCGCCAGGCCTTGTCTCTGTCTTGGGAATGTCTTGGACTCGGTCTTTTGTGGAGGACCTTGCCGGTCTAGACACTGACACCGTTCATGCACGGCCAGCCGAGCACGTCGGGGTCTTTCTCGACGAGTCTAGTGGGGATTCTTCGCATTCTTGGTCGCGTGCCGGCCATCGTCTGGGGGGATTTGACCGGATGGAATTGGGGACCCAGATACGGCCGACATTTTACGATGCCATGTGGCCGCCGGGGCTGACCCCGCGACTGGTTTCGGAGTGGCTGGAGACGGTGCTGGCGTGACTGAGACGGTGGTTCGTATGTCCGGTGACTCCGACCTCTTGGGCGTCCTGAGTCGCCCAAATCGTACGAATGGGCCTGAAGTGGGAGCACTTCTGCTCGATGTGGGGCTGACGTACCGAGCTGGGCCCAACAGACTCTACGTACGCATCGCTCGCTTGTTGGCCGCTCAGGGTATTCCGACGCTTCGCTTCGACTTCTCGGGCGTGGGGGACAGCCCGCCCCGTAGCGACCTTCTGCCATTTTCGGAGAGTGGCCCACTCGAGACGGTCCGTGCCATGGACTGGATGCGCGAAGAACTCGGGATTCAGCGACTGCTTCTGATCGGGTTCTGTTCGGGTGCCAATGTTGCTTTTCGGACAGCCGTGCGTGACATGCGCGTCGCTGGCATCGGACTCCTCAACCATCGGAGCCTCGAGGCCGATGAGTACAGCGATCTTCGCAGCATGGCGGAGTCGTACGGAACTCTGGGTGCCGTGGCCAGTTCATCGCGGTGGTGGCGAGCCATCTCGGGTCGGACCGATTACCGAGCGGTATTCCGCTCGCTGATGGCTGCAGCAGTGGTGCTGCTTCGGGGTCAGGCGCAGAGTCACCAAGCCTCCGAGGTCGCTCGGGACTTCAGGGCACTCTCCACTCGAGGAACAGCGATCGGTCTGTTTTTCGCAGAGAACGAGTTTGGACGCCGGTATTTGAAGCTCGCCCTGGGTCGGGATCACCATGATCTGATCCGTGCTCCAGCGGTGTCAGAACACATCATTCCTCGTTCGGACCATTTGTTCACGTCGGCCAAGAGTCAGAAGTTGCTGCTCGATCAGTTGGACTCATGGGCCCGCTCGGTGACCGCGCGTAGCGAAGCCCGATGAGTCATGACGTTTGGGGGAGCCCCCGTGCGAACGGGGCCGCCCCAACCAGTCGATTCTCGGAGCGTAACCTGCGGCATGCCTCTGGGTAGAGCCTCAGACATCTCTTGCAACCCGACACCGCCATGCGATACCGCCTTCTTCTTCTCTCCGCTGCATTCCTTCTCTCCGCCTGTGCCTCCGGTGCCGGATCACCGCCGGTCGCATCTGCGCCGCAGGGCCCAGCCGCGCAGGTCGACGCACCTGCCGTGGATGCCGGAGCCGAAGCTCCTCCAGCCGATCCGGAGCGAGAAGAAGATGGGGGCCTCTCGTCAGCTCCGGATGCATGGCAGTTGCTGGACTTGGAGGCCGATGGAGTACCGGGGGTGAGCGCGGCGCGGGCGTATGAGGATTTACTAGCCGGCCGAACGCCAGAACGTCACGTCATCGTCGCGGTGATCGATGGGGGAATCGACACGACGCACGTCGACCTCCGCGAGAACCTCTGGAGGAACGAGGGCGAGACGCCGGGGAATGGGGTGGACGACGACGGGAACGGATACGCGGACGACGTCTACGGATGGAATTTCCTCGGCGGGGCTGACGGACGTTCGGTGGGTCACGAGACCCTCGAGGTGACTCGCCTGCAGGCGGCGTGTTTGGCGGGTGAGCCGTCGCCGATTGCGCAGAGCTGTCAGGACATCGGTGCCGCCTATCAGACGGAATCGGACGAAGTTCTGCAAACGCTGCAGATTCTCGATCAGATCGAGCAGGCCTACGGATTCGCGATCCCCATCCTGCAGGCGGCAGGAGCGGGTGAGAACCCGACGAAGGCGAGCGTGGAGCGGGTGCAGGCGATGCGGCCTGACATCACACAGGCCAAGTCGGTCTTCCTCCAACTCGTCGATATCCTCCCCGTCGACGACGTGCCGGACGCTCGCGAAGCGTACGAGGGACTTCGCGACTACGGACTCAATCTCGAGTTCGACCCCCGGTCGGATATCGTCGGCGACGACCTCTCCGACGGTACGGAGCTCGGCTATGGCAACCCCGACGTGCACGCGAATGACCCCCGTCACGGAACGCACGTCGCGGGCATCATTGGTGCCGTTCGGGACAACGGCGTGGGGATTGACGGGATCGCCACGAATGTCCGTATCATGGCCTTGCGAGCCGTTCCAGATGGGGACGAACGGGACAAGGATGTTGCGAACGCGATTCGATATGCTGTCGACAACGGAGCTCACATCATCAACATGAGCTTTGGCAAGGGCTACTCTCCCCGGAAGTCGCTTGTGGACGACGCCGTCCGGTATGCGGATGAGCGGGGCGTCCTGATGGTCCACGCGGCCGGGAACGACGGTGAGGACATCGACCAGGGTGACAACTTCCCGACGCAGGTCTACTCGGATGGTGCGCGTGCCGCGAACTGGATCGAAGTCGGTGCGGCCAGCTGGCAGGTGGACAGCCTCGCCGCGACCTTCTCGAATTATGGTTCGGGCAACGTGGATGTCTTCTCCCCGGGCGTGGACATCCTCTCGACCGTACCCGGGAGCGAGTACGATCGTGAGGATGGCACGAGCATGGCCGCTCCGGTCGTGAGCGGCGTCGCCGCCCTTCTCATGGCCTACTTCCCTGACCTCGGCGCCGCTCAGGTCCGGCGCATCCTAGTTGAGTCGTCGGTGAACTATGGTGACGCGGTCGTGGCGCGACCCGGAGACGGCGCCCGAATTCCCTTCGGACGGCTATCGGTGACGGGTGGCGTAGTGAACGCCTACGAGGCTGTGCGGATGGCGCTGGAGGGGATGTAGGGGACCGGACGGGGTCGAAGTTCTGTGGGGGGGTGGCAGCGATGGCGCAGCGCCCCCTCGGGGTGTCCGGGCTGCGATGCGGTCGCCGCCCGACACTGGACGGACCGAGGTGGCCGTCACCGCCAGGCTTGTACGATATCTTCCGCGATCAGGCCGAGCGTCGCCTCCAGCTCGAAGAAGTCGCCGGTGTTCTGGTTTGTGAACACCGACACGATCGTGGGGCCCCCTTCGTAGAAAAGGATTCCGACGTCGTTTCCTGCGATCGGAGGCCAGTCACCGGTCTTGTGGGCAACGTTGACGCCCTGAAATCGTACTCGCTGGGGAAGACGACTCGCGTAGAACTGCCTCGAAAGCATGCCGATCATCTCGTCCGTGGCAGCCTCGTCCGAGAGTTCGCTGGACAGGATTTGCTCCAGTAGTCGAGCCATCTCTCGGGCCGTGGTGCGGCCGAGCCAGGCCGTCGAGTCGCCTTCGAAGTCGAAGGAGCGGGCGGACGCCTCAGGGTCACCCGGGAACCCTTGCTGAAACACCTCGAGATCGCTCATCGAGGCATTCGCGGGATCGGCAAGCACCCATACGGCGCGGAAGAGATCTCCCGTCGTGGCCTTGAGCCGAGTGTCGACGTACCCCTCCGACTCGAGGAGTGCGTTGACCCGCTCCAGCCCGACGGCTTCGATGACCATGTCGGTCGCCGTATTGTCGGAGGTGATGATCATCTGGGTGACCAGACCTCGCAGCGTCGGGGTGAGCCCGGGTTCGAAGGTCTGGATCAGTCCGCTGCCGCGGCGCATGTCCTCGGGATCGACGGTATACCGATCGTCGAGGTCGAGGCGTCCGGAGGCGTCGTCCCGAAAGGCCTGAACCATGACCGGAATTTTGATGACGCTGAGGGTATTCATCGGCTGATCGGCGCGAACCGCGATCTCCCGTCCTGTCGGCAGGTGCTTGGCGTAGATCGACGAGGTCGCGCTCAAGGAGCTGAGGCGTGCCTCGATGCGCTCCTGAAGATCCGAGGGGAGTTCGCCGTTCGACCCATCAGCATTCGCGTCCGTTCGCCCGACGCAGCCGGTGATCACGAGCAGGGAGAGCAGGACAGAGCTACGAGGAAGCGACGAAGAACGCATCTGCGGCACGGTTCGATGGGGTCCGACGGGAGGAAGGTAGGCCGACGGGGGATCGGGCCGCGAGGGTCGACGCGGAGTCTTCGATCGTGCGTCATCTGGTCGCCCCCGGGTGAATGTTCGCTGTCGAAGCGTAGAGTCCTGCAGCGACCGGCGTTAGACTCTTTGCCTTCCGCGCCGAACCACCCACACCTTCGGGGGCTGTTCGACACGGCAATCCACAGCCACGGGCCGAGCGTCCCATCACAGAAAAGAAATCGCCGATGAGCGTCGACCTTCGTGGGCGCCACTTTCTCAAGCTCCTCGACTTCACCCCGGAGGAGGCCCTGTACCTGCTCGATCTGTCCGCCGAGCTCAAGGAGGCGAAGCGCGGTGGGCTTGAAGAGCCGAAGCTGACGGGCAAGAACATGGCGCTCATCTTCGAAAAGGGCTCCACCCGAACGCGCTGCGCCTTCGAAGTCGCGGCCTTCGACCAGGGTGCACATGCCGTATACCTGGGTCCGACCGGAACGCAGATCGGGACGAAAGAGACGATGGCGGACACGGCCCGTGTCCTGGGGCGGATGTTCGACGGGATCGAGTACCGTGGATTCGGTCAGGAGCGGATCGAGGAACTCGCCCGCTTCGCGGGCGTCCCGGTCTGGAACGGGTTGACCGACGAGTACCATCCGACCCAGATCCTCGCGGACGTCCTCACGATGCGGGAGCACGGGCCCGGAGACCTCGGTTCCACCAGCTTCGCCTACCTCGGTGACGCGCGCTTCAACATGGGGAACTCGCTGATGGTCGGTGGTGCGCTGTTCGGGATGGATGTTCGTCTCGTGGCGCCCGAATCGCTCTGGCCGGGTCCGGCTCTCGTTGCGCAGTGTGAGGCGCTGGCCGCCCGGACAGGGGGATCGGTGACGCTCACGAGTGATGTGGCCGCCGGGGTCGACGGATGCGACTTCATCCACACAGATGTCTGGGTTTCGATGGGCGAGCCCGACTCGGTCTGGGCCGAACGGATCGAGGTGCTGAAGGCCTATCAGGTCAACGCGGAGGTCATGGCGGCGACCGGGAAGGCCGACGCGAAATTCATGCACTGCCTCCCCGCTTTTCACAATCGAGACACGGAGATCGGAGAAGAGGTGTTCCAGAAGTTCGGCCTCGACGGCCTCGAGGTCACCGAGGAGGTCTTTGAGTCGGGGCACTCCGTCGTCTTTGACCAGGCCGAAAACCGGCTTCATACGATCAAGGCAGTCATGGTCGCCACACTCGGTTGAGCCCACACTCGATGAGCCCCGTGGGTGACACTCTGGTGCCGACCGGGATCGGCGTACAGGTTTCGGCATGATCGATTGGTTCGGATCCGATTCGGACGAATGGGACGACGATGAGCTGGGAGCGGACCTCGCCGAGGCGGTCTCGGTCTTCTGCCCCTACTGCGGTGAAGGCATCGACCTCGGCGTGGACCAGGGCGGAGGTGGCATGCAGGAATACGTCGAGGACTGCCACGTATGCTGCCAGCCTCTGGTCGTTCGGGTCACCGTAGACCGGGACGGCGTGGCGACCGCGACCGTCAACACGCTCGACGAGGGCTAAGGTCCGGGAAGCGCCCCGGTCAGGCGGTGGGATTTCCCTGGACGCCGTGACGGCTCGCTCGTCACTGGGCAGACGCGCCTCACCCTGGTGACGTCATCGGCAAAGGTGGGGCTCACTCCCTGTTTTCGATCGAGATCGTGACCTGTGACCAGTCGGGCGCGGCCTCCCACGCCCTCGGTGCGGGTGGCTGGCTCAGCATGAAGGCGGGGGCCGGAAGTGAGTACGACTCTGCTGTGGAGTAGCTCACGCTCCACGCGAGATCCTGGAGGCCGGCAATCGTCATCCTGCTGATCGGATTGGTGCTCCCGGAATTCAGGAAGCCCGTCATGATCTCGTTGTCGAAGGTGTCGTCATCCCAGTGAGAGTACGCTGTGCCGTCACCACCATCAGCTTCGATCGGGATGGCACCACTCCCTCCGAGTGACACGTACTCGGCATTCGCGGCGGACCCCAGGTACGTCGGAGTCGTCGTGCCATCCCCGGCGATGAGTCCATTGCCGGTCCATTGGGTGCCGATGCCCATGATGTGTCCGATCTCGTGCCACACGACCGCCTGCAGATCCGATGCAGAGAGAGGCAGAATGTCGGTTTCATCGAGACGAAGGATCCCCACCAAGGTGTTCGGAGCGGAGCCCGTGTTCAGGCAAGGTCCCGCCGATCCCAGCGTTCCACCCGTGCCGTCGATCGCGGTGATGTCGACGAAGATCAGGACGTCGTCGATACTCTGACCGCTGATGCGATCACCGTTGTCGCTGCACACCGTCGAAGCGAGGGGTGGAAGGTTCACGGGGCCTCGGTCGCCCGTCACGATCTCTTCCCACCGGGCGACAGCCGCGTCGAGTGCGGTGCGCACCTCCGTGACGGGCAGGGTGCCGGCGACATTGATCAATGAGAGGTTGAATGCTGTGGCGGGCTGGCCCGAAATGGTCAGGCTGAAGTTTTCGGAGGCGCTCGACCAGGCGTTGGATGCCGTTATCTCGAAGAAAGAGGCCTCCGCCGTGGTCATTGTCCCGGCGATGAGTCCAGTCGAGCTGTCCAGGGTCGCTCCTGCAGGCAGACTTCCGTCGGTCACCGCGTAGGAGACCGTCCCTCCGGCCGAGGTCGCGGGCGTGATGGAGGTCGAGTAGAACGCACCGACATTGCCGCTCCCGAGGTAGCTCGTTCCGAGGGTGATGGGACACGAACCCCACAACGGTCGTGAGTCAGCCAGCGCCCACGATGTCGCATTCGTATCGAATGCAGTGGGGGTGGTGGAGAGCAGTCCCACGCACCAACCGCTCAGGTCCTGGTTGAACTGACTGGCCGATTCGAACATTCCCGCCATGTTCGTGACCTGCTGGACGTCCCAGAGTCCGAGCGGTCGATCGAACGCAGCCGCGCCGTAGAACATGTAGGCCATATTCGTGGCCTGCCCTACATCCCACGATCCAATCGGCTGATCAAACTGGGCGGCGTTGATGAACATGGCGTACATGTCGGATACCTGCTGCACATCCCACGCACTGATATCCTGATTGAACGCACTGGCGAAACCGAACATGTAGTTCATGTCGGTCACCGATCCGACGGTCCAGGTCCCGATGGGCTGATCGAAGGCCGAGGCCTCCGTGAACATCCAGCGCATGTTCTCGACGTTGCTCACGTCCCAGTCTGCCAGTGCCTGGTTGAACGACGTCGCTCCCCGGAACATGTGACTCATGTCCGTCGCGCTTCCGACGTTCCATGACCCGATCGGCTGGTTGAATGCCGCCGCGAACTCGAACATGGCGTGTACGCTGGTGACGGCGCTCACGTCCCATGCGCTCAGCTCCTGATTGAATGACGTGGCTCCGCTGAACATGGCCGACATGTCACTGACGGAACTCACGTCCCACGAGTTGATAGGCTCATTGAAGGAGGCAGCGGAGGCGAACAGTGAGTCCATCGCGCTCACACCCGAGGTGCATGCCGATCCGAGCGCCGAGTAGTTCGCTGATACGATTCCGGCGCTCACCAGTGAGTCCAGCGAGGCCCGGTCGTGTCGAGTGTACGTTGTGCCCGCGACGTCCCCGGTCTCCCCGACTGCCGCCTCCGAGCAGACGATCGTGATCCCGTTGTCGGCGAGCACGAAGGTCGGTTTCAGGATGATCTCGGCCGAGTTGTTCAGCGCCGCACCGTTCAGGGATGCGGTCAGCGTGACTGAGCCGACCTGCGGCCCTGCCGTGTAGATGGCTGAGTACGTGCCGTCAGCGTTGTCGACCGGGGTGCTGACGGAGCCCACCGAAGGTGCTTCGAACTCCACCGTTCCCGCGCTCTGCGTCAGAGGAGTGCCGAGTGCGTCCACGAGCTGGACGGTCACATCTGACGTGGCGGACCGAGTCGCGAACAGTGTATCGGCTGCCACGCTCACCACGCTGTTGCTGCCGCTCGCGGATTGAAAAACGGATACGACGGCCGATGCGCTCGCGGCCCCGCTCGACGCGGTGATGGTTGCAGTGCCGTTGCCGACCGCCGTGACCAGGCCCCCGTCCACCGTGGCGACGCCGACGTCCGACGAGGCCCAGGTGACGGAGGCACCTGAGACAGGAGTTCCTCCCGTGTCGAGTACCTCAGCGGTCAGCGTGAGCGTATCGGAGATGGAAACCAGGCTGAGCGAGTCCTGACTGAGCTGCACCGTCGCCGCTTCCTGGTTCACCACGATGGCGGCCGAAGCAGAGAGTGTACCGAAGGTGGCTGTGACATTGGCGCCGCCCACACCGACGCTCGTGACCAGACCGTCGACGACGGTCGCGACCGACGAGTCAGAGGAAGTCCACTGCACGGTTACTCCGGCGATCGGCGTTCCGCCCGGGTCCAGCACTCTTGCCACCAGAGTCACGGTGTCCGAGAGGGATACGAACGCGACTGAATCCTCGCTCAGCTCGATGCTCGCTGCCTCCTGACTTACGCTGATGTAGGCCGAGGCCGAGAGGATTCCGCTCGCGGCCGTGACGGTCGCTGTGCCGAGCCCGACCGCCGTGACCGTGCCATCGACAACGGTCGCGACCGCCTCGTCCGACGAGGCCCAGGTCACCGTGGCTCCTGCGAGTGGCGTACCGCCTGCGTCTTCGACTGCCGCGATCAGAGTCAGTGTATCGGAGATGGAGGACACGAACGCGACGGAGTCCTGACTGAGGGTCACGCTGGCGGCGATCTGCTCAACGACGACAGTGGCGGTCGCGGTGACGGTGCCGGCCGATGCGGATACGGTCGCTGTTCCGTTGCCGACCGCAGTGACGAGGCCATCGACGACGGTGGCGACGCTCTGGTCGGAGGAGGCCCAGGTGATGGAAACCCCTGTCACGGCGGTACCGCCGGCGTCCTGCAGGTCGGCCGTAAGGGTCAGCGTATCTGCGATCGATGCGAACGTGACCGAGTCCTGACTGAGTTGAACGCTTGCCACGTCCTGCTCGACGACGACGGTCGCAGTCGCGGTGACCGACCCCACAGACCCGGAGATGGTCGCCGTACCCGCACCGACGGCCGTGATCAGACCATCGACGACGGTCGCGACCGTCTCGTCCGACGAGGCCCAGGTGACGGAGGCACCCGAGACGGTCGTCCCACCTGCGTCCTGAACCACGGCGGTGAGGCTCAGCGTGTCGGAGACGGATGCAAACGTGACGGAGTCCTGACTGAGGGTCACGCTGGCAGCGATCTGCTCAACGACGATCGTGGCGGTCGCCGTGATGGTGCCCACCGACGCCGATACGGTCGCTGTTCCGTTGCCGACCGCCGTGACGAGGCCATCGACAACGGTCGCGACACTCTGGTCGGAGGAGGCCCAGGTGA
>JAYOKZ010000035.1:0-31659 GCA_038120095.1 Gemmatimonadales bacterium
GGGCACCTCCGCTGGGACTCGCTCGGAGAATACATGGCGTTGGCTGCCTCGCTTCAGCACCTCGGTGAGCAATTCGACAACCCGGGCGCACGTGTGCTCGGCGACGCCCTGGATGCGGCGACCGCGGAGTACCTGAGCAACGCGCGTTCGCCGTCACGCAAGGTCCACGAACTCGATAATCGTGGAAGCACGTTCTATCTCACCCTGTACTGGGCTCAGGCCCTGGCCGCTCAGACCACCGACGCGGGACTGGCCGAGCGGTTTGCGCCAGTGGCGGCCGCATTGGAGCAGCAGTCGGATCAGATTCTCGGCGAACTCGCCGCTGCGCAGGGTAACAGGCAGGATGTGGGAGGGTATTATCGCCCTGACGAGGCAGCGACGACCGCGGCCATGTGCCCCAGTGAAACGCTCAACGGGATCATCGCGGGAATCTGAGCGTGAAAGAGCCGTCACTGACTCTCGGGATCGAGGAGGAGTACCAGATCGTTGATCCGGATTCGCGCGAGCTGAGTTCCTACATCACTCAGATCCTCGATTCCGATGGCCACGTGACGGTGGAGGGTGTCAAGCCGGAGTTGCACCAGTCGGTGGTCGAGGTCGGAAGTGGCGTATGCGCCACACCGTCCGAGATTCGTGCCGAAGTGGTTCGACTCAGGAGGGCCGTCATCGACCTTGCTGCCAGGGACGGTCTCTCGCTGCTCGCGGCCGGGACACACCCCTTCTCGTCGTGGATGGAACAGCAGATCACACCCCTCGAGCGCTACCTCGGGGTGGAGCAGGACCTGCAGGATCTGGCTCGTAAGAACCTGATCTTCGGAATGCACGTGCACGTCGGGATCGAGGATCCCGAATTCCTGATCGATGCGATGAAGGTCTCGCGATATTTCCTTCCTCATATCCTCGCCCTGTCCACGAGTTCGCCCTTCTGGATGGGAAGGAGCACGGGGCTGAGATCCTATCGTAGCGTACAGTGGCGAAATTTCCCGAGAACCGGCCTGCCGCCCAGCTTCGAGAGTCATGCCGAGTACGAGCAGATCGTCCGCTCGCTCGTCAGCGCCAATGCAATTCCGGATGCATCCAAGATCTGGTGGGACCTGCGCCCTCACCATCTGTATCCGACGCTCGAATTCCGTCTGTGCGACATGTGCACAAGGATCGACGAGGCGGTGTGCCTTGCAGCGATTTTTCAGGCCCTGGTGGCGAAGTTGTGGAAACTCCGCCGAGACAACATGACGTTCAGGGTCTACCCTCTCTCGCTCATCGAGGAAAACAAATGGCGCGCGGTCCGCTACGGCGTGTCGGGCCACCTCCTCGACCTGGGCAAGGAAGCAGAGCGCCCGGCTCGTGAACTCATCGAAGAGTTGATCGGTTGGTTCCTGGACGATGTCCTCGACGATCTGGGGAGCAGGGCAGAGGTCGAATACGCGTACACGATTCTCGAACAGGGCACGAGTGCCGATCGGCAATTGGCGGTCTTCGATGAAACTGGTGATCTGAAGGCTGTCGTGGATCACCTCGTGGCCGAGACTCGTGAGGACATCGGGGACTGATTCGTCAGGTCGGGATGGGCCCGGCGTGACATGGAACCTGAAACGGCTGCCCGTGAAGAAAACGCACCGGCCGTCTCAACGTTGGGGGACAACGCTCCATGCAGCTTCGCTATTCCGAGGATTGGTCCGCGGCTCATGCCACGTCGCTTCTGGCCGTGGGCCTCACCGAGGGCGTCGACGGCGATGAAGTGCACCTTCGAGCCCTCGACGAAGCGCTGGGAGGCTCGATCCGGTCGGTGATCGCAGCCGGGGACATGACAGGCAAGGCGTCTGACGAGGTTGTTCTCTACGGTAGCGTCGATGGGCCGCAGCGGGTCCTGTTGCTGGGGCTGGGGAGCGCGGATGCGGTCGATGCGGAATCCATTCGAAGGTTTGCGGGACGGGCCGTGCGAGTGGCGGAGCGGCTGCACCTCGGTTCGTTGAGTATCTCCCTGGACGGACTGGATGCGGTCGAGCCCGAGCGTGCTGCTCAGTCCGTGGCGGAGGGAGCCGGGATCGCCTCGTGGAAGTTCATGGAGCTGCAGGCGCCGGACGAGGCCTCGCCGGCGGTCCTCGTCGAGGCCGTCGAAGTGGTGGGCGGTGATCCGGGACCCTCTGCGCTCGGAGTGTCCGCTGGAGCCGCCATCGCGCGTGCCGTCAACTTCTGCCGGTCTCTGCAGGATCGGCCGGGGAATGTGGCCACGCCCTCGCACCTCGCCGAAGAAGCCCGGCGCATGGGCAAGGATGTCGGACTCGAAGTCACGGTTTTCGACGAGGAGCGCATGCGCGAGGAGGGGATGCATGCCCTGCTTTCCGTCTCTCGAGGCTCGGAGGTCGAGGCCCGGTTCATCATCCTCGAGCATCGCGGGGGCCGAGAGGGGGATGCCCCGCTCGTCCTCGTCGGTAAGGGACTGACCTTCGACGCGGGAGGCATCTCGATCAAGCCCTCTCAGGGCATGGACGAAATGAAGTACGACATGTCTGGCGGCGCTGCCGTGATTGCTGCGATGCAGGCGATCGGGGAGCTGGGTGTCCCGCTGAACGTGATCGGTATCGTACCGTCGTCGGAGAACATGCCGTCCGGTACGGCCACCAAGCCCGGGGACGTCATCTCCAGCCTGGCCGGCAAGACCATCGAGGTGATCAACACGGATGCCGAGGGCCGACTGATCCTTGCCGATGCCCTGACATGGGGAGCTCGGATGAAGCCGTCGGCCATGATCGACTGTGCGACGCTCACGGGGTCCGTGATCATCGCGCTCGGGCACCACGCGGCGGCGGTCTTGGGCAATGATGACGACCTTGTCACCGAGCTCCGCGTTGCGGGAGACGCAGCGGGTGAGCGTTGTTGGCAACTTCCGCTGTGGGACGGGTACCGACGACAACTGGACTCGAACTATGCGGATCTGCAGAACATCGGGGGACGACCTGCCGGGTCGATCACCGCCGCCGCGTTCCTCAAGGAGTTCGTGGGTGACACGCCTTGGGCGCACCTGGACATCGCGGGAACAGCATGGGGTGAAGGCAAGCTTCCGTACCAGCGCAAGGGAGGGACCGGCTTCCCGACCCGACTCCTCATCGAATGGGTTCGGAGACGGGCGGGGTGACGCCGTTTCGCGTCGGGCTTGGAAGGGCCGCGGCGCTGGCTTCGCTCTTCCTGGCCGTGTCCGTCGGATCGCTGGAGGGGCAGGAGCCTCCTGATTCAGCCGTGATCGGTGATTCGATCGTCACGTCCGACGCGCTCCCGCTCGATTCCCTTGCGATCGGCGACTCGATCATGGCAGGGGATACCCTCTCGGCCGACACCATCTTCTTCAATGTGCCGTTGCTGCGTGGTGAGGAGCCTGCCTCCTTCGCAACCGGGGTCTGGGAGTGGGACCGCCGCGACCTCATGGCCGACGGGGCGAATACCCTGGCGGAGCTACTTCAGAGATTGCCCGGGGTGATCGCCCTCCTGGGAGGCGATTATGGGACGCCCGCATCGGTCTCGGCTTTCGGCCGGGGTGGGGGTGGGTACCGCATTCTTCGAGATGGGATCGAAGTGTACGCAGCCGAGGGTGGAGTGCCCGACCTGCAGCTTGTCGGTCTTGCCGGGATTTCCCGGGTGAGGCTTGACCGATCGATGGGCCAGATGGTGATCGAGATGTGGTCCCATGTCTACGACGATGGTAGACCGTTCTCGATCATCGAGGCAGGCACCGGTGATCTGGACACGAACCTGTTTCGCGGGATGTTTGCCGATCCGACCCTGCTCGGTGGCAGCGTCGCCTTCGGCCTCGAGCGCATGGACACTCGGGGTCGAGAGCGAGGAGGTACAGAGGGCGGGAACAGGACGGGTAGCTGGGTTCGTTACCAGTTCCATGCCGCGAATCGTTTCGGGATCGCCCTCGATTATCGGAGCATGTCTTCGCAGACTCGGGTCGAAGAGTTCACGCCGACGTCCGAGCGAAGCGACGTCTCCGTTCGGGCCGGGTTCACGCCCCTCGATGGGGTGACCCTCTCCGGCTTCATGGCCCGGACACGATACGACGTCGAGGGTCCGGCGGACTCCTCGCTTTTCGTCGGAGGCTCGCGCACTCAGTTCGGGGGGGAACTCGGCCTCGAACGTGGTCCGTTCTGGCTTCGCGGTGGGTACCGCAGCTTCGAAGGTGGTCTACCCTCGGGTCGAGCCGATCTCCGGGGCGGCGTCGTTCACGATCAGTGGGGCGGTGTCGCGGGCACGTGGTCATCCGACTCGTGGGACGGCCTCGAGGCATCCCACTATGGCGCACGCGTCTGGCTCGATGCCGTGCCCTTCGCCACGCTGTTCGCATCCTACGAGACAGGGACGTTCGGAAGCCGTACGCAGATGCTTCGGGAAGGGGCCGGGACACCTCCGCTGAGCCCGGATCGGCCGTTTGCGGTCGGACCCGGCGCCGTGGTGGAGCGTACGGGAGGTCGAGCCGGCGTCTTGTTGTCTGCCTGGGGTGTCACGCTCGGGGGCGCCGCTCTGTACAGTGAGAGCGATCGCGTTCTACCTCTCGCCCTCGAACTCGATGATCAGTCCTCGGACGTAGCAGGGGCCGTTCGGCGTGGTTTCGAGGGCACCGGCGTCCTGCCGACGCTCATCGACGGTCTGACACTCGAGGGGTCCTATCAGTTCTGGGACCGTGAGGGACCCTACCAACCGGCGCAGGTATATCGCGGCTCGCTGGAACTACACCGGACCTTTCTCGAGTCGGGCAACCTCGAGATGTGGGGGTCTCTGGGGGTACGCGGTCACGATCCCATGGAGGTGTTCGTCGCCGACGACCTGAGTGGGTCCGGGAACCTGGCCCGTGTGCCGTTCTACCAGAGTTGGTACTGGCAGGCGCAGATTCGTGTCGTGACCGTGCGCCTCTGGTTCGGAATGGACAACTTCACGTTCCGCAGAAACCTGCAGATGTTTCCGGACCGACGTCTGCCATTCGGCCGCACCTTTTTCGCTTTGAGGTGGGATCTGTGGAACTAGAGAGCGTGCGCGAAGCAAGGAGTCGGATGCGCACCCGTTCGCGGGTCCATGGCCTTGAGGAGACGTTCGAATGATTCGCAGCATGACCGGGTACGGCGACGCTGAAGTAGACACGTCGGCAGGTCGTCTTCGCCTCGAGCTGAAGACCGTGAACCATCGGTTCTTCAACGCGAACGTGAAGACACCCCCCGGTTTTGATCGCTTCGAAAAGGCGATGACCGACGCCCTCCGTCCCTTCGTCGCGCGCGGACACGTCAGTGCGTACCTGTCTCTCGACCGATCCCTGGCGGAACGTCAGCCGGGACCGTCCATCGACCTTGCCAAAGCACGCGGCTACCAGGCTTCCCTTCAGGCGCTCCGAGACGAACTGGACCTTCCCGGGGAACCGACCCTCGAGATGCTGGCACGATACAGCGATATCTTCCGCGCTCCCGATGTCGACCGGACTGCCGGGGTGGAGGAAGCGGACATCGTTCGACTGGTCGAGATCGCGGGCACTGCCCTTCGGGCCATGCGGGAGGCGGAAGGTCTTCGTCTTGCCCATGACCTCGATGAGAGGCTCGCCGCCATTTCGTCCCGCCTCGACGAGGTTGAGGAGCGTGCGCCGCAGCGCCTGGTCGAACACCGCGAACGGCTTCGGCTCGCCGTTCTCGAGTTGACGGCGCAGGTCGACACGGATGAAGAACGCCTGGCACGTGAAATCTCGTACCTGGCGGAAAAATGGGACATCAACGAGGAGGTGGTGCGCTTCCGATCTCACCTCGAGCTCTTCCGCGCGGCGCTGGACGGGGATGGCTCCGAGCCGGTCGGCAAACGCCTTGGCTTCCTCGTGCAGGAGATGCTTCGTGAGGCGAACACGGTTGGCTCGAAGGCGAATGACGCACTGCTTGCTCAGGCGTCGGTGGCGATCAAGGAAGAGATCGAGCGTGTTCGTGAGCAGGTAGAGAACGTCGAATGACCCGACGTGCGGCACCGGTCGTGCTCGCCGCGACCTCGGGAACCGGCAAGACGACGCTCGCGCACCGTCTTGTGGATGGACCGGGGGGCTATGTGTTTTCGGTGTCGGCCACGACGCGAGCTCCACGGCCGGGTGAACGAGATGGGGTCGACTACCACTTTCTGTCACGCGAGGCCTTCGAGGCTCGCGTCCGGGACCACTGGTTTGCCGAGTGGGCTTCGGTACACGACCACTGGTACGGGACGCCCCGGACGGAACTAGACGAAGCCGCGAGTCGCGGCGAGCACGTGGTCCTCGACATCGACATTCAGGGGGCTCGTCAGATTCGGCAGACCGTGCCCGACGCCACGCTGATCTTCGTGCTCCCACCTTCACTCGATACCATGATGAGGCGCCTGACCGGCCGGGGAACGGAGGAGGCGCGCGACATTGCGCGACGGCTCGAAACAGCCCTCGATGAGCTTCATGCGGCCCATGAGTTCGACTACGTTGTGGTCAACGACGAACTCGATGACTGTCTTGCGGACATTCGGGGAATCGTGGAACGGGATGAGGCTCCGGCCCCGCCCGAGCAGGACGCTGAGAGTATGCGACGCGGGATCGTCGAACTTCTCGACAGCGTGTACGGCACATACCGGCAGGACTCAGAATCAGAATAGGACGGCATCCATGCGCGTGTTCACCCCGGACGAGGTCGCGACCGGCACCGAGAGCAAGTATCTCGGCGTGCTCGTAGCGGCCAAGTACACCCGCGAGCTCAACTCTCTTCCCCGTGAGGCGATGCCCATCGGTGAGGAGAAAAAGCTCACGACCCGCTCTCTGGAGGCCTTGACCTCCGGTCAGATCGAATTTCGTCTCGTCAAGCGCCGGCGCCGCGAAGAAAGCTGACGGCGGGTCCTCGCGATGGCCGTCTCGCCTCTCGAGCCGCGTCGCCCCTGGGCGGGCAGGCGCGTCGTTCTGGGTGTGACGGGTGGGATCGCGGCGTACAAGGCGATCCAGGTTGCGCGGGACCTCACTCGTTTGGGGAGCGCGGTCGACGTCGTTCTGACCCGGTCGGCTCAAAAATTCGTCGCCCCTCTCACGTTCGAGGGGGTCACAGGCCGTCCCGCTTTGACGGACCTGTTCTCGGCCGACGGTGCCGCTCTCCATATCCGTCTGGGTAGAGAGGCTGACGCGATCTGCGTTGCTCCCGCCTCGGCGGACTTCCTCGCCCGAGCGGCCCATGGCCGGGCCGATGATCTGATTTGCACGACACTTCTGGCGACGCGGGCTCCGGTGGTGATCTGCCCCGCCATGAACGATCGGATGTATGCGCACGCTCAGGTTCAGGCGAATCTTGCCCAATTGCGAGACCGCCCCGGGTACCTGATCGCGGGTCCCTCGGAGGGTCCTCTCGCGGTGGGCGAAGGCGCCGGGCCGGGACGGATGATCGAGCCGTGGCAGATCGATGAAGCGGTCGGGCGGGCGCTCGGCACGCAACCAGCCCTCGATGGCCAGCGCGTGCTGGTGACTGCCGGCCCTACCTTCGAGCCGATTGATCCGGTTCGCTACGTGGGGAATCGATCCTCAGGCCGCATGGGGTATGCGATCGCACAGGCGGCTTGGCGGAGAGGGGCGGAGGTCACGCTCGTCAGTGGCCCCTCGTCGCTGGAACCCCCGTTCGGAGTCACATTCGTTCCGGTCGAGACGGCTCGGGAGATGCACGACGAGGTCTCCGATCGTATCGGGACCAGCGACGTCAATGTGTTCTCTGCCGCTGTGGCCGACTTTCGTCCGGTCGACCCCCGGGAGGCCAAGCTCAAGCGCTCTGAAACCGCCGAGGGCTTGAGTCTGCAACTCACGGAGAATCCGGATGTCGCGCGTGGCACTCGGAGTGCACGCATGCCGGGCAGTCTCAATGTCGGCTTTGCCCTGGAGACCGGTAACGTGGTCGAGAACGCGGAGGACAAGCTTGCTCGAAAAGGCTTCGATCTGATTGTTGCGAATGACGCGACCGAACCGGGAGCAGGATTCGGGGTGTCCACGAATCGGGTCACAATCGTGACCGCGGGGCGTCCGCACGAGGCGTTGCCCCTTCTGTCGAAAGACGAGGTGGCGGAGGAGATCCTCGACCGAGTGGTGGCGCTTCGTGGTAAGGAGCGGTCGTGACGCCGCCGATGGGTGGGCGTATCCCCTCGGCCGGTGAGGTCGCGAGACTGCTTCGCCAGCGTGTGGAGATGGGTGGGGGCGACGTGTTTCTCGACGGCAGGACGAGGGAGCAGGCGCTCGATCAGATCGCTCGGGCGCTCAACGCCCTCCATGATGATGGCCACAACGGTCCGGGAGGGCCGCTCGCGTCCGAGGGGCCGACGCCGGATTCGAAAGGGACAGACCGGTCAGGGGCCGGGGCCCCTCTCGTCCTTCCGAATGCGTATGACGACCTGCGCAAGCTTGCGCTTGCCTGCACCCGTTGCGGCCTCGCCAGCGGGCGCACACACGTCGTTTTTTCCGATGGCTCTCCCACCGCTCGCCTCATGGTTGTCGGAGAGGCCCCGGGTGCGAATGAGGACGCCAGCGGAGTTCCGTTCGTCGGTATGGCCGGACAGTTCCTCGACCTTCTGCTCGCGACTGTCGGCCTGAGCCGCGAGGATTCCGTCTATATTGCCAATGTCCTGAAATGCAGGCCGCCCGGGAATCGAGATCCGCAGCCGAACGAAATCGCTTCATGCTCCCCCTTCCTGCTGAAGCAGATCGAGCTGGTGAAGCCCGATGCATTGCTGGCCGTCGGATCGTTTTCTGCCCGCCTGCTCACGGGCCGGGACGGTGTGGCGCTGGGTCAACTCCGCGGTGCGGTTCATCGGTATCACGACGTTCCGCTCGTCGTCACCTATCACCCAGCGGCACTTCTTCGAAATCGCCGCTGGATCCGTTCGTTCTGGGATGACCTTCAGCTCCTTCGTTCAATCCTCGATGCCGCTCAGGTCTCGTAGTAGCGGCTAAGCTGCACCAAGTCGCTTCGAACCTTGGCGTGGAGCGAGGGACTCCCTACAATCGTGCGCCCCTGACACCACCCATTTCTTCCCTGACCGCGTTGTCCGACCCTATCCCCCCGTCTGTCGCCTGGGATCGCCCGATGCCGGCCTCGCTCGAGGCTGAGACGGCGGTTCTCGGTGGCATGATGATCGACCGAGAGGCTGTGATTCGGGCGATCGAAAAGGTCAATGCAGCGGCGTTCTACCGAGAGGGGAATCGCCGCGTCTTTTCGGCCATGGCGAGGCTTTTCGAGCGGGGAGACGTGATCGACCCGATCACGGTCTCCGAGGAGCTCAAGAAGTCGGGGGAGCTGGATGCGGCCGGAGGGCTCGACTACCTCGCCACCCTTGTCGACGCAGTCCCCACCGCGGCCAACATCGAGTACCACGCGAACATCGTTCGTGAGAAAGCGCTGCTGCGGCGCCTCGTCGAGCGCGCGTCGTCGATCATTCGTGATGTCTACGATCAAGGCGAGCGTGACGTCGATCAGATTCTCGACATCGCCGAATCGAAAATCTTCGAGGTTGCCGACAGCCATAAACGCGAGGGATTTGTCTGGATCAAGGACATCCTCTGGAAGACGTTCGAGAAGATCGAGGAGCGCCAGACTGCCGGGTCGGGAATCACGGGCGTCGCGACGGGATTCAACGACCTCGATCGCATGACGACCGGGCTGCAGAAGGGCGATCTGTGCATCATCGCCGCCCGGCCATCCATGGGGAAAACCGCGTTTGCGCTGAACGTTGCCTCGTCGGCGGCCATCAACAATCAGACGTCAGTCGGAATTTTTTCGCTCGAAATGTCGTCCGAGCAGCTGGTACAGAGAATTCTGTGCGCAGAGGGTCGCGTCGATGCACAGAACCTTCGTCGGGGGCGGCTGTCTCCCGAGGAAAATTCTCGCCTGGCAAAAGCGGCCGGGCACCTGAACACGGCCCCGATCTGGATCGACGATCAGGCCGGCTCCAACGTCCTGGAGGTGCGTGCGAAGGCTCGTCGCATGCAGTCCGACCTCCGAGCGGATGGGCAGGAACTGGGCATGATCGTGATTGACTACATGCAACTCATGTCCGGTACCGGTCAGGCGGAGAGTCGGGTTCAGGAGGTCAGCCAGATCTCCCGAAGTCTCAAAGCCCTGGCCCGCGAACTCGATGTGCCGTTGATCGCGTTGTCTCAGCTCAGTCGAGGCCCCGAGCAACGAACGGACAAGCGCCCCATGCTGTCGGACCTTCGGGAGTCCGGTTCGATCGAGCAGGATGCCGATGTGGTCATGTTCCTGTTCAGACCCGAGTACTACGCTTCAGCCGAGAACCGACATGAAATGGAGGGCAAGGCGGAGTTGATCATCGCGAAGCAGAGAAATGGCCCCACCGGCGTCGTGCCTCTCTTCTTCCACAAGGCGTACACGCGATTCGATTCGGTCGTCGGCGACGTGAGCGGGGGCGGAAACGGCTTCGGGGGTGCCGACGGCAGCGGATTCGGTCCGTGATGGAGTCCCGATCCGGGGCGGCTGCGAGGGTCGGGGTCGCGATTCCGGCGGCCGGCTTCGGGCGCCGGATGGGTGGAGCCCGCAAGCCGCTTCTAGAACTCTCGGGTGAGCCGATCCTGCTCCATGCACTGCGCCCGTTCCTGGCGGAGCCCCGGGTGGTAAAGATCGCTATCGCGATGACCGCGGATGACGTCGTGTCTCCGCCGCAGTGGCTTGCCGATCTCGACCCCCGGATCGCGATCGTGACCGGAGGAGACACTCGAGGTGCCTCGGTGGCGAGGGCCCTCGAGGCTCTTCCGAACGATGTATCCGTTATCGCGGTTCACGACGCGGCCCGACCCCTGGTCACCGCGGAAACGGTCGCGCGGTGTGTCGATCTCGCTCACGCCGGTGTCGGAGCGGTGGCCGGCTCTCCCGCGGTCGATACGATCAAGCGGGTTGACGCGCGAACATTCGTGACGGGTACGCCGGACCGCTCGACGGTGTGGCATGCTCACACTCCCCAGGTGTTCCCGGCGGACGAATTACGAGCCGCCTATGCCTCCGGGTCAACCGCAGCCACCGACGACGCGGCCCTCGTGGAGGCCGCGGGTGGACGGATTCGCATGGTGGATGACGGTGGTATGAATCTGAAAGTGACCCGGCCCGTCGATCTCGTGCTGGCCGAGGCGATTCTCGCGGCCCGCGGCCCCTCGTCAGGCGGATGAAGCAGGGCGTGCCTGTCGTCGATCTGCGGGGTGACCCCGATGCAGATCTGAACGGCGTCATCGCGCATGTCCGGTCGGGTGGTCTCGTCGCGTACCCGACGGAGACCGTATACGGCATCGGTGGCACCTGTACCCCGCTGGCGGCTGATTCGGTGAGACGATTGAAGGGACGAGATGGGGGAAAGCCGCTGATCGCGCTGATCCCCGATCGGAACGCCATTCCCGGGCTGGAGTGGACGCCGGAGGCGGAGGAACTTGCGAACATATTCTGGCCCGGATCTCTCACACTCGTCCTGCGAGACCCCGGTGGGTCTTTTCCGGAGGGGGTTCGTGATCCAAAGCGTGGCACGGTTGGGGTGCGGCTGAGCCCTCATCCGATCGCATCCAGACTCGTCGCGGAGTTGGGTGCGCCTCTCACCTCGACCAGTTTGAACGCGCAGGGTGAACCGCCGATCGCTTCGGGAGAGGAAGCGAGGGAATGGCTCGAGCGGGTGGGAGCGCTGGACGTCTGGCTCATCGACGGGGGCAGTCTCCCTCGGTCGAGACCATCCACGGTGGTAGACTGTACACTTCGGCGTCCCCGGGTCCTTCGGGAGGGGACGATCCCCATGGAGCGATTGCGTTGCGCGATACCGGAAATCGATGGAATGGCCTCGTGACGGGGGACGTATGAGGGTCCTGTTCGTTTGCACGGGGAACACGTGCCGATCTCCAATGGCCGAGGTCATCGCGCGTCGGCATATGGCCGAACGGGGGTGGACACACCTCGAGGTTCGTTCGGCTGGAGTCGGCGCGTGGGATGGGAGTCCTGCTTCTGGTGGGGCGCTCAGAGCCGCAGCTGCGATGGGCCTCGATCTCTCCGGGCACCGATCGACGTTCATGAGCTCAGAACTCGTCGATTCTTCCGACCTCATTCTGACCATGTCAGCCAGCCACCTTCAACGGGCGCTCGAGCTCGGAGCGGGGGAGCGAGTTTGGATGTTGACGGCTTTCGCGGAGGGCTCAGAGTCCGCCGGGACCGCTGCCTCGATCCCGGACCCGATCGGTGGACCGGACCACGAGTATGCCGCGACCTTCGCCGTGCTCGACGACCTCGTTGGGCGAGCCCTGAACCGACTCGAGTCGGACGGAACAACATGATCGTCTCCTCGAGGACCCGTGTCCTGACACTGTTGGGTGACCCAGTTTCTCATTCGGCGTCGCCGGAACTCCACAACGCGGCGTTCGAGGCTGCGGGTGTCGATGGTGTGTACGTCGCAGTTCGCTGCGCGCCCGATGACCTGGTCGGCTTCATGCGTGGGTTGGCTCGGGCGGGTGGAGGAGGAAACGTTACGCTGCCCCACAAGGAAAAGGCTGCATCGATCCTCGACGTCCGGAGTGAGGCAGTACGTCGCACTGGAGCCTGCAACACGTTCTGGGGAGACGAAGACGGTCGCGTTCATGGTGACAATACGGATGTCGAGGGTTTTCGTCGGGCGTTGAACGTCTTCGTGGAAGGCCCGACCGAAGGCATGCGTGTGCTGCTCCTCGGAGGGGGAGGAGCCGCACGGGCGGCGCTCGCAGCCCTTGTGGAGGACGGTGCCGGAGAGATTCTCCTGTTCAACCGTACTCAGGATCGCGCTCGAGCTGTCGCGCGGCGGATTGGCGGTCAGAAGGTTCGAGTCGTGCCGATCGCTCGGGAGCTCGACGGAGAGGACTTCGATCTGGTCGTAAACGCGACGCGACTCGGGCTCGAGCCGGGCGACCCGTCTCCGATTGATTTTCACAAACTGGATCGTGCCGGAGCTGCGATGGATCTGGTTTATGGGCACCACACGACCGGCTTCGTCGAGAGTGCGGCGTCGGCTGGTATACGCACGACCGATGGCACGGAGATGCTCGTGCAGCAGGGGGCGGTCTCGTTCGAGCGCTGGTGGGGACAGGAAGCGCCCATTCAGGCAATGCGGGCGGCGGTAGCGGAACGAAAGACGGGGTGATTCGGGGCCTGATCGGCCGAGTCGGTGACATCATGCTGCCCCGTGGATGTGCATCATGCCGTGGGTGGATCCCGCGGATCGACGAACGAGATCAAGCGCCCATCTGTGCCCGGTGCCGATCTCGTCTCCGTATCCCGGGATGGCCCCGATGTGATCGATGTCATGCGCCTGTGGGTCGGGTATCCGAGGTGTGGAACGGGGTGAAGGGGATGGGCTGCCACGCGTGTGGATCATGGCCGGAAGCCCTGTCCTCGGCGCGCAGCGCGTTCGTCCTCGCGGGACCCGGCGCCAACCTGGTGCACGCCCTGAAGTACGAGGGGTGGCACGAACTCGCTGATTTCATGGGGGAGCGAGTTGGACACGTCGCACTCCACCACACACTCGTGTCCCCTGTATTCGCCACTCGGGAGCCCGGGACCGGCTCGCCCCGCCCGCTGTGCGTCACCCCCGTTCCTACGACCTCGGCTCGAGAACGTGCACGGGGTTACAACCAGGCCGCGCTATTGGCTCGGGGGGTTGCAAAGAGTGTCTCTGCCCCGCTTGACCACATGCTCGAGAGGGTGGGAGGGCGACGGTCGCAGATCCGGCTCGAGCCCGGGATGCGACGCGCCAACGTTCGGGGCGCGTTCGTGCCTACGCCCGACATCGCAGCGGCCGCTGCCGGTGAAGTCATCCTTGTCGATGACGTGCTCACGACGGGAGCGACCGCCGCCGAAGCAGCGTCCGTGCTCGCAGACCATGGCGCTCGCTCAGTGCACCTCGTCACCTTTGCGCGGGCCCTCCCGAATCTGGGTTCGGGGTTATGTTGAGGGGCTGGATCAAACACCAACACCTCATCTCTCCGGGAGATCTTCAGGCATGGCCATTCGGGTAGCGATCAACGGATTCGGGCGCATCGGTCGTAATGTCCTCCGAAGTGCCCTGCAGACTGGGTCGGCTGACATCGACTTCGTCGCCGTGAACGATCTGACCAGTCCCTCAACGCTGGCTCACCTGCTCAAGTATGACTCCGTGCACGGACGGTATCCGGGCTCCGTGGCGGTATCGGAAGGGGGGCTCATCGTGGATGGCGACGAGATCCGGGTCTTCAGTGAGCGTGATCCCGCCGCCCTCCCGTGGGCAGATCTCGGTGTGGATGTCGTGATCGAGTCGACCGGCATTTTTCGTGACCATGCGGGAGCGTCGAAACACATACAGGCCGGGGCCCGCAAAGTCATCATCTCGGCCCCCGGGAAGAACGAAGACATCACCGTCGTCCTCGGTGTGAATCAGGAGAGCTACGACCCGGCGAACCACCACATCATTTCCAATGCGAGCTGCACGACCAATTGCCTTGCACCGGTCGTCAAGGTTTTGAGCGACGAGTTCGGGTTCCGACATGGGCTCATGACGACAATCCATGCGTATACGAACGATCAGAACATCCTCGATCTCCCCCATTCGGATCTTCGGAGGGCGAGAGCGGCCGCGATGTCCATGATCCCCACGACCACCGGTGCGGCAAAAGCGACCGGACTGGTTCTTCCGGAGGTTCAGGGTCGGATCGACGGCATGGCGATTCGCGTACCGACTGCCGACGTGTCGATCGTGGACCTGGTTGCGGAACTCGAGCGCGATGTGACCGAAGAAGAGGTCAATGCGGCCTTTCAAGCTGCCGCGGACGGTTCCATGGCCGGGATCCTCGGCGTGTCGCATGAGCCATTGGTATCGATCGACTACACGACCGATCCGCGGAGTTCGACGGTCGATGCGCTGTCGACGTCTGTGATGGACGGCCGCATGGTCAAGGTCCTCTCGTGGTACGACAATGAGTGGGGCTACTCATCGCGGGTTGTCGATCTGGTCGGCTTCATCGGTGCAACGCTCTGATTGCCGGACTGACTGAGTCCCCGCACGCCTTCCTCCCATCCACTTCATCGCCACTTCGTCGACCGTGCCGTGACGTGACGGGTCTGCGCCCACCGCGGGGTTCGTGCCTGAGGGCTCGCCCGGAAGTCCGGATCCCGTGCCCGCTCGACCGAAACTGCGGTGCCGCCGAATTGGGCAAGCTCAACCCTCGACCGTGAACAAGAAGACCCTGCAGGACCTCGATCTCGATCAGCTACGGGGGAGCACGGTGCTCGTCCGTGCCGACCTGAATGTGCCTCTGGCCTCCGGCGTGATCACGGACGATCAGCGCATTCGGGCCTCTCTTCCGACACTTCGCACGCTGACCGGGGCGGGGGCACGCGTCGTCGTGCTCTCTCATCTCGGTCGGCCGAAGGGAAAGACGGATCCTGCATGTTCACTTGCACCCGTGGCGGCTCGACTGGGTGAGCTCCTGGAGGCCCCCGTTCGATTCATCCCCGAGGTCACCGGATCGGCCGCAGCCGAGGATGTAGCATCCCTCGGCGCGGGCGAGGTCGGTGTCCTGGAAAACACGCGCTTCACCGGTGGAGAGACCTCCGGTGATCCTTCCCTGGCTGCATCCTGGGCCGCGCTCGGCGACATCTTCGTCAACGATGCGTTCGGGACCGCACACCGGGCCCACGCTTCGACGGCGGGGCTCGCGACGGCGATGCGAGCCAGGGGGCGAGAGTCGGTCGCGGGTATTTTGCTGGCGCGGGAACTCGAATTCCTTGAGGATGCACTTCTGGATCCTGCTCGGCCCTTCGTCGCCATCGTCGGAGGGGCCAAGATTTCATCGAAAATCGGGGTGATCTCGTCCCTGCTTCCTCGCGTCGACCATCTCCTGATCGGGGGAGCCATGGCGAATACGTTTTTCCGAGCTCTCGGGCTGAGTACCGGAAACAGCCTGATCGAGGAAGATTCCATCGAGACAGCGCGCGCACTGTTGTCGGAGGGTGGTGAGCGTCTGGTTCTGCCGGTTGACTGCGTCGTGGCACCCAGGATCGCGTCCGACGTTGCTGCTCGCGCCGTCGAGAGGACCGACATTCAGAGCGGCGACATGGTTCTCGATGTCGGTCCGAAAACGCGCCAGCGGTTTGCCGCCATGGTCGGTCTCGCTCGCACCGTGGTTTGGAATGGGCCGATGGGCGTATTCGAGGTCGACCCGTTTGCTGAAGGGACGGTCGACATCGCGCATTCGGTGGCTCGGGCCTGCGATGCCGGAGCCATCGGGATCCTCGGAGGGGGCGACTCGGCTGCGGCTGCCGAACGTGCAGGGGTCGGGGATCGACTTACGCACGTCTCGACAGGCGGAGGAGCTTCCCTCGAATTGCTTGCGGGCAAGACCTTGCCCGGAGTCGACGCATTGACGGATCGGAGTCTCTGATGGCCGTGATCGCCGGGAACTGGAAGATGCACCACGGTCCTGCTGAAGCAGTCCGCTTCCTGGAACGGTTCGACGCCGCGACGCTGTCAGCCAGCCATGAACTGATCGTCTTCCCGCCGGCCGTCTCGTTGGCTGTCGTCGCTGGTTCGTCTCTTCGGGACCCGCGCCTTCAGGTGGGAGCCCAGAACATCTTTTGGGAGGACTCGGGGGCCTTCACGGGAGAGCTTTCGGCGCCGATGGCTGCGGATGCCGGCGCGACCTTCGCTCTGATCGGCCATTCCGAGCGTCGTCACGTATTCGGAGAGTCGTCCGAGGACACCCGGAGGAAGGTGGAGGCCTCGGTCCGTGCCGGTCTGTCGCCCGTGCTGTGTGTCGGTGAGACACTCGACGAGCGTCGGTCCGGCTCGTTGGAGCGAGTGATTCTCTCGCAGCTCGACGCGGCGCTGCCTGCGCTTCGAGAAGCGGATCGGTTTCTCCTCGCGTATGAGCCGGTCTGGGCGATCGGCACGGGAGAGACGGCGACTCCGGACGACGCCTCAACCGCTCATGGTACCCTGAGGGAGCGACTCGCGGAGGTCATCGGACCCGTGGGGGCGTCTCGGGTCCCGATCCTGTACGGAGGATCCGTCAAGCCCGGAAACGCAGCTGAGCTGCTGTCTGCAGCGGACGTGGATGGCGTACTCGTCGGCGGGGCGAGTCTGGAGCCGTCCTCCTTTTTGAATATCGGCGCGGCGGTGAACTGAGCCGACCGTTGACACCCTTTCCGGCCTCTCCGACGTTTATCGACTTACCCCGAAGGGACTCTGCACGATGTATGGTTTCTTGCTGGCCGTCCTCGTTCTCGACGGCATCTTTCTCTCTGTCGTGATTCTGCTTCAAGCAGGAAAAGGCGGCGGCCTTGCGGCTGTCGGCGGCAGCGGAGGCACGATGGCGGACGGCGTTCTGGGTGGCCGTCAGGCTGCCACGGTGCTGACGCGTGCGACGTGGAGCGCCGGAGCGGCCTTCATGGTGCTCGCACTCGTGCTCTCGATCATGTCGTCTCGCAGCACGGTGCCCGAGTCGGTCATCCAGGTGAACGCGCCAGCAACGCAGGCGGCTCCCGCTCCCGTCCTCCCCGGTCTCGACGAGCCTGCGGCCGCCGAAGGCGAGGGCAGCTCTGGCAGCGAGGGTAACTGAGCCCTTGAACCGCGAAAGCGGAGCTCAGCGCTCTGGGCCGCCGGACGGTGGTTCGCTCGGGGCCGCTCACTCGGCAGAGTCGGACTGAAGTCGTGTCTGACACAACGTACGGACTCGGTCGTGCCGAGCTTCACGAGTTGTACCGGGCTCTCTGCCTTACTCGTGCCGCCGAGGAGCGTCTGGAGTTGCTGCAGAAGCAGGGACATGTAACGGGGGGACTGTATCGATCGCTGGGTCAGGAAGCGGGTGCGGTCGGAGCCGCCTACGCTCTTCGGCGTCGTGACGACGGTTCCGGCGACATGCTTTGCCACACCATCCGGGCGGCGGGCGCCCTGTTTCTCTTCGGCGGTGAGCTGATCGACTTCTTTCGACAGTACATGGCGAAGGGAACCAGTCCGACGCGGGGTCGTGAGGCCAACGTGCACTGGTACGACTTCGATCGCGGCTTCGTCGGACCGGTTTCGCCGCTCGGTACCATGATCGAGATCATGGCCGGCATGACACTCTCATTCCGCCTCAGGGATGAGGAGCGTATCGGAATCGTCTTCTACGGAGACGGGGCTTCGTCGACAGGAGCCTGGCACGAGGGGCTGAACTTCGCTGCGGTGCAGCGGTGTCCCATGCTTCTCATGGTGGAGAACAATCAGTGGGCGTTTTCCACCCCCACGCACAAGAACACGCGAGTCTCGAGCTTTACGGAAAAGGGGCCGGGGTACGGGATTGGCGCCGAGTCCGTGGATGGAACCGACGTGCTTGCCGTGTTCGACACGGTGCGTCGTGCGGCCTCGCTCGTTCGGTCGGGAGAGGGTACGCGCATGGTCGAACTCAAGTATTTCCGGCGAAAAGGTCATGCACAGCACGACCCGCAGGATTATGTCGACCCCGAAGTGATTCGTTTGTGGGAGAAGAAAGATCCGCTCCACCTTTACCGGGCACGCCTGCTCTCGAATGACTGGGCGTCTGAGGATGAGCTGGTCACCATTGAGAAAGAGACGTTCGAGCTTTGCCGGGTGGCAGCGGAGACCGCCATCGCTGAGCCCTATCCGGACGGATCGGATGCGGTGCTGGATGTCTACACCGACGTGCAGACCCCGCGTCCGTGGACCCGGGCAGAGAACCCCGACCCGAGCCTGGCCTGAACGACCGAGGAATGATGGACCGCGAGATTCCGGAACACCTGCTGAAGACCCGGCGTGGCGAGCCCGTCACGATGCTGGAGGCGATTTCCGAAGCTCTGTTCGAGGAAATGGTTCGGGACGACTCCGTCTTCCTCATGGGCGAGGACATTGGGATTTACGGTGGGGCCTTCAAGGTCACCCGTGATTTCCTTGCTCATTTCGGTGAGAACCGCGTCATCGACACACCCATAGCGGAAGGCGGCTTCACCGGAGCCGCAGCCGGGGCTGCGCACATGGGTCTTCGGCCCGTCGTTGAAATTCAGTTCATGGATTTCATCTCGCCGGCCTATGACGTGATCACGAATTACATCGCGACATCCAACTACCGTGGATCGGGCCCGATGCCGCTGGTGATTCGTGGACCTGTCGGGGGTGGCAATCGCGGTGGTCCGTTCCACTCGCAGAACGTGGAAATGGCTTTTTTCCATACGCCGGGGCTCAAGATCGTGTACCCGAGCACGGCAAGAGACGCGAAAGGGCTTCTCAAGGCTTCCATCCGGGACGACAATCCGGTCATCTTCGAGGAGCACAAGGGCCTCTACCGGGCACCCGGTCTTCGTGAGGTGCTTCCAGACGAGGATTACATTGTTCCTCTCGGTGAGGCTCGCACGGTGCGCGAGGGCAAGGACCTGACGATCGTGACCTACGGCGCTATGGTCCATAAGAGCGTGGAAGCCGCGGAGACTCTCGAGTCCGAGGACGGAGTTTCCGTCGAGATCATCGATCTGCGCACGCTTCTCCCGCTCGATGAGGATTCGATTGTCGAGAGCGTCAAGAAGACGAACAAGCTGCTCGTGGTGCACGAGGACACTCGGACGGGTGGAATCGCGGGTGAAATCGCGATCCGCGTGAGTGAGAAGGCATTCGAGTGGCTGGACGGCCCCATCTTGCGGGTGACGGCGATCGACGCGCCCGTTCCGTACTCGGGGTCCCTTGAGGATTATTTTCTTCCGCAGACCGACGACGTCTTGAAGGCGGCCCGGTACCTAGCGGCCTACTGACCAACACGGAGTGATCGAGCGTGGCCCGGATTGAAGTCCCGATGCCCCAGATGGGGGAGTCCATTGCCGAGGGAACGGTGTCACAGTGGCTTAAGCAGGTCGGCGACTCCGTCGAGCGCGACGAGCCGATTCTGGAAATTTCGACCGACAAGGTAGACGCGGAAATCCCGTCCCCGACCGATGGCACGCTGGTCGAAATCTCGGTCCAGGAAGGGGAGACCGTGGAAGTCGGCACGATTGTCGCCTTCATCGACACCGAGGGTGGAGCGGTAGCGGCCGCACCGGCGGCCGCCCCCGACGCGGCTGCCGTGGCGCCCGCCGCCGAGGTCCCAGTAGCGGTGCCGGCAGAGGCAGCCCCCGCTGCCGTGGCCCCTGTCCCCGGCGACGGGCCGGAATCCGCCGAAGATCGCCTGCGCACCAAGTCGACCCCCGTCGTCCGCAAGATCGCTGAGGAGCATGGAGTCGACATCCAGTCCGTACAGGGCACAGGTCACGCCGGGCGAGTGACCAAGCAGGACATTCTGGAGTTTATCGAGCAGGGCGGGGCATCGGCTGCGGAAGCCCCGGTGGCCGCCCCTCCCGCGCCCGTCGTCCCGCCGGCTGCGCCCTCCGCGCCCGCGACTGCCGCTGCCGGCGCACCTCCAGCTGATATCTGGACCACGTTCTACCGCGAGGTCCAGCATCCCGAGTTTCCGGTTCGAGCGGCCGATACAGTCGAGCCGATGGACAAGATTCGTCGCTTGACGGCAGAGCACATGGTCGTCGCCAAGCGGGTGGCTCCTCATGTGCACTCGTTCATCGAGATCGACTTCTCGGCGATCGATGGGGTGCGAGCCGGCAGCAAGGAGCGTTGGGCTGCTCAGGGTGCTCGCGTCAGCTATACCGCGTTCGTTGCCTGGGCTGTGTCGCGCGTCCTTCGTGAGTTCCCGATGGTGAATTCCACTGTGTCGGGGAACAACGTCATCTACCGGGGCAATGTGAACCTCGGGATGGCCGTGGATTTGAACCCGGGCCTGATCGTACCGGTCGTTCGTGACGCCGACCATCTCGGTCTCGTGGGAATCGGAAACAAGATCGTGGACCTTGCCTCTCGGGCGCGCGATCGAAAGCTCATGCCCGAAGAAATCCAGGGCGCAACGTTCACCATCACGAACCCCGGTGTCCTCGGGACTCTGGTGGGCCTGCCGGTTATTCCCAAAGGGACGGCTGCGATTCTTGGGACCGGAGCGATTGAGAAGAAGGTCGTCGTCGTGACCGACCCGAACACGGGCACGGACTCGATGGCGATTCGCAAGAAGTCGCTCTTTTCGCTCGGCTACGATCACCGGATTGTGGACGGAGCTGATGCAGCTCGCTTCCTCGCGCGCCTGAAGGAGACCCTGGAGTCTTTCCCGACCGACGCGTGATCGGCTCCGGCGTTCGCGGCCTCCCGGTTTCGGAGGCGGCCCCCCGCGGCTTTTTGCTGGCGGCCGGTCGCGGCGTTCCTTGACATCGCGGCGAACGCTCAGCGTCCTTCGCGCCGGGTGCGTGCCGTATGCCCGGGCGCTCGAACTTCAGGAAGACCTTGTTCGAAAGCGCAGAGAAGGGACGATCCAGGACACGCTGGTCCTGGTTCAGCATCCTCACGTGATCACCATGGGCTCGAGCACGGACCCTGCCAACATTCTGGCGGATGAAGAAGAGCGTGCCGCTCGAGGAATCGAACTCCACAAGGCAGGGCGGGGCGGGGATGTGACCTACCACGGACCTGGACAACTCGTAGCCTACCCGATCCTCGATCTGAAACCGGATCGCAAGGACCTGCACAGGTACCTTCGGGACCTCGAGACCGTGTTGATCGGCACGGCGGCCGAGTTTGGCGTCGACGCCGAGCGGGACGAGGCCGGGACGGGTGTTTGGACTGAGCGGGGTAAGCTCGCGGCGATCGGCATTCGTGTGTCCTCCGGCTGGATTACCTCCCACGGGATTGCTCTGAACGTCGACACGGAGCTCGCCTACTTCGACACGATCATCCCGTGTGGTATCACAAACCGCGCCGTCACCTCTCTCGAGCGGGAACTGGGCGATGCTCCGCCCCTGGAGGACGTTGCGGATGCTCTGTTGGCCTGCTTCTGCAAAACCTTCAGCCGGGATCTCGACGGCGCTCAGGTCTCGTCGAAGGATCAACCCCTGGTCTCGGGATGACCTGAGCGCGAAGGCAGCCGAGCGGACGCGTGGCGGGAGCGGATACCGTGCCTTCACTTATTCCGAAGCTCAGGGGCCGGGCAGGCACCTCAGGAACGAAAGCGCTCTGACGGGCCCTCGAACTCCATGTAGTCGAGGAACTGACCCTTCTCCCGGCGTTCATCCAGCCATTCCGCAAAGCTCGACGAGATCAGTCCCCCCGAACTGGACTGGTCAGCGGCTGCCCGGGTGGCGAGGTAGTCGACGTATTCATTTTCGGGGTGACCGTCGTGGCCGCGCACCCAGCGGGCAATGAAATCGTGCTGTTCCACCAGCTCGTCGACCTGCTTCCAGAGCTCCAGATTCAGGATGGGTCCGGCCCTTCGCTTCCACCCTCCGCGCTTCCAACCATGTCGCCACTCGTTGATCCCGTTCACGAGATATTGGCTGTCCGACGTGAAGATGACCTGGCAACGAAGTCTCAGGTGCGAAAGTGGCTCGATCACACTTCGAAGAGCCATCCGGTTGTTCGTGGTGTCCGGTTCGGCGACCCAGTAGTCGCGCCGTTCCCATCCCCCATCCTTCCATACCTCGACGAGGCCCCCGGCCCCTCCTGGGCTGGACATCTTCTGGTTCTGATTACCCAGACAAGACTCGTCGGCATGGATGTACACGGTGTGCATGACGACCAAGGTAACGTTGTCCGGAGGGTTCGGTTGACCCCCTACCCGCCGGGGGTAGTTTTCCTCCAGATGCCGCCAGTGTCGAAGGCGACGAACTCTTCACCGTGAGGATCGGGAGATCGCTCTGAAGCCCTCCGCCTACCTTCTGCTCGAAGATGGACGCCGATTCGACGGAGCCCGCCTCGGCGCTCCGGACATCAGTTTCGGCGAGGTCGTCTTCAACACGTCCATGACCGGCTACCAGGAAGTTCTGACGGACCCCTCGTACACCGGGCAGCTGGTGACCATGACCTATCCACTGATAGGGAACTACGGGGTCAATTCGGAAGATCGGGAATCACCCGTGCCGCAGGTGGCCGGATTTGTGGTTCGAGAGGCCAGTAGACTTCAGTCGAACTGGCGCTCCGAGGGCGGACTCGACGGGTACCTCCGGGAGCATGGGATCACGGGGATCTCAGAGATCGACACCCGGGCGCTGACCCGTCACATTCGCGCCGAGGGAGCGATGCGCGGGGCGATTGCTCCGGCGGAGACAGACCCGGATGAGCTGCTCTCACAGATCCGGGCGCAGCCCGAGATGGAAGGACTCGATCTGGCCTGTGGCGTTTCGACCGACGCAGCGTATGAGGTTCCGGCCGTCGGCGAGGAGCGGTTCCACGTCCTGGCGTACGACTTCGGTGTCAAGGCTCACTCTCCGAAACTGCTGTCGGAGCGTGGCTGTCGGGTGACCGTGATCCCGGCCGACACCCCGGTCGAGGAGATTCTCGCGGCGAGCCCCGACGGCCTCTTCGTTTCGAACGGGCCGGGTGACCCGGCTGCCGTTCAGGCTGCAGAGCAGGCGATCCTCGCGCTGGCAAGCGCCGGGACACCCGTGTTCGGCATCTGCCTGGGGCATCAGTTGATCTGTCGAGCCTTCGGCGCGAAGACCTTCAAACTCCCGTTCGGTCACCACGGTGGAAACCATCCGGTCCACAACCTTGACCGTGGCCTGGTCGAAATCACCTCACAGAACCACGGTTTTGCGGTGGAGTCTGGTGAGGGCAACACGATTCCGGGGGCTCCGGGACTACGCCTCACGCATGTGAATCTGTACGACGGAACGGCTGAGGGGGTGCGGCATCGGGACCTGCCGGTTCTCTCGGTTCAATACCACCCGGAAGCCGCGCCAGGTCCTCACGACAGTCAGTACCTGTTCGACGACTTCATCTCTCTCATGGAGGAGCGGTCGAGCGGATGAAGGATGGCCCCGGCGGAACTCTGAGAGTCTCGCAAGTCGCTATCCTGCAACGACTCCGCTCCTCCTTGCGGGCCCCGTCGGCCGTGGCTACCGTCCCGGAGCGCTTGCCGTGCGAACTCCGCGGAAAGGCTCTTATGGAGGAAGAATGACGAAGGCAGACCTGGTGGAACAGGTGGCAGAGGCGATCGGTCCGGGCATCACGAAGAAGGATTGTGCACTCGTCGTCGATGGCTTCCTCAATGCGGTTAAGCACGCGCTCGCAAACGGCGACAACATCGAGATCAGAGGCTTCGGCACCTTCAAGGTCCGGAAGCGGAAGACGCGGATGGCGCGGAATCCCCGCACCGGGGAATCGGTCGAAGTTCCCTCGCGTTCCGTGCCCGTGTTCAAGCCTTCGAAACATCTTCGTGCCCGGGTGGAGCGGCTCGACGACCTCGGTTTCTGACCGAGTCGTCCGCGGCGCCGTCAACTCGAATCCAATCGCCTTCTTAACACTTTGACTCCCGGTGCGTCCAGAGATCAGTGAAGGACGAATCGCGAGGGGAAGACGAGGTTTCTGACGCGCTCGCCATCGAGCGGGCGCGCTCTGGAGATGAACAGGCGTTCGGCCTGCTCGTTCACCGACACCATGCCTCGGCCTACCGGGTCGCGCTGTCCATCACGAGACGAGACGATGTCGCTCAGGACGTGGTTCAAGATGCCTTCATGAAGGCGCTGCGCGCCCTGGACGGGTTTCGTGGCGATGCTTCCTTCCGGACGTGGATGATGACGATCACGGCAAATGAGGCGAGAGCAACGCTCCGACGAAGGGGGCGGTGGAGCGAGGCACCGATCGACGACGTGGCCCCCATCGCATCGGATGACCCGAACCCTGCGGAGCAGGCTGTATCAGGGAACGAGTCTGCCCGGGCCCGGGCCCTGCTCGAGACGCTTCCGGAGAAACAACGTCTGTCGGTCTCGCTTCGTATTGATGACGGGCTCAGCTTTCGGGAAATCGGAGAGATGATCGGGTCGAGCGAAGGAGCGGCACGAGTAAATTATTTCCATGGGATTCGCCGGCTGAGGGAGTTGATGCAATGAGCCAGACAGAATGTGGTTCGGTACGAGAGGTGCTTCCCGATTTCGCATCCCATCGGCTTGCGACCGAAGGGCGCGACGCCATCGAGCGTCACCTGCGTTCGTGCGGGGAGTGCTCGGCGGAACTCGAAGTGATTCGCGCGCTCATGGGCGCACCCCCAGCCATACCGGAAGGACTCGCGGATGACGTGCTGTCCGCCCTGCACGTGCGGCGTGCTCCACGTCGTCCGTGGTGGGGTCTCACAGCCGCGGCGGTCGCTGCCGTCGCGCTTGGAATCGGGGTGTCTGCTGATCGCTCAGCGACCGTAGCTGGAGCCATTCCCGGGTGGGCAACGGAAACTGGAGAAGGCCAGGTGTGGTTGAGCGACGATGGTCTTCTCGCCGGTGCGCCGTCGATCGATGGACTCTCCGATGAGGCTCTGATGCAACTCCTGGACGATCTCTCGGTGGAGGGAGCGGTATGATGCGCACGACAAGCCTGCGACGATGGATGTCGACGGCGTTGCTCACCGTCGTCGTCGTGGTGCCCGCAGGAGCACAGGCTCAAAACCGGGGAGATCGTGCGCCGAACCGCGAGCAGATGGAGCAGCGATTCCGCCGTCAGACGGCTCGAATGATTTCGGAGCGGTTGGGACTCGACGCCTCTGCGTCTCAGGCACTTTCCGAAGTCATTCGGGGCTTCGAAGGTCGGCGCCGAGAACTCGGGCGTGCAGAGTTGGCGGTGCGCCGCAGGGTTGAAGCCCTGCTGCTCGAGGGCGGCGACGACGAGCGGGAGGCCGAGGCACTGATCACGCGCATGATCGAGCTGCGCTCGGAGGAGGCCGGTCTGTTCGCTGACGAGCAACGGGCGCTGCTGGAGGTACTCAGTCCGGGTCAGGTGCTGCAGCTCCAGTCCTTGAGGGAAGATCTGGGTCGACGCATCCGGGCGCTTCGGGGCCCGGAGGGCCCCGGGGCGCGTCGTCGGGGTGGCAACCGTCCTGGGGCACGGCTCCCTGGCATGGCGTGGAGTCGTCCTTCAAACCCCGCTTCGGTGTTTTCGGCCCGGGCGGAACCCGACAAAACGGTCGCTTGGGAACGTTGACGGCCCCTTGGGGGTCGATCTATGTGTACGATGTCAGGAACAGCCGCCGGCCTTCTCTGGCCCAACGCTCTGAACGCCGGTCCCCCGAATCGTGACCCTGTCTGTCAATACGCTCTTCTTCGCTTCGTACCGTGATCTGGTCGGCGTCTCCGAGCTCGTCGTAGACCTGTCCGATGGATCGACGGTCGGTGACCTCGTCGCGACGCTTCGGGCGCGGGGGGCACCCTGGGACGCGCTGCCTGAAGAGCCGGCGGTCGCCGTGAACCAGACATACGCGTTGCTCGATGAGCCACTCGATTCCGGGGACGAGGTCGCGTTCATCCCTCCCGTCGCCGGAGGCTGATCGAGTATGTCGTCCCGTGTGGTCCATTGTTCGGTCGGTCCGGATGTCATTCTCCCCTCCGACGTTCTCGCTCGCGTCGGGGCTGACGAGGACGGAGCGGCTCTCCTCTTCGTGGGTGTCGTGAGGAATCACGCTGACGGCAGGCCGGTATCGGGGATGCGGTACGACGCGTATGTGGACATGGCGCGCAAAGAGCTCGCCGTGATCGCCGATGAAGCGGCGGAACGCCTGGGTACGAAACGAGTCGCGGTCGAGCATCGAACCGGCGAACTCTCGATCGGGGATGTGTCCGTGGCCATCGCGGTGTCCAGTCCTCATCGTGCTGAATCGTTCGACGCGGCACGCTATGTGATCGAGGAGATCAAGAAGCGGCTCCCCGTCTGGAAGCGGGAGCATTACGAAGACGGCTCCGGGGGGTGGGTCGAGGGTACGATTCCGCCCGGAACGGGACGCGGTGTGCTTGTGCAACCTGATGCGGAGCGCGGGCCATGAGCGATCCCCTGCGTCAGTCGCCGTCGGATCTGGTCGATCCGTTTGGCCGCCGTGTCGAGTACCTCCGGATTTCCGTAACGGACAAGTGCAACCTTCGGTGTGTCTATTGCATGCCGATGGAAGGTCTGCCCTGGCTGAAGCGGGATGAGCTGCTCAGCTACGAGGAGATCGAAGCGATCGTCCGGACCATGGCTGGCATGGGTCTGAAGCGTGTCCGGATTACGGGGGGTGAGCCGCTCGTCCGAAGGGACCTCGCCGATCTGGTTCGCATGATCGCAGCCGTCCCGCAGATCGAAGATCTGTCGCTCTCGACCAATGCTGTCCTGCTTGCTGATCACGCTGAAGAGTTACGATCGGCGGGCGTGCAGCGCCTCAACGTCTCGCTCGACTCGCTGCGACCGGATCGCGTCGATTCGATTGCCCGGCGGCCGGGCTCGTACCCGAGGATCATGGAAGGGCTTGATGCCGCGGAGGCCGCGGGGTTTGCGCCCATCAAGATCAACGTCGTGCTGATTCGGGGCCAGAACGACGACGAGATCGAAGAGTTCGCCGAAATCACGAGGGAGCGCCCCTGGCACGTTCGCTTCATCGAAATGATGCCGACCGGCGCGAACCTGGATCTGAGCGCGAACCAGTTCATATCGTGCACGGAAGCGCTTCGCCGAATCGAGCGCATAGAGGCGCTGGAGCCCGTGCAGGGCCCCTTCGGCAACGGTCCTGCGCGGTACCATCAGTTCAGTGGAGCTCCGGGCACGATCGGCGTCATCACGCCGATGAGCCACAACTACTGCGACCGATGCAATCGCATGCGTCTGACGGCCGATGGGCAGTTGCGCCCATGCCTTTTTGGGTCGATCCAGACGAACCTGCGAGATCCACTGCGTCGGGGGGAGGATCTGATGCCGCACATCGTCGAGACGCTGCGCATCAAGCCTGAGCGGCACTATCTCATTCAGGGCAGTGATGTCGGGTCCGGTGGCCTCGTGGCGCTCTCTCAGACCGGCGGCTGAGTTCGAGAGGCAGTGTCTCAGGCGGGTCTTCTTCGCGGTGTCGGACCGATGGGCACGGGTCGGCTAGACCTCGCACCGAGCGTCGTTATACTCCTGCATCCTGATCGCCCATCCACCTCTCGAGGCCGGAGTTGCCGGGCGGACTGGGCTCACGGTCATTCAAGAATTTTCACCTGCCTCGGAGCGATATTTTCCCCATGAGCGCCAAGAAGATCACTGTCGTCGGCGCGGGTCACGTCGGTGCGACCTGCTCGCAGCTTCTCTCTCAGAAAGAACTGGCCAAAGAGGTCGTCCTCGTGGATATCGCGGACGGGATCCCTCAGGGAAAAGGCCTCGACCAGTGGGAGAGCGCCCCGATCGAGGGCTTTGACGCCCGTGTCCATGGAGCGAACGACTACGAATCGTCCACGGGGGCGGACATCTTCATCGTCACGGCAGGGATCGCACGCAAGCCGGGCATGAGCCGTGATGACCTGCTCAAGACCAATGCAAACGTGATCCGTTCCGTTTCGAGGGAGATCGCGCGGGTCGCCCCGGACTCGATCATCATCATGGTGACGAACCCGCTCGACGTCATGGCGCAGGTGGCGATGGAAGCCTCTGGCTTTCCGCGTGAACGAGTGATCGGGATGGCCGGCGTACTGGATACGGCGAGGTATCGTTCCTTCATCGCGCTCGAACTCGACGTTTCCATCGAGGACATTCAGGCCCTCGTACTGGGTGGCCACGGTGACACAATGGTGCCCCTCGCGAGCTACACCTCGGTGAGCGGTATCCCACTCACGCAGCTCCTGGAGCAGGATCGTATCGATGCGCTCGTCGAGCGGACCCGAAAGGGCGGTGGAGAGATCGTGGCATACCTGAAGACGGGAAGTGCGTACTATGCGCCGGCGGCGGCGGCGGTTCAGATGGCAGAGGCCATCGTGAAGGACAAGCGTCGAATCCTGCCGTGTGCAGCATGGCTGCAGGGCGAATACGGCTTCAACGACCTCTTCCTCGGTGTGCCGTGCATGCTGGGTGAGAACGGTCTCGAGCGCATTCTTGAAGTCGAACTCGACGCGGACGAGCAGGCGGCGCTCGCTACGAGTGCCGATCACGTGAAGTCCACGGTCGAGGCGCTCAAGGCGATCGAGGCGCAGGGATAATCGGCGGCCGTCGAGCCACCGGGATGAAAGGGCCGTGGTCCCCAGTCGGGGTCGCGGCCCTTTTCGTCTCTTTCGCGCCTGCGCACCGGTTCGGGCGTTGGCCCGCAGGAGAGCGGATTGCCTGCTCGCGAGGGGGCTGCCCGGTGTCGGTGGGGCTCGACCCACCCGTGCTCGCACCCATGGCCCGAGGCCTGCGGCATCTTCGTGTGGTCGCGGCACGACCCGATCGAAGCGAGAGAGCCGCCAGATGCTCAGGGCTGCCGGGGCCACGGGGTTGAACCGCTCGTGAAGTCGTGGCGTGGAACTCCGGGGGCAGGGCGCCTGTGGCCTTGCCTCATGGCAGGAGTGCTGCTGGCCGGTTGTGGGGCTGGCTCTGGCACGGCGGGGCTCGCTCTCCCACCCAGCGACCCCGAACGTCTCTATTTCGCACCGGACCTCGATGTCGACCTGTCGACATTCGTTCGGCTGCGGTCTGGACTGTTCGTCGAGGATGTTCTGGAAGGCGAGGGGCCGGTCGCCCGCCGAACCAGCCGGGTATGGATCGAGTATGTGGGATGGTTGCCGGATGGCACCGTATTCGACGGGAACCTCGGCGGTGACCTCTACGCGGTGCGGCTCGGGGGCAACGAGGTGATCCGCGGCTGGAACGAGGGCATCATGGGTATGCGCCGCGGGGGTGAGCGCCGTCTGGTCGTGCCGCCGGGGCTCGCGTACGGTTCGTCTCGGCGTGGTGACATTCCGCCGGGATCAACTCTCGTGTTCTACATCCGGCTTGTGGATGTAGACTGACGAGGCTCAGCGAAAGCCGGCGGCGATTGCTCAGCCGTACATCGGGAGCGAGTCACGGCCCCCGAAGACCGGTGGTTCGTCATCGACGCTCACCCTGAATCAACCGGGCCAGCTGTGGGAGGTCCGCGTTCCCGCCGCTGATCACGACGACGACCGGGCGTGAGGCATCAAACTCGATTCTGCCTTCGACCAGCGCGGCCACGCCGGCGGCTCCGGCAGGTTCAACGAGTAGCTTCGTTCTCTCGAGAAGCACCATCATGGCACACACGATCTCAGCATCCTCCACACGAACGATTCCCCTCGCGTGCTCCGACAGGATCTCGAAGTTCAGCTGGCCCGCCATCGGCGCTCCCAGACCATCGGCCACGGTGTCCACGCGTTCGAGTCGGACAGCTGTTCCAACGCGAAAGGATTCATGCATCCCGGCGGCGCCCGATGGTTCCACGCCCCACACAGCTGCATCCGACTCGGACGCAGCGAGTGCGGCGGCGATCCCGGAGGACAGCCCCCCTCCTCCTACCGGTACCACGACCGTACCGACACCCGGGCAATCTTCGAGGATCTCCAGCCCACATGAAGCGTGTCCTGCCACGACCTGCACGTCGTCAAAGGGGTGCACGAACGTCAAACCGCGCTCATGGCTGACTTCATGGACTTTTTCGAACGCGGCGGCGGCATCCCCATGGAGGATCACTTCTGCGCCGTAGTCGCGGCTTGCCCGAACCTTGGTCGGGGACGCGTGCTCCATCATGACGACGGTGCTGGAAATGCCGGCTGAAGCCGCGGCCCAGGCGACAGCCTGCGCATGATTTCCGGCCGAGATGGTCGACACACCGCGTTCGCATTCCCCCGGAGACAGAGTCAGGAGGCGGTTCAGCGCCCCGCGCACCTTGAAGGCACCCGTTTTTTGAAGATTCTCGCACTTCAACCATACAGGCGCACCGATCTGGTCGGACAGCGTCCGGGAGTAGAGCAGCGGGGTCCGGTGCACCGCGTCGGCGATGCGTTCGCGGGCGGAGTTCAGGTCGTCCAGGGAGAGTCCGGGGATCATGATCGGAGAATGGCGACCGGTCAGGATCGAGGCCAGAGGCTGCCCGATGGCCGGGGCGGTGTTCGCGATCAAGACCGCGGCCGGCGTGACGAAACTCTTTGCGATGTAAGGGGTTCGCCTCGTAAAATTGAATTGTTCTCGCTTGCGCGTTTCCCAACTTCATTCTGCTTGTGCGAGGTCTTCAGATGTGCCTTCAACGGGTCGGGCTTCCCGCCCTCGTCTTCACGTTCCTGGCCGCGGCGCTGCATGCGCCGGCTTCCGCCCAACAAAGCACCCTCATGGGTACTGTTACCGATCTGGAGTTGGGCACTCCCGTTCCACAGGCCGTGGTTCGACTGCTCGGCGACGCCGGGACGCAGACGCTCACGAACAATGCCGGCCGGTACATGTTCCAGATCCCGGCGGGAACCTACTCGCTGGTGCTCGAAGTCGTCGGATACAGACAGGAGCGCTTCGACGGTGTCCGGGTCGCGGCGGGTGAGGCGACGACGTTCGACATCTCCCTGGAGTCGCTGGCGTTTGCGCTGGATCCGCTGGTCGTGACGACCGGCCGCACGCAGCTTGGTGAGAAGTCCACCGAAGCGCCGGCCACATCGGTGAGCATCAGCTCGGTCGAGATCGAAGAGCGGCCTGCGCCTTCGTTTCTGGAGCATCTCCGCTCGGCGCCGGGCGTAGACATCCTCTCGTACGGGATTCAGGGCGGAAACGTCACGACGCGCGGCTTCAACAACATCTTCTCGGGTGGGCTGCACATGCTCACCGACAACCGGCTTGCCGGTGTGCCCTCCCTGCGGGTGAACC
>JAYOKZ010000036.1:0-30288 GCA_038120095.1 Gemmatimonadales bacterium
CTTAGCAAGTGGGTCCGCCAGGCCTAACTGGACTCAGTCAAGCGCGCTGGGCCAACGACGGACGAACGTGCACGGATCAAGGATCTGGAGCGCGAGGTCCGTGAGTTGAAGCGGGCCAACGAGATCCTACGCAAGGCGTCAGCGTATTTCGCACAGGCGGAGCTCGACCGCCGACCTCGCTGATGGTTGCGTTCATCGACGACCACCGGGCTGTGTACGGAGTCGAGCCGATCTGTGCGGTGCTGCCGATCGCTCCGTCGACCTACTACGCAGCGAAGGCCGTCGAGGCTGACGCGTCGCGGGCCTCGGCGAGGGCTCAGCGCGATGCCTGGCTCTGCAGGGAGATCCGGCGGGTGTGGGAGCAGAACTTCTTCGTGTACGGAGCCAGGAAGGTGTGGCTTCAGCTCAACCGAGAAGGCATCCAGGTCGCACGCTGCACCGTGGAGCGCCTGATGCGACGGATGGGCCTGAGAGGCGCCGTACGAGGCCGCACGTTCAAGGTCACGACCCACGCCGTCGATGGTGCTCGACCACTGGATCTGGTCGATCGGGACTTCTCGGCAAACCGACCCAACGAGCTGTGGGTGTCGGACCTGACGTATGTGCGACTCGGCTCGACGTTCTGCTACGTGGCGTTCGTCATCGACGCGTTCGCCCGCATGATCGTCGGCTGGCAGATCTCGAGGTCGCTGCGCAGTGAGCTGGCGCTCGATGCGCTCGAGCAGGCGATCACCGAGCGGCTGGAGGGAGACGTCGAGTCGCTCGTGCACCACTCCGATCGCGGCGGGCAGTACCTCAGCCTGCGCTACACGGAGCGCCTAGCACTGGCCGGTATCGAGCCTTCCGTCGGCAGCCGCGGCGACAGCTACGACAACGCGCTGGCCGAGACGATCATCGGGCTCTACAAGACCGAACTCATCGAACTCAGAGGGCCGTGGAAGCGCTTCGAAGACGTCGAGCTCGCCACCCTCGAGTACGTCTGGTGGTTCAACAACCACCGTCTGCTCGAGCCCATCGGAGACATCCCTCCCACGGAGCGGGAGGAGCAGTATCGTAACCGTCTGATCGCTCAACCTGAGACGGTCGGACTCAAGTCAAACGGTCTCCGGTAGACCCGGGGCGGTTCACGCCACTTCGGTGGCGGGGGCTTTGGCTATCACCAAACTCCCGCAGTAATTCCTGCAATTCCCGCTGTTTTCCCGCTGTTGAACCCCGGCAGGATGCCGTACGTCGAATCGGCAAGAACGGCAGATCGTGCAGTCCATCAATGAGTTAGACGGTTTCTTGCCGTGATTCGCGTGTTTCGGGGATTGCTTTGGGAGCAGGGGCCGTCTGGTTCGAATCCGGGCGCCCCGACGGGAGTCAAACGGCATCTCCAGGCCTCCGGGTGTTCCTCCCGGACAAGACGGTCAGTCAGGGCGGCGGCGATAGGTATCCACGGGCAAACAGGATGACCCGTTCGGCCACGGCCTGTTCGTCCCACGCCATCCGTTCCGACGACGGGCTGCTCGAGATCGATGGGCCGACCCACATGACGGCCTCGATGTCGCTCGGGGGCACGTCGAGGAGGTCACCTCGCGGGCCGTGTGTCATGTAGGACACGCTGACGCACCTCGAGCTTGAGCGTGTTCGCGCACAGATCGTCCGGAAAGAGCGGGGGTGAGGTTCCCAGCCCGTAACAGGAAGATCCGTCAGACGGAGTGCCTCCAGGAGGTTCCGACCGGCCGCGGCATCCCGCCACTCCTGGCCGGTGACCATCGCGACGTCCCGAGTCTGCCACGAATCGACCCACCTTCGAACCCATTCCTCGAAACGCTCACGTGGGAGGTCCGCAACTGGCTGCGCGCCGCCGCGAGTCAACTCGACATCGATCGAGTAACGGCGGTCCGCACGAAGCTCGAAGAGGGGGCTTTCCGTCGGAAGGTAGCCGGGTGCGTCCGCCCGCAATCGGTATTCCCCGTCCTCACGAATCGTGAGTTGAAATGACCCGTCCACCGCTGAATGGGTGGTCGCCGTGATTTCACCCTTGCGCGTCCGCAGAGTGACAGTGATTCCCTCGACTGCGGAGGAATCCGGCTCGGTGGTGACCCCGTAGACGGTCTGCGCCCGCGCAGGGTCGGTCCCGAGCAGCACGCTCGCCGCCGCGAGGAGCACGGAAGGTAGAAGGTGGCGCTGTCGCGTCATTCGGCACCATGAGCCCCGGGGACCTGCAAGGCAAGACGATCGAGAACTGCCACATCCCGACGCTGTCTGACCGACGCCAGCTGACGAAGTGCAGGGTGAGCACCGGCCACCCGGCGTGGGCGGTTTCTTGCTTGTCGAGAGGCTGCGCTCCTTTTAACATTTTCGCCCCTCACGAAAGAGTGAGGGTGCCCTCAACAGACTCGAGCGTCTTTCCCACCAATCTGGAGCACTCCGATGGAGCGCGGTGGCTATTACGAGTTCGACTCCGAGCAGAACGTGGTGCTCAGCAAGACGGCCACGTGGGTCAGCCTCTTTGCGTGGATTCTGATTGCCAGCAGCGTCCTCTCCGCGATCGGGGGGGTCGTGAGTGCTGACGAAGCCTCCATCGGCATGTTGATCGCTTCCGGGATCTACTTTATCGCCGGCCTCGGACTTCGGGGTTCGGCGTCCTCGATGAAGCAGGTCGTAGAGACGGAAGGGAATGACATCGAGCATCTGATCGACGCGCTCGATAAGCTTGGGTCGGCCTTCAAGACGATGGGTATTGTGTTCCTCGTGGGGATCGTGGTCTTCGTCAGCGTCACCGTGTGGCTCTGGTCCTGGATGGCTGCCGTGGAAGCGGCGCTCCGGTAGATCCCTGCTCATTGCGACAGCCATGAGCAGGGGTGCCACGGTTCGGCGCGCCTTGCTAGGCACGCTCATGGCGACAGCCATGCTTCCGGTGTGCCTGGTCGTCGCCATCATCGTGGCGGCGCTCTAGGCGTAGGGTGGGCGGAGTGAGGATCCGGACGCGCTATCACCCGCCGCGACCTTCGTAGGGGTTCTCGAGGCCGAGGGTGCCGCCAGTTGCCGGGCGTTCTCTTCCGACCACTGGACGGCGCATGGGGACACGCTGCGGCTGAGCGACGCTTCGATGGTTTCCGCTTCGAGGCTGAGGGTGTCCCGCCGATTTTGGAGCTCAGGGTCATGAGGCTTCAAGGGGACGTGATGTTCGCCACGACCAGTTATCGAGTCGACGCTCGGGGGCGCCCGTTCAAAATCCGGACTCAGCAGGCGTCGAGCGGCCATGGCGTCTTCATTGTGTTCGGGGGAGTCGGGGGCGTCGTGTTGTGGATCATCTGGCTGACCAGATTCTTGATCGGTCGCAGGCGTCGGCACCGAGCCTCGTTCGGAGCCGAGACGTGAGGCGTCACTACGTCGGGCCCGGACGCCTCGGGATGTGGTCCCCTCGACAGGCTGCGAGTCCTCGAAGGTGAACGTTCGAAACCGTGCGAGTTTTGGAACAAGTGGCAGCGCGGGCGCATGGTCCCTACACTGAAGTACGCCACTCTCCATCTCGCCGCATACACACGAGGCGCGCATGAAATCGACCGGGATCCTCGCCGTGCTCCTGATCGGGCTCCTCCACCTGACCGTGCAGGAGTCGAGCGCTCAGGAGCCTGCGCCGGAGGCGGCAGGCACGGCGGACGTGCAGAAGGTAGAACTCTTCGACGGTACGGTTCTCTTCGGAACGATCATCTCGGAGTCCGACACCGACCTCGTTCTCCTGAGCATCGGGGGGGTCCGCTTCGAACTCCTTCGGAGTGACATCCGCAGTGTCAGCAGGGCACGGGGCTCGGTCGTGGGTCGCGAATTCTGGGGAGAGGACCCGAGCGGGACGCGACTCTTCTTCACCTCCACTGGCCGAGCGCTGCCCCGCGGGGAAGGTTATGCCGGTGTATATCTGCTGACGCTCCCCTTCGCCGCCGTGGGAGTGACCGATCGCTTTACGATGGGGGGAGGTGCTCCGGTCCTCTTCGGTGAGTTAACCCCCTTCTATCTCGCCCCCAAGCTCCAGGTCCTACGGCAGCCGTCTCTGGATGTGTCCGTTGGGTCGCTGATGTTCTTTTTCGGTGAGGATACCCAGGTGGGGATCGCCTATGGCGTGGCCACGGGCGGTTCACGGGATGTGTCCGTGACCGGAGGACTCGGATTCGGCTTCGTCGGTGCGGATTTCTCGCGCAGACCGGTCGGCATGCTCGGTCTCGAGCGTCGTTTGACGCGACGCTTCAAGTTCGTGAGCGAAAATTACGCCTTGCCGGTCGACGACGGGGCGCTCCTGCTGTCGGGTGGAATACGCATCCTCGGAGAGGACTTCAGCGGTGACATCGGCCTTGGTGCGGTGGCCAGCTCCGACGTCGGCTTCTGTTGTTTGCCGCTCATCAACCTCTCCTATTCCTTTGGACGAGATCCGTGAGGATCCCGGGTCGACCGTCTCCCCTGACACCCGACATCCTCGTACCCGAAACCGCACCGCTCCGTGGATCCGGGCGTCGCCCAAAGGGCTCGCCGGGGTGACCCCGTTGACGGTGGCTGCGCGGCAAGCGGGGGGTTCCTTCGCCGTCGCAGTTTTGGCGATGGTTGTCGGGACCGTGGCGGGCAGGCCGCTTGGGGTTTCCGCTCAGCTTCCGGAGGTGCCAACCCTGCAGGAACTCGGCGTCGAGTACGTGTCGGAGGCCGGTTTCACGCAGATTCTCCTGTCCGGACAGTTGGACGTGGAGGGGTTCTATGTTTCCAACAGCTGGCAGCCGACGACCGTGGAGCCTGATCGCTGCGACGCCTGCCACATTGACGTGGCGCGGGAGCTACGACAGGGCGACGGTGGAAACCACCTTGAGCGATTGCGACTCTTCGCGGACATCTTCGTGGGCGACCACGTCTATGCCCTCGTGGAGTTGCGCGGAGATCGGGGAAGGGAACGCTTTGACGCAGATCTTCGTGGCCGGCTCGAGCAGGTGTTCCTTCGGCTGACGACGGGATCGGGAAGGGAGGGGATTCAGGTCGGCAGATTCGCGAGCCCCTTCGGATCCTACGCGGACCGTCATCTGGGCGTTCTGGATCCTTTCGTGCGTCCGCCGCTTGCCTACGATTACCGAACGGTGATGAATCGGTGGCGCTGGCCCGGGAGCGAAGCCGGCTTCCTGACCTGGAAGGATCAGCCCGAGGACATCGACATCCCCGGTGCGCCGCCGGTATGGGATGTGCCCTATCAGTGGGGGGGCATGGCGTTCGGGCGCCTTGGTTCCGTGGATGTCCGAGCCGCGGCGATGAACAGCGCGCCCTCCAGTCATCCGAACGCATGGGACTTCTCTTCGGAGTCTCTCAGGCGTCCGTCACTCGTCCTGGCGGCTCGCTGGGCGGTGCGTCCGGGGATCGAGTTGGGTGCTTCATACGACCGTGGGCCGTGGCTCGCCCTGAACGATCCGGCCGTGACGGTTACCCCTCCGAACGGGCCGGCCGGGCCGGCACCGGCGGACCGACAGGCGTTCGATCAGGAAATGGTCTCCCTCGATCTGGCCGTCGCTCGAGGACCGATGATGCTGCGGGCCGAGGTCATACGAGACCGGTGGGAGGTCCCGAATCTGGAGGCCACACCCGCCAGCATCAGCGCGAGCGTCGAAGTTCAGACGGATCTGGTCGCAGGCGTCTTCATCGCCGCACGGGCCGGGGCCATCGACTTTCGGGCGATCGACGACGGAGCGGCAGGGCGCGAGGACTGGGACTATGATGTCCAGCGTTACGAGGGCTCGCTGGGATACCGCATCTCCCGGCGCGTGGGGCTTCTGGCGTCCGTCTATCGTCAACGGCAGTCCGTTCTCGAGGAAGGAGACACGGATTTCGCCGGCGTGCGGATGTGGTGGCTTTTTTGACGACGATCAGGCCCGGTCGCCCTCGAAGGCATGGAATGACTCGACTTCAAAGATGGGATAGGCTTCGCCGAATCCCTTGAGGCTGCGTCCACCGACAGAGGGAGCCACGAGCTCCCCGTCGTCGGCCCACTCCCGGGTCTGTTCACTGATAAGGATTTCGCCCGCTTTCGCTTGACCCGTCAGCCGTGAAGCGAGGTTCACGGTCTCGCCCAGGACCGTGTAATTCATCCGATCGACGGAGCCCATGTTCCCGGCGACGGCGATACCGCTGGCGATTCCGATTCCGACGCCGAGCGGGGCATCACCCCGACGAGCCCGCTCCGCATTCATGTCGGCGATTCCGTCACGCATCCGGATGGCGGCTCGTACCGAGCGCGAAGCGTGATCGTCCTGGACGACCGGTGCTCCGAATACGGCCATGACCTCGTCACCTATGTACTTGTCGACGACCCCTCCCTCTGCGTCGACGGCGCTGCTGAGACGCTCCATGCATTCGTTCAGCAAGGTGATCACCTCCTGCGGCTCCATCCCGACCGTCATCGGTGTGAAGCCACGAATGTCGGCGAAGAGCACCGTAATCGTCCGGTTCTCCCCTCCCAGCTCGACAGCCCCGCTCATGAGCTCCTCGGCCACGTCCTCGGACACGACTTTGTTGAGGACCGCGCGATACTGCTCGCGCAGCAGGAGCCCACGGGTCATGTCGTTGAAGGCGTCTGCGAGTGTGCCCATCTCGTCCGTCGACGACACGTCCACCTCGGTCTCGTAGTCACCCTTGGCGACACGCCCCGTCGCGGTGACGAGGTCCCTCACGGGCTGGGTCAGCTGTCGGCTCAGGCCAACTCCGACGAACCCGCACAGGATGAGGGCGAACGCCCCGGTGAGGAGCAGCGTCAGCTGAATGGTCTCGAAGGGAGCTCGGACCTGAGCCAGCGGGACGGCCACGACGCGCCGACCGGTCCCCGGGGCCCCCGCGAGGATCGGCTCGTGCTGGATCGACCACTCGGCCCCGTCGATTCGCACTCGTACCGGATCCGGCGACTCGAGGGACATCAGCATGGCGGCCATGAGGGAGCCGTCCACGCCCTCGCTGCTCTCGACGCACACCTCGTCGATGGCGAGGCACGCTTCGACGCCCCCGATCGAGGCAATCCGGTTCACGTCCGCACCCTCGACCGGAAGGCCGAAGGTGAGCGTGCCGATCGGACGGAACCCAAGCTCGATATAATGCGCCTGAAGGTTGTAGAGGCGATCGTCGACGACCCGATATCCGCTCAGGGTGAGGAGAGAGTCGCTCTCGAGCACCGCCGTGGCGAGTGGCTCCACGCCGGCCGGGTCCCCCGGGACGATCTCCCCTCCGATCATCGACATGATGGGGGTGCCGCGGTCGTCGGTCAGGACCACGAGCGCATCCTGCTCGAGTCCGGAGCGCATGAGCTCGAACGCTGCTTCGCCGGAGAGGAATTCGATGTCCCCCGTCTGAATGGCTTCGTCGAGGAGGATCGTGGCCCGACGACTCTGCGTGAACGGTCGAGCGAGCTGGTCGGCCTGGGCCCGCTGGAGTTCGTTGAGTTGCTCGAACACCTGCGACGCCCGGTTCACGCTGCGCTGTTCCTCCAGGCGCACCTGCCGGTTCGTCTGGGACCGTACCGTGATCAGGGTGATGGCCAGGAGCAGACCGACAGTGCCGATCAGAGCGGCGAGGAGCTTGGCGCCGAAGCTCCTGCGAATCCAGTTCACCGGCGCAGCTCGACCTCGATCCTCGTCGTCGAGCCAGCCTGAACGCGGACCGTTCGGGTTATCGGTCTATGGTCTGCGCTCCATAACGCGATCTCGTGGTCCCCCGGTGGGAGTCCATCGATTCGGAACGAACCATCCTCGGTTACGGTCGTGTGGAACGGGTTCTCGGTCACGACGATGACGCCCCGCATCTTGTCGTGCACCTCGCAGAACACTTCGACAATGCCGGGCTCTAGGAACTGCTCGGACTTCGACTCGCCCTTCGGATACCGTCCCAGATCGAAGCGGTGTGTGCTCGAATAGGAAAAGACATTGTGAAAAAACGTGTCTTCGTTGGGAAAATCGACAGAGCCGCCGACCGGAATCGTGAGCGCCGCCGGCGCGAAGGCCGTGTCCTGCTGCACCATGATCCACGGACCATTGCTCGATGGCGCAGCTCCGGTACGACCCACGACGTAGACCACGACGGGGATGCGCTGGATCTCGGAAGCTCCAGCTGACTGGCCCGGGTACCGGCCGGCTGTTCGACGCCGGACCTGAGCCTGCTCAAGGGTGACACTCCCGGCCACCGAACCCGTTTGGGCTTTCACCTCTCCCGGTGCGGCCGCCCATTCGAGCGCCGAGAGGGCGATGACCAGACAGAGACATTTCCACCGCGAATGCATCGTCGACGAACTCCCTCGGTACCGGGTTGGGCATGGTTCCGACGCACCGTTCAAGATAGGGCAAGTCGCCCCCGGTACCCACTCTGGCCTCATCGGGCCTGTGATTGCCGGCTCTGGCGGCTGCTGGAATTCTGCTTGTCAGTGAACCGGGGTACCTTCTACTCTCGTCGAGAGCCACGCGGCCCGTCGCGTGCCTACGGCGGTGAACCGAAGGGTCTGCGTTCCGCAGGCAGACGACGACGTCAAGGAGATTCTGGAATGCTTCGCACCACGGCAATTCTTCGCATACAGGGGGCGGTGGCCGCCTCTCTCGTTCTCGTCATGGCGGCACTGCCCGCTCCGGGTGTTGCACAGGAGGGCGGAGAACCCGATGACGTGACGTTTCACCGGGACATCGTCCCGATTCTCCAGCGAAGCTGCGTGAACTGCCATCGGTCGAACGGAGTCGCACCCATGTCGCTGGAGCGTTACGAAGACGCACGGCGCTATGCGCGGCGCATCGCGCAACGCACGGCGATCCGCGACCGGATGGGTGCAATGCCGCCCTGGTATGCGGAAAAGGATATCGGGATCCAGCACTACAAGAACGACCCGTCTCTGACCGAAGTGGAGATCGCGACCATCGCGCAGTGGGTCGGCGATGGAGCGCCCGAGGGTGATCCGGAGGATGCGCCGCCGGCACTCCAGTTCGATGACTCCGGGGCGTGGACGCTGGGCGAACCCGACCTGGTCGTGACAACGGAAGAATTCGTGGTGAGGTCTGGAGAGCCTGACTGGTGGGGCGACATCGCGCCGGTTCTGATCCCGATCGAGGAGGACCGGTACGTAAAGTCGGTGGAGATCCGCGAGATCAACGATGTCCCCACGGAGGGAACGGGTCGGGAGACCGTGGGAGGGCGGTTCGTCATCCACCACATGGTGTGGGGAACCGTCACCGAGGACGGCCAGGGAGTGCGCCAGACATGGCCCGTTCACGAGGTGGGCCGGAACGGGGATCTCTTCGACCCCGACGCCGGGCGACTGCTCACCAGCGGCTCCTACCTCGTGTCCGAGTCGACGCATCTGCACTCCAACGGGCGCGACACCCGAGCCCGTCTGGAGTTCGGCTTCACCTTTCACCCCGAGGGCTACGAACCGAAATACCGTGAATCGATTCTCGGATTGGGTAACGGCTCCGACATCGATATTCGGGCCGGCGAGAAGGACCAGGAGCTGCACGCGTACACCGTGTTGCAGACCCCGACGAAGATCGTGTCGTTCGAACCACACCTCCACGCGCCGGGTGATCGCATGTGCCTGGAGGCGATCTGGGGCTTCAACGTCGAGACGCTCTCGTGCGTGGGGTACGACCACAACTGGGTTCGGACCTATGCCTTCGAGGACGACCACCAGCCGTTGCTGCCGGCAGGGGCCGTGCTCCACATCACGGGCTTCATGAACAACACCGAGGAAAATTTCAACGTCCCGGATACGAGGAACTGGCAGGGATCGGGGAATCGATCCGTTGCCAACATGTTCATCGACCTCGGCATGAGATTGTCGATGACACAGGAACAGTTCGAGGAAGAGATGGCCATCCGGCGCGAGCGTCTGAACCTAGGTCCAAACGATCATGTGATCGGCTGTCCGCTTTGCCTCGTGATTCCGGAGGGCGGTCGATGAGGCTTGCGCCTCGATCGGGCTCAACGTGGCCCGCTGTCGCGCTCGTCCTGGTGCTTTGCCTGACGACGGGGCGGGAGGTGTCGGGGCAGCTGGCCTATCAGTCGGGTCAGAACATATCCCCGGCCTACGAGGGGTGGATTCAGAATGAGGACGGTTCGAAGACCATGGTCTTCGGGTACATGAACCGGAATTGGTCCGAGGAGCACGGCGTCCCGGTGGGTGACGACAACTTCTTCTCGCCCGGGCCTCGGGACCGGGGGCAGCCCACGCACTTCCGGCCGCGTCGCAACAGGTTCGTGTTCATGGTCACGGTTCCTCCCGACTTCACTGAGGAGCTTGTGTGGACGCTCACCACGCAGGGAGAGACCGAGCAGGCGTTCGGAACCCTCGGAATCGACCAGATGCTCGACAATATCGTGATCGCGTCCGAGACCGGAGCTCTGGGTATCGGTGCGAGCAACGCCGAGATCCGGGCCAACACCCCGCCGGTGATCACGATCGAGGGAGGCTCGGAGTACCGTGTGCGTGTCGGGCAGCCGGTCGAGCTTCGGGTCCGGATGGAGGATGATGGGCTCGCCGAAGCGCGGCAGAGCTGGATCGCTCGTCAGGAGCGAGCCGCGCAGGCAGCAGCTCAGCGAGAGGGGCCACCGAGGTTGAGCCGTGCGCAGCTGAGACCCCCTACGCGCATTACGGTGCAGAAGGCGGTTTGGCATCACGTGGCCTGGTTTCTCTACCGGGCCGACGGGGACGGTCTTCCCACCTTCGATCCCCCTCAGGTCAAAACGTGGGAAGACACCCGTTCCGGTGGAAACTCGCCGTGGGCGCCGCTCTGGACCCGGACCCCGATACCCGAGGATGGGGTGTGGCGCACGTCCGTGACGTTCGATCAGCCGGGGACGTATATCCTTCGGGCCCGAGGAGACGATGGCGCTCTGTATCACGACCAGGACGTAACGATCGTCGTCTCCCAGATCGCGTCGGAGTAGAGAGCAGCGCCTTGTCGTGGCCGGGTGGGTGCGTCCTGTCCCGTCACGCAGCGCAGGCCGCCGTCCGCAGAGGGCTCAGTGGCCCGTGGTCAGCGGCTTCCGGTCAGCCTTCGACTCAGTTCTCGCAGCCGTTCGCGTGACTCCATGTCGTACGCCTGGGCATGAGCTCGGCGAGGTGTCATCTGATTGAAGAACTGGCCACCCTCGACATCACCGACGACCAGCTGCATGACGGCGTCGGCCCCGTCACCGATCGTCGCGCGCGGGGTCACACCGAGGCGCTGAACCATGCCGGTCGGCATGTAGGTGGCCGGGTGCAGGGCATTCACGGTCACACCCGACGCACCCAACTCCTCGTGCAGATCGAAGGTGTGTCCGATCTGGGCAAGCTTGCTCTGGCCGTACGCCCGACCGCCGCTGAAGTCCCGTTCGATCATGACGTCATCCCAGTCGATCGGAGTCTGGGCGATGGAGGAGACGTTCACGATCCGTGCGGGGGCGGATGCGATCAGCCGCTCCTTCAGCAGGTTCGTCAGGAGGAAGGGGGCCAGGTAGTTCACCTGAAAGCGGAACTCGTGGCCGTCCTCGCTGAGCCAGCGTTCATCGGGTGCCGATCCGAAGCCCGCATTGTTCACGAGCACGTCGAGACGGTCGTAATCACTCAGGACGGCGCGGGCCAGCGCTCGAACGTTGTCGAAGGAGGCGAAGTCGGCCGCGTAGAAGCGGGCGGAGCCCGGCCCCGAGTTGATCTCTTCCACCACGGCCATGCCGCGTTCCTCGTCGCGACCGTGCACGATGACGTGGGCCCCTCGCGACCCGAGGCGGAGGGCGACCTCTCGTCCCAGTCCGCTGGTGGAGCCGGTGACGAGAGCGATCTCCTGATCGCGTTCCACCTGCGGGGGCCTCTGCCCGAAGCTCTGCGATGCAGGAAGCATGGCGACGCCGGCAGCAAAGACGAGTGACGTAACCATGCGATTCCGGGACTGCATGTCTGGCGACTCCTGTTCTGGTGGGACCCTGAAGCGACCGCGGCCGTGGCTCGCGGTCAAGCTCGAGCATGCTCTGAGGTTGCGGGCGGGTTGAACGGTCCGGCCTCGCGGCCGCGGATCGCAGGACGGTTGAGGGGAAGCGACGGATTGGGGCGACACACCCCGTGGCACTTGGGGTAAAGGCAGGCATGAAAACCCGAATCTCCGAGCACCGACTCCGCGTTCTTCGCGATGAAGCCCCCCGGGGAGACGGCGACTACGTCCTCTACTGGATGACGGCGGCCCGGCGCCTCTCATGGAACTTTGCCCTTGATCGGGCCATCGAGTGGGCGGTTGAACTCGACAAGCCGCTCCTCGTCTTCGAACCGCTCCGAGCGGGTTATCGTTGGGCGAGCGCCCGCCATCACCAGAGCGTGATCGACGGCATGGCGGATCAGGCCGACAGGCTGGAGGGTTCACCGGTCGGCTATTTTCCCTACGTGGAGCCTGAGCCGGGGGCGGGTCGGGGGCTGCTCGCGGCTCTTGCTTCCCGGGCGGCCTGCGTCATCGCGGATGAGTCTCCGAACTTCTTTCTCCCTCAGCTGCTCGAGGCAGGCAGGCGAGCAGTGTCCTGCCGTATGGAGGCCGTCGACAGCGTCGGGCTCTTGCCCCTCTCCGTGCCCGGTCGATCCTTCTCAGCTGCGTACCATTTCCGGCGCTATCTGCACAGAGAATTACCATCTCACCTCGGTCTTCGACCATCCGCGGATCCGCTCTCCATGTCGGGGCTCAAGCGGTTTGACGGCCTGCCCTCGGACGGATTCGACCGATGGAAGCGTGCGCGCTTCGTCTCAGACAGCTCGGGGCGCATGAGCGTCGCCGCGCTCGATACTCTCCCGATCGATCACTCCGTGGGCCCGGTCGGGTTGAGGGGAGGTGAGTCGTCCGCCCGCGGTAGGCTGCAGGCGTTCGTGTCGGAGCGTATCGATCGGTATTCAGAAGATCGTAATCACCCGGATTTCGACGTGGTCAGCGGTCTCTCGTCAGCCCTCCATTACAGCCATATCTCGGCGCATGAAGTTTTTCATGAGATCACGCGTCAGGAGGATTGGACGCCTGCTCGCATATCGCCGCCGGACGACGGGCGACGCAAGGGCTGGTGGGGCATGAGTGAAGCGGCCGAGGGCTTCATCGACCAACTCGTCACCTGGCGGGAGCTGGGGCAGGGCTACTGCCATTACGAACCCGAGTACCGATCCTATGACAGCCTGCCCGGCTGGGCGACCGAAACGCTGGAGGACCACGCCGGGGACCCGCGGCCCTGGCTGTACAGCGTCGACGACTTTGACCGCGCGTCGACGCACGACGAGCTCTGGAATGCTGCCCAGCGCCAGCTCCGGGGTGAGGGGGTCATCCACAACTATCTTCGAATGCTTTGGGGCAAGAAGATCCTCGAGTGGTCTGCCCACCCCCGGGAGGCACTCGACATCATGGTGGAGCTGAATAATCGCTACGCTGTGGATGGACGGGATCCGAATTCGTGGTCCGGGATCATGTGGGTCATGGGCCGCTTCGATCGCGGATGGCCGGAGCGCGCCGTCTTCGGCAAGGTGCGGTCCATGAGCTCGGACTCGACACGCCGAAAAGTCCGTGTCGACCGTTACCTGGAACGTTGGGGCGTCCAGCGGGAGCTCCTGTAGCTTCGCAGGTTCGGGGAAGCGCGGACTCTGTGCCTTTCGGCGCTTGCGCGAGTTTCTACAATCTTGAACTATTCCCTCTCAGAGTCGGTGTGTCGGAAGAGCCCGCCTCTGTACCCCAGGATTCCGCCCCCCCGGACCACCGCCGGATGCCGACTGCGAAGCACTGGACGAGAGGCCAGCTCATCCTCGTGTGGATGGCGGTCTGTGCGTCCCTGATACCTCTTTGGTGGCTTCTGGACGCGGGCGTCTACGTGGCAGTCTTCGAGGACGGCTCGGTTCGCCGCGTCTCGGGCAGCTGGTCTGCCGGTTTCGCCGTCGGCCTCTGGATTTCCTGCGCCGGTCTGGCGGCCGGGGCCCTGTCCTACCTGACGGGTACTTGGATCTACGGACGGAAATCGAGAGCTTCGATGCACGCCGCCGAGGCTGCCGTCCATCGACAGGTTCTCTACTAGCCGAGAGGCCTCATCCCTCGAACCCTCCGCTGACCCATGCTCCGAGCGATCCTCTGGGTCCTGACGATCGCCCGGGTCGCCCTCATCCCTTTCTTCGTGTTCGCCGGGATCGAGGCGCAGGATCTGGCTCGAGAGGGCCAGGATTTCTCCCAACCCCGTCTTGTGGCGCTCGGCCTGATCGTTCTCATCGGGATCACGGACCTGCTCGACGGTTGGATGGCACGCCGCTTCGATCTGACATCGCAGATCGGGGCGGTGGCCGATGCGGTTGCGGACAAGCTGGTGCAGGTCGCTCTCGTCGGGTTCCTGACACTCAGTGTCGGGCCGGTGTTCACGGCGCTCCCCCTCTGGTTTTTAGTGACCGTGTTCGGGCGTGACCTTGTTCTTCTGGTGGGCGTGAGCGTGCTCCGAATCCGCTACGGCCCCCTGCGCGTGGTGCATCGTCATCACGGACGGGTGGCAAGCGTGCTGATGTTCTGCGTTCTCGCGTGGTCCGCTCTGGGACTGCCGATGTGGGGCTTGATGCCTCTGATGGTCGGTGCGGCCGGGGTGACGGTGTTTTCCGCGACCGTCTACGCCCTCGACGGTGCGGCTCAGGGCCGGGCGATGTCCAAGCCGTAATCGGCGGCTACGTGGTACCGCAGAACTCGACGATCGTCCGCGCGAGTGTTCGTGCCATCGTCCCCAGCTGGTCGACCTCGACCCACTCGTCCGGGCGATGCGCCCGCCGGATGTCACCCGCGCCAAAGAGGACGACCGGTGTCTGCCCCACGTGATGGAGCAGCCCGGCGTCCGCTCCAAAGGGAACCCCACGGAGCCTCGGCTCAGCTCCTGTTTCAAGGCGCACCGACTGAGAGAGGGTCTGCACGATCGGGTGATCGGCAGGGGTTCGAGACGGAAGGAACCGGCCTCCCCACCACTCGACCACGGGAGGGAATTCTGCCAGAAAGTCATCCGATCGGGCAGCCTGTGCGATGGCTGTTTCGAGGGAGAGGCGAGCGTCCTCGAGAGATTCGTCCGGACGGACTCCGAGCCGGCCTTCCATCGAGACGTGATCGGGCACGGACGATGCCCAGTCACCGCCTTGAATGGTTCCAATGCTGATGGGGTAGGGGATCGCGATGTGATCGAAGAGTGGGTCTCTTGCCTCGAGATCATTGCGCTTTGACTCGAGTGTCTGGACAACCGAGTAGAGCTGAAACGCCTTCTCGAAGGCCGAAACCCCCTCGTCGCGAACTGCGCCGTGCGCGGCGCGCCCGGGAACTCGGAGACGGAAATTGATGCATCCGGCCTGAGCGGGAGCGATCGTCAGTGCCGTTGGCTCCATGACGATTGCGCCATCTGCTCCCCCTCCGCGAAGGATCGCTGCAAGCGTGCCGATGCCTCCGTCCTCTTCGCCGACGACACTCTGCAGGCGGACCGAGCCGTGCAGGTCGATGCCACACTCGGATACGGCACGCAGGGCGGTCAGCCCCGCGGCCAGTTGAGCCTTCATGTCCAGGGCACCGCGGCCGAAAAGTCGACCTTCCCGGATGACGGGTTCGAACGGTGGCTGCGACCACAGCGACTCGTCGCCCGGCGGCACCACATCCACGTGCCCGTTGAGGATGAGGCTCCGGCCCCCCGACCCGTTTCCAAGCGTCCCGGTGACACCCAGCGCCTCGTCTCGCTCGAGTTCCCAGGACGCGTGCGGATGCGTCTGAACGTGTGGCAGGTCGATCGTCCACAATTCGGTGTCGAGTCCGATCCCTCTGGCGATGTCGGCGACGGCGTGCTGCGCCTCTGACTCACGACCGTCCCAACTGGGCAGCCTGATCAGGGCGAACGCGGTCTCGAGCAGGAAGTCGAGGTCGACCCGGGATGCCGCGTCTGCGGCTGAAGCGGAATGACGAGAAGATCCGGACATGAATGCTCGCGGCGGATGTGCGGGGTCCAGATGGTGCGATCCGCGTCCATTCGACTCCGACGTCGTTCAGAGAGTCAGGATGTTCGATCCATGAACACAGACAAACTGGACCGGACTGGTGCAAAGAGCGGCCATCACCCTCGGGTACCCTGTGTCAACCGAGATGATCAGCAAAGAAGGCGAGCGTCCGGTCCTGAGCGAGGCGTGCTGCGGCCTCGTCGTACCGGGGCGTGGTGTCATTATGAAAACCGTGATTCACATCGGGATACATGTGCATCGTGTACTCCTTTGACGCGGCCTGCAGCGCGGCCTCGAAGGAGGGCCACCCTGCGTTGATTCGTTCGTCGAGGCCGGCGTAATGAATGAGCAGTGGGGCCTGGATTCGAGGTACGTCCTCGGGGGCAGGCTGGGAGCCGTAAAAGGGAACGCCGGCAGCCAGATCCGGAAGGCGGACGGCCAGCGTTCCCACCATGCCACCGCCAAAACAAAAGCCGACCGCTCCCACCCGTCCGGTGCTGAGCGGATGGTCCAGGAGGAACTCGACTCCAGCGATGAAATCTTCGGTCATCGTGTCGCGATCGAGCTGGCGTTGCATTGCCCGACCCTCGTCGTCGTTCCCGGGGTAGCCACCGAGCGGAGTCAGCGCGTCAGGGCCAACCGCGAGAAATCCGGCGGCTGCGACCCGTCTCACCACGTCCTCGATGTACGGATTCAGTCCCCGATTTTCGTGAATCACCAGCACGGCTGGCCATGGACCGGCACCGGTCGATGGACGAGCCATGTACGCCCTCATCCGTCCGGAGCCGTCGGGAGAATCGTAGTTGACGTATTCCTGCTGAATTCGCGGATCTCCGGCCGGAACGTGCGCGGCCAGCGCATAGTCCGGGCTGAGGGCCTCGAGGAATGCTGCAGCGGTCATCCCGCCTGCGGCGAATTTCGCGGACTGGTCCAGGAATGCCCGTCGGTCGATAAGACCGTGAACGTACTGATCGAAGAGAGAGAGAACCTCTTTTGGGAATTGATCTGCGGTCAGGCGTTGATGCGGCATGTTCGGCCTCCGAAGAATTGAGTCGGTCAAGGTATCCGGGCCTTGTGAGGCTCGCCACGACGCAGGGCCGCGTAAGGGGAGGAGGCTACATGTCCCGCCTCCGGCGTTCGAATCACGCGTTCCGCGTGCAGCACGTGCCGGGGTTCTTCGATCGGGCACAGCGCCGGACCCCATGGCCCGAAACTCGGAGCCCGATTAATCTGTCGCACGGGTGATGCCCGATGGCGTTCGATGGGGGCTCGTCGCTCCGGGAGCGCAGTCGGCTCAGCCATTCGACACCTACGGAGACAGACGTCTCCGATGCCCATCAGGAGAATTCGAGATGTCTCGACGCTTGACGCCGACGCTCGCCGCGGCGGCGATGATCCTTATTTCGGGGACGACCGTGGCCGCGCAGGACCCCGGGGAATTTCGTCGTTCGTCGTGGCACGACTACCGGATCGTGACGGTCGTGGAAGGTTTGGTGAATCCCTGGTCCATGGCGTTCCTGCCGAATGGGGACATGCTCGTCACGGAGCGTCCGGGGCGGCTTCGCATCGTGCGGGACGGAGTACTGCTCCCTGGCTCGGTCGATGGGCTGCCCGAGGTCCATGCGAGAGGTCAGGGTGGGCTTCTGGATGTAGTGGCCCACCCAGACTTCGGGACCAACCACCTCCTGTACTTGTCGTATTCCAAGCCCCAGGGGGATGATGCATCCACGACCGCCATCATCCGCGCTCGCTTCGAGAACGATGCACTCCATGACGTGGAGGAACTGTTCGAGGCCAACTCGGCGGGTCGAGGTCATTACGGGTCTCGAATCATCTTCGACGGTCAGGGTCATATCTTTTTCAGTGTCGGAGACCGCCAGGCCCCACCTCGTGGAGACCTCGAGAGCCATCCGGCTCAGGATCGCTCCAACCATCACGGCACCATCAACCGTTTGATGGAGGACGGGAGTATCCCGGCGGACAATCCGTTTGTCGGTCAGCAGGGAATCGAGCCGAGCATCTTCAGCTACGGGCACCGGAATCCTCAGGGACTGATCCTGGATCCGGCCACCGGGAACATCTGGGCCACGGAGCATGGCCCGCAGGGTGGGGACGAGGTGAACCTGGTCGTGGGTGGTTCGAATTACGGCTGGCCCGTGGTCGGTTACGGCGTGAACTACGGCTCCGGCTCCAGGATCCACGAGGCGACGATGCGGGAAGGGTGGGAGAACCCGCGCCACATTTGGGTCCCCTCGATCGGCACCTCCGGGCTGATGATGTACGATGGCGAGCGGTTTCCGGCGTGGCGTGGTGACCTGTTTGCCGGTGGTCTCGCGGGCGAGGTGCTCGTTCGGATCAGCATGGACGGTGACGTGGTGACCGGAGTCGAGAACCTCGTCCAGAGGATCGGACGTGTGCGGGATGTCCGGCAGGGTCCTGATGGCTTCATCTACGTGGCTCTCGAAAGTCGCCGTGGTGAGCCGACCTCGATTGTCAGGCTGGAGCCGGTGTACTGAGGTTCGCCCTCTTTATGCATTCGGGGCCCCGGGGCAGGTACGTCCTCCCTCCGGGGCCTCGTTCGTTGTAGGGGGTGGCCGGGCCACTCGCGTCGATGATCGAGGCGCCGGTTGTGCCCCCATCCGGGTCCCGCCGAGCGTTCGTGTCATGCCGGTCGCAGAGGCGAAGACGACAGTTGCGTAGAGCGATGACAACCAGGGATGTTGTGCAGGTACAGCATCGCGTCTCCCTCCTGCCCGGTGACCTCATGCGCTCGTCGAGTTCCGCGTTTCTCCTTCTTTGCGCTGCTGCCCTGCTCACCGTGCCCGGCGTCGCTCATGCTCAGCAGCGCCAGCAGGAAGATCGGCGCCCGAGCGACCCTCCTGTACTGCGCCGAAGCGTGCGGGGAGTACTCGGTGGCGTCGATATGACTCCTGCAGACAGCATGCACCACGAAATCGTGCGCCGGCTGGACTTCGAATCCTACAAGTCACTGCTCCATGGCCTGACCCAGTTCGGCGACCGAGAGCAGGGGACGCCGCGGAACGCAGCGGCAAACGATTGGATCGAAGACCTGCTCCAGGGCTGGGGCTATCAGACGGAGCGGGTGCATTACACGTACACGCCGCGTGGCTCCGATCAGCCCGAGCCAAGAGAACAGGTCTTCGCGACGCTGGTCGGTGAGACCCGTCCCGACGAGATGTACATCATCGGTGCCCACATGGATGGCCGAGGAGGAGGCGAGGCCGCCAATGACGATGGTTCGGGTACCGCGCTGGTGCTCGAGATCGCCCGTGTGCTCGCCTCATCGGACATTGCATCCGACCGGTCGCTGCGCTTTGCGCTGTGGAATAACGAGGAGACCGGGCTGAATGGTGCACGCGCGTACGTGGAGCAGCGCGCCGGTCTCCAGGGGGTCGAGGATCCACCGGGTTCAGGGCAATACCCCGAGCCTCGCTGGATGGGGATGATTCAGCACGACATGATGATGTGGGATCACGGTAATCCCGTTACGCATGATCAGGCCCTCGACGCGGATGTGGACGTCGAATTCCAGTTGAATTCGGCGATGGCGGCAGAGTCAGCACAACTCGGTATCGCCCTGATCAACGCGAATCGCATGCATGCGACCGACTATCCCGCTGTCCTGAGCAACGCCATGAGCAACACGGACTCTACTCCGTTCATGGACTTGGTGGCCGCGGTCAGTCTGCGAGAAAACCGGCGCCTTTACGAGACGGGGAATCGGGCGAACCCGCACTGGCACCAGACGACCGACCTTTTCGAGACGTTTTCCGATGCCGATTTCATGCTCGGTTTCAATGCGGCCCAGACGACGCTCGGAGCGATCGCGACGCTCGCAGGCCTGACGATCGTCAGGTGAGAGCGCCCGTCCAGTGCTCCTCTGAAATGACGGCGATCGGCACACCCCGCGAGCGATACGCGACCACCTCGTTGATCAGCCCTCCGAACGCGCTCTGCGCCCAGTCGGCGGCCGCCAGCGCGCCAATCACCACATAGTCCGTGCGGCGGTTCACGGCTTGCTCGCACATGCCCCCCCGCTCGATGACTTCGCGCTCGCACGCGTGAAGGGGGCCGTAGGCCATCGCTCCGCCGAAGACGAAGGTCTGGCCACCGAAGACGATGTCAGGTGCGGGCACGGTAATGGGAAGGTCGGTGGCGAGCGGCGCCCCTCCGCCAAGGCCACTCGGGTTCTCCGCAAGCTGGGCGAGCATGGAGACGAGGCGTTCGGTTTCCCGAGCGTCGACCTTTCCGTCCATGAAGATCCGCTCGAGCCGCCGGGCGAGAAGGTTGGCAGGGTAGCGGGTGGCCACCTCGGGATGCGCGCGCGTCCACTCCGCCAGTCGCTGGGCCTCGGCCTCGGATACGTGGCCGTCGGCAATCACGCCATGAATCAGACCCACCATCTCGGCGAGCCCGCGCTCTACCGTCCGCTGAACCTGTAACTCCTGAGCCCGGTTCAAGGACGTCGCCCCGTCTGAAGATCTCGACAGTGATCGAGAATTTGGTCCTCGAACTCATCCTGTTCGTCCACGATCTCCCAGAAATCCTCGAGGTATTCGATGGCATCCTCGGCATCATCCGAGTCGTACCACGGGTGTCCGAGACTCGCGAATTCGGTAAAGACGGCCTCGAGTTCGGCGCGGTGCTCGGAAAACGTCTGAACCGAACCGGGATAGGTGAGTTCCGTCCGGCAAAAGCCTCGATACAGCCGGTTCCGAACGCGCCGGATTCGATCCTGGAGTGAGGGGTCGACCGAGGCGTAGCGGGCGTTCACGATGCCCGAGAAGTCGAAGTCGTACGGCACGGTCAGGAAGTCCGCAGACTCTGTCCGGATGAGCTTCACGTTGTGAAAGTAGACCGGCGACCAGTCGGTGTTTCCGATCATGTAGTTGAACAACGCGACCGTGACGGAGAAGTCACTCTTCGTGCGGGCGGGATGGAATTGCGCTACGTCCTCGAGCGTGGCGCGGTTGCGCTCTGCCATGGCGTCCTCGTCTTCGATGAGGAAGCCCATTTTCGTTCGCGTGTCGTACTCCCCGTTCACGTCTTCGTAGGTGATTTCCACCAGTCTGACACGAAAGCTGTGCGGGGTCAGAACGTTCAGCAGTCGGTACGCCAGATACTCGTCGGCGATGTAATTCTGATAATCGTCGCGGTCGTGATGGCAGGGGGTTACGAGCTTCAGCTTGTCCTGCCCCTCGAAGACCGTGCCTTCCATCTGCCGGGTGGGGAAGTCCAGTCTGAGCGGCGGAAAATTACAGTTCTTCTTGTTCCGCCTGAAATTCCCGCGCGTGCGCGTGTCGACCGGTTTCGTGACCTCGCTTCCATCGAGATCCACGAATGTCAGGGTGCCCTCTACCTCCACTGAGTCATTGCGCTCGTCGCGCAGCCAGTCGATGTCCGTCCGAAGCGTCATGCGGATCGGTTCATCCGATTGGAAGAGGGCCGCCCGCTCGGCCCGCTCGGCCCGCTCGGCGTACTCCTCCGGCGTCGGGAGCTCGAACTCCTGGCCGGCCACCGAGGCGGGAAGAACGACCAGGGTCGTGAGGGTGAACGTAAGGGTGCGGAGCTTCATGGCTTCCTCTCAGCGTCCGAGAACCGCGGTAGAGTACCTGAGAGGCAGATTGATTGTCCAGAAGCTCCTTGCTGACGTGCCTGGGAGCAGGCCATGATGCCGTGGAGTCGAGCTGCCTCAACGTCCGTTCCGGGACTCCAAGCAATGATTTCGAAGAAGGCCAGATCCGTCCGTGGGTCGGGACTCATGCGCGTTTTCGCATACTACGCGGTGTTTTCGGTCGTACTCGCCGCTCTCGTACAGCTGGTGCCGGCCGTTCGCGACGCGGTTGCGGGTGTTCGCCTTTCACAACTCGACGGCGGCCTCGACCTCCTGGGTATGGACGCTCCGTCTCCGGTCGGCGAGCTCCTGCAAGGGGCCCAGACGTGGAGCGGGGCCGTGATCGCCTTCATTTCCATGCTGGGTGCTCTTTCCATCATGATCCCGGTCACGTGGGTGTACATGGTGACCCATCGTCACCGGGGGTATGAAGAGTCTGTCGTGCACACGCTCCTGATTCTTCCGGTTGCGGTGACGGGCATTGTCATGATCGTCCAGGACAGCGTCGCTCTGGCGTTTTCCCTCGCGGGCATCGTGGCTGCCGTGCGTTTTCGCACGACGCTGGAGGATACCAAGGACGCCGTCTATGTCTTCCTGGCGATCGGAGTCGGGCTCGCGTCGGGCGTGCAGGCTCTGGGAATCGCCATCACACTCTCCATCGTGTTCAACACGGTCATCCTCGCCCTCTGGTGGACAAGCTTTGGGAACATTTACGCGGATCAGCACACGCGTTCGGGCCCACTCGGTTTGGGGGATGTGCTCGCAGGTCCCGCATCGGCCCGGAGTGCCCTTCAGGTGGGTGATCCTGCCGTGCTGGATGCAGCCCGAGTCACAGACCTCGCGGAGATCGCGGATCGCGCGGTTCGAATCGAACGTCACCTCTCGGAGGAGCGCGCGAGGAAACGCGACCGCCGCGCGAACTCGCTCTTCGTAATCCACACCGCGTCGGCGGCAGCGGTGCAGGCGTTTGTCGAGCCAATCCTGGAGGACATGTCGGTCCGCTGGAAGCTCGCAGAGATGGGCGATGGGCCGACTGGAACCCTGATGATCTATCTCGCGCGGCTCGACGGGGAAGGTGCGCAGGGGGCGGTCATGGATCGTCTTCGCGGTTCCGAACACATTGTTGCAGCCGAACTCAGGAGCCTGAAGGGGCTGAAGCCGCGCGCGTGAAGAATCTTCTCATGATCTCGGTGCTCGGGGTCGCGTGTTCCAACGCCCCGGAGACCGACGGCCACATCGTCCCCGATGCCCGCAGCGTGCCCGAGATCCCGTCCGAGCGCCCCGTTCGCGACTCGTCCGTGTCGTTCCTCGACCGTTACGACTTCGATCAACGACTCTGGTATCGAGACCTGCCGGGCCGCCTCGACGAGGTGTCCGGCCTGGGATTTTCACCGGACGGTCGCCTGTTCGCGCATGACGACGAGCTCGGCCGGGTCCACGAGATCGATCCGCACACGGGCGAGGTGGAGAAGCGGTTTGATCTGGGCGAGGAACTCGTCCGGGGAGACTTCGAGGGTATCACCATCGTGGGACACCGGTTCTTCCTCATCACGTCGGTTGGCGAATTGTATGAATTTCGCGAGGGCCAGGATCGCGAAGACGTGGCGTTTATCCGTACGGATTTGGGGCTTCAGGACCGTTGTGAGGTCGAGGGCCTCGACTACGATTCCGGTCGCGATGCTCTGCTGGTCGCATGCAAGACCTCACGGGGAGAGGATGACCACGCCGTCGTGCACAGGATATCGCTTCGAGTCGAGGCAGCGTCTCTTCCTGACCTGCGGATTCTGAGGAGTGACCTTGAGACGCTCGGCGTTGATGCATCGTTCGCCCCCTCCGGCGTCGCGGTGACTCCGATGGGCACGGTGCTCGTGATTTCCGCAAGGAATGACGCCCTTGTCGAAGTGGACCACGCGGGTCGAGTGGTCGCAGCGGTCGGGCTTCCTTCGGGTCGGCACCCTCAGCCCGAGGGGATTGCCATCGGTGGCGACGGCACGCTGTACATTGCCGATGAAAAAAATGGAAAGGAGCCGCGTCTGACCGCCTACGGGGCTCGAAGTGACAGGTCAGGAGAAGCCTCGTGATTCGACGTTTCAATGTTCTGTTCGATGACTCGGTGGACTTCACGGACCTGGTCGAGCGCCGGCGACCCCTCGGGATGCACTCGGCCGGGCACACCTACCAGGTCCTCCGTGACATTTATTTCGATGCCGAAGACGGGGCACTAGCGGAACGGGGGCTACGGCTGCGGTTGCGATCGGAAGCCCGCGGCCACCAGGTCGCTCAGATCCTGGTCGGGGCCGAGGTCAACCTCGAGGGCATTACACAAGTACAGTTGATCGAGACCCCTGTCGTGGGCGGAGGTCTTTACTCCACGCTCGGCGGCAGCTCGGAGGTCGCAACCCGGGTTCGCGAGATCGTCGAGATCGATGCGTTGCGGCCCTTGGCGGCCATGGACATCGATCGTGAAACCCGGGATGTCCGGGTGGGTCGATTCGGCAAAGCAACCCATCGAATTCTCTTCGATGAGGTCATCGCCCACACGCCGGGGGGTGCGCGAGAATTTCTGGAGGTCACGGTCGTCGAGGCCGGGGCCGGACGAACCACGCTGGAGGAGTTCGCGCGCCGTATTCAATCGGCCTACGGCATCAGGCCGGATGGCCTCGATACCGTTCAGCGGCTGCACGCCGCTCTTGGCGGTCAAAAAGGGGCGCAGCGTCCTGAGGCCCCCAACGAAGTCCGGGTCGGCCTGATGCTGATGCGAGACTGGGATGTCGCGTTGGTCCAGACGCCTGACGGCTTCCAGCTGCCCTCCGCGACGGGATCCGGTGAGGAATTGGCTCGAGAATTCCTCAAGGAGCTTCGAGGTCCGGTCGCGGCGGACTCGTCCGACCTCGACCTCGTCGGGTTCACCACCGCGCGTCGAGGAGGTGCGGACCTCGAGGTCTGGCTGCACCAACTGGCGATCGACGAGCGCCGTGCGGATCTCATCTGGATCCCGCTCATGGAACTCATGCAGCGACTGGGTGGGCCCGGATTGCGGAACCCGCACCTCGTTGCGGCCATGCTCATGCTGGTCCGGTCTGAGACCGGTCTGCGCATGCTACGTGAGGCTCCCCACCGGGCGGATGCGCCGAGGCTGTTGCCGCTGGCCCCCCGTGATTCGAATCTCGAGCCGGGTGAGGCCCCGGATGACTTCCTGGACCTCGAGCTCAGTATCCTCGATTTCAATCAACGAGTCCTGGAACTTGCCGAGGATGAGGATATCCCGATTCTGGAGCGCTTCCGCTTCCTGTCCATCTTCTCCAGCAACCTCGACGAATTCTTCGTCGTTCGCGTCGGACGGCTCAAGGACGAGGTCGCCGGCGTTCGTGAGGCTGTCGACGAGGACCTGTCCGCCGAGCAACTCCTGGACCTGATCGCAGTTCGTGTCAGGGCGCAGATTGCGCGCCAGTATTTCTGTCTGAACCAGGTGCTCCTGCCGGCTCTGGCGTCGCATGGCATACGCGTCGTGACGTGGGGTGAGCTGGACGAGGGGCAACGATCCACGCTCTCGGCCCACTTTGAGTCGGAGGTGTTCCCGCGACTGACCCCGCTTTCGCTCCAGACGGGTCCGGGGCGCTCCTTCCCGCGCCTGGCCAGCCTCGGCCTCGGGCTGGCGATCTCCCTGCGACGGGAAGCGGGAGAGCGTTCAGAATTCGGATACGTCCCGATTCCGGAGGATGTCGATCGTTTCCTGCCCGTTCCGGATTCCCGTGACCTGATTCCGCTGGAGGAGGTGATCGGGGCCAATGTCTCGGGGCTGTTCCCGGGCGCGGCAGTGGAGGCCGTCCATGCGTTCCGAGCCACGCGGATCGGAGATGTTGCGCTCGACGAGGACAACCATGGATCGCTCCTCGCTCGCGTCGCTGACGGGGTGGACGCCCGACCTTTCATGCCCGTGATCCGACTCGAGATCGACGGGGGAATGCCGCGAGAGGTTCGCGCTCACCTGCTGAAATCCATCCGGGATGACCAACCGGTCGACTCTGCCACACTGACCAGATCCGACGTGTACGAGGTCGCGGGGCCCGTAGATCTCTCTGCGATTTCGGAACTCGCGGATGTTGATGTTCAGGACGGCCTTTTTCCGGCGTATGAGGCCGCTGACCCCCTCGATTCCGATCGCTCGATCTTCGAGATCCTGTCCGAACGGGAGGTGCTGGTGCACCACCCGTTTCAGAGCTTCGAGCGTACCGTGGGTCGCTTCCTGCGCGAGGCGGCAGAGGACCCCGACGTGGTTGCAGTGAAATTGACCCTGTACCGAACCGGACGGCGCTCACCGGTGATGGATGCGCTCATGTCGGCGCTCGAGAGGGGCAAGGATGTGTCCGTCTTCGTCGAGCTGACGGCGCGGTTCGATGAAGAAAGCAACATCCACTGGACGAAGCGTCTCGAGGAAGCAGGCGCCCATGTGATCTACGGAGTCTCCGGGTACAAGACGCACGCCAAGACCGCCCTCGTCATCCGAAAGGAGCAGGAGGGTTTGGCGCGCTACGTACACATTGGAACCGGGAACTACAACGCGGCGACATCCCGCTTCTACACCGACCTCGGCCTGATGTCGGCTGACCCGGATCTGGGAGCTGACCTGAATGACTTCTTCAATGAGTTGACGGGAGGCGCGGGGCCACCCGGACAGCAGTTTCGTCGCTTGCTGGTGGCCCCGAACTCCCTCGTTCAGGGGGTTGATCGCATGATCGCCCGGGAGATCGAGCATGCTCGGGCCGGCCGGCCGGCCCGAATCCAGGTGAAGGTCAATGGCCTTGCCGATCGGAAGGTGGTCGAGCGGCTTTACGACGCCGCCAGCGAAGGGGTCGAGGTCGACCTGATCGTTCGTTCCATCTGTACGTTGCGACCGGACGTGCCGGGGCTGTCTGAGGGAGTGCGGGTGCGCTCGATCCTCGGCCGTTTTCTGGAGCACGCACGTATCTACGCTTTCGAAAACGGGGGAGACCCGGACTTCTATATTGGCTCGGCCGATTGGAGAGCGCGTAACTTACGACGTCGAGTTGAGGTCGTGACCCCGGTTACCGATGCTGCAGGTCGGGCGGTTCTCAGATCCGTGCTGGAAGCACAGCTGGACGATCCGAGAGCTTGGGTTTTGCGCTCCGACGGTGCTTTCGAGCGCCTTCTCGGGTCAGGATTCGATTCTCAACACCGGTTCATGGCCAGCGGAGGTGAGGTGGCGTCGTGACGTCTTGACCGTGAGGGCGCGCGAATGATAACGTTCGCTTGTTAGGAACCGTGACAATCATAACAGGTTTCACGGTTCATGCATCAGGCTTGGCTTGAAGGCTCTGCCCCTCCTGACCTTGATCCCTCGACCTGTCTCGTACACCATCCAATTCACGCTCTTCGGAGCGGTCTTCGGATTAATGTTCCCTGTCGCCGGAACGATCCTGGAAGTTTTCTTGCAGGGTCTTCCTTTGGGGTGGGCCAGCCTGCGAGAGGTGCAGCGCTCTCAGCCACTCCTTTGGATCATCGACTCCGCCCCGCTCGTTCTTGGGTGGGTCTTCTCTCTCGCCGGTCGTCGACAGGACATTCTGTCTGGAGAGGTCTTGAGCGCCCGAGAGGCGAACGTTCGGCTCGAAGAGAGGCTACTTGACCTGTCCGAGGAGGCTCGGCCGCGATCGGAAGTCACTGAAGAACTCATTCGTGGAGCGATTGGCGAAGCAGAAGCGAGACTGGGTGATTTGCTCGACAGTACGCCATCCTGCTTGAAGTTGGTCGGTCGAAACGGCGGTCTGCTCTTCATGAACCGTCGAGGTCTTGATCTCATCGAGGCGCCGGACCTCCCGTCGGTCTTCCAGGCAAACGTGTACGATATTGTCGAGGCCAGCCATCGAGACGAGTTCATCAAGTTCCACGAACGTATCTGCGACGGCGAGTCGGGGTCGTTGGTGTTCGAGATCGTGGGTTTGAACGGGACTCGGCGCTGGATGGAGACGTTCGCTGCTCCTCATGAGGTGCAGGGGGAAGTGGTCCAACTTGCCCTCACGAATGACATTACCGACCGGGTAAGGAAGCTTCAGGAAAGCGAGGTTCAGCGAAGGGAACTCCAGCAGGCCCAGAAGTTGGCCACGGTAGGGGAGTTCGCAGCGGGTCTGGGGCATGAGATCAACAATCCTCTGGCGATCATCTCTGGGTCGGCTGGCTTGCTCCTCATGGAAATCGAAGAAGGCCTTCCGGATCCGGATTGGGCGCGTGAGGAACTTCAAAAAATCGAGAACACTGCGCTGCGCGTTCGGAGTATCGCGGATGGTCTCAAGACGCTGGCTCGACGCGACGACGAGGGTGGCCGTGCGATGGTCCAGGTGACAAGGATGCTCGGGGCATTGGAATTACTGTCGCAGCCGCTGCTAGCGAAGCATGATATCCGCCTGGACATCGCCGTTCCAGAAGAATTTGAGGTGTTCACCAACGCGGTCCAGGTAGAGCAAGTCCTGATGAATCTGGTGTCGAATTCCTTGCACGCGGTGAGGGACCTTCCGGATCCGTGGATTGCCATCCGGGCTGCCTCGGCTGACTCAGGGATGGTGCGAATATCAGTGTCGGATGCGGGACACCTGACGGACAGCAGCGTGATCGAGCGCATGAACGAGCCCTTCTTCACGACGAAAGAAGTAGGCGAGGGGACCGGGCTGGGCCTGTCTGTTTCCCGAGCTCTGATGGAGGGACTGGGAGGAAGTCTGAAATTCGATCTGAAGGCACCTAACACGACGTTTCACGTCTACGTGCCGCGGAGCGCGTGATGGGCAAGCGAGTCCTGATCGTCGACGATGAAGCCGCGATTCGGAACATATGGACACACGTGTTTCGCCGACTCGGTCATGAAGCCGAGGAAGTATCGAACGGCACAGACGCTCTGAAGGCCCTGGAATCAGGTGACTTCGATGTGCTGCTGACCGACCTGCGGATGCCGGGTATGTCCGGCCTGGATCTCATTACGGCTCTCGAGCGCGACGAGAGGTTTTCTGGGCTCGAGATCTTCGTCTGCAGCGGGTTTGCCGAGGATCAGCGGGGCCAGCTTCTCGCGCGGCGGGGGGTCAAGCGGGTCATCGACAAGCCCTTTCGCGTGTCCGAAGAGGTCAAGTATTTTCGTGAGTTGTGGACTGATCAGTAGACGGGTGCGTGGATCGATCTCCGAGCCGGGGGTATCGCGCCATGAAGCCCAGTCGGGTATGTGCATCTGATCAACTGTTGCGCCTGTAGCTCAGCTGGATAGAGCATCGGCCTTCTAAGCCGAGGGTCGTAGGTTCGAGTCCTACCAGGCGCGTTTTCGAATGTCGAGCGTTGCCGACCTTCTCGCACCCGCGGGGTCGGGGACACGGTGCAAGTGCGCTTCGCGCCATTGCCCGGCGGGCGGCTTCTTCTCCCGCCGAATCTTCTCTCAGCAGGGGTCTCATGACTCGAACGTTGGCGGCTTTGCTGATCGTGATGCTCGCAGGCTCCTGCGGGGGCCAGACCGACGTGCCCTCCAGTTCGCTGGTCCGGACGGAGGAGGCGATGGAGCGCCTGGTCGCCGAGAGTGGTGCAGAGGTCGGGGTTTACTACCGGGAACTGACGCCCGGCGGGGATTCCATCGCGCTGAATGCCGATGTGCGTATGCATGCGGCGAGTACGATGAAGGTCCCCGTGATGATGCAGCTCTTCCTGGATGATCAGCGAGGCATTCGATCACTGGACACCACGCTCGTGGTGACGCGCACATTCCGTTCCATTGTAGATGGCTCGACGTTCGACCTGCCTCCCGAGTCGGACGCGGACACAATGTTCTACGGGCGGGTCGGCGAGCAGGTCAGCGTACGCAGTTTGGTTGACCGGATGATCACGTGGTCGAGCAACCTGGCGACGAATATGCTCATTCAGGAGGCGGAGCCCGGACGCATCGCGACGATGCTGTCTGCTCTCGGAGCCGACTCGATGAGTGTCTTGCGCGGTGTCGAGGATCTCAAGGCCTTCGAGGCCGGGCTCTCCAACACGACGACAGCTCGTGGGTTGGGAGCCGTTATGGCCGCCCTTGTGGAATCCGATCTGTTTATCTCGGACAGCCGAGATCAGATGATTGAGATCCTATCGCGCCAGCACTTCGTCGACGGCATTCCTGCAGGGCTCCCGACGGGGGTGCGATTTGCGAACAAAACCGGCTGGATTACCGGCATCAGCCATGATGCTGCCATCGTGTTTCCCGCTGCTGCCGATCCCTATGTATTGGTCGTGATGGTACGTGGGCACCCTGATGAAGATCAGGGAGCACGCCTTACAGCCGAAATCTCCCACACAATTTGGCGCCTGCGGTACTCGGCGGAGTGACCTCGGAGGCCCCCCTCGTGTGACAAGCTCTAGGTGTTGATCCGGCCCGGGGGGACCCTCGACATGTCCCGCTGAGTCTCGTCTTTACCGGGAACTTGGGTCGCGCTAGCTTTTCGCGCTCCCTCTCCCGGAAACGATGCCGATGCCGGTGGAAGCGGGGTCAATGGTGGGCGTAGCTCAGTTGGTTAGAGCGCCGGATTGTGGTTCCGGAGGTCGCCGGTTCGAGCCCGGTCGTCCACCCTGGAAGGGCCTGATTCGGGGGATCGGAGGGGTGCCGCGAGCGCTGTAACGGCGCGGCGACGAGACCTGGATCGATTGAAAACGAAAAGTCGGT
>JAYOKZ010000037.1:0-30048 GCA_038120095.1 Gemmatimonadales bacterium
CGCGTCCCCCATCCGACGGGCTTCTTCACCCGCGGCGAACGAAGCACGCCACGCGCCCGAGTTCTGGCCCTCGAGCCCCACGGAAAGCCCATGGGTCAACGCCACGCAACACAAGATGTGCCGTATCATCCGCGGTCTACCCACGATATGCCGTGCTCCCATCCATATTCTTCGTCATCGTGTCGCGAGCCCCTTGCAGCCTCCCCCCCGACGCATTTACAATCCTCGTGAACGGACGTGGTTGTCCGTTCTGGGCCTCTTCCAGAGCTCCAGAAAGGCTCTGATCGAGGACCGCGGGCCCTGAGCCCGTCGGCGTTCTCGCCCTACTTTCAACCCGAGAAACGGAGGTGATCCTTGTCTAGTCCGAGTACCCTGTCCAGCCTGGCATGGGCAAGCGATCGCTGGAGCGGCTTCTAAGCCGAACCGCTGAATTTTGTAGTCGCTGTTCGCGCCGTATCCCGGCTTCGCGCTGGGCTGCGACAGACAGGACGCCACCGGAGAAGTCATCCGGTGGCGTCCCTTTTTTTGGTGGGACGGCTCAGAAGCCCCCCGTCACACAGAAAGGGGTCAGCCGGTCCTCCATCCTAGAACCATTCCGGCGCGTTGCCGGGTTTCCATTTGATGTTGCACCCGATGCTGGGACGCTGATCATCGTCGGGGTGGTCGCCCGACAAGACCGCATCGCAGGCTGCCCGGAGGTCACGCCCTGTGACGGGTGTCGACAGTGATGGTCGGCTCGCATCGAATTGTCCCCGATAGACCAGTCGCAGGTCGCGATCGAAGAGGAAGAAATCCGGGGTACATGCGGCCCTCAACGCCTTGACGACCTCCTGCGACTCGTCGAACAGGTAGGGGAATTCGTAGCCCCGTGCCTGCACCTCATCGACCATCTTGTCCGGACTGTCGCCCGGGTACGACGCGACGTCATTCGCGTTGATGGCCACGATACCGACCCCCCTCGCTGCGTACTCTCGGCCGAAGTCGGCGAGCTCGTCCGCAATGTGCTTCACGAAGGGGCAGTGGTTGGAGAGAACCATGATGACCAGCGCGTCCCGGCCCGCGAAATCAGCCAGTGATCTTACCTCGCCGGTGGCCGGCTCAGGAAGCGAAAACGCGGGGGTCGCGGTCCCGAGGGGCAACATGGTGGACGGTGTTTCAGCCAAGGCGAGGCATCCGAGTCAAGTCAGTGGGAATTGGGACTCTACACCCCGATCGTACGCCGGTGTGCCGGTTCCGCCGATCGGGGCCGGCGATCGGGGCCGGCTCGCCGAGCCCCGGTACAGGCGTCGACTCGACCGCGGACCGAACCATTCGTACAGGAACTCGCAGGGACCATGGCGGGGTAACGCGGTCATGAGGATTGTTTCTCTCGCCTGCTCGAATACCGAGATCGTCTGCGCGCTCGGCTGTGCCGACCTGCTCGTGGGCGTGGACGACCACTCGGATTTTCCGGAAGCCGTGGTCGGCGTGCTGCCGAAGGTGGGCCCCGACCTGCAGATCGACGTCGATCGCGTCTCGGCACTGAATCCGGACCTTGTCCTTGCCACGCTCACCGTACCCGGACACGAGGCCGTCGTCGAGCGCCTCGAACGTGCCGGTCTCCCGTTCATCGCGCCGGAGCCTGTGTCCCTCGCCGACGTGTACGAAGACATCCGGGAGATCGCGTCACGGCTGGCACCGGCCTCTCCCGGCGTCCAGGCACGGGCGGAACGGCTGATCACCGAGATGCGCACCGAATTCGACCCGTCTTGCAGTGAGGGACTGCCCGACCTCGGAACGGCGGACGATCGGCGGCCTCTCATTCTCGTCCAGTGGTGGCCCAAGCCTGTCATCACGCCGGGACGCCGATCCTGGGCGACCGAGGTGATCGAGGCAGCCGGAGGACGGGCGCTTCTCGGACACGAGGACCACAAGAGCCGCCCGATGACGGATCTCGAGGTGGCCGAGGCGGCGCCCGATGCCGTCGTCCTGTCGTGGTGCGGCGTTCATCCCGACAAGTACAGGCCGGACGTCGTCCTCGGGAATCCTTCCTGGCAGCACCTGGACTTCGTGACTCACCGGCGAGTGTTCTGCATCGGAGAGCCATTCCTCGGACGGCCAGGCCCGCGCCTGGTCGAGGGAGTCAGGGCCATGCGTCAGGTCACTGCGTCCCTCGGCACCCGAGTCCGGCTGGCGTAGCCAGGTCCGGCAGCCTAGGGTGCCTGCGACCCCACCTGTCGGAGGACCCCATGAGTGGATCACTGGACCGTCGCGCCTTCACCCGCCTCTTCGCGTTCGGAGGCTCGGCGGCCCTCCTCGGGCATCCCCGCTTCCGCGGGGTCACGGCCCCGAATCTGACCCCCGATCGTGTGCGAGCGGGCAACGTCGACTGGATGGCTGTCCGGGATCAGTTTCTGATCCCGGACGAGGTCTCAGTGCTCAACGCGGCCAACCTGTGCCCTGCTCCGCGAGCGGTGCTGGAGACAGTTCAGGCTCACACGGCCCGCCTCGATTCCGAGCCGTTCCCCTCCTTCCGCAGCGAAATCCTTTCCGCGAAAGAGCGAACCCGGGACCTGCTTGCCGCCCACCTGCGTGTGACACCGGAGGAAATCCTGCTCACCCGCAACACGAGCGAGGCGAACAACTGGGTTTCGAACGGCCTGTCGCTCGGCCCCGGAGACGAAGTCGTCATCTTCGCGGACAATCACCCGAGCAGCAACACGGCGTGGAAGCGCAAGGCCGAGCGCTTCGGCTACTCGGTATCGGAAGTTGCTCACGTGGACCCCCACCCCGGTGCCGACTACTACCTCGACGCGTTCGAGCAGGCGATGACGCCGCGCACACGGGTCCTGGCCTTCATGCAGCACACGAATACGTCGGGTGACGTCTTCCCGGCCCGGGAACTCTGCAGGCTCGCTCGGGAGCGCGGGGTCATCACACTCGTCGACGGTGCCCAGTCGTTCGGGCTCATGGACGTCGACCTGTCCGACTGGCAGCCCGATTTCTTCTCGGGCAGCGCGCACAAGTGGCCGTGTGGCCCGAAGGAAACCGGAGTCCTCTTCGTCAACCAGAGAATGCACGACGCGTTCTGGCCCACCATCTACAGCGCCTACTCGGGCAGTCGCGGAATCTCCCGAACACACGAAGGAATGGGTCAGCGCGACACCCCAGCCCTTCACACGTTCGGTACGCAGCTGGAGTTCCTGCAGACGATCGGCCAGAACGAGATCGAGGCGCGAAGCCGGGAGCTTGCGACCATGTTGGTCGAGGAACTCTCCGCGCTCGACGGAATCCGAATGTGGACGCCGGCAGAGCCCGACCGTCGTGGAGCCGTCGTCACATTTCAGCCAGGAGCGCTGGACGGTCGGCGGGTCGTGGCCGCGCTGGAGGAGGACGGGATCGTCGCAGCCGCCCGCGGCGGTTCGGATCGCCCGGGCGTGCGCTTCTCTCCTCACTTCTACAACACCGAGTCGGATATCGAGCGGGCGGTCGTCGCCATCCGCGGTTATCTCCGCACGGGCCTCTGAGTGCACGATGCGGCCCACGCTCCCGACAGCGTGCAGCAACCACAGCGACCACCATGTCCGCATCATTCGATCAACAGATCAGACTGCTGAACGAAGCACTCCAGTACGCCGGGGAGTACCTTCGCTCCGTGGACGAGCGGCCCGTCTTCCCGTCGGAGGAGGCGCGGGCAGCCCTCGACCGTTTCGATGAGCCGCTGCCCGAGGCATCGTGCGAGGCGAGCGACACACTGGCCCTTCTGCACCAGTCGGGCAGTCCGGGTACGGTCGCCCAGGTCGGAGGTCGATACTTCGGCTTCGTCAACGGGGGTGCCCTGCCGGTGGGCGTGGCGGCACGGGTCCTCGCGGACGTCTGGGACCAGAACACCGCCCATTACGTGATGTCACCCACAGCCGCCCATCTCGAGGCGGTATGTGAGCGCTGGCTGAATGAGCTGCTCGGCTTTCCCGATGGCACGGCTGCCGGCTTTGTGACCGGCACCACGCTCGCCAATCTCTCCGGGCTGGCCGCCGGTCGAAACGAGCTCCTCCGGAGACGGGGATGGGACGTGGTCGAGTCAGGCCTGTACGGTGCACCTCCCATCCCTGTCGTCGTCAGCGCGGACGCGCACGCGGCGGTTCGGAAGTCGCTCTCCCTCCTCGGCATGGGGGACGCACACACCCACGTCGTACCCGTCGACGATCAGGGTCGCCTGGACGTCGACAGCTTTCCCGAGCTGGGTGGTCCTGCACTGGTCGTGGCGCAGGCGGGCAACGTGAACTCGGGGGCATTCGATCCGGTGGGCTCGCTCTGCGACCGCGCCCACCGAGACGGCGGCTGGGTTCATGTGGACGGAGCGTTTGGACTCTGGGCCGCCGCAGTACCGACGCTCAGGGCACTCGCCGACGGCATCGATCGAGCGGATTCGTGGGCGGTTGATGCCCATAAGACTCTGAATGTCCCGTACGACTGCGGGATCGTCATGTGCCGCGACCGTGGCGCCCTCGAAGCAGCCTTCCGAGCGTCAGCCGACTACTTCCAGTGGAGCGAGCACCGAGATCCGATGCGGTATACCCCCTCGATGTCGAAGCGGGCGCGTTGCATCGAGCTCTGGGCAGTCCTGAAAACCCTCGGTCGAAGCGGCGTCGTGCAGCTCGTCGAACAGCTGTGCGGGCACGCCCGGGCGTTTGCGGCCCAGCTGGAGGAACAGGGCTTCCGGATCCACAACGACGTGGTCTTCAATCAGGTTCTCGTGTCGTGCGATGACGACTCGGAGACAGAGCGGACCCTTGCCGAGATCCAGAAACTGGGATCGTGCTGGTGCGGGGCCTCGACGTGGAAAGGACATCGGGTCATCCGGGTCAGCGTTTGCTCGTGGTCGACCACGGTGGACGACATTAACGACTCCGTTCGATCGTTCTGCGAGGGCCGTGACCGGGCGCGGGCCTGAGATCGGCCTACTGACGCCCTGCCGCCCTCGCACAGTCCCGCAGGTGGTGCCTGTCTCCGTGGCTCTGTCGCTCTCGGCCGGGGATCTTCCGAGCAGGCGTCGGGTTCATCGACGGGCGAAGGATGGCCGGTGAGCCGCTCACGAGCTGAAACAGTAGAATCCAATGCATGACATGAGACGTGTCGAGCTCGGCCTGTCGCTGATCATTCGGGGAGAGGAGCCATGACGACCACGCTGCGCACCCGTGGCTTCCATCACGTCACCATGGTGTCCAACGATGCTCCGCGAACGCTCGCGTTCTACGGAGGTCTCCTGGGTCTCGGCCTCGTCAAGAAGACCGTCAATTTCGACGACCCGAGCGCCTACCATCTGTACTTCGGGGACGAAACGGGAAGCCCCGGCACCATCCTTACGTTCTTCGAATGGCGCAACGCGCGTCGTGGGGCGTGGGGCGTGGGGGGCGTACACCATGTGGCGCTGGGTGTCTCGACTCCCGAGGCTCAACTCAAATGGAAAAGGCGTTTGGAAGATGCCGGGGTCCCGGTCAATGGCCCGCTCGATCGCGGGTACTTCCGCAGCCTGTACTTCAAGGACCCTGACGGCCAGATCATCGAGATCGCGACAAAGGGCCCCGGCTACGCAATCGACGAGCCCGCCGACGCACTGGGCCGCACGTTGATCACACAGCCAGACGAACGGATGCCCGACGGGCGGGACACCGCCACCATTCACGCAATGACGCACCCGGAGCCAGTCCCCGTGGTGACTCCCAACATGCGTCTCGAGGGCATTCACCACGTGAGCGCCATCACGAACGACATGGCCCGTGCAGGAGACTTCTACGAGGAAGCTCTCGGCCTCCACCTCGTCAAACAGACGTACAATCAGGACGATGGCAGAACGAAACACTTCTTCTGGGCTGCCTACGAGGACGGGGTTGTAGAGGCAAATTCCTCGATGACCCTGTTCGGCTGGGAGGGAAGCACCCACGGAGCGCGTCCCGGGGCCGGTCAGACGCACCACATCGCATTCCGCGCAGCCGATCGGGATCAACAGAATGCGTGGCGAGATCACCTCGTCTCCATGGGTCTCGACGTGAGTCCGGTGATGGATCGAACGTATTTCGAGAGCATCTACTTCCGAGCGCCCGACGGGCTGCTCGTGGAGATCGCCACCGACGGACCGGGCTTCACGATTGACGAGCCCGAGCAGTCTCTCGGCGAGAGCCTCAAGCTGCCATCATGGCTCGAGCCTGAAAGGGAGCGTATCGAGGCGGCGCTCGTGGTACTTCCATGAGGGGGCCCATCACGACCGGTCATGCGGCCGGACTCGACTACGATCTGAGTCTTCCTCCGACGATCCCAGACGGCGGTACGGTGGCAGTCCTCCTGCACGGACGGGGCAGCCACAAGGGTGACCTGCAGGGTCTCTCCCGTCTTCTCCCGCCTGACTGGGCGTTGCTCACTCCACAGGCGCCTTTCGCCGGCGCACCCTGGGGATACGGGCCCGGTTGGGCGTGGTACCGGTACCTGGGAGAGAACCACCTGCTTGAGGAGACCCTCGATGACAGCCTGACCCTTCTGGACCGTTTCCTCGCAGGACTCCCCGATGTACTGGGGTTCTCACCCGGCTCGATCATCCTCGGTGGCTTCTCACAGGGTGGCACGACGAGCCTGGCCTACGCGATCTCACGCCCGGGGTCCGTGCATGCCGTCTGGAACTTCTCAGGCTTCCTGCATGCCGGACTCGCGCTCCCAACAGGACAGGCCGCCGGATCCGCAACGCCGATCTTCTGGGGCCACGGTCGGCAGGACGGAGCAATCCCCTTCTCGATGGCCGAGTCCGGACGCGCGGCGCTGAGGGAGGCAGGCGTCCGATTCTCGATGGCCGACTTCGACATCGGGCACTGGATCGTTCCGGAGGAAGTCGAGGCGGCGCTTGCGCTGGTCGAGCAAGTCCGCTCGGAGGGTCAGGAACGCTCCACGGAATGAAGCTTCGAGCTCGTCCGACTCACCCGAGCGAGCCGAGCCGTTGCCACGGATCTAGATGAGCCGCGCGCCGTTGGGAACCGAGTGGTCGGGGGAAACCAGAACGACCTGGCCATCCTCGTCCGTAGCACCTGTGATCAGGCACTCGGACATGAAGGGGCCAATCTGCTTCGGAGGGAAGTTCACCACGGCGAGAACCTGCTTGCCGACGAGTTCGTCCAACCCGTATCGATCGGTGATCTGCGCGCTCGAGCGCCGAACACCGATCTCTCCTCCGAAGTCGACCTCGAGTCTGTACGCGGGCTTTCGTGCCTCTGGAAAGGCTTCGGCCGCGCGGATCGTTCCAACCCGCAGCTCAACCTTCTCAAAATCTCCCCAGCTGATATGCGCCACGTCCGTCACTCCTTCAGGCCTGGTCCAGCATATCCCGTCAGCTCAACGTAACCGCGACCCGCGATGCTGCGACCATCTTCTCCGGCCCCGGAGACTCGAACCGACCCCTCCCAGTAACGGAACGCGACACGCAGCTCCTGATCGCGCACGGCCGGGGTGACGATCAGATCCCAGCCGCGCTCCGGCACTCGAATCCGCCAGCCCGAAGGATATTCCGCTCCGTCCACCGGGGATGCCCACGTGTCGGTCGGTTCGACCGAGACATCCCGGCTCCACCTCAGAGGAACCCGCCCTCCTTCCGGATCGATGAGGACACCATCACTCAGGGGGTCCGCGGTGCCGTCCGCGCGCCGTAACTGGTAGACCATCATCTCCCACCCATCGTCGAGCTGGAGTGCGAACCAATCCCAACCCACCTGTCCGTCGGAAAGCGCAGATGTCGACCACTCTCGATCGAGCCACGACAGGCCCGTCACCGCGAGGGTGTCGCCATCGATGACGACCCGTCCCTCGGTCGGCATCCGGGTGTGCGCGTAGTAATACGACGCATTGCCCGGCTCGGGCCCCTTCTGACTGAGCCCCTCTTCCCCCTGCAGCACATACGGCTTCCCCTCGTCGAGGAGCAGTTCCACGTCCAACCCCCTGCCGTCGGCGGTCAGCCGCATGGGAAAGACCTGTCCCTCGGTCTCGCCCTCGAGGCGCCAGTCCTCGAGCCAGACTGCGAAGGGCTCGCTGACCGCCCCTGCCAGCCCTGCCCCACCGCGTGCAAACAGCTCGATCGCCCGGAAATCCTCGTTGGCAATATCTGTCAGCGCGAAGTGTCCCATGAATGCCTGGTTCGTGGACCAGGCGGACGGCCCACCCGGATCGACCGGTGACAGCGAACTCCGGAAGATCGTGAACTGGAATCCGAGATCACGCCCATCGTCCGCGTCGAGATTTCCGGTGACATACCACCACTCCGTCCGAAAATCCTCGTGCGGCCCGTGATCGGTCGGAAAACGAAAGTCGCGCACCTGCGTTGCCCGAGCGTAGCCAACCGTGTCAGCGCCACCGAGCGTCTCGACCAGCGACAGAAATGTGTCGTCGCTCTGGGCGCGATCCTCCGACGACGATGGATCACAACCCGAAAGGGACGATGCAAACAGGACCGAGGCGCAAAGGCCAGGATGGGTCAGACGCTTTCGCATCCATCGCCAGCATGCGCATGGCCCGTGACTCGCCTGCCACCCGCGCCGAATCGTGGACGCCATCATTCACCCCTCAGCGCGAGCGCCGGCGAAGTGCGGGACATCTTCCATGCCGGGTACAGACCGGCCAGTAATGCCCCGACCACGGCGAGGACGACGGCCTGACCCAGCACCTCCGGACCGAACTGCATGTTCAGTGTCCAGCCGAACGAGCGCTTGTTGACGACATAGATCATCACGACAGAGAGAATCAGCCCCATGGGTAGTGCGAGAATGCCCGCAGCGAAGCCGATGAGCCCGGTCTGCGTCACGACCAGACCACCGAGCTGCCCCGGTGTGAGCCCCGTCGCTCTTAGCAGACCCAGCTCCCGAGCCCGCTCGAGCTGGAGCGCCGCCAATGCGCTCAGGACGCCGACGAACGCGACGATGAACGCGAGCAACCGTAGAACTGCGGTCACGCGAAAGGTGCGGTCGAACACCTCGAGCGAAGCCGAGCGAAGGCTGTCATTCGTGCGCGCGATCACGGTGCGGCCGTCACTCACACCCGCCAGGAGTTCCTCGACGACACGATCGGAATCGGCACCGTCCTCGAGGAAGAGTCCGAGCGAGGTGATCCCCGGGTCATCGAACCACCGGTCGTATAGCCTCCGCCCCATGATGACCGTGCCCTGCTCCGAACCGTAGTCATAGAACACGCCCAGAATTGGGGCACCGACTTCGCCGGTCTTGCCCGTAAGCCGGACGACGTCCCCCACGCCGACTCCCCGACGGTAGGCATACGGCTCGGACACGATGACTCCGTCTCCTGAGCGGAAGCCGGCCATCACGTCGTTCGCCCGACCTTCGATGAAGTCGAACGAGCGTTCCCCGCGCGGATCGAGGTCCAGGGCGACCAGCCGGAAGGCATCGTCGCCTCGAACGAGATCGAAGCCACGGTAGGTGCTGTGGCCCGCCACCTCGGGGTGCGCCACGAAGGCCTCGACCAGATCCGGCCACAGAGTCCCAACGGCCCGTGACGCCGTCGGGCCTGGCAGAGACACGTAGATGTCGGCCTGCAGGGTTCCGTCGAGCCACTGGGTCAGGGTGCCTCGAAAGCTCTGAATCATCACGCCAAGTCCGACGGTCACCGATACGGCCACCACCAGAGCCCCGACGGCGGGCGCCGTTCTGCTCAGGCTCGTACCCACGCCCCGGGCCGCCATCACTCCCAGCGTACCTCCGATAGCCCGGATGAGTGGTCCGAGGAACCGGACGACCTGCAGAGTCCCGAATGGTGTGATGAGCGCAAGGCCCGTGATGACGAAGAAGAGCGCCGAAAAACTGATGGCCAAGCTGCGCGTGGGAATCAGCAGCACCGCCGCGCCGACCGTACACATCGCTGCGCCCGATAAAGCGGCCCGGGGAACCAGGCGCCGTGCCCGAGCTTCGACGTGAGAGCGTAACGCCGCCATGCGGGGGTTCGCCCCCGAGGCCTCGATGGCTGGCGGCAGGGCCGCCACGACGGTGGACCCGAGGCCGAGACCCACCGCCTTCACGAGGAGCAGAGGCTCGACCGCAACACGTTCCACCGCGACCGAGAAGTACAGATCGTTGATGGTCGCCGCGACCATGCCGACAAGCCCCTGAGCGAGCACCCACCCGAGTCCGATGCCGAGCACCGCACCCGCGACCCCGATCCAGACGGCCTCGACGAGGATCATTCGCATCACCTCTGAGCGGGTGACCCCGAGGGCCCGGAGGCGACCGAGGATGCTACGCCGCTGCACCACGGAAAACGTGACCGAGTTGTAGATCAGAAACATTCCGAAGATGAGCGCCAGCAGGCTCAGCGCGGTGAGGTTCACGTCAAAGGCGGCGATCATCCCGCTCATCGTTTCCGTCCGTGTCCCCGCCGCTTCCATTGTCACCCCCGCCGGCAGGCCCTGCCGGACCGCCGCCACGCGATCCGTCGAAGTGAATCCGGAGGCTTCGTCGTCAAATCTGAGATCGATCCGGGTCACCAGACCGGACAACCGCAATACCTCCTGAGCGCCAGCGATGTCCATGAGGAGTACATCGGACAACCCCGCAGTCGTCAGCTCGTCTTCCGACGCCACAAGTCCAGCGACGGGAAGAGCCCACTCCTGACCCTCGACCACCACAAAAAGGGTGTCACCCTCTTCGACACCGGCCGTCGAGGCGAGCCCCGCGCCCAGTATGACCCCGACCCTCGTGGTCAGAATTCGGGACACATCCAGGCCCGACGGGCCACCCGCGACATATGGACGGAAGGGTCCCTCCGAGAAGGGATCCACCCCCAGGATGCGAAGGGCACGTCCCGGAACGGCGACCGATGAGGCATATCCTTCTACCACCGGGGCGACCGCGGCCACGTCGAACCGAATGCGCAGGTCTGCCACGAGAGCCTCGTCAATGAGGCCCCCGTCATTCACGATGACGTGAGTGGCCCGACCCGCGACGGTCTCGGCCGACAGTCGAAAGCCAGCCTGAGCACTCTGAATGGCGAGGTCGATCGACAAGACGACGGCGACACCCAGAGACACACCGAGCACGGACAGAAACAGCTGGAGCCGATGCTGCAGGAGGTAGCGAAGACTGGCGAGAGACAGGAGCGTCACGTCATGCCTCAACGAGCTGTCCGCGATCCACGTGAAGAATGCGGTCCATCCGGCTGGCGAGGGCCAGAGAGTGAGTGACGACGACCATCGTCGTACCCGACGCGGATACCAGCTCATCCAGGAGCCCTACAACCCGCTCCCCCGTGTCCTGGTCGAGATTTCCGGTCGGCTCGTCGGCAAGCAGCAGATCGGGACCATGGATCAGGGCGCGCGCGATGGCGATGCGTTGCTGCTCACCACCGGACAGTCGATCCGGGAACGTTTCGGCCCGGTCGCTCAGTTGGATTGCGTCGAGGAGGTGCCGTGCCCGTGCCTCTGCCTCGGCCGCGCCGACAGCGTCGGCGAGTTCGAGCGGGAGCAGGAGGTTCTCCAGAGCCGTGAGCGTCGGAAGCAGATTGAAGAACTGAAAAACGAATCCGATGCGCTTTCGACGAAAGAGGGTTCGGTCTCGCTCCGAAAGTGCACCGAGGTCGATTCCTCCGACACGCACCTGTCCGCCCTCAGGCTGATCGATTCCACTGATCAAATTGAGCAGCGTCGACTTGCCGGACCCCGACGGCCCGAGGATCGCAACGCGCTCTCCAGCCTGAATCGCGGCCGACGCCTCGGTCAGCACCTCGAGGGATCGATCGCCTTCCCTGTAACTCTTGCTGACACCGATCAACTCGATCGACGGACCTCTGTCTTTCACCCGGGAGTCGTCCCCCGGTCCTCAATCAGCCCTGCTCCTCCAGCTGCTGAGGGAGCGTTGACAGTTCGAGGACCTTGTACCGGCGCTCACCTGCAGGGAGCTGCACCCCGACTTCCTCGCCTTCCGCCGCCCCGAGAAGCCCCTGCCCGATCGGCGATGCGAGAGACACCTGTCCAGCATCGAGATCGATGAAATCACCGGCCGTGATCGTGAAGGTGAAGTCCTCGCCCATGTCCAGATCGCGGATCTTCACCGTGGAGCCGAAGCCTACCCGATCATACGCCATTTCGTTCACGTCAATCTTCGACAGCTCGGTCATTCTCGACGTGAGGTGGTTCAGACGCGCCTCGACGAAGGCCTGACGCTCTTTCGCAGCCTTGAATTCGGCATTCTCTCGGAGATCCCCGTGCTCCATCGCGGTCTTGATCCGCTGGGGCAACTCGACATTCAGCTCATGGGTGAGCGTCACGATCTCCGACTCGATCTTTTCACGGATTTCGTCCAGCATGTGGCACCTCGACGGCTCGCCGGATTCGACAATGGGCCCGCGCGGGGCCGCGTTGATTAGAACGCAAGTCGCCGCTCCCACGGAGGGGGGCGGCGACGAGAACGACTAGCATACGGAGGATCGGACCCGGTGGAAACGGCCCCCGCGTGGGCCTGATACCGTCGCGGCTGCGAGAGCGTCAGCCCCGAAGGTCCGATCAGCAGTCGAGGGTCAGACTCTCGGGTCCGAGTCGGCGAGCACCGCATCGCGCCGTGCAGCCCGGTCGGCCTTCACGGCGTCGGAGATCTCGGGATACTTCAAGCCGAGAATCTGGCCCGCCAGGAGCGCTGCGTTGACTGCGCCCGCCTTGCCGATGGCCAACGTCCCGACGGGGATGCCACGAGGCATCTGAACGGTGGAAAGGAGCGAATCGAGGCCGTCCAGCGACCACCCTTTCATGGGGACCCCGAGCACGGGCAGCGTCGTCTTCGCTGCGACCACGCCCGCCAGGTGGGCCGCGCCTCCCGCAGCCGCAATGATCAGCTCGAGTCCCCGCTCTTCCGCAGTCTTCGAGAACTCGATGGCGACATCCGGGGTACGATGAGCAGACATGACGCGCACCTCCGTCTGGATCCCCAATGATTCCAGAGTCGAGACCGCGTGCTGCATGGTCTCCCAGTCCGACTTCGACCCCATGACCACACCGACGATGGGTGCCATATCGCCCTTCCTCACTTGTTCTGATGGCGGAACTTCAGTTCAGGTTTAGGAGGATGACGAGGCGCCCTGTGAGGGTCAAGAGGACCTCGGATCCGAGAGAGGCGGAAGCCCGTAGATGAGCAGCAGCATGACGAAAGGGTGGCCGCAACAACACCCGGAGCTGCTTCCCTTCGTGCCTCTGGTCCTCGCGATCTGCCGCGACGGCGTACTTTCGCGGGGGGACTACGAGACCTTCTGCGCGCATGTCGCCGGTATGACCCAGCTGTCTCCCTCCGCACGGGACGCGCTCGCTCGTTCGCTGAACCCTGATACCCCACCCGATCGACGGGCCCTGGTTCTGCTCAGAGAGATCGTGCGGGGTTCAGCGAGTGATTCCGATGCCCCGACCTCACTGGCGCAGCTGGGTCTCCTCCTCCACTCGGGAACCGCCGCGTGCGTTCCGTGGGCCGAAGAGGCCTCGGAGGCTCTGGAGGAGATTCAGAATGCACTGGGCTTCGGAGGCGTCGAGCAGGTACGTGCCCTCCTTGCAGGCGACCCCCTCCTGACGCGAGCCCCCCGTGCCACCGCACCGGAGGACGCCGGCCCCGATCCACGACCTGCGTCGATGCCCCCCCGGAATGACGGTGGAGCGACCGACACCGGGCGACTTGCCACGTGGATGACCGGCAGTCACGCTCGTACGCGCGCCGAAGTACTCGAACTTCTCGAACGATCCGAATTGCGTCCCTGCGGCGACGGGTCTCGTGAGATTGCCTCCGACGAATATCGGGAGCGCACGCGTGCGGCCGTCCAGCTCCTCGCGGACGAGGGTGTCGGCGCTCTCGGATTCCCCGAGGCCTTCGGAGGTGCGGACGATCCTGGCGGAGCGATTGCGGCATTCGAGACCCTCGCCTTCGGCGACCTGAGTGTTCTCGTGAAGTTCGGAGTCCAGTTCGGCCTGTTCGGTGGCAGCGTCTCGCAACTCGGGACCCGGCGGCATCACGAAGCCTACCTGACTCAGATCGCGACCATGCAGCTCCCGGGCTGCTACGCGATGACGGAGACCGGACACGGCTCCAACGTGCGAGACCTGGAAACAACGGCGCGATACGATCATGAGACTCGAGAACTCGTCGTGAACTCGCCCTCGAAGGCTGCGGGAAAGGACTGGATCGGGAACGCGGCGTGCCATGGCCGACTCGCAACCGTCTTCGCGCGCTTGATTGTCGAGGGCGAGGATCATGGTGTACACGCCATGCTCGTCCCGATCCGCAACGACGACGGCACGCTGGCCTCCGGTGTGACCATCGAGGACCGCGGACTCAAGCTCGGCCTCAACGGAGTGGACAACGGTCGAATCTGGTTCCACGACGTCCGCGTGCCGGTGGACAACCTTCTCGATCGTTTTGCATCCATCGACAAGAACGGTCTCTACTCAAGCCCGATCGCGAGCGATGGCCGTCGGTTCTTCACGATGCTGCGGACCCTGGTCGCGGGTCGCGTCAGCGTCGGGGCGGCGGCGGTGAGCGCGAGCAAGAAGGGTCTGACGATCGCCGTACGTTATGCTGCTCGCAGACGTCAGTTCGGGCCGGCGGGTTCCGAGGAGATACCCATTCTCCGGTACGGGGCAGTTCAGCGGCGTCTGCTTCCACGCCTGGCAACGACCTATGGCCTTCACTTCGCCTGCCGCATGCTGCAGGAGCGATTCGAGTTCCCGACGGTGGCCGAGGATCCAGAGCTTGAAGTCCTGGCCGCCGGACTCAAGGCGTACGCCTCTGACCACTGTGTCGACGTTCTTCAAACCGCCCGCGAAGTCTGCGGTGGCCAGGGCTATCTCGCGGCCCACGCCTTCGCCGCTCTGAAGGCGGACACCGACGTGTTCACGACCTTCGAGGGTGCCAACCCCGTTCTGTATCAACTCGTCGCGAAGGGTTTGCTCTCGCGGTACCGAGAGGAGATGGGCGACCTGAGTCTTCGGGGTGCCCTCCGGTATCTGGGCGACCGTGCGGAGACATCCATCACGGAGCTGAACCCTCTGCAGACCCGCCGGACGGAGTCAGAGCACCTTCGAGACGAAGACTTTTACAAGGCCGCACTGCGTTATCGAAAAGAACGCATGCTTCGGTCAGCCGCACGTCGGCTTCGGTCACGCCTGAGCGCCGGAATGGACTCCTTCGATGCCGTCAATGCGGTTCAGACTCACCTCATCGGCCTCGCCAGGGCGCACGTCGAGCAGGTGATCGCCACTGCCTTCGCGGATCGGGTGGAGGAGGCGCCTCCCGGCCGCCCGCGAGAGGCTCTGACACGCCTGAACGCACTGTGCGCCCTGTCCATGATCGAAGCAGATCGTGGCTGGTTTCTCGAGAGTGGGTACATCGAGCCGGCGAAGTCTCGGGCCCTGCGATCCGAGGTCGACCGCCTGAGTGGAGAAGTGGCGCAGGACAGCGCGATGCTGATCGACGGCCTGGGGATCCCCGACGCCCTCCTCCCGCCGATCGCCCACCGTCCGTGATGCAAGAGATGAAAGATGAGTTGGGCGGAAGTAAACACTTGTTTTGCAGTGTGGGTCGCCAACAGATTCTTTAGGTTCGTACGCTCGGGTTCGCCCGGATCCGTTTCTGCGGGTCCGAGCCAATCGAGGGCAACGTCCCAGTCGAGGGCGCGCGCCGTGCTCGCCCACTCGTGCCGGAGGAATTTCGATGGTTCGCAGGAGCCTGATCGCAGTCGCATTGATGGCCGTGGCCGCCCCGGTGGCTGCACAGACACCGATGCAGGAGCCCGTGGAATGGACATGGTCCGCCGATCGACCGGACTCAGAGGCTCCGCTGGGGGTTTTCGGAGCCCGGACGCTGGAGAGCGGTGAGCTCCGCGTTGGATATCGCTACTTCCAGTCCAACTGGCGCGGTGTGTGGTTCGATAAGGACTCGCTCGATCTGGCCACGACGCTGCAGCTCTACGATGACGCGCCCCTCACACGGACCGATACCCGTCACCAGGCATCCGTGGCGTTCGGGGTGTCGGGAGCGCTGACGGTGATGGCGCGTGCCGAGTTGGCCGTGATGGAGCGGGAGACCATTGCAAACGGCGCCCTTCTGCGCACCTCTGTACAGGAACTCGGCGATGTGGAAGTCGGTGCCCTGTACAGCCTCTACAACAACGGACCGTACCGTATGCAGGTGCAGGCCGGCGCAGTCATTCCGACCGGAGCGTCCACAACGCTCGCTGACACGACGGCGGCGCAGACGGGCGCTGTGACAGCACAGCCCTACGACATGCGCCCGGGGGGCGGTGTCTTCGGCAGCATTTTTGGTCTGTCAGGTTCCATGCAGAACGAGGTCGGCTCGATTGGCGCGCAGTACCGCATGCGTTTGAACTTCGGCTCGAACAGCGCCGGCACGAACGGATTCACCCCGGGAGACGAGTACGAAGCCACCGGCTGGGTCTCGTACAATGTGAATTCGGCCCTCAGCCTCGCAGCTGGCGTCCGCTGGCAGAGGTGGGGATCGATTACGGGTGAGGACGACCGCCTGAATCCGAGTGGTGATCCCCACAACCTCGGTGGACTGCTCTCCGGGCAGCGCGCCATGATGCCCGTCGGCGTCAACTTCCTCTTCCCGGAGGGATCAACCTTCGCCGGCCACCGACTCTCGATTGAAACCGTCTACAATCTGCACACCGATTATGAAGGGCCGCAGATGGGACTGGATTGGGGGCTCAACGTCGGCTGGTCGATGGGGATGTGATGGTCTCCATCCGACCGTGGATGAGTGAAGGGCCCGGGGCATTGCTCCGGGCCCTTCGTCATTTTCGCGGAGCCTTTCCACCCACGGCGGACTCAGGGCGACAACGCGACCAGATGGTAGGTCTTTTTTCCCTTGCGGATGAGCAGAAAACGACCTTCCACGCTGTCGCCTGACCCGACCGTCGCGTCCACGCTCTCGACGCGGACGTTGTTGACATAGACGCCGCCGCCCTCGATCGAACGGCGTGCATCTCCGCGTGAGGTTGCGAGGGCCGCCTCGACAAGCAGGTCGATCACCGGCTTCCCTTCTCCGTCGAATTCGGCTCGGGCGATCTTCGACGACGGTACGTCCGAAAAAACGTCCGCGATCTCTCCTGCCGAGAGGCCGTCGATCTCGCCACTGAACAGGGCCCGGGTTGCGCGCTGAGCCGCGGCCAGACCGGTCTCACCGTGAAGCCGGCGCGTCACGTCCTCCGCCAGGGCCCGCTGTGCGGCGCGGCGATGAGGCTCGGACGCCAGTGCGGACGACAACTCCTCGATCTCGCCGAGAGGGAGGAGCGTGAAGTACTTCAGGTATCGCACCGCATCCGCATCGTCGACGTTGATCCAATACTGATAGAAGCGGAAGGGCGAGGTGAGCTCGGCGTCCAGCCAGACGTTCCCCGCTTCGGACTTCCCGAACTTGGTGCCCGACGAGTTGGTCACCAGCGGGTAGGTGACCCCGAACGCACGACCTCCGCCCATCCGGCGCACGAGGTCGATGCCGGTCGTGATGTTGCCCCACTGGTCACTCCCGCCCATCTGGACCGTACATCCCTCCCGACGATAGAGCTCCAGGAAGTCGTACGATTGCAGGAGAGCGTAGGAAAATTCCGTAAACGAAATTCCCGAGGTCTCGTCCTGGATCCTTCTCTTCACTGATTCCTTCGCCATCATCTGATTGACAGAGAAGTGCTTTCCGACATCCCGAAGAAAGTCGACCAGGGTGATCTCGCCGAGCCAGTCCAGATTGTTGCGCACTCGCGCCGGATTCGAGGCCACCTCGAAATCCAGGAAATGCTCGAGTTGCGCGCGTATTGCTTCCCCGTTCTCGGCGGCGAGCTCACGCGTCAGAAGTTGGCGTTCGGCTGTCTTTCCGGACGGATCTCCGATGAGCCCCGTACCCCCGCCGACCAGGGCAATCGGCGTATGCCCCGCACGTTGCGCGTGGACCAGTCCCATGATCGGGACCAGGCTACCGAGGTGGAGGCTGGGCGCCGTCGGATCAAAGCCGATGTAGATCGTTCGAGACCCCTCGAGGAGGTGCTCCGACACGCCGTCGGTCGCATCCTGAAGAAGATCTCGGGCGCGGTATTCCTGCAGAAGGTTGGTCATGCGAGGAACGGTACCCTGCGCTCCCGGCAGGTCAAGGAGGCGTTCCCCCGACTGGCCGCCACTCCTGCTTCTCCTTGATCATCGGTCGGATTGCGGCACCCTCGGGTGCAGGTGCAGGATGGCGGGCATGGCCAGCTACAATCAGTTCTACGAAGTCGTCCGCCGGATTCCGCCTGGACGGGTCACGACGTATGGGACCGTTGCGCGTCTAGCCGGCCGGCCGGGGCACGCTCGACAGGTAGGGTACGCCCTCGCAGCCGTACCCGACGACGAGGACGTACCTTGGCACCGAGTCGTCAATGCCCGAGGCGAAGTCAGCGTGAGGCGCGCCGGTCACGCGTTCGAACTCATCCAGCGCGCGCGACTCGAACAGGAGGGGGTGGTGTTCGACCCTCACGCCCGCATCGACCTGCTCGTGTTCGGTTGGCCCCGACCTGACGCTTCTCCCCATCACCCAGGCACCCCACGAGCCCCACACGACTTTTAAAATATATCTTCACGGGTTATTATCAATAATAACTTGTAATTTTATCGAATGCACGATCACGCCATTGAGGTCGCCCTGAGCGAGCGCTTTGGGTCGATCGCCCTCGACTTCGTCAATACGGTCGTCTCGACGCGATCCGGCTCCGTGGATGCGCTGGCCAACGGCCCCCTCGTGGCTCAGTGGTTGAACCGGGCCTGCCCTGCCGCCTGGATCGACCTGCTCCCACACGGGCCGTCCGGGCAACGCATCCTGCACCTCGAGTCAGTGCGACTGCGCGTCACCCTCGACACCGTGTTTGAGGCGATCGCCAAGGGACATTCACCGGATGAGTCGACCATCCAGGAGCTGAATCGGGTCCTCGCATGGGCCCGCCGTTCCTCTCGAATCCTCGTGAGTGACGCCTCCCCACCTGCTCTCGAACACGTGTACGACCCCCTGCACCCGGCAGCCTCGCTCGTGCCGATCACAGAGGAGGCCATCCGGCTGATCGGCTCGGCAGACCCCGCACGACTTCGACGCTGCCGGGCCGACGGTTGCCTTCGTTGGTTTCTGGACTCCAGCAAAGCGGGTCGTCGCGCGTGGTGTTCGATGGCGACCTGCGGAAACCGTGCAAAGGCCGCCCGCTACCGGGAGCGGCACGAGCAAGATGTGGACGGGGCCTGACCCGGACGTGCATCTTGGCATGACGGCCCGCTCAGTCCTTCGATGAACTTCTGAACTTCGACTCGTCTCTCATGCGAACTCTCCTTGTCGCCGCCTTTGCGTTGCTCGCGCTCTCGACTCCCACCGACGGACAGGTCGTCGACCCCCGCATCGAACAGATCCTGCGGGACGTCTCTCCCGAACGTCTTCACGAATACCTCTCGACCCTCACGGGCTTTCAGACGCGACACTCGCTCTCCTTTTCAGACCGCGAGGAATTCGGGGTTCTCGCGGCACGCCGGTACATCCTCGAGACGATGCAGGGCTTCAGCACCGGACTGGAGGTCGAGCTGGACTGCTACCGGGTCGAGCCCCAGGGGCGCATACCGGAGCAGGCCGAGCTGTGCAACGTCGTGGCCACCCTCCCCGGCCGCACCGAGCGGCGCGTGTTCGTCAGCGGTCACTACGACACCGTGGCGCGAATCGAAGCTGGTGACCCCGCGGCCGGCGGCGGCGGCGGTGGGTTCGACTGGTCCGTCTACGACAATCCCGCACCGGGGGCGAACGACGACGGGAGCGGGACTGTGCTCACGATGGAAGCCGCGCGCGTCCTCGCCCAGAGCGGCCTAGACTTCGACGCCACACTGGTCTTCGTGGCGTTCGTGGCGGAGGAAGAGGGGCTGGTTGGCGCAAGCCTCATGGCCTCCCGAGCCGAGCGCGAAGGGTGGACGATCGACGCGATATTCAACAACGACATCATTGGAAACGCCCTTGGAGGCAACGGGATCCTCGACAGCCGGACGCTGAGAGTCTTCAGTGAGGATCCGATGGATTCCCCGTCGCGGCAGCTCGCCCGCTTCATTCGGCGTCACGGTGCCGCCTACATGCCGGGGCACGAAGTACGCCTCATCGCGCGCGAGGACCGCTTCGGTCGGGGTGGTGACCACACCGCGTTCAACCGCCGAGGATACGCCGCCGTACGCTTCAGCGAATCTCGGGAGAATTACTCACGACAGCACACTGCGGCAGATACGCTGGGGGGTGTCGACTTCGAGTATCTCGCGAGGAACGCAAGGGTGAACGCAGCCGGGGTCGCCAGCATGGCCCTCGCGCCACCTGCCCCGAACGTCATGGGGCCTCGGGGGCCGATGCTCGGTCGCGGTGATTCCGGATACCACGCCGACATGCGGTGGGAGCCCTCCCCCGGCGCCACCGGCTACCGAGTCGTTTGGCGTGAGGCGTGGACCCCGGATTGGCAGCACGAAGTGGTGACCGGGGACGTCGACCGATTCGTGCTCGAGGACATCTCTATCGACGATTACGTGTTCGGTGTGGCTGCCATCGGCCCGGATGGACACGAAAGCCTCGTGTCCGCTTATGTGCGGCCGCCACGGGCGAGGAGTGACATTCGGGAAGTGGGCCGGGAGAACTAGCGGACGAGCGCACCGACACGGGTCTGCACAGCCTCGACCAGAGCCCCGTCGCCCAACGACCGAGCCAGCGCGAGCGCCTCGACTGCGCTGGCCCTCGCGTCGGTCATCGAGCCCCCGAGTGCCTGCGCCATCGCCAATGCCGCGAGTGCTCGCGCGTCCTGGCGGTTTGACATGAGGACACCCTGACGCGCAATGACCAGCGCCGATGATGCATCGGATCGCTGGATGAAGATCTCGGCGAGCCCCACCAGCGACCCGACATGGTCAGCCCGGTACTGCAGGGCTTCCCGAAAATGGTGCATGGCCTGATCCGCAGAACCAGCCTCAGAGGCATCGATCCCGCGGCTGTATTCCAATTCAGCCATGTACGCCATGTCTTCCGCGTCGTGCTGCCATGCCTGTGCCTGCAGGAGGGCCTCCCGATCGGATTCGTTCCCGGGCAACACCTGCAGGATCAGGTCAGCCATCTCGTCGTCCGAGTTCGAGCCGTACACGACACGTTTTGGCGGATCAGCCGGATTTCTGGGGTTGCCGGCAGAATTGTCGAAGCTGAACTCTTTGAGAATGGTCGTCCCCGCCGGAAGCGAAATCGGCGACGCGAACCGGTACTCGTCCTGCCAGTTGAAATCCCAGTCGGGGATGTGGATCAGAGGGACCTCCCGACCGTCGGGCAGGAGGGCTGTGGCCTTCAGGTCCTTCCCGAGGTAGTGGGCGTGAGGGTAGACGCTCAGCACGTCGACGGCGACGGGCAGTGTGAAGCTGTTCGACACCGAGTAGTCCGCGACACCAGCAGGGATATCGATCGCCAGGGAACTGATCACCAGGACAGCCGGACGTCGAACAGGAGGTTCGTCGGAGAAGTGGAATTCGACCTGCGCGGCGACCTCCTGGGCCTCACCCGACGTTCGCAGGTGAAGCTGGACAACAAGGTCTGTCCCCGGCTCCAGCCGCCATGACATGCCGTCGAGCGGCGGGAGGCGCGTCTTGCCCGGAGTCCAGCCGATGAAGTGCCCGTCCGGATTCGTGGCGTTACTCGTCACCTCCATGCCATCGAACCCCGGCGAGGGGTCCTCAGCGTCGAGATCTCGGGAGGATGAGGTACGATCGACCATCATCCGCGCGTGGTGCACGGCCGCGCGATTACCCGGCCTCAGCTCCACATACTCAACCCATCGGGTCTCATCCACCGGAAGCTCCACCACGAGATTCCGATACTCGTCGTCCCCCTCGGCCTCCACTCGGTACGTCGGCAGGGTGACCACGAGATCGGGAGCCCCGGGCCGCCAACCATCGTCGACATCGGCGGAGAGCAGGCCTGACGCCTCAGACCCGAACCGGGCTCCCTGCTCGGCCCATACACGGAACAGCTCGACGTCGCGTTCGGAAAGAAGTCGTTCACCCGCGAACGTGCCGTGCTCTGCCCGGGGAAGCCACGGCGGCATCCGCCGGGTCGACGTCACCCTCGCGATGCGTCCTGCTCGCTCCGCGGCATCTTCGTACGACAGCAGGGAGAAGGGAGCCGACGGATTCTCACCGTGGCAGTCGAGGCATGCCCGGGCAATGATGGGGCCGACCTCCCCCGCCCACGTCACCTGGTCGGGGATCGGGGGCTCCTCGTCGGCGGTCGCCCGCAAGCCGGAGAGCCCCGCGGCCCCTGCCGCAAGGACCACCACAATGACCCACGAGGCGCCCGAGCCCAGCTTGGTCCACTTGGTTGTCTCGGCCCCCATCAGCCGACCTCCTCGCTCAGGCGGATCTCCCTGCCTTCGTCACATTCACGTAGCTTGGAGCATTATACCCCGATCAGTCGGCCCGGTCGCCTGCGCAAGGTCAACGCACGAGGAAAAGTATGCAGAAGGGGACGGTCTTGGCGCTGTTGGTCGCGACACTCTCGGGATGCCACACCTTTCAACCGGCGTCACTGGAGGATCTTGCCCCGGGAGTGGGTGTCAGGGCACGTGTCTCCGGCGCGTTCGCCGACTCTCTCCGATCGATTCTTCCCGGCGAAGATCGCACGCTCGAAGGCACGTATGTCGAAGCGAGGGGCACCGTCGTCTACATCGACGTGCCCGTCATGTCCGAGTATCAGGGAATGCGGCTCCAGACACTCAGTCAGCGTATCGAGATCCCCGAGAACGCATTCGTGGAAATCGAACGGAAAAATCTCTCCAAAAGTCGAACTGGCCTCGCCGTGGGTGCGGTCGTCGCCGCCGGCGCTGCGCTTGTCATTGCCCAACTCAGCGGGGACTCGGGTGGTGGAGCTCCTCCCGGTACCGGCGGCCCCGTCGATGCGGTGGTCAGCACCCCCTCCACGAGTCTCCTGGGCGTCCTCGAATGGCTACGAGGCCGCTGACCATCGTATGAGGAGATGATGGATCCGCAGCCTCTCCGCTCACGCAGATCCGGGCGCACGTCAGCCCGGAGACGTCGAAGCACGCAATCCCCTGCGAGGGCAACTCCGACCCCTCGCCGACAAGGACTTTCAAAGGACTCGACCGACCTATGACTGGAAGCCTGTTCAATCGGGCCTCGATGTTGTGCCTCCTTGCGGGGCTCGTCTCGGCTTGCACCTCGAGCGAAATCACGCTCGGCGGTCCACTTTTCGTGACTCTCGGATCCAATTCGCCTGTGAGTGTGAGCGACAGCCTCCGACTCGATTACGACGTCAGCGGCCGAAGCCTTGCCGGAATGGCGATTCGTTGGGGTGATGCGCAGATCGACTCGGTCGGGTTCCTCGGCGCCCAGACAGCGGGAGGCAGCGAATATCACCGTTACGACTCGGCCGGAACCTATACGATCCAGACCACCGTATTCGACCAATTTCAGGGAACCGAGATCACCGACCTGACCATTGTCATCACTCCGTGAAGGGCTTCGGTGGTCAAAGGTTGCCGAGCGCGTCCGGTACCCTGACCTTTAGGGACTGAGTAGGTCCCGCCTTCTCTCGTTCGTTTTCGCCCGACGGCAACCGCTCGTCGGGTGACTGCGTGCATTTCGTAGCACTTCACAACAGGAAGAAGGAATGAACAGGTTCGTTACAGCCCTGAGCAGGGTGGTCGCGGTCGTCGCGGTCTCTTCTGCTCTCGTGGCGGCCCCGATCGCGGCGCAGACCGGAACGGTCACCGGTGCGATCACGGACGCCTCCAACGGCGCGGGCATTCAGTCCGTGCAGGTGTATCTCGTCGATTCTGGCCTCGGAACGCTTTCGAACGCATCCGGCCGGTTCCTCATCCTCAACGTCCCTGCCGGGAGCTACACGCTCCGTGCGGAGCGTCTAGGGTTTGGGACTCAGGAGATGCAGGTCACGGTCACGTCGGGCGGGACGACCGCTCAGAACTTCGCACTCGAGGCCGAAGCACTCGGCCTCGACGAGATCGTCGTGACCGGAACCGCCGGCGCCGCGCGTCGCCGCGAGATCGGTAACACGATCGCGCAGGTGTCTGTCGCGGACATCCAGGAGCCGCCTCAGAACGTGGACGCGCTTCTTCAGGGTCGCGTGGCTGGTATGACCGTATTCAGTGCATCCGGCAACGCCGGATCCGGAGCCCGCATCCGCTTGCGCGGCAACGTGTCCGTTGCTCAGAGCAACCAACCGTTGATCTACGTCGACGGCGTGCGGATCCGCTCCGAGTCGTTCGACAAGAACGTGCCACCGACGGGCTATCCGGGACGGTCCGGTAACGACGTGGCCAGCCCCCTAAACAGCATCAACCCGGCGGACATCGACCGCATCGAGGTGATCAAGGGTGCAGCCGCCACGACGCTGTACGGCACAGAAGCAGCAGCAGGCGTGATTCAGATCTTCACGAAGCGTGGTCACCAGGGTTCCGCGCAGTGGGTCGCGTCGATCGAGCAGGGCGTCTCCGCCATGCAGCCGTTCGGTGTGGACAACTCGATCCGGGAAGATGTCAGCGCGGCGGGCGGTACACCGGAATACATGTTCATCGACCCGTGGCTGCGGAATGCTTGGCAGCAGCGGTATTCGCTCTCCGTTTCGGGTGGAGGCGAAGACCTCCAGTACTTCGTGTCCGGAGCCATCGAAGACGATGAGGGGGTTCTTCCGAACGACGCCGAGCAGAAGGCGACCATTCGGGGAAATTTCACCTTTTCGCCTGCGGACAATCTCCAGCTGCAGTGGAACACGTCGTTCATGAACGACGAGTTCACCAACACTGCAGCCGGAAACAACGCTCACGGTCTGACCCTGAACGTGTTCCGTCGGGATGCGAATTATTTCGGTAATGAGATCAAAGAGAACCTCGACCTTCTGCTGAATCAGACCATCTCGACACAGATCGATCAGTTGATCACGGGAGGTACGGCGACGTACACCCCGTTCTCCAACTTCACGAACCGGCTGAGCGTCGGGTATGACCTCGCCCAGCAGAACAACCGGAACCTCCGTGCGTTCGGCTTTGTGCGCGCGCCGAGCGGGATCCTGTCCGATGGCCGCTCGGAGTTTGAGACACTCACGATCGATTACGTGGGTACGCTCAACTTCGGTCTGGGCGAAAGCATCAACTCGTCCCTCTCGTTCGGTGGCCAGAGCATCACGGAAGAGATCCAGCGCACGACCGCATACGCGCAGGATTTCCCCGGCCCCGGGGACCCGACGGTTTCGACCGGCGGACAGCGCCTGGGCTTCGAAACCCGTCAGCGTGTCGTCAACGCCGGCTTCTTCGTTCAGGACGTTCTCGACTTCAACAACAAGTACTTCCTGACGCTCGGCTTCCGGGTTGACGGGAATTCCGCATTCGGTGAGGACTTCGGACTTCAGTTCTATCCCAAGATTTCAGGATCTTGGGTCGTCTCCGACGAGGACTTCTGGGGTGACCTCGGCCAGCTCAAGCTGCGGGCAGCGTGGGGTGAGTCCGGTCGTGCGCCCGGCGCTTTCGATGCCGTACAGACGTATCTCGGTGTAGGCTGGGGCCCGAACCCGGCCTTCTACCCGGGCGTTCTGGGCAACCCGGAGCTGGGTCCGGAGCGGACGTCCGAGCTTGAGTTCGGCTTCGATGGAAGCTTCTTCGAGGATCGGGTCCAGGTCGACTTCACGTACTACGACCAGAAGACGACCGATGCGCTCTTCGCAGTCCGGCAGCCAGCCTCGAACGGTGGGTGGCCTGCGCAGCTCGAAAACGTCGGTGAGATCAGCAACAAGGGTATCGAGCTGACCATCAACACTGCTGTTTTCGAGGGTGATTCGTGGGCGTGGGACCTCGGTGGCTCCTACTCGACGAACAACTCGATGGTGGGCCTCCCGGCTGAGGTTCCCGAATTCTCGACAGGTGGTGGATGGATCATCGACGGCCAGCCCGCTCCGGTCATGCGAGGAGAGTGCGTGACGAACCCGGATGCGATCGCTGAGCCTCAGATCGACACCGACTGCATCATTGGGCCGAATGCTCCCACCGATATCATCGGTCTGAACACGACGCTGACCCTGCCAGCGGGCCTCCGCCTGAGTGCTCGTGGGGAATATCAGGGCGGTCACTTCGTGCCCGCGGGAGTTGCGCAGAACGCCGTGCGCCGCTCTGTCGTCTGGGCCGGTTGCAACGAAGTTTACCAGATCGCGGGTGAGGCGCCTCTTCGTGCCACTTCTCCGGGTCGCGACCAGTTGACGGCCCTTCAGCGGGCGAAGTGTGACCCCGGCCTGTCCGACGGGGATTTCTGGACTGAGAGCGCGGATTTCTTCAAGATCCGGGAGTTGTCGCTCCAGGCGCCGCTCCCGACTTCCTGGGTACCGGGTTCATCCGGTGCCACGCTCACGGTTGCCGGTCGGAATATTTTCCGCTGGACAAATGATGCATGGACTCACTTCGATCCGGAGATGGGCGGGAACAACGACAACAACCCGATCAGCCGCGACGGTGCGAGCTCGGGAGCCTTCCTGGTCACGTCGATCAGTGAGCACATCCCGGCGCCTGCGACGTGGACTGTCGCGCTGCGCGTCGTCTTCTAGGAGTTGATAGAATCATGATTGATATCAAGAACAAAGCGGCGAGGACACATCTCGCCCGGCTCATGACACTTGGGCTTCTGGTGACGGCCGCGTCTTGTGACACGGAGGTCATCAACCCCGGTCCGACCGACGCACGCCTCATCAACGACGGGGCCTCGACAGAGGCCCTCGTCAACGGTGCCGGTCGTTCCCTGGCGGACGCACTCAACTGGATCGCTTACACGAGTGCGGCCGTGGCGCGTGAAGTGCACCCCTCTGGCTCCACCGGAAGCTTCGGCATCACGCCAGAGCAGCAGCGTGGGGAGCTTCTTTTCGACCAGGTCGCAGGCCAGTGGGCGAGAGCGCACCAGGCCCGCTTCCTCGCTGACGAGGCCATTCGGCGCATCGAATTACTGGATGCGGCGGATCAGGACTCTGGTGTGCTTGCGACAGCCTACCTGTACGCGGGTTACACCAGCCGGCTTCTTGGTGAGTCGATGTGTCAGGCTGTGTACGATGGCGGTCCGGCAGAGGCGAATTCTGACAGCCACCTGACGAACGCGATTTCGTACTTCAACCAGGCCGCTGCGCTAGGGTCTGGCGATGTCGCAACGGCAGCCGTAGCTGGCCGGGCATCGGCTCACGCCATGCTCGGAGACTGGGGATCGGCAGCCGCAGACGCGGCGACAGTACCAGCCGGCTTCAGCTACGAAGCGCAGTACTTCAACATCGGCGATGACAACCAGGCAAATCGGATCTACGTCGCTGGAAAAGCACAGCCTTACAAGGCCCACTCGCAGCTCTTCACCTGGATCGAGCAGTACAATCCGGAGACAGGCGGCGTTGCAACCACTGACCCCCGGGTCTCTTGGCGGGTCTCGGGTGAGAACGGCGATGCTGCGTCAGCATGCTGCGGTGTGATCCCCTGGAATCCGCAGACGAAGTACACCAGCGACGACGCCAATATCGAGCTCTCCAGCTACGAGGAGATGCAGCTGATCCTCGCTGAGAACGAGATCATGAACAACGGCGCTGCCGGGCTGACAGCTGGTATGAACATCATCAACATGCTGCGTACCGCAGCTGGCGTCGGAACGGAGACCGCTGCCACCCAGGCAGAGGCCATGACGTTCCTCAAGCGGGAGCATGCCATCGAGATGTGGCTGGAAGGCCGTCGCCTCCCCGCCATGCGCCGGTGGTATGTGAACTCGACGCCGGGTGATCTGCAGCCGCTCGAAGAAATCAGCGGTACCGAAGCGAGTGGCTCACACCTGCTGACTCGTGACCTTTGCTTCCCGATCCCCGAGGGAGAGGTCGACACGAACCCCAACATTTCAGAATCTGACGTGATCACGATCACCGAGTCCTGAGTTTGGGAGCGCTCTGACGAGCGCAGGTAAGCACGACCTGCCGGGGTCGGCGCTCAGCGCCGGCCCCGGTTTTTTTATGCGAGCCTGCAACCCACCATTCGGCGATCGGTTGCCCGAGAGTTTCCGACACCGATATTTCCAATCTGCCATCGCCACTCGGAGACCGTCATGACGCTCTACTTTGGAAAAGTCGTTCATCCGTCCGCCACCGCGGCGTTCATGGTCGCCGTACTTACGGCGGGCGCGTCGGCACAGACTCCCGCGCAATCACACATCCGGCACGCAGCCGACACGTTCAGGGGAACACCAGATGCGATGGGGCTTCTCCCGACGGCGATCGCGGAAGCCGAAATTGCTCACCAGCACGCAACCCTGGCCGGCCGGGACCCGACGAACCTCGAGAGCATGCAACGGCACATGACGCATGTGATCCACGCGCTCGACGCAGGCCGCGTCGAGCAGGGGCCCGGGCTCGGATATGGATCGATCCTTGCGTCCCAGCGAGCCGCTCAGCACACGGAGCTCGCCGCCGCCTCCGAGGGTGCCTCTGACGCCGTCACTACGCATGCCGTACACGTCGCTACGGCAGCTCGAAGCGCGGCTGCCCAGGCTGAGCAGGCCATTGACCTCGCCGAGCAGATCCAGGAAGCCGAATCGGCGGAGGCAGCGGCCGAACTCCTGGCTTCTCTGACTGCCCTGACTGATGCCGTGCTCAACGGCGTGGATGCCGACGGCAACGGGCGCATCGGATGGCAGGAGGGTGAAGGCGGCCTTGCTCAGGCCTCCACGCACATGGGCCTCATCAAGCAGGCCGAAGGGCTCGGCAACTGATACCGTGGTGCCTCCGTACTCGATCGCGGCGCGGCTCCTGCGCGTAGCCCTGCTTCTGCCCCCGGCCGCCGTCCACGCGCAGGACCCGGATCCGGGCAGAAGCTCGCTGGCCGGACGCCTTACGCCGGCGGACACGGCCGTGGTACCGTTGGTGACCGGGTTCGAGGGCGTACTCGAGGGCAGCGCTGCCCTTCCGCAGGACGCTCTGGTTCACCTTGGTTACATCGCCGAACGCTACCCGGATGCGCCGTCCGAGCTGAGCCTGTTGAAGGCCGCGATGCTCGAAGGTGAAATCGCGGCCGCATGGGCCAGGGTCTCGGGCGTCGACACCCTCGATCTCGAGCGTACGCACAGGGCCATGGACAACGTCATTCACGCCCTCGATCCGGAGCAGATGCCGGACGGGGCGGGAATGGGATTCGGCTTCTTGAGAGCCGCGCAGGCAGTGGGCCTTCACGCCCAGCTTGCGACGCTCACCGCATCCGACACCGTGGCGCCAGCACTCGCATTTCACGGGCCATTCATGGTCCGGGCAGCTCGTGAGGCCGGAGCGCGAGCGAACGATGCGGTGGCTCTCGCGCGCCGCATTCAGGGCACGTCAGACCGACGCAGGGCTCTTCGGCTCGTGGAGCAGCTCAGCGAAGCCCTGCGGAGCATGATGTACGGAGAAGACCGCGATCGCGATGGACGAATCGGGCATGTGTCCGGGGAGGGTGGTATCGCCCAGGCAGCATACCACCTCGCCCTGATCTACCGCGTCGAAGGTATGGCACTTCCCGGGTTACGGCCGCAGAACCTCTACGACTCTCTCGGCCTGGACACCCTGGGCAGGCAGCCGGATTCGGTTCGCTTCAGGCGCCGCAGAGGCTTCTAGCCTCTACTCGCAACTCACGCAGTTGTCGTTGTTTTCTGACCCGAGGCTCTCGAGCAACGCGATCGTCTCGGGAAACGGAGAGATGCGCTGTACGGGCCCGTTCGCCATGTCTGCCGTAGTGTGGCCCCGTCGGCTCACGACCGTCGCATCCCCGCCCTTCTCGACAAGATAGAGAATCACGGCGTTGTCCCCTCGCGACGCTGCCCAGTGGAGCGGGGCGAACCCGTTGGCATCACGAGCGTTTACGTCCGCGCCCAGTTCCTCGACGAGATATTGCACCGCGGGCAGCCAGGCGTCCGGAGCATGCCGATGAGACACTCCGGCGAAACCGGTTCCGTAGGCGTGGCCGGTCGCCGCG
>JAYOKZ010000038.1:0-28836 GCA_038120095.1 Gemmatimonadales bacterium
GGACTCGAACCTGCGACCCGCTGATTAACAGTCAGCTGCTCTACCAACTGAGCTACGCCGGACCGGACCGCGCACCGTCTCCGATTCGCGGGGCATAAATAAGGTTCTGCGTGAGAAGAGTGTCAACCAGTTCGGCCGCGCATGCAGCGAGGGACGGCCCGGCCTCACGGGGTCAGGGGGTCGGGCCTCGGGACGTCGTGGCAGGTCCGGCATCGGGCCTCATAGGTGCCCACGCCCCCCACCTGAATGACAGGACTGTCCAGAGGTGCGGGTACCCCGTCCTCGAGACGCTGATTTCGGGTCGCCGGTTCACCGCATTTCACGCAGATCGCCCGCAGTTTGTCGACGTGTTCCGCGCGCGCCATGAGGTCACCCATCGACCCGAACGGTTCACCCCTGAAGTCGAGATCCGTACCTGACACGATCACACGCACGTGCCTGTCGGCGAGCCACTGGGTCACCGATACGATCTCGCCGTCGAAGAACTGAGCCTCGTCGATTGCGACCACATCGGTCTCGGGGCCGAGGAGCTCTCGGATCTCCGACGCACGCTCGATCTGCGTCGCCTCCATGCGACTCCCGTCGTGAGACAGAATCTGCCCCGCGCCCTCATCGCGATCGTCAACGGTCGGCTTGAAGATCTGGACTCGTTTCCCCGCGACATGGGCACGCCTCAGGCGTCGCATGAGCTCCTCGGATTTTCCGCTGAACATCACGCCCGTGATGACCTCGACGTGACCGTTACGGCTCCGGGCGGTCATGACCTCTGTGACCCGAGCCCCGCGGAATCCGGGAACATGAAGCACCGTTGTCGTGTCACGATCTCATACGGGGTCGTAGCAGTCCATCACGAAGCGCCCTTAGTTTACGCGGCGGTTTTCGGTGCGGCTACCAAACAATCGGGCCTCCGATCGTGTTTGCTGGTGACAGTCCGGCCGTTCGATGTGCCCTCCGACGTTCGAGCGAAGAGACCTTCATGCAGAGATCATTTCAGCGAATTCAGGGTGTGTTCGCATTCGCCGTCGGGGCAGCTCTCTCCGCCGTAATCTTGTCGAGCCCGGTTGCCGGCCAGGAGGGCGAGCCTCCCCGCCTGATCGTGTCCATCTCCATCGACCAGCTTCGGGGTGATCTTCTCGATCGATATTCGGCAGCGTTCACCGGAGGCTTCCGGCGCCTCCTCGACGAGGGATTTCATTTCACGCAGGCTTCCCACGCTCACGCACGGACGTCGACTGCTCCGGGTCATGCGACCCTGACGACCGGAGTCTATCCTGCCCGCCATGGCGTGATCGCGAACAGCTGGCAGCAGCGGCGTGGTGTCCAGTGGGAGCGGATGTACGCGGTTGGCGACGTGCAAAGTCCCATTCTCGGCTTCGAGAACGAAGCGGTGCTCGAGGGGCGGTCTCCGCGCAACATGCTTCGCGAGGGGCTGCCGGATTGGGTCCACTCGGTGGATGACGATGCTCGTCGGGTCTCCATCTCGAGGAAGGATCGGGCCGCGATCCCGATGGGTGGGCAGAGGAGTGAACACGTTTACTGGCTCCTGCCGGAGCTGGCGCAGTTCATCACCTCGACCTACTACCGCGATCGCTATCCGGGCTGGCTCAGAGATTTCAACTCGGATGTCATGCCGGAGATCTTCGGCACGCAGGTATGGGAATCCCTGGTACCGCCGGAGCTGGAGAACCTGGCCCGCGCGGACTCTGCGGCGTACGAGTTCGATGGTGTGCATACTGCGTTTCCGCATATAAGCGCTCAGGAGAACGCCCCGGACACATCGCTCGCTCAACACTACGTATGGGGATCGGACCGCCCTGCTGCGGATGATGCGGTGATGGCACTTGCCCGAGTGGTCCTCGACGAGCTCGACCTCGGACAGCGGAACGAGACGGATTACCTGGCGCTGGGCCTCTCCACCAACGACCGGATGGGGCACCAGCATGGCCCGCTCAGCCAGGAGGTCCTCAGTATCCTCATGAATGTCGATCGTCTTCTCGGCGAGTTTTTCACTCTCCTGGATGAAGAGGTAGGCGAAGGTCGCTGGCTGGTGGGCCTCTCCGCCGACCATGGTGTGGCCACCATGCCGGAGTACGCTCGAGAACTGGGCAACCCGGAGGCAGAACGGATCCCGCGAGACTCGGTGGTTCAGGCGCTATCGCCGATCCTCTCGGGAGAGCTCCAGCGTGGCGGCTCACCTCGAGCCGTGTCCGAGGCCGTCGCAGAGGCGGTGGAATCAGCAGGCCTGGCGAGGAAGGCGTATACGCATCACGAGTATACTCGGGGTGCACCTGCCGACTCCTTCGCCGTGCTGTATCGGAATTCCCATTACCCGGGACGCGCGTGGGATACCCTGAGCCGATGGGAGGTCGACCTTCGCTACGGTGAGGGTGACTACGTCGGCTCGGCCACGGGCACGAATCACGAGTCGCCGTATTGGTACGACCGATGGGTGCCCATGATCTTCATGGGCCCCGGTGTCATGGCCGGCTCGTCCGATGAACCGGTCTACACCGTGGACTTTGCTCCAACGCTGGCACGCCTTGCGTTCATACCCATCCCTGACGACCTGGATGGCCGGCCGCTCTTCTGACGGCGGCACGGGAACGGGTGAGCCTCATCGCATCGACGTTCAGGCGGTAGCGGCGCCCGGCCCTCTCCCGATGAACAGCGACCGGGAGAGGGAGATCGCAGGGATGGTAGGTCACGGTTTCAGCCCCTACGACCCACTCTCCGCAGCGCTCACCGTCGGGCCCGATGACGCCGGCACTCACGAGTTGACCATCCGGGTCATAGCGCTCGGAGGGTCCGTTCCACCATCCATTGACGTAGGAAAGCTGGTCTCGCAACCGACCATTGTCGTGGTAGGACTCCCACACGCCGTCGCGCAGACCTCCTGCATACGACCCCCGCTCCTCGATGGAACCGTCCGCACGGTATGTCTCCGACATTCCCTCGCGGACGCCACTCGCGTAGGACCGTCTGTGCTGTAGCTGACCATTGTCGTGGTAGGAGTCCCACACGCCGTCGATCGCTCCCCCCGCGTACGAACCCGTCCACTTCACCTGCCCGTTTTGATGGTAGGTCTCGACGGGGCCATCCTCCGCCCCGTTCGGACAGGGTGGATGCGTCTCGGGCGAGCCCAGCTGAAGCCACTCACCGCACCGGCTCCCTCTCGAGAAGGAACCCGAAGTCGCGGCTGGACCCCCTGCCTCGGTGAACCACTCGTGCAGTCCCTCCTCGAGTCCGTCGACGAAGGCGCCGGACCACCTGAGGACGCCATCTTCGTCGACCGCCTGCCACGTTCCAGACATGCGCCCTTGCGCGTAGGAACCCTTCGTCATGCCGCCGTCGATCTCGTAGTCTCCGTCCAGAAGTCCGTCCTGCAGACTCCCGCTCCAGTTTCCTTCATCCGAGAACACCGGTCCCGAATACGGTTCACGGCTTTCAGGGTCGACCACGGTTCCCTGAAGGGTGAGCGGGGCAAGGACGTCGCCTCCGAAACCGTCCTCGTGGAGGGGTCCGTTTTGAACGCCGTCGTTCAGCACCAAGAGTGTGGCGATGTCTCGCGACTCCGGAGCACAAGCAGCCAGACCGAAAACGATGATTGGCGTTACATGACGGACGTTCATTCTCCGAAGCCTCCTGGATTGAATGTGGTCCGGTGGGTCGGACTGTGTGTCCCGATCGGCAAACTTTCCATCAGACCTGAACCTTCGAAAGATCGATTAGAATTCGGGCGTTTGGAGTTTAAAGTTTTTATAAAAAAAGTAGAGCGTTCACGACGTCATGTAGACAGAATGACACCGTTTTTGCCCTTGTTTTATTTGAATGTTGACATGTATGGCGCGTTGGCATTAATAAGTAATCTCAAACGTAAACAAATGAAGTTCGGTTTCGTCCGATTCCGCGGTGCCAAGTGGTCCCGCTGACAATCAGCACCGCTGTTCGGGTGACATTGCAGGTGAGTGGTCTCGAGTGTCCGTCAGGTTACTTAACGGATCCAGCCGAGGCAGCGGACGGTGTCCGGGGCCCCGGGCGGTCATGAGGCAGGATGACAGCACAGGAAGAACGAGCGAGATGGACCATTCAGGAGGCTGAACGTCTCCTGACGTCTCTCCAGGGCGTCCTGTCAGCCCGAGTGGTTGCACGCCCGGGCGGAGCGATCGACGAGGTCCATATCCTGACGACCTCGGAGGTCCGACCGAAGCAGACCGTTCGAAATGTCGAGTCGGCGCTGCTGGCGCACCTCGACCTCAGCGTCGATCACCGAAAGATTTCAGTCGCTCAGACGGATGATGCGCGCACGTCGGACATCCCGGACCCCATGCTGCCGGTTCACCTCGTCCCGGATCCGGAGCCGAGTCACAGTGAGAGTCGTCTCCTCTTCTACAGTCATCAGGTAGAGACCGAGCGCTCGAACCGGGTCCGGCATCGAGTCGAGATCGAGTGGCAAGGTCAGAGATACGTGGGTGAGGCCAGTGCCGCCGACCTGCCACGCCCCAAGCTCGAGGCCGTGGCCAGCGCAACGATGCAGGCTGTGCAGCAGGCCCTTCAGGAAAATCTCCCTGAGGGCCGCCGGGGTGTCACGCTGTCGTTGGATGGCGTGAAGATCGTGGAGGCCTTCGACGGAAAGTTCGTACTCGTCGCCGTGCATGCGATTTCCGGTCGGGACATCGTCCGGCTGGCAGGGACGACGGTCACCGATGAATCGCCCGACCGCGCGGCGATTCTTGCCATGCTCCAAGCCACGGATCGCTGGATCCGGGGACACGTGGATTAGGGCGCGCGAATCGCCCTACACCCCATTCAAGGAGGACAAGGACCCCCTCGGTCTGCCGAAGCGAAGAAGAGCGGTCGAGCGGAGCGCAAGCAGCACCCATAGCGGAAATACTCGGGTTGCTGACTCTCTCTTAAAGGAGGTAGCGCAATGTTCAGCTCTTTTGTTGATCTCTTTGGATCAGTCTTTTCTCTGCTGTCTAACGGCTTTGTGAACTGGTAAGGGAGATCGAGGGGGTTGCTCTTCTAATGCCGAATCACCGGTTGAATGCCTACATCGGTCTGATGCATGTCGCTGCCGTCTTGGCAGCTGCGGCTCTGTATGCGACCGACGGAAGCAGCCTCGCTCAGATGCCGAATGAGGCGATCATGGGCTGGTTGGCGCTCATCGGTATTGGAGTGCTGTCTGAAGGGCTAGCCATCGCGTTGAGTGTGGGAGCTGCTGCCAGTACCTCCTCGATTGTTTTTCTGCCTCTTCTGGCCGCCATGCAGCTCTTTGGGCCTACAGCCGCTGCAGTGCTCGTTTTCACCACGCAGGTCTTCGGTGAGCTAGTCGTCCGCCAAAAACCGCTTACCCGGGTCCTATTCAATGTGTCCCAGGCTATCACCGGCACTGTAGTCGGGGGCCTGGTTTGGAAGTTCTTGGGCGGGGTGCCTCTTCAAGTCGTGGGCTCTGGTGCTCCCCCTACGATCACCGAGCAGCTTGGTCCCTTCATCGCCTTCGGATTCGTTTTTCTGGCGATGAACCACGCGGCAGTGGCGATGGCGATCACGCTCAGCCAAGGCCTCCCGTTTCGTCGAGTTTGGGGGCTTGTGCGATCGAATTCCGGTGGGAGTCTCAACGACCTGCTGATTGCGCCTATAGCGCTCGCAATCGCTTATCTCTACGTGCAATTCGGACCCGGAGGGATCCTCGTTGTGATCCTTCCCATGCTTTTCATCCGATATTCTTATCTGACGACGTCTAAGCTTCGAGAGTCGAATGCTGACCTTCTGACCGCTTTGGTCAAAGCGATCGAAACCAGAGACCCCTACACCTCCGGTCATTCCTTGAGAGTGTCTGGCTTGGCTCAGCAGATCGCGGAACAACTGGGATTGAATCGAGTGACGGTCGAACATATTCGGCAGGCAGGGCTTCTTCATGACATTGGAAAGATTGAAGCCGCCTACACGGACATACTTCGTAAACCGGATTCGTTAACCCCCGAAGAACGTGCGGTCATCGAGTCCCATGTGACCCGCGGTGAGCAGCTACTTCGAGACCTCTCCTCTGTTCCTGAAGTGGTGGTTAAGGCGGTAAGGCATCACCACGAACGGGAAGATGGGAAGGGTTATCCCGATCAACTCACCGGAGACGAAATCCCAATAGGTGCGAAGATCATCGTTGTATGTGATGCGGTGGACGCGATGCTCTCTGATCGACCCTACCGGAAGGCCCTGCCTCTTTCTGTCGTGCACGAGCAGCTGGAGCTGCATTCTGGGAAACAATTTGATCCCCGTGTGGTGCAAGCCCTCGTGGGATCGGATGTGTTGGCAAGGTTCGCTGACCTCATGCGGGAAGAGCGTGCAAGGCGAGACTTGATGGAAAACAGTCTGCCTGTGAGTCCGCCGTCGGCACCATCGGTGCCCTCCCGGGAGGCAGCCGTTGCTGGGGTGTCCTAGGACTCCTTTGGTACCAGCTGGTCAAACTCCCGTGCACGCAGCGCCATACAGCACTCGCTCGCGACACGGCGCCCCTTGCTGGCTAATGCCGGCAAGCCAGGGTGTTGCACTCTGGCCATGAGCCTTGCCTGGCTGAGCGTCAACTTGAGCCATGCCGGAATGAATTGGCCCTCCATCATCAGCGCGCTTTGACCCAGTAGTTCAATAGCCTCCCTGTGACGGCCGGTACGAGCAAGCAGCCGGGCTCTGAATTCCGCAGTGAGGCTGGGGTCGTAATACCAAACCGAAGGTTCACTCCCCAATTGAGCTTCGCGACGCCGGGCCTCGGCTATGGACCCGCGTTCGAGTGCGCATATCCCGAGACCTGCGTTTACCGCGTCGGAGACGTATTGAGGAACCTTTGGGCCGTGAAGCTCCCGGGCGCGCTCAAAGTGACCTGCTGCAACGTCGATTCGACCTTGGAGGATCGCCAAAGTACCTTGGTTGCACGCGAGATTCGCTCGGGCAAAGGTCATCTCCGCGGTGCCGATCAAGCGAGAAGACTGTTCGAAGCCCTCCTCCGCGAGATCCAGAAACCCGGCGTCCATGTGTCCCAGCGCCCGGTTCGCATAGAAGGCGAATCTTTGCTGAAGGTCGCCGCTGGCCTGCGCCATCGTCTCGGCTTCTGCCAGCAGCATGGGACCATCTGAGCACAGCAATCGGCCGCGCCGAACTAGCACCATCAGTAAACGATTCATGGCAACGAATCGGCTCCAGTCACCCGGCCGTGTATGCTCGGCGGCCCTCCGTGCAGCTTGCTCAGCGTGCTCAGGTGATGCAGGCGTCAACGCCACGGACAAGGCGTTATTGATGGCTACCTGTGCATAGCCCGTTGCATGCGTTCGGAGTAACTCTAGTTCCTGTGCGATATCGCTGATTTGGTAAAGCTCTTCGCGAAGCAAGGCCGCCTTCAACTGCGCATCGAGCGCCAGAGCTGCTACCTCCCAGTCCTCAGCACCCAGAGCCTCTTCTTTAATCATTGTGAGGCGATTTACCAGATCCACGGTCGTGACTTGGCCGCTCTCGGCCAGAGCGTCGATCCGTCGGAGCTCCAATAGCCTGGCACCGTGATTCTTGCCGACCGTCCGGAGCCTGACCGATGCCAACTCAAGGACCGGAGCAGCCCTCAGCATGTTTCGCCCAAGGTGGTGGGCGAGGCCTTGTCGTGCGGTAGCCTCTGCGACCCGTTCTGGATCGGTCTCGTTTCGTGCGGTCAGCTCGTAGAAGTGGGCTGCCTCCGCCACCGCTCCTCGGGCGAGACATTGGTTTCCTGAGATCCAGCCGTAGGCCGAAGCCTCCTCAACGTACCCAGCTCGGTCAAAGTGGGTTGCCAGTTGATCGGCAGGTGGCGGGTCACGATCGCGAAGCAGCGTTGCCATTTGGTGGTGTAGGACAGCGCGCCTAGCTGGGCTGAGCTCCGCATAGATCGCGTGTCGAAAGAGGTCGTGGGCAACCCAGATCCTGTCCCGTTCGCCCTCGACTAGACCGGCGGCCTGGAGTTCGTCGGCGGTCACGACGACGCGATCGAGCGGGTTGCCGGTTAGAGTTGCAAGGTCACCGAGGCTCATTCGACCCGAACCGATGGCTAGGAGCGCATAGACACCTCGGGCTTCGTCGGTCAGCCTGCTGGCTTTCTGGGAGAGAATCTCTGTCAGCGAAGCAGGCACGGTGCCCTCAGACCGGTTCGCGTAGGCACCCGTCTTCTTGTCTCCCATTTGAGCTCTTGCCACCTCTATTAGGTACATGGGGTGGAATCCAGCCGTACTGAGAACTGCTTCGACAGCCTCGTCCGAAGCGGTTTTCCCGAGGACTCCCTGTGCGAGGGAACGAGCCTCCTCTTCAGCCAAGTGACCTAAGTGCACTTGGTGAGAGATGAACTCATTACCACTCGTGAGAAGGGAGCGGCATGGGTCATTCGCACCCACCGCTTCCGGGCGGATCGCTGCAACAATGGCGAATGGTGCTTTTCCGCTGCGTCGCCGAAAGAACTGAAGGGTGGATAAGGTGGTCGAGTCGGCCCAATGGAGGTCGTCGAGAAACAGTACTGTCGGAGCTTCGGCCGCTATGCTGTTCAGAAGCAGCGTGAGCGCGTCAAACAGCTTTCGGGGGAGGTTCTCCTCATAATCCAGGGGAAGATCACCCGAGTAGGGGCTGAGGTCGCCGGGCGAAACAAGCTTCCCCACCACCGTCCGCCAGGGGTCGCCCAAGGCCGCTAAGTGGGCCTTTAAGTCAACACCTTGGAGCGCGTCGATGAGAGGGCTGAGAGCTATGACCCTCTCGAATTCCACACAACGTGCGTGCAGACACCGAAGTCCGTCCAAGTGCGCTGTCTTGATCAGTTCGTGGAGCAATCGAGTCTTTCCGATACCCGCTTCTCCAGTGATGACCGCGAATCCGGGGCGGTGATCTCTGACGCCTCTGAACACGGGAGCAATCGCTTCTAAGGCCCCTCGCCGTCCGACGAAGGGGGGCGCTCGCCGTCCGTCGGACCTTTGTGATTGAGGTAGAGCCCGAACTGCCTCGATCACGTCGGTCACACTCGGATCCGGTTCTTCGCTACGGTTCAACGCACCGCAGTATTGCGCGTAGGCGACCTCAGCCGCGCGCAGATGTCCGCTGCGACCCCTCGCCTCCACTAGTCGTGCTGCCCACTTGGGGTCCGTCGCGTTCAGGCAGACCATGGCCTCTGCCGCGTCTCGTGCTCCGTCCCAATCTCCGGAGTTCGCGTACAATTGCCATGCGGCACGTGCGGATGACTCGATCAAGGCCTCCCATTCACGCCACGTTTCAGCGCGCCAGTCTTGAAACTGCTCCGGCAGGCCGTGGAGGGAAGGCGCGAGAGGTCCGCTTCTGAGGAGGTGGGCCGCTCGCGCGAGGTGCGCATCCAACAGCGCCGCTTTCAGGTCCGAGATGTCCGAAGCCCCCGATGATACCGGAGCTACGACATCCCGTTCAGTTCGAAAAAGCTTCGTTCCGGCGCGCTTTTGGGTCTCTGATATCAACTGCCGGAGGCGGTGTCTGGCGCGCGAATCAAACGGACCATTCCATAGGAGTGCCGCAATCGCTGCCCGTGCGACACCCTCGGTGGCGAACACGATGACAGTTAGTGCACTCTGAAAAGGTGTCAGGTGCACAGGTTTCTCTCCAACCAGGACCCTTATCTGGTTCAGCATCAGCACCTGAACACTACGCACCCTTACCTCCTCTCAATGCCGTGCGTCTTGAGCCCACACTTCTGGTCCTTGAGTCCGTTGGGCTACAGCGCGGCTGGGCTCGCGGATTATCGGCGAGGGCTCCAGCCACGCGAGGCGCCAAGCCTCCGGATTCGGCCTCTGACCTCAACCAAGCCTCGAGGACCCACTCCCACCCGAGATGTTCGCGTACGATACTGGGCCGAGTCCCAACGAGGCGTTTCATTTGGTTGCTTACAGAAAAGCCGTCCGGATACCCGGCAGCGCAAGCGAGGGAAAAAAGGCTCGCGTCGGAGTTCTGCAGCCTCAATGTCAGGCGAAGTAGGCGTGCAGCTTGTAGCCAATGAGACGGCACAGGAAGCCCTTCCGCTGTCAATTTTCGTCCGAGGGCGCGCCGACTCATGAACATAGAGCGGGCCAGAGCATCGACTGTTCGGACGCTGTTGGAGAGGTCAATGATCTGCCTCACCAGCCGCAGGGTGTTCTGGTCCCGAGTGACCCCTCGCCACCGGATGTAGTCCGTTACCTCGGCTGCTAGATCTGAGGGCGGTCTCCGAAGAACGCGGGCCAAGTCGGAGGCGTCCAAGTCTTGGTGGTTCGGTAGGTAGCCTACGGGCCGACATCGCGAAAGGAGCGGAATAAGCTGACTCTGCGGCTCAAAATCGTTCACCTTGGGAAGGATCACGATGAGGGCCAGCCCTCCGGGTCGGTTGCGCAAGAGTTCGGCGTGTGCGTAAAAACCTCTCGCGCGTACGATCCAAATCAGCGCGGCCCCCGGTGACTTCCCGATCTCCCGCATTCTGGCGCGGCCCCCGTCAAGTTCTGCGAGGTTGTTGTAGGGATGCTGCATGACCTTGAGGCTGCTGGCTCGACTCATCGGAACCCTCCGCGTTGAGCATGAACGATTCCTGTGAATGCTAAACGGCAGCCGTCAGCGAGGCGTCAATGATGTACTGAAACCGTTCACAGCCAGTACTTTGCGGCATCCGCCCTCACGATCAGTGCCAGTGCTCGGTGGCGGAGCCCTCCTCCTCACCGGCGCGTGACGAAGACCGGTTGAGTCCAGGCGTAGTCCGATCGGGAATTGCGGACCTTGGCGCGCACATAACCGACATCCTCGGTGAGTGAATAGACGGCGGGGTTGTCAGTGGTTTCGAGGAGTACCTCGCCGGCCGCGCCGATAAACGTTGTCGTGAACCGGAAGTCCCCGGCGGGTGCTATGTGGAGCTCGAGCGTGCGCGGCCGCACCGCGATCTCCGTCAGCTCCACACCCGTGCTCGCATAGAAGTGGCCGGCCTCCAGGCTCTCCATGAGTGCGGCCGCCTCCAGGCTGTCCGAGCGCACCGCGATCCAGCCCCGACCGGGATTGGCGCGATCAGCGCTGAATTCACCCTGAAAATGGTGGGCGTCATCGACCGCGATCCCAAAGATCGTCTTCCCGGCGGTGAGCAGGATGTCCCAGATCTCCTCGAGTGAGGGCGAGCCACCTCCCCCGTCATTGTGAACGGTCGGATGCCCGTTCCAGATCTCGAGGAGCCGGTCATTCTCGATCTGCAGAAGCTCCTCGGCACCGAACGACCAGCGGAAATTCGGGTGATTGATGTGGGGGACACCCTCCACCTCTCGGATCGCGTCGACATTCGCCTGAATGGTTGCCACCAGCGTCTCGGCCTGACGAGCCTCGACGACATGGGGGAGATTGAGACCATTCACGTGCACCGAGGCATCCTCGAAACTCGACGTGACCTCTTCGCCGGGGATCAGGAGGAAGCTCTCGTCCACGAGCGTGCTCAGGGTCGCCGGATCGGTAAAGACGTTGTGGTCGGAGAGGACGAGGAAGTCGTAGCCGTGGTCCTTGTACCACTGCGCAACGTACTCCGGGGACGAATCGCCGTCGCTGTTCGTCGTGTGGGCGTGGGTGTTGCCCTTGTACCAGCGGCCGGACCACCCGGGAATGTCGAAGACGGGCTCCCCTGCGAAGGAATCTGGCCGGTTATCGTCCGCGTCCGCGGCGCAGCCTGAGAGCAGCACCAGGGCGGAGACACCGATGGCAATCCCTGTGCGGCGTGCGTGAGGGTACGCTCCACTTCTCATTCTCTGCTCCTGGTCGGAATCGTGTCTCTTTCGGACTGCCCGATCTCACTCCTGGCCAACCCGTCGGAGTCCGTCGGCGGGTCAGCTTCCTCCACACCTTCTGGCGTCCCGCGAGGCACATCCATGATCGTGTCTTGCGGATCCGCCGGTTCGGCGACTGAAAATCTGAAGAGCGCGCGATCGCTCATGCGGTTCACGTTCGCGGCAAGACGGCCGGGACGATCGAAGCGCCCCTCGCCAACGACCTCGTCCGGTCTCAGCAGGTGCTCGACCACGTCCACGCCGATTGGCGCACCGGGCGGCATCTGGAGCGCGAGCACGACAAAATCGCGAGGAGCGCCCCAGTGCTCTGCCAGAGCGACGGCCCCGGGCTCAGAAAGGGCGGCTCCATTGATGGACCGCACCTCGATGCCGTCTGCCATCCGGAACTGCATGAGCTCGGCACCGACTCGGGATCGAAGTCGAAGCTCGACGTGACGGGCACCGCTCAGGATCGTGTCCTCCGTGATGAAGACCTCGGGAGGCGGAGCCGTGAAGTTCGGTGCGGGCGCGACGGGGGTTTCTCCCCCGGGGAGTCCGAAGTCGGAGAGGTTCTGCATGTCATCGAATGATGTCCCCGTCGCAGCCATCGCCCAGATCCGCCCCGGTGCGTCGTCCGGCTCCGGTGAGGTGGCCCACAACGCAGTACCGCTCCCGTGGTCATACGCATACACGAGCGTGCTCGGTGCCGGGCGATGTGCATTGGCCTGCGAGCCGAGCAGCCCGACACCGAGCGACACGGCGGCGCCGAGAGCCGTGCCGAGCGGTGCCCACCAACGGTTCGGGTACTGGAATGCTTGCAGAGCAGGCAGGCAGAGGAGCAGGAGCAGCCCGATGAGCAGGCCGAGCAGGCCAGCAATGCGGAACGTGAGCGCCATCCAGATCAGTTCGATGATCGGCTGCAGGACGAGGATCACCAGTGCAGCCGCCACGAGCGTCAGGAGCCACCCGACGACGCTGTCCCGGTGCCGGCCGAGCAGTGTCGAGATCACGACCGACAGCGCTGCGACCACCACCGGCCACTGGAGGTTCATCGCTCCCAGCGGGGCCACGACGCTCAGAATGATCGCGAGTACCGAAGGGACCAGAAGTGCGCCGAGTGCCAGTTCGACTGTCGAGGCCCACCGCCCGACGACGCCCATCACGAGGGTGAGGACGGAGAGCGTACCCAGGGTGAGCGCGATCATGTACCAGCCTTCGCTGTGAAAGACCGAGCCGTGCAGCATGCCGTCCTCGAGGTGAACGCCCGGTAGCCACTGCATGAGCAGGGAGCCGAGTCCAAACGCGGACCCCAGCACGAACAGAGAGCTCGCGACGGCGACTGCCATGCCCTTGAGACCGACTCCCGCGCGTCGAGTGACGACCAGCGCGACGCCCAGCAGGGCGAGCAGCAGACCCGACAGAGGGAGGACCCAGCCTGCGTCGTAGACCACCAGCCCGAACCCGGGCACGGAGAAGTAGACGACGTTGTCGTCGTTCACGCTGGAAAGGTCGGCGTTTCCGTAATATCTCAGGGCACCGAGAGCGTGGAGGCCATGGTGCTGGAGGGTCGCTTCGGACAGCCGGTCCGGAGTGTCGAAGACCTGATGGTAGACGTGGGCATTGTCGATCGCCGCGTAATTGAGCCCCTGGGCACCCCCCTCGACGAACGGTGTGAAGTCCGTCCCGTTCGGCATGCGCCGGTAGACCTCGTAGGACATGGAGTTCGCGAACGGGTGGCGATCCCACTCCTTCATGGTTCGTACCACCCATCCGTTCTGATCCGCGGTTTCGAACATGATGGATGGCCCGCCGCCACCTCTCATCTCGAAGGACAGGATCAGGTCCACATCCGCCATGAGCGGGTGCTCGGCCACGAATGAACGGGCGCCCATCAGACCGAGCTCTTCCGCATCCGTGAAGACGACGATCAGGTCGTTGCGGAGTGGGGAGCTCGTATCGAGCGCGCGGATCGCCTCCAGCGCCACGGCGACGCCGGAGGCATCGTCACCGGCTCCGACCGCGATCTCCCGGCTGTCGTAATGGGCTGTAATGAGAAGCCCTCCCGTGGACGCATGGCCCGGCCGACGTGCGACGATGTTGCGCACGGTGGCTGCTCGGGCACGTCCGCCGGACTGGAACAGGCTGGTTGTGGTCTGGATCTCCGCGTCCATCCCCAGCTGGGCCAGTTCCGAAACGATGTAGGCGCGCACACGGGCGTGTTCGGGTGATCCCGGAGGATGGGGCCGGCGCGCCATGTCGACGACCTTCGACATGGCGCGTGCCGAGGAGAAGACGGAGTCCGGAGCATTCGCGGGGACAGGTTGCGGCAGCCCGGTGCGGCTGCTCGCGAACACGGCCACCGCGATCAACGCAGCGAGCGTCGCGGGGCCACGCCGCCGGTTCGGTGCGGCGGGTGCCCGGGCGTGAGACGTCGGAGCGTCGGAAGGCTCCGAACCGTCCGGCTCGATCAGGTCAGAAGACGGGTCGAGGCCGTCCGACTCGAAGGCTCGTATATCGTCTTCGGTGATCCCCAGGTCCTCGTCGGACGGGAGATCAGGCAGGTCAGGCGTGGTCATGGCGTTCGCTGGGGATGGCGATGATGGGTCAGCGAGACAGGGCCCGAACGATTTCGTCGATCGAACGCCGCACACGGGAGGCGGGCATGCCCGAGCCATTGGAGAGGATCGAGAAGACGATCTCCTGCCCGTCGTCCCGGAGGAGATAGCCCGACAGGGAGTTCACGTTCGAGATCGTGCCGGTTTTGGCGAATACCCGCCCCTCGAGCCCGGCCAGTCGATTCTGGAGCGTTGAACCGTCCTCTCCCGGCTCTGCCATCGCATCGCGGTACTGCTCGCCCCACGGCATCTGACGCATCTCCGTCAGGATCCGAACGATCGCCCGAGGGGTGATGAGATTGTAGAACGAGAGACCCGAGCCGTCGCGTGCCGAAATGTCCGATGGCACCACCCCGACTTCGTTGACCAGAAAAGACTCGACGACGTCGATGCCCTCCGACCAGGATCCTTCATCACCGAAGCGTGCGCCCAACGCCCGAACCGTCTGCTCCGTCATCCAGTTCTGGCTCGGTTCCAGAATCCCTGCGGCGATCTCCGAAATGGGTGGAGACCGCAGGGTGAAGAGCTGACGACCCTCGGAGCAGCGGGTCGAGCCTCCGGGCGCACAACCACCCCACTGAGGTGAGGGATCCACCCACCGAACCCGCCAGCCTCCCTCCACCTCGATGCCGGCTTCGTGGATCGCCCGTGCGAGCGCGGCGGCGGATTGCCGCACCGGGTCCCGCATGGCGAAGGACATAGTGTCGACCTGGTCGATGCCCGGCCGGCCGTGGAGAACGAGCGTTCGCGATTCAGGGAGATAGTCCGGACGAATCCTCGTGGTACTGTCGGGTGGAGCCGTGACGAGCTCGGACCGTACGAAGTCGGCTGTTCCGAACGGAGACCACGTCACATGCGCCGGCGCGCCGGCGGCGGAGCCACCCGAGACCACGACTTCGAGCTCACCCTCGTCGACGGCGAAGGCGCCTCCGGTGGATGCGTACCCGTAACGCAGGTCCTCCACTTCCCACGTGGGTCCGACCGTCGCGGAGTCCCACGCTGCCACGTCGACCACGAGGCGACCCGCCACGTGTCGAACCCCACGCGCGACAAGGCTGTCCGCGATTGCCGCCAGTGCGTCCGATCCCGAGGCCCAGTAACGATCCGAGAAGGTCGGGTCCCCCGAGCCGACCACAACGAGGTCGCCATCGATGAAGGATCCCGACACCGTCCCGTCGACCCGAACATCGGTCGGGAAACGATAATCGGGACCCAGCAGGGACATCGCCGTGGCGGTCACCAGGATCTTCTGGTTCGATGCGGGAATGAATTTCCGCTGCGCGTTTCGTGAAAAAACCGTCCGTCCGGAGGACAGCTCGACCGCATGGACACCGACGTGAAGCTGGTCGATCGGGGCTGTGTCGAGCACGTCCCGTATGGCTGCTCCGTCGACGCCGCGGCCCCCCGTGAATGCACAGCCGGCGAGGCTCAGAATGCCGGCGCAGGTGGCTGCGAAACGCAGGACCGGTCGAAGCTCGAGGCGTCTTCGTAAGCAGTTCACGTTCGGGTGCGTGTTCGCGAAGTCCGATGGGGAGGGTTGGTCGCCGGAAGATGTCCCGGCACGCTCGGCCAACGCCAGCCCGACTCGCGTTCGGCCGTCGGTGAGGCCCTGGTCGGGAACGCTTCGCAGGAGGCCGTCAGCTTCTGAGGATCTCACGCAGCGCACTCTCCAGCAGCTCGAGGTCACTTGGCGTGTTGAAGTAGTGCGGCGACATGCGAAGTGCACCGTCGACACCTTTCTCGTCGTAGTCGAGGACGGCGTCGATCCTCGTCTGAGAAGAGGTGTTGATCCCCCGCCGTCGGAGCTCCGTCACCAGATCGGATGGTGTGTGACCCTGAAAGGAGGCCGTGACGGTCGCTCCGATTTCCGGTCCCCGATCCAGGACGCGGACTCCATCGAGCGCAGAGAGGCGGGTTCTGAGGTCCGAGGCGAGGTCACGTGCACGGTCGCGAGCTCGCTCCATTCCGACGGCGGTTGCGTACCGGGCGGCCGCGCCGGTGCCGAGTACGAGAGCCCATGCGTACTCCCATGTCTCGAACCGCCGTGCATCCGGGGCGGGCTGGTAGAGGTTGTCGGCAATCCAGTCCGCACCGCGCATATCCGGGAAAAGCGGCTCGAGACCTGCGTCCAGCACTCGATCCGAAATGTAGAGGAACCCGGCGCCACGGGGTCCCCGAAGGTATTTGCGGGAGGTCGCGGAATAGAAGTCACATCCCATGGCCTCGACATCGACCGGCATCTGCCCGACGGACTGACAACCGTCGACGAGGAACAGTACGTCCCGAGCGCGACACATGGCCCCGATGGAGTAGACGTCCTGTACGAGGCCGGAGTTGGTCGGGATCTCGGTGACGGCCACGAGCCGTGGACGCCGCCGGTGGATGATCTCCTCCATCGCCTCCAGGTCGACACCACCTTCCGGCGCATCCGGGGCTCGGACGATCTCCACGCCAAATCGGTCGGCGAGTGCCAGGTATTGGATCTGGTTGGATACGTAGTCGTGTCGCGTTGTGGCGAGGACATCTCCCTGCCGAAACGGAACAGAGGACAGCGCGGCCACGAATGAGGCGGTGGCATGCTCTGTCATGGCGATCCTGTCGGCCGGAGCGCCGATGATCGCGGCCGTGTCCCGGTACGCGCGAGCGATGGCGTCGGCCTCGGCATCCGCGGCCTCATACCCGCCGATTCGACCCTCCAGCGATATATAACCGGTAATGGTATCGATGACCGGTTTGGGCATCATCGAAGCCCCGGCGTTATTCAGATGTACGCGGTGCTCCAGACCCGGGGTATCGTCACGAAGGGCTGTGATGTCCGCATCTTCGAGTGGTCCGGAGCCGAGGACCGGCCACTCATCCGCCGCCGTCGCCGAAGTCTTCATGTCGTTGCCCCCTGCTGCCCCTGCGTGGTCGCGACGACGGCACAATACGTCACGGAAAGATGGTCACCAAGCGAAGGCCCCCGCCCGGTGAACCGGACGAGGGCCTGCACTTGGCGTGTCGTCGACGGAGGTCGGCGTCCGGCTACTCAGCCCCCTCCCTGCTCGGACACCTGGTTCGACCGCGCCTGACGCACCATCTCCCGAACGTCCTCCAGGAGCTGGCGGGCGTCGTATACGATCCCGTCCTTGATGGTGTAGGTGATACCGCCGACCCGCTCGACCTCACCCGTGTCGTCGTTGAGGCGAGGTGTGCCGGTGCCGTACAGCACCTTGAGGTTCGCGAGCGGGTTCTCCGGCACGACGATCATGTCGGCCTTTGCACCGACTTCGAGCACGCCGAACTGCAGGTCGTCCTCCATGCCCTTGGGCTTGTGCAGCTGCAGTGCGCCGTGGTACGTCGCTGCCCGGATGACCTCGAGCGGATTGAACCCCGCCTCCCGGAGCAGCTCCAGCTCCCGGATGTAGTCGAACCCGTAAAGCTTGTAGATGAATCCGGAGTCCGACCCCGTGGTGACGATTCCACCGGCGTTCTTGTAGTCGTTCAGGAAGGTCATCCACTTCCGGTAGAACTGCTGCCAGTGGTACTCGTCCTCCGTGGTCCAGTAGAACCAGTACGAACCGTGGGCCTCCCGACTCGGCTGGTAGAAATCCCACTGGCTCGGCAGCGTGTACTCTTCGTGCCACTCGGCCTCGCGCGCGCGCATGACGTCCCGACTGGCCTCATAGATCGTCATGGTGGGGTCGATGCCGAAGTCGAGCTCGAGGAAGCGATCGATCAGGTCGTTCCAGGCTTCGGAGCCCGGTTCGGCCGACTGACTCCACAGCCGCCCGACCTGACCGAACCGGTGCTGCTCGTTCTGATAGTTGTAGTCCGCCGGAAAGTCCTGGATCGTGCGATTCTCGAAGAGCGCTTCGAACAGCCCGTAGTAATGGGTCATCATGTCGAGCCCGAGTTCCGCGGCGTCGAGCGCGTTCATCCGGGCCACACCCGTCTGGGCGAGGTGAGCGACTGTGCCCAAACCGTGCTGATGCGCTTCGTCGATGAGCGCTTCCATGATCGCCGGCGGGTAGGACGTCAGCTTCAGCCCATCGATCCGGGCACCGTCGACATCCACGTCCGCAGCCCAGCGCACCCATTCCCGCGCCATCTCCGGGGAGGTCACCGGCCCGCGATCCCATGCCTCACCGGGGCGGGCATAAACGAACATTCGTGGCGCGACGATGTCGTTGGCCTCGGACAGCGCCTTCTGCTCGAGCGACCACATCATCGGCCCGAACCCGACACCCCGTGCCGTCGTGATCCCGTTGCCCATCCACAGCTTGTGCGTGTACTCCGCCTGCGGAGCCTTCCCGGCTCCCCCTGTATGCACGTGCATGTCGACCAGCCCCGGCAGGATGTACATCCCGGACACGTCGATCTCTCTCGTTGCCCCGTCCGGACGCCGCCCCTCGTTGATGGCGACTCCCGGATACCCGACCGTCCGGATCTCCACGATCCGATCATTCTCGATGACGATGTCCACAGGGCCGAGCGGTGGGCTCCCCGCACCGTCGATGTAGGTGCCGCCCCGTAGGATCAGACGCTCGTGCGGCCCGTCGCCCTCGTCAGCTCCGCGCGGGGTGGTCTCTTCCATGCCGCCCTGCTGCGCCGCAAGGCCCGAAGTCATGACCAGAATCGCGGCGACAGCACCAAACAGTCGACCCAAAGGATGCAGCCTTTTCATTGTTCCTCCCGATACCCTTCGTGCACGCGCCACCCGTCCTGCCGGGTCAGCGCAGAGAGCGGACAAGATCAGGGGCGCCGGCAGATTGCGCCACAGTATGTCCGGGTGCTGCGCGGTCCGCGGGCATCGATTGGTGCCCCGGGCACCACCAAGAGGCAATATTATCCGACCGAACGAGCCCTCCCCGATCCTGCCCGTGACCGACACTCCCAACCAGATCCCCCCCGAGGTCCTCGGTGAGGTCGCACGCCTCCACACGGAGTTGAGGCGGCATGCACACCTCTACTATGTGGAGGCGCGACCCGAGATCAGCGATCCGGAGTACGACGAACTCTTTCGGCAGCTCGTAGCGCTCGAAGGGCAGTATCCGGCCCTCAGATCGGCTGACTCCCCGACCCAGCGCGTCGGGGCTCCACCCCAGGATAAATTCGAATCGGTCGAGCATGTCGCTCCCCTTCTCTCCCTGGATTCGTCGGAAAAGCCGGACGACTTCGCGCGCTTCCACGACCGGGTGTGCCGTGCTCTCGGCGAGGGCGTGACGCCGCAGTACATCCTGGAGCCGAAACTCGACGGCGCATCCATCGAGCTCGTGTACGAGCGCGGTGTCCTCACCCGCGCGGTCACCCGCGGCAACGGCCAGCAGGGAGAAGCCGTCACGGACAACATCCGGACGATTCCCACCGTCCCCCTTCGTCTCAGGACGGAGGTTCGACCCGCGCCGGACCTCCTCGCCCTGCGAGGTGAAGTCATGATGTACATCTCGGACTTCGCCGAATTCAATGCCCGGCTCGCCGAGACTGGCTCGGAGCCGTACGCCTCACCCCGAAACTCCGCCGCCGGATCGCTCCGTCAGCTCGATTCGCGCGTCACGGCATCGCGGAAACTCGACGTCCTCGTGTACGACGTTCTGGCGGTCGACGGCGTCACGTTCGACTCCGACATCGCTGGAGTTCAGGCGATTCGCGACTGGGGCTTCCGGGTACCCGAGCGGATTCAGACCGCAAGCACGGTGGACGACGTCCTGCAGTACCACGCGCGCTACGACGAGGACCGTGACGGGCTCGACTACGAGATCGACGGTGTCGTGATCAAGGTCGACGACCTCGCGGCACGGCGGGCCATGGGCTCGACGTCGCATCACCCGCGGTGGGCCATGGCGCTGAAGTTCGCGCCGCGGCAGGAAGTCACGGTCATCGAAAAGATCGATATCCAGGTCGGCCGCACGGGCGTACTGACGCCCGTTGCGTGGCTCCGCCCGGTTGTCGTCGGTGGCGTGACGGTCTCCCGGGCGTCCCTTCACAACCGCGAGGAACTCCGTCGAAAGGATCTCCGTGAAGGGGACACCGTGCGGATCCAGCGCGCGGGTGACGTCATCCCTCAGGTCGTCGAGGTCATCGGGCACCCGGACGAGCGGGCCGATCCGTTCGAAATGCCCACGCAATGTCCGGTCTGTGGATCCGGGGTCGCCGAGGATGGACCGCGCACGGTCTGCCCGAATCGCTTCGGGTGCGTGGCCCAACTCAAGGGTCGGATCATCCACTTCGGATCCCGCGCGGCACTCGACATCGAGGGTCTGGGCGAGGAGACCGCCAATCTCATGGTGGACCGCCGGCTCGTCACGCAGCTGGCCGAACTGTTCGATCTCCGCGCCGAGCAGCTCATGGAGCTGGACGGCTTTGCCGCCAAATCGGCGACGGCCCTCGTCAGCGCAATCGCAGCGAAACGCACCCCGGACCTGATCCGGTTTCTGATCGCCCTCGGCATACCGGAAGTCGGCGTCACCGTCGCGCGAACCCTGGCCGAACGCTTTGGATCGTTCCCGGCCATTCGTTCGGCGACCGTGGACGAGTTGGTCGACATCGACGGAATCGGCCCCCGCATGTCCGAGGCCATCACCGGATTCTTCAACGACCCGCGCAACGAAGAAGCCATCGAGGCCCTCCTTGCCCGAGGTGTCCAGCCCACGACCATGGATGTCGCCGCACGCGACCTTCCGGATCTGGGTACTGCGGTCTTTACCGGGGCCATCCCGGTCCCGCGCGTCGTTGCCGAGACCGCATGGCGCTCGGTCGGCGGGAGCACCTCCGGATCGGTCTCGAAGAAGACCGCCTTCGTCGTTGCAGGCGACAAGGCTGGCTCGAAGCTGGCGAAAGCCGAGAAGCTCGGAGTCGAGATCCTCGATTTCGATCAATTCCTGGAACGGCTTCAGGGTTTTGGCGGCTCCCTCGACGGGGGAGGCGCGTGATGTCTGCGGTGATACGCGTGGTGGCCTGATGGAAAACCTCGACGTAGCTCGAACGCTGACCACTCTGGCGGACCTTCTCGAGATCCAGGGTGCCAGCCCCTTTCGAATTCGTGCGTACCGGAATGCTGTCGCCACCATCAATGGCCTGACGCGGACGCTGGACTCGATGGTCGAGAACGGGGAGGACCTGACGGAGCTTCCCGGCGTGGGGAAGAGCGTGGCAAAACACGTCACCGAGCTGCTCGAGACGGGTCGCATCACCCGACTCGACGAAGTGTCCGCCGAGATTCCGATCACGCTCGTGGAGCTGGTCCGCCTGGATGGGGTCGGACCGAAAAAGGCGCGAAAGCTGTTCGAAGAGCTCGACGTCAAGACGGTCGATGAGCTCGAGGCGGCGTTGGATGCCGGGACCGTGCAGGATCTGGATGGATTTGGCGTGAAGAGTGCCGAAAAGATCCGTGTCTCGATCGAAGACCACCGAGAACACGCCGGCCGGTTTCGGATCCACGAGGTGGAGACCCTCATCTCCGGGCTTCTCGAGCATGTTCGAATGACGCCCGGCGTCGACGAGGTGGTCGTCGCCGGCAGTCTGCGTCGCCGTCGGGAAACCATTGGCGACGTCGATATTCTGGCCCGCTTCGAGGGAGACGGAACACCGGTCGTCGAGCACTTCGTTTCCTTCAAGGGTGTCGCGAGGATTCTCGGCGCGGGAGAGACCAAAGGCTCCGTGTTGCTGCACTCGGGCCTGCAGGTCGACCTGCGTGTCATCCCCGCGCGCTCCTTTGGGGCCGCCCTCCAGTACTTCTCGGGCTCGAAAGAGCACAACGTCGCCGTGCGAACCCGGGCAGTTCGTCAGGGACTCCGCGTGAACGAGTGGGGTGTCTTTCGGGTGCCGGACGGGGTCGGTCCGGACGAGCTCGGTAAGGAGGACGGGGAGCGGGTGGCCGGGGATACCGAGGAAGGTGTCTACCAGGCGCTGGGCATGGCCTGGGTACCACCGATTCTTCGGGAGAATCGCGGAGAGGTCGAGGCGGCGGTGGCGGGGGACCTCCCCGAGCTCGTGCGCCTCGATCAGATCCGGGGCGATCTCCAGATGCACTCGACGTGGAGTGATGGCGCGGTTTCACTCGAGGAGATGGCTTTGGCGTGCCGCGACCGGGGCTACGAGTACATCGCGGTCACGGACCACAGTCAGGCAATGGCCATGGTTGGGGGTCTCACTCCTCAGCGGGCACGTGAGCAGTGGCAGGAGATCGACGACGTCCGGGCGCGTGTCGATGGGATCGAAATCTTCAAGAGCGTCGAGATCGACATTCTGAAGGATGGATCACTCGACATGCCGGATGAGATCCTCGAGGCGCTGGACGTCGTAGTCATCTCCGTCCATTCGTTCATGGACATGGATCGATCGACCATGACCGACCGCATCCTCACTGCCATGGCACACCCCACGGTGGATATCCTCGCCCACCCGACCGGTCGGCTGATCAACCGGCGCGAGCCCTTCGAAGTCGACGTGGAGGCGGTCCTCGAGGCGGCAGCAGATCTGGGGGTCGCGGTCGAACTGAACGCCAACCCCAACCGGCTCGATCTTCGGGACACGCATGTGTATCGGGCGCGGGAGTTGGGTGTTCCGGTCGTGATCAGCACGGATGCGCACGCTCCCGGGGGTCTCGACCACATGCGATTCGGCGTAGACCAGGCGCGGCGTGGCTGGCTGCGGCCCGATGATGTGCTGAATACGCGGTCGCTCGAAGACTTCCGGGCGTGGCTGGAGCGTCGCCGGTGATCGAGGTTCGCTCCCGCGTCGGGCAGCCGCCTGGACGGCGTGACCGTGATCAAGGGGTTCTCTGGCCATGAGCGTGAGACAGCGCGCGGTGAGAGAGGCGATCGATCGGTGGGCAGGGGCGGCTGTCATCGACGAAGAGACAGCAGGGCGGCTTCGCGCGATCGAGGACGAGCACGCCCGAGCCGCGTCCGCCCGACTCAGTCAATATGCGCTTGCGATTTCGGGGGCCGCTGTGCTGATCATCGCCGGTGGAGTGTTCCTCGAATGGGCATGGCCGACCCTCGATGACACTGGCCGCACGCTGACGCTCGCGATGATCGGAACCGTGGTCAGCCTCGCGGGAGTCGTCCTGGAGGGTCGTGGCCGATGGACACCGACGTCCTATGCCCTTCAGCTGGCCGGTCTGGGACTCCTGCTCAGCGGGTACTTCTGGTCCGAGCGGGCGTGGCCTGACCAGTCCGTTCCCGCGACGGCATTCGGGGCATCGGCGCTTCTCGTTCCGATCCTGCTGGGCGGGCGTGCCTTCCGGAGTGGGGATGCGTACATGCCGGCTGTCCACGGCGCGGCCGGTCTTGGTTTCCTGGCGGTTTTCCTCGACCGATCGACAGCGTTGTCGGGCGACGCGATCATCTGGGTTCTCGACGTCGTGCTCGTGTGTGCGATCGCCGGCCTTGCCCGAGTGCTTGCTTCGGATCCTGATCGAGATCGCTATCCGTGGGCGCTCAACACGTTCATTGCGGCGATGGGCTCGGGCTTCGTACTCGTATTCATCACCGCAGCCGGGCCCCTCGATCTGGGGGTCGACACCTTCCTTGCCCTCGACGCGTGGTGGATGCTGACGACCGCCCTCACCATTTGGGGAATCGAGCGTGGTGGCACACCGAAGTATGGTGGCGCCCTTCCCGTCCTTGTTGCCATCGAACTGCTCGCGTGGATCGGGCTCGCTCTGACGACGGTCAGAGAGACCTTCGATGGTGGTTACGGCACGGTAACCCTGCTCGTGTCGGGTGCCGCCGTCGTGGCCTTCGTCTACGCGGATCGCAGGGCCTTCTCGGAGCTCCTCATGGCGTCCGCAGTTGCGTTCGTCGCACCCATCTGGATCTGGGCAGTGGAAGCGGCGGGAGCCCTCGGAGGAATCGCGGCACTGGTGCTGACCGCTGTGCTCCTCTTCTGGGCTGCGGGCCGGAGGGGGTCGGCCACGATCCGCTGATGGTCTACCTTTCCCTCCCCGACACCTTCGAGGAGTAGACGTATGCTCTCGATCGATCTGACCGGCAAACGGGCGCTCGTTGCTGGCATCGCCGACGACAACGGTTACGGGTGGGCCATCGTCCGGGCACTTGCTCAGGCTGGCGCGTCCATCTGCGTGGGCACCTGGCCTCCGACGCTGAAGATTTTCACGAAGAGCCTCGAACGCGGAAAACTCGACACGTCGCTCCCCGGGGGAGGGGACATCGAGTTCGAACGCATCTACCCCCTGGATGCCGTCTTCGACACCCCCGAAGACGTTCCCGAGGATGTCCGGCAGGACAAGCGATACGTCGACCTCGAGGGGTACACCATCCAGGGTGTCGCGGATGCCATGCGCCAGGACTTCGGTGATGGCTGCCTGGACATCGTCGTCCATTCCCTGGCCAACGGTCCCGAAGTCCAGCGCGCCCTGATCGACACCAGCCGCTCCGGATACCTCGCGGCGGTGAGCGCGAGTGCGTATTCGCTCGTCAGCATGGTTCAGCGCTTCGGGCCTCTGATGAGAGACGGTGGCTCCGTGGTGTCGCTGTCGTATCTGGCGGCCGAGCGGGTCATCCCCGGATACGGTGGTGGAATGAGTTCTGCCAAGGCTGCGCTGGAGGGCGATACACGTACGCTCGCGTTCGAAGCTGGACGGCGGTACGGCATCCGGGTGAACACCATCAGCGCGGGTCCGCTGCCGAGTCGCGCCGCCAAGGCCATCGGCACCATCCAGAAGATGGTCGAGTACTACGAGGAGAATGCTGCGTTGCCCGAGGCCAACTCCGCAGACGAGGTGGGAACGGCTGCTGCCTTTCTCTGCTCACCGCTCGCGTCCGGCATCACGGGCGAGACGCTGCATGTGGACAAGGGCTATCACGCCATGGGAATGCAAGCCGATACGCAGCTTTCGCCGGACTGAACACCGACATCGAGCCCGCTCGGAGGAGATCGGTAGATGAGTGACGCGCGGACCATGTCCGGCCACGACCTTCCGTCGATCCGCGTCCATCCTCCCGGGCCCAGGTCGGCCGAAATGGGTGTGCAGCTCCATGAGGTCGAATCGCGAAACGTCACGTTCGTGGCGGACCATTGGCCGGTGTTCTGGGCCGAGGCCAGGGGAGCCAATGTCCTGGATGTGGACGGCAACGTCTTCATCGATCTCACGGCGGCGTTCGGTGTGGCGTTGCTCGGCCACTCGAGCGGACCGGTTCGGGCAGCCCTCGAAGGGGGTGCCGGGCTCATTCACGGAATGGGCGACATACACCCGCCAGCGCCCAAGCTCGAGCTCCTGCAGCGACTCGCCGCTTTCAGCCCCTGGTCCGACGCCCGGGTGATCCTGGCGACAGGCGGCTCGGAGGCGGTCGAGGCGGCGCTCAAGACGGGAGCGCTGGCGAGTGGTCGACCTGGAATCCTTGCGTTCGAGGGTGCGTACCACGGGCTGACCGCCGGGTCGCTGTCGGCAACGCCGCGGTCACACTTCCGCGCTCCGTTCGAGCCCCGGCTGTACGGCGGAGTCGTCTTCGCTCCGTACCCGGACCCCCTCCGAGACCGCACCGCTGACGGAGCCGACGCCCTGGAGGCAGTGCGAACAGCCTTGTCGAAGGGAGCGCCGAACGGAGACGCCATCGGCACCATCATCATCGAGCCTGTTCAGGCCCGGGGCGGTGCACGAGTGCCACCCGACGGCTTTCTTGCCGAACTATCCCGTCTCGCCTCCGAACACGACGTGCTCATCGTCGCGGATGAAATCATGACCGGCATGGGTCGGTGTGGGGCTCCATTGGCGTCCATGCACCTCGGCCTGGATCCGGACATCGTCGTCGTCGGAAAGGCGCTGGGTGGAGGGATGCCGATTTCCGCCTGCATCGGGCCTGCTCGAGTCATGGACGCATGGCCGGCCAGTACGGGAGAAGCGATCCATACGAGTACGTTCCTGGGCCATCCACTGTCGTGCACGGCTGCCTGCGCCGTGCTCGATGCCATGGAACGGGACGAGGTTCCAGCTCGCGCTGGTGCTCTTGGCAGGGAGCTTCGAGAGGGCCTCAGCGACCGATTGAGAGGCGTGGCCGGCGTCGGTGACGTGCGCGGTGTCGGACTGCTGATCGGCGTGGAGTTCGTCGACGGTGCCGGAGGGCCTGCGTCCGGGAGGGGTGCTCGGGTCGCTGAAGCTGCGCTGGCTGAAGGGTTGATTCTCCTGCCGGGCGGAGACTTCGGGCATGTCCTGGAGCTCACGCCACCGGTGACGTTGACGGACGAACAGGTCGAGTTTGCGATTCGAACGATCGGCGATGTTGTGGAGCGGACACCGTGATCGTCCGGAAGGCCGGAGTTTGGGCCGCGGCCACGGCGCTCGTTCTGTGCGCCACTGTGCCGCGACCGTTGCTGGGGCAGGTGCCGGTGCTTCTGGTTCCGGGCTGGTTCGATACCGAGCGTGATCTGGTGACGCTGCGGACTCGATTCCTCAGTGCCGGATGGCCCGCCGATCGAATCGCGGCGATCACCTTCGAGGAGCCGACGGGGAGTAACAGGGATCATGCCCTCGAGCTGCACGATGCAATCGAAGCCTTGAGCGCGCGCGCGAACTCCGAGCAGGTCGATATCGTCGCCCATTCGATGGGCGGTCTGGCAGCCCGGTGGTACATCCTGACTCATCCCGGGCACGGCGTTCGCCGCACCGTGTTTCTCGGGTCGCCCCATGCAGGAACCCAGGCAGCCTATCTCGCGTGGGGCGGCGGACGTGCGGAGATGATGCCCGGGAGCCCGTTCCTCGACTCGCTCAATGCCGCTCAGCCTGTGCCGGAGGGCGTGGAAGCCATGACCATACGAACGCCCGTCGACAGCCGGATCATCCCCGGACAGAGTGCGACGCTCCCGGGGGTGCCCAACCACGAAGTCTGCTGCCCGACGCATGCGGGTTTGGTGCGCAACAGCAATGTGTTCAATCTCATCCGGGAATTTCTGGAGGCTGAGCGGTGAACTGGCGGGGTGTTCTGTTTGATCTGGACGGGACCCTCGCCGACACCCTCGACCTCATCCTCCGAAGTTTTCGCTTCACGATGAAGCAGCACCTTGGAACGGAACCGCCTACCGACGCGTTCATCGCGTCCATGGGCAAACCCCTCCCGATTCAACTCCACGATTATGCTCGATCGGAGGAGGAACGGCTGGCCATGCGGGATACGTATGTCGCATATCAGCGAAGCATTCACGATGAGATGGTGAAGCCTTTTCCCGGAGCGTTGTCGACACTCCGGGCACTTCGGGCGAGAGACCTGCGCGTAGGGGTCGTCACCAGCAAAGGTCACCGGATCGGGCGTCGCACGCTCGAAGTGTGTGGGCTCAGCGATGAGGTGGAGTATGTCGTCTTCGGAGACCAGGTCGAGCGCGCGAAGCCGAGCCCTGAGCCGGTCCTGCGGGCACTGGACGCGCTCGACCTCGCCAAAGAACCCGGTTCTGTCCTCTTCGTGGGCGATTCGCCCCATGATGTTCGAGCAGGGCGATCGGCGGGCACAAAAACGGCGGCCGTAGGGTGGGCCCCCGTCGATCGCCGTGTTCTGGAAGCGGAGCAGCCGGACTTTTTTCTGCGTCGCCTGGAGGATGTGCTGGCGGTCACATCGTCCGTCTCGTCAGGCTGAGGAGATCTCAGCCTCGCGACCGGGATCTACCCTCGCTGGCGTCTTCGCCAGACATTAGGTCGCGTTGCTCCACGAGGTCGCGAAATCGATCTGCTCTGCAAGGTCCAGATCCTTCTCGCTGATGCCACCTACTTCGGTGGTCGACAACGACAGCGTGACGGTTCCGCCGCGCACATCCATGTCCGGGTGATGCTTCTTGCTGTCGGCGATCGTCGCGACACGATTCACGAATACGATCGAGTCCCGAAAGTGGCCAAAAACGAACGCCTTCGTGAGCCTGTTCGACCGTCGCGTCCAACCTTTGTGACTGTTGATCCACCCTCGGACTGATTCCGTGGTCAGCTTTGATACTGTCCCCGCCCGCTGCATTCCCGGCTCCCCGCATTCAAAGTGGCTCGACGTGAGCCGGTTCGACGGCCCTCGAGCAAAATCGTGACGCTGCTTTGTTTGAAGACTCATGTGTTTCCAAAAGCGTTGAGAGGGGTTGAGCCGCATCTCCGCCGCTTGTAATCTTTTGGCCCTTCAGAAATGAAGGAATTTCCATGCCCCTATCGTCTAGTGGCCTAGGATATCGCCCTCTCACGGCGAAGACCGGGGTTCGAGTCCCCGTAGGGGTATCTGGCGGTGGTCCGGGGACGGTTCCCCGGGCCCTCGCTCGGTCGACGGTCGCTTAGCTCAGCTGGTAGAGCGCTACGTTCACATCGTAGATGTCGCAGGTTCGAGTCCTGCAGCGACCACTGGCGTAACGTCTCGCCTCAAGGCGATTCGCAGCCCTGCCGGTGGGTGGCGACGGCCATCTTCGCATCGGCGGACCCGTGGGTTCGGAGGAGAACTCGATGAACGTGTTCGATCTGGGCGTCTCACCCGCCG
>JAYOKZ010000039.1:0-27354 GCA_038120095.1 Gemmatimonadales bacterium
GCTCCGGCTCGCTCGAATCGCCGAGGGAGATGCGGAGGCGTGGTCCGAGGTGATGCCCATGGTCATTCGCACGCTGGAGCCCCGCGGGATCCGCGGGATCCGCGGGGGCGGCGTAGAGGGGGAGGGGGGGGTGACGGTCGACCGGGAAGCGCTGCTCGCGCTCGGGCGCCCACTGCGAAGCCGGGTGATTCGATCCCTGGTCGCGCCGTGGGGTGCTTCCCCGGCCGCGTCGGTGGTCGCATGCATTCAGGACTTCATCGAGTCGTCGATCAGCGGGAAACGGCTCGATATCGGGTGGGGTTTGGTGGTCAGCCGGAATCTCGATCGAATCACCTTCCGTTCGTCTGCCGCTGACGGTTCCCCACGGCGAGGTTGGAATTCGGTACAAATCCCCCGTCACAGTGAGGGGTCCGCGCATGGCCTCTTCGGAGGCAAGTCCATTCAGGTCACGTGGTCTACCGTGCGCGAGGCCGATCAGTCGACCGGGAATCAGGCCTTCTTCGACATGGACACTCTGTCGATGCCCCTGGAGGTCCGAAGTCGGACGCCCGGTGACCGGATTCGGCTTCGGGGAGGTTCCCGGAAGGTCAAGAAAGTTCTCCTGGAGCAGCGCATTCCCGAGCCGAGACGGGATGGAGTCCCGATGCTCGTGGATGCAGAAGGTGAGGTGATCTGGATCCCCAGGGTAGCTAGGTCCGTCGTGGCCCTCCCACGCGAAGGTGCACCCTCGCTTCGCATTCGGATGGAGCCTTGAGTCGGGACCCCGGGCAGACGCTGCCCTCTCCTGTGCGGAAGGTCGTCTTCACCTCGGAGGCAATCGCCGAACGCGTGCAGGAGCTGGGCCGGGAAATTTCCCGCTCGTACTCCGAAACGGACCGACTCGTGGTACTGGGCGTTCTGAAGGGTTCGGTCATGTTCGTGGCCGACCTCGTCCGCGCGATGGACCTTCCGCTGGAGCTCGACTTCCTCGTCGTATCCAGCTACGGGGGATCGATGGTCTCGAGCGGCAACGTGACTGTCCGGTACGGCCCGGAGCTGGACCTGCGCGGACGCGCTGTCCTCGTAGTCGAGGATATCGTCGACTCCGGGGCCACGCTCTCAGAACTGGTGCCTCGCCTCGAGGAACTCGGGGCCTCCCGGGTCGACGTCGTGGCTCTCCTGCACAAGCGTCTGGTCTCGGGAGGGGTCGAGCCACGCTGGATCGGCTTCGATGCACCCAAATCGTTCCTAGTGGGGTATGGACTCGACCATGCAGGAGCCTTTCGCCATCTACCGTATATCGCGAGCCTTTAATCCTCGATTTCCGGGGCTCGTGACTGCACTCTAGAAACGTCGATGTCAAACGATCCGATCAAGCCCGATCCGAATCAGAGGCTGGGCCGAATCTCCAAGAACGCCGCCTTCCTCATGTTGTCCGCGGTCGTCCTTCTGCTGCTCATGCAGTCGATGCGCGGCCAGGAGAATGCTCCGGCGCGGATTTCGTATTCGCAATTCCTCGAGTACCTGGATCAGGGGCTCGTTTATAAGGTCACCTTCCGCGACCGCGCACTCGACGGTGAGTTCAAGGGCCCGATCGAGATCGAGGGAGAGGGAACGGAGTCGTACACGTTTGAATCGATGACTCCAGGAGACGTGACCGACGGACTGCTCGCCGATCTGGCCCGCCAGGACGTCATCGTCGACGCCGAACAGCCGGAGGCGGGCTGGGGAACGTTCCTCTTGACCGCGCTTCCCTGGTTGCTCTTCATCGCCTTCTGGATCTGGATCTTCCGTACCATGCAGGGCGGTGGGAACCGGGCCTTCCAGTTTGGGCGATCGAAGGCCAAGCTGATTTCCCCCGACACGCCCAAGGTCACGTTTGCCGATGTGGCAGGAGCCGACGAGGCCAAGGAGGAGCTGCAGGAGGTCATCGAATTCCTCAAGGATCCAGGCAAGTTCTCGAGGTTGGGTGGACGTCTGCCCAAAGGGGTGCTCCTTGTCGGGCCTCCGGGAACGGGCAAGACCCTGCTGGCCCGGGCCGTCGCGGGAGAGGCCGGCCGTCCCTTCTTCCAGATGTCGGGTTCGGACTTCGTCGAGATGTTCGTTGGTGTCGGTGCCTCCCGAGTACGCGACCTGTTCGAGCAGGGGAAGACGCACGCCCCGTGCATCATCTTCGTGGATGAGATCGATGCGGTCGGGCGCCACCGCGGAGCAGGACTCGGTGGTGGGCACGACGAACGCGAGCAGACGCTGAATGCACTCCTGGTGGAAATGGACGGGTTCGAGTCGAATGAAGGCGTCATTCTCCTCGCGGCGACGAATCGTCCGGACGTTCTCGATCCTGCGCTGCTCCGGCCCGGCCGCTTTGATCGGCAGGTCGTCGTCGATGCTCCTGACGTGAAGGGGCGCGAGGGGATTCTTCGCGTTCACGCCAAGAAGTTGCCTCTGGCGGACAATGTCGAGCTCTCAGTGATCGCTCGAGGCACGCCGGGGATGAGCGGGGCGGACTTGGCCAACATCTGCAACGAGGCGGCGCTGCTCGCTGCCCGTCGGGACGGTGACAAAGTCTCGATGCCGGATTTCGAGAAGGCGAAGGACAAGGTGATGCTCGGAGCAGAGCGGAAGAGTCTTGTTCTCAACGACCGAGAGCGGAAACTGACTGCCTATCACGAGGCCGGGCACGCCGTCCTCGGTCTGAAGGTTCCGGGCCTCGATCCCGTTCACAAAGTAACGATCGTTCCCCGGGGCCGTGCTCTCGGCATCACGGCCAGTCTGCCGGAGGAAGACCGTCATTCCTACACCAAGGAGTGGATGGAAGGACAGCTCGCGATGCTGTTCGGTGGGCGGGTGGCTGAAGAGATGATCTTCGGGGCGAACGCGGTCACGACGGGTGCGGGGAACGACATCGAGCGAGCGACGTCGATGGCGCGCCGCATGGTCACCTCGTTCGGGATGAGCGAGGTGATCGGGCTTGTCGCCGTGGGAGACAATGAGCAGGAGGTGTTCCTCGGGCGCGAGATCCAGCAGCGTCGCACGGTGAGTGAGCATACGCATCGGATGGTTGACGAGGAGGTCAAGCGAATTCTGGACGCCGCGCATGCGAGGGCTCATGCGGTTCTCAGCGAGTACAGTGATCTTCTCGAGCGAATTGCCCAGGCGCTCCTCGATCGCGAGACGATCGGACGGAATGAGATCGAGGCGCTTGATCGGGGGGACCCGCTTCCGCCGATGCCCGAGTCGAAGGATGTCGCGGAGCGGCTCGAGACGCCGCCTCCACCTCCTGCCGCTGACCCGGCACCCCGCTCATTTGAGTTGGGGGGAGATGACCCCCTTCCGGAGCCGGCCTGACGGGGCCGGCCTTGAAATGATCTTGGGTTTGCCCGAATGCCCGAGGCAGGTCAGGGGTCACTGCGAAGGGTGATGAACGTCCGGCGATTTCGTGGGGTCAACAGGTGACGACGCTTCTCGATAACCTCCAGTTCCTGAGGCCGGGCTGGATGGATCTACTCGAGATCCTGATCGTCGCGTTCCTTCTGTATCGGGTTCTGCTCGTCCTCCAGCGCACCCGGGCCATGCAGATCATCGTCGGGCTTGCGATCGTCGGCTTTCTGTACGGAGCTGCGCGGCTGCTGGATTTGATCCTGATCCGAACGCTTCTGGAAACGACGTTTCAGTACGGCGCGATTGCGGCGCTCGTGGTCTTCCAGCCCGAATTACGCGTCGCACTCGCCCGGCTCGGCCAGACCCGGATGGGGCTGGCTTTTCAGCGCCTCGAGGGCAGTCGGGTCGCAGACGAGATCGTCGAGGCGGTCGACCGGCTGTCCCGTGCGCGTCACGGGGCGATCCTCGCGGTGGAGCAGGAGGTGAGCCTCGGCGAGTACGCCGAAGCGGGGAGCTCCGTGGATGCTCGTGTCACGGCGGAGATCCTCACGACCATCTTCACGCCGCTCTCGCCACTCCACGACGGAGCGGTGCTCATCGTGGGTGATGAGATCCGCACCGCGGGTGCCATTCTGCCTCTGACGCAGGCCACCGTGAAGGATCGATCGCTTGGGACCCGACACCGGGCAGCGCTGGGCCTCAGTGAGGAGACCGATGCAATTGTGGTCGTGGTGAGTGAAGAAACGTCGCGCGTCTCTGTTGCCCGGCTGGGTCGCCTCGAGCGGGATGTGGCGCCCGATCGACTGAGGTCGATCCTGCAGGGTGTGAGCCCAGGCAACGAGCCCATCCTTGCCCCGGGAGTGACCGGCGTGGCTCCTCAGTGAGCGCCTCTTTCCAGTACAACATTCCTCGTTGACACCCTTCCGGGGGGGCGCCTAGATTGCCCCGTCTTTTGAGGTGGGGAGCTGACAAAGTCCCTGCCAGGGTGTTCGACACCGGCCAATCAGGAGCGAAGTCTTCGTGGGTTCTCAATATCGGCTGCTGACGCTGTTCGCAGACGGCGGGGGGATGATGTACCCGCTCGTTCTCTGCTCGATGATCTCGGTCGGCGTCATGATCGCGAAGTTCTTCACACTCCACATTGCGCATACCGGCACGAACAGGGTACTCAACGAGGTTGACGAACTCGTTCTGTCCGGGGACGTGGATGGAGCGATCGATGTGTGCCGCAACACGGCCGGCCCCGCGTCTGCCATCCTCCTTGCGGGCCTTCGTCGCATTCAAGGTAAGCGGCTGAACGACGGCGAGCTCGAAAACGCGATTGCGACGACGGGAACGATCGAGCTCGGGTTCCTCGAACGCGGCCTCGTGATTCTCGCGACCATCGCGAATGTGGCTCCCCTTCTGGGCTTCCTCGGCACGGTCTGGGGCATGATCCAGGCCTTCGCCGCGATCGAGGCGGCCGGGAACGTCGATCCGGCACTCGTGGCGGGTGGGATCAAGGTGGCTCTGCTGACCACCGCCTCCGGGCTGGTGATCGCGGTTCCGGTGAACATCGCCTACAACTTCTTCGTCACGCGGATCGATCAGTTGATCGGTGACATGGAATACGGGGCGCAAAAGATCCTGAGTCTGGCGTGGGACCTCGAGAAGGACGGCAAGATCGAGATCGTAAAGAAGGAAGACACGCGCTGGCCCGCCGCCGAGACGGCAGCGGCAAAATCGGCAGATGTCGCGTCGACCGACGGAGCGGCGTCGGGCGACTCCGAAGCGTAAAGGGAACCTAGGGAATCCAGATCCAGTATTTTCCGTACACGAAAAGGTTGAGCGGACATGGCGGTTCTGAACAACAAAAAGCAGAAAGTCAGCGATGAAATTCCGACCTCGTCGATGGCCGACATTGCCTTTCTTCTTCTGATCTTCTTCCTGGTCACGACGACGTTCCCGAAGGACAAGGGCCTTGCCGTCGTTTTGCCGGAGCCGGGCGAAGAAGCGCAGGTCAGTCAGAAGAACATTCTTCACCTGATCGTTCAGCCGAACGGGATCGTCGAGGTGAAGAGAGGTGAGAGTCAGCAGGTGCAGCAGATGCGTCCGCGTGAAATCGAGGGGCTTTGGCGGCAGGAGGTCAGCCAGAACCAGAATCTGATCGCGGCCGTGAAGACGCACCCGGAAGCACCGTACCGTCACATGATCGACGTGCTTGACGGGCTGCACTCCGCCAATGCCGAGCGGATTTCCCTTCAGATCCTGGAGAACTAGACCATGGCCGTGAAGGGTGGTGGCTTCCAGAAAAGTTCCAAAGCGTCCGACGAGATCCCTTCGTCGTCACTTGCGGACATTGCGTTCCTCCTTCTGATCTTCTTCATGGTCACGACCGTGTTTCAGGCGGACCGTGATCGTCCGATTACATGGCCGGAAGCCGAGGCTGCGGAGAAGATCGACGAGAAACAGAAGAACATTCTCAACATCTGGATGGAGAATGACGGCTCGGTGTACATGAACGACCAGCCGTACCAGATGCAGGACGTTTCGGTAGTGGTGGCGCCGCTGTATGCGGCCTCCGACCGGGCTCTGGTCATTTCGATCCGCGGTGATCGTGATGTTCCATACCTGTACATGGATCAGATCCAGAAAGAACTGACAGAGGCTGGCGTGGTTCGCGTGGTGTTTGCTGCGCAGCTTGAACAGAGCATGCAGAGGGAGAGACGATGACAGCTGAAGCCGTTCCCGCAGTCGTTGCGGAGACCGCCAACGAGCGCCTCAAGAGGACGTTCAGTTCGTGGTTCTGGGGCTCGATGATCGTTGCGACGTTCATTCACGGGGGAACGTTTGCGTTCTGGCCCGAGTTGACCGCCGAGGATATCTCCTTCGAGACCGAGGAGATCGAAGCGATCGAACTCCCGCCGGAGATCGAGATTCCGCCTCCGCCGCAGGCGATTTCCCGTCCGGCGACGCCGGTGATGGCGACAGCGGACATCGATGAGGACATTACGATCGCGCCCACGACGTTCGAGGAGAACCCGGTCGAGGATCTCCCGCCGCCGCCGGAAGAAGAAGCGGTCGACATTTCTGCAGCACCGACGTTCACTCCGTTCACCGTGGCGCCCTCCATCCTCAACCGATCGGAGGTGGTGCGGGCCATGGAGCGCGAGTACCCGCCGCTTCTCCGTGACGCCGGGATTGGCGGCCGGGCCGTCGTGTTCTTCTTCATTGATGAAGAGGGTGCGGTACAGGATTTCCGGATCTCTGAGAGTTCCGGCCACCAGGCACTGGACGATGCGGCGCTTGCGGTTGCAGATGTGTATCGCTTTTCCGCGGCGCTGAACCGAGACAAGAAGGTGCCGGTCTGGGTTCAATTCCCGATTACGTTCCAGGTTCGGTAATCCGGAGGCCGTCAGGATCCCTGGGACCCCGCCGGCGCTCCGGCGGGGTCCCTTCTTTTTTGGTCATTCGTCATGTCATCGCTGCTCACGACCTACTCCGACCGCTTGCGAGAGACCCTGCCGAGGGTTCGAGAGCGGATCGCCTCGGCGGAGGCCGCTGCCGGGAGGGCAGAGGGCTCCGTCCGGCTGGTAGCGGTCACGAAATCGCATCCGATCGAGTGCGTACAGGCTGCCCTCCACGCTGGACTTAGAGATCTCGGTGAGAACCGCGTGGAGGAGCTCGTCGCAAAGATTGCCCATTTTGGATCGGAGGCGGCGACATGGCACATGATCGGCCACCTGCAGAGCCGAAAGGTGAGGGGGGCGGTTGGCGTGGCGGATATGATTCATTCCGTGGACTCGCTCCGGCTGGCACGCCGGATTTCGAATGCGGCGAGTGAGAATGGGAGCCTTGTGGAAGTCCTCGCTCAGGTGAATACGTCCGGGGAGGAATCGAAGAGTGGCTTCGTCGCCACCTCTGCCCTCGACGAAATCTCGGAGATGGCTGAGCTGCCGGGGCTACGGGTGCAGGGATTGATGACGATGGCGCCGTTCGTTGAAGACGAGGCGGTGCTGACGGGGGCCTTCGCGTCGCTTCGGGATCTCTCCGAGTCCCTCTCGGAGTCCGTCGATGGGATTGGCACCGAACTGTCGATGGGAATGACGAATGACCTGGATCTGGCGATTCGGGAAGGCAGCACCATGGTGCGGATCGGAACGGCCCTTTTTGGCCCGAGGACAGGATACCCGACATGATCGACATCACTCCACTCGACGTCCGCAACAAGCGGGGAGATTTCAAGAAGTCCGTACGCGGCTACGACGCCCAGGAGGTCGACCTCTTCCTCGAGCTCGTCGCTGAACGACTCGAATCCCTCGTACGGGAGGGAATCCAGCTTCGGGAGCGGGTCGAGGCACTCCAGGGTCAGGTCAATGCGCAGAGCGGGCGCGAGCAGGCTGTCCAGGATGCACTGGTCACGGCGCAGGAGTTACGAGCTGAGATTCAAAACCAGGCCCGGCGGGAGGCCGAGCACATCGTGAACGAGGCTCAGGCGGAGGCCCGTCAGATCCGGGCCGCTGCCGATACGGATGTGCGAGATCGGCTGCGCTCGGTCGAGCGCCGGCTGGATCAGGGTCAGAGCGCTCTGGATGACCTCGAGCGCCGCCGGACACGATTCATCCGTGAGTTCAAAGGGCTGCTCGAGCGGGAGATCGAGCTCATCTCCATTGAGGAGGGGCGGGCGCCTCTCGAGCGAGCATCCATCGCTCTCGATCCGGGCGTATCGTCGGGCGCTGAGACGGAGCCGGAAGGTGGCGCTGCCGCTGGATCGGGTGAAGAGCAAGCGACTTTGGCTGCCCCGGGAGAATTCTCTGCGGAGGGGGTGGATGCCCCGGGTAACCGAGGTCCGGATGCGGACGCGACGCACGTCCCGCCCTCGAACGAGGGGATTCCCGACCTCGAGACGGTGTTGGCCGAAGCGGGTATCGAGGGAAGTGCGCCGCCTGCGGAAAGCGATGATGCCCCGCCGCCCGCGCAGGCGATACCTCGCCACGATCCACTGACATTCGACGCGGACGACAATGACGGCAGGGGCTGAGCGTAAGGACATGAGTTCAGATCTCTATGAGCGCGCCCTCGCTACGACCGAATTCGTTCAGGCGCGAACCGACTTGACGCCTCGCGTTGCGATCATTCTGGGAACGGGGCTCGGAGCCCTGGCGGGCGTCATCGACGTGGACGTGTCGATCCCCTATGAGGAGCTGGAAGGTTTCCCTGATCCTACCGTGGAGACGCACTCGGGTCGGCTCGTTCTGGGTACACTGGGTGGAACCCCGGTCGCCGTCATGCAGGGGCGATTCCACCGCTATGAAGGGTACTCCCTGCAGGAGGTCACCTTTCCGGTTCGTGTATTGAAGCTGCTCGGCGCCGAGACCCTGATCGTATCGAACGTCTCCGGTGGCATGAATCCTCTCTGGGCCGTGGGCGAGCTCGTGCTTCTGGACGATCATATCAATCTGCTGGGGGACAGCCCGCTGATCGGGCCGAACGATGATCGTTTCGGACCGCGCTTCCCCGATATGTCCGAGCCGTACGACCGGGCCCTTCAGGAACTGACGGCGGCGCTGGCACTGGAACTCGGGATCCGGATCAATCGGGGCGTTTATGTCGCTGTTGCCGGCCCCCAGCTCGAGACGCGTGCCGAGTATCGAATGTTACGACGCCTCGGGGCCGATGTGGTCGGGATGTCTACGGTGCCGGAAGTGATCGTCGCCCGGCACATGGACATGCGGGTTCTCGGCCTCAGCATCATTACCGACGCATGCCTGCCGGATGCTCTGGAACCGGTGGACGTTTCACGAATTATCGCGGCGGCGGGAGCCGCCGAACCGCACCTCACCCGTCTCGTCGAGCGGGTCGTCGAGGAGATCTGACGCAGGCGCCCAGCCGCATCTCTGAACGTCATCACGAATCCACGCTGCTGATATGAGCTACCCTGAGTTTCCAGGAACCCTGCTGGCTGTCGAAGAGGATACGCTTCAGCGTTGGCGGGACGAAGATCTGTTTCGCCAGACCCTCGAGTCGAATGCGGAAGGTGAGCGATTCGTTTTCTACGAGGGCCCACCCACCGCGAACGGTCGACCCGGGCTGCATCACATTCTGAGTCGGACGATCAAGGATCTGGTCTGCCGGCATCGTGCGATGCTTGGGCACAGCGTCACCCGGATCGCGGGTTGGGACACGCACGGTCTACCCGTGGAGATCGAAGCGGAGAAGAAGCTCGGAATCAGTGGTAAACCGGACATCGAGTCGCTCGGCATCGCTGAATTCAACGAGGCGTGCAAGGACTCCGTGTTCACGTACAAGGAAGAGTGGGAAGAGCTGAGCGAGCGGATTGGTTACTGGCTCGAATACTGGCGGCCATACGTCACCTTCCACACCCCGTATGTCGAATCCGTCTGGGCGATTCTGAAGACATTCGCAGACAAGGGGCTGCTGTACCGCGGTCACAAGAGCGTTCCGTATTGTCCGCGGTGCGGGACCGCGCTCTCGTCCCATGAGGTTGCTCAGGGGTACAGGGACGTCGAGGACCCATCCCTGACGTTCGTCGCTGAAGTTCTCGAGGGGGATGGACGCCCGGACGCGGAGGGTCGAGCACTGCTCGCCTGGACGACCACTCCGTGGACGGTTCCGTCGAATTCAGGCCTCGCCGTTCACCCGGAGCTGATCTACGCGGAGGTGGAGCGAGATGGACGTCGGTACATCGTCGCGGAGGGGCGAGTCGAGGCCATCTTTGGCGAGGATGCCGCGGTCTCTCGGACTTATGTGGGTCGTGAACTGGTGGGGTGGCGGTATCGTCGTCCTCTGGAACTGGTCCAAACGCCGGACGAGATCGGGAATGGATGGACCGTGGTCGCGGAGGAATTCGTCAGTGCGGACGATGGAACAGGAATCGTCCACATGGCTCCAGCCTTCGGTGCCGACGACTACGCGGCCGGTCAGAGACACGACCTGCCCATGCTGAATCCGGTCGACAGCCGGGGTTGCTTCGACCCCGAGGTCGGCGTCGTCGGTGGTCAGTTCGTGAAGGACGCGGATGCCACCCTCGTCGAGGAGCTGCGTGATCGGGATCTGCTGTTCGACGTATCGACAATCATGCACAGCTACCCTCATTGCTGGCGTTGCGGGTCGCCGTTGCTGTACGTCGCAATCGATTCCTGGTTTGCGGCCACGTCGACGCTGAAGGACGAGCTGCTCGCGAACAATGATCAAATCCAGTGGCATCCGCCGGAGGTGGGTGAGAAGCGCTTCGGGGAGTGGTTGCGCGGCAACATCGACTGGGCGCTCTCACGTGACCGGTACTGGGGTACGCCCCTGCCCGTCTGGATCTGCGATGCGGAACCAGCTCACATGCAGTGGATCGGATCTCTCGAGGAGCTGGCCGGGCATGCGGGTCCGTTAGGGGACGACTTCGACCCCCATCGTCCCTTCATCGACGAACTGTCCTGGGACTGCGCCCACTGCGAAGGCACGATGCGGCGATCTCCGGAAGTCATCGACGTATGGTTCGACTCGGGTGCCATGCCGTATGCCCAGTGGCATTACCCCTTCCAGAATCAGCAGGAGTTCGAGGATCACTTTCCGGCGGACTTCATCTGCGAGGGACTCGACCAGACCCGTGGCTGGTTCTACTCCCTTCTCGCGATCTCCACGATGCTCGGTAGGGGCCCGTCCTTCAAGAACTGCCTGGTAAACGATCTGGTTCTGGATGCGCACGGACAGAAAATGTCCAAGTCGAGAGGCAACGCGGTCGACCCGTGGGACGCGGTTGGGGATCACGGGGCCGATGCGGTGCGCTGGTACTTCATCACATCCTCGAATCCATGGCTTCCCAAGCGATACGATCCGGCGGGGGTACAGGAGGCGGCGCGAAAGTTCTTCGACACGCTGTTCAACACGTACAAGTTCTTTGCGCTCTATGCCCGGGTGGAGTCGTGGGTGCCGTCCGAGGAGGACCCCAAGCCTGCGGATCGGCCGATCCTCGATCGATGGCTGCTCGCCAGACTGGACTCCATCGTTCGCGAAGTCGGGGAGGAGCTGACGGCCTATCAGCTTACGCGGGCCTACCGAGCCCTCGGCGATTTTGTCGTCGAGGATCTCTCGAACTGGTACGTACGCCGAAATCGCTCCCGTTTCTGGAACTCGGACGATCCTCTGGATCAGCGTGCCGCATTTCGGACTCTCCACGACGCACTCCGAACGGTGTGCCTGATGGCCGCTCCCTGCGTTCCGTTCGCGGCCGACTGGGTTCACCGGGCTCTCACCGGAACGAGCGTGCACCTCGAGCGCTTCCCTTCGCCGATGCCGTCACGGAGTCGGGAGGACGACGGCGAGACGAGCGACCTGGAGCAGGACATGGAAGCGGTGCGAGCCCTTGTCTCACTCGGCCGTGCCGCCCGGGAAGACGTGAAGATCCGGGTTCGGCAGCCGCTGCGGGGGGTCAGAGCTGTCCTTCCCGGGGGCCGCACACTGTCGGGCGAGATGCTCGATGTTGTCCGTGAGGAGTTGAACGTCAAAGAGGTCGGGTTCCTCTCGTCGGTGGACGGGATCGCCATACTGACGGCACGCCCGAACTACCGGTCTCTCGGTCAGAGGTTCGGAAAACAGACCAACGACGTCGCCAATGCTGTCCGCGCCCTCGATCAGGCGGCGTTGGCTGCGTGGCAGGCGGGGGACGGACTGACGATCCGCGTCGGTGACGCTGCCATCGTACTTGAAGAAGACGACGTAGAGGTGGTCCAGGAGGCAGTCGGAAACCTCATCGTGAAAGGTGAAGGGGCGTATACGGTCGCACTCGATCCGGAGATCGATGATGATCTCCGGGATGAGGGGATCGCGCGCGAGCTCGTGAACCGGATTCAACGACTCCGAAAGGACGCGGGCCTGGAGATCACGGACCGTATCGACCTCGCGATCGCGGGCGCAGGCGCCATTCGCAGTGCCGTGGGGGTGCATGAGGTGTTCATTGGAGGTGAGACGCTTGCGGTCCGCGTAGAGATCCTGGAGGCGATCGCCGATGGGGTCCGTGCTCACGTCCGCTCGGTGGACATCGACGGCTCGGAAGCATGGATCGGGTTGACCATCGCCGAGGGTTGATCGTGCGGAGCGGCGGTTCGGTGGCGAAGGGGCGAAGGTGACCCAGCGTCACGAGCTGATGGTGAAGTCAGGTGAGAGCGAGCGACTGGATCGTTTCGTATCCGAGCGCCTCCAGCTGTCACGCACACGGGTTCAGAAACTGCTCGCGGAAGGCCGGATCAGGCTCGACGGCCGTCCGGCCCGAAAATCAGAGCGGGTCGAGCCGGGAAGTCGGGTCGAGGTCGAGGTTCCGGCGACTCAGGCCGTCGACATCGTGGCGGAGGACCTGCCACTGGTGATCGTGCATGAGGACGAAGATCTGCTCGTGGTGGACAAAGCGGCAGGGATGGTCGTCCACCCGGCCCCGGGACACCCGTCAGGAACGCTCGTCAATGCGCTTCTCTGGCACGTGCCGGACATAGAAGGTGTCGGCGGCAGAGCCCGGCCCGGCATTGTGCACCGCCTCGATAAGGATACGTCGGGCCTCCTTGTCGTGGCCAAGACTGATGCAACGCACCGGGCACTCTCCGATGCGATCCGAGCCCGGCGGGTCAAGCGCTTCTACCTGGCGGCTGCGTGGGGGCACCTTGCCGAGTCACCCGTCGTCGTCGACGCACCGATCGCGCGCGATCCCCGCGACCGAAAGCGCATGGCGATTGTCGACGGCGGGCGAGCCGCCACCACACGGTTCGAGGTCCGTGAGCGCTGGTTGCGGGCGGATCTGCTCCACGTCGCCCTCAAGACCGGGCGGACCCACCAGATTCGGGTCCACCTGGAGCATCTGGGGCATCCGGTGATCGGTGACGCCACGTATGGCCTGGGATGGCAGAAAGGGCTCGGCGGTCCGACTCGCCGGTGGGTCGACGAGCTGTCGCGGCGAATGGAGCGACAATTTCTGCATGCTACAGAACTCCGGTTCCAGCATCCGTCTCACGGCAGGGAGATGGTCTTCGAGTCACCGCTGCCGCGTGACCTCTCAGAGATCTCCGACTGGGTCAGATCCGAGTGATGGGGCCCTTTTTTAATCCTCCCGGCACTCCGATACTTATCGGCTCGACAGGTGCCTCGAGCACATCCTGTCCGCCTGAGCACGCCCCTTCGCCTTGATGTCCGAACTCGACCCGAGACTCACGTTCGACTCGTTCGTGGTCGGCCCCGCCAGTCGGCTGGCGGCGGCTGCGGCTCGGCGTGCGGCGGATTCACCGGGTACGAGCTACAACCCCCTGTTTTTCTATTCGGAGCCGGGCCTCGGCAAGACGCACCTGCTCAACGCCATCGCTCACAGGGCTCAGAACGTCGGTGGGGTCGAGCAGGTCAGATACATGGCGCTCGAGGAGTTTCTCGACACCCTCGAAGGGACGCTCTCCTCGGGGGAGCGTGAGAAGAGCCTGTACGGAGAGCTGGACATCCTTCTGCTCGATGACGTTCAGTTCCTCACGGGCCAGGCGGAGGCGCAGGAAATGCTCCTCAAGACGCTCGATCACCTCACGACGTCCGGAGGGCAGGTCGTGCTGGCGAGCGATCGTCCGCCCGCAGAGATCAACGGTCTCGATGCCCGGCTGCTGTCCCGATTCTCCGGCGGACTGATTGTCGACCTTGGACCGCCGGAGTTCGAGACGCGTGTGGCGATCGTACACAAGCAGGCTCAGAACCGGGATCAAACCCTCGAAGATGGAGTCGCGGAGGCGGTCGCACGGGCGCCCCTGAAGAATGTCCGCGAACTCGGTGGAATCCTGAACAAGATCTTTGCCACTCAGGAACTCGAGGAGCGACGGGTGGCGGTCGACGAGGTCGCGGGGCTCCTTGAGGAGCAGGACAGGGCCGCTGCACTCAGCGCGGGCTCCGACGAATTCGGTGCGTTTCTCAGTGACCTGACATCGACGGTCGAGCACGCGGTGGAATCGGTGGAAGACCCGTGGCGAAAGGCTGTCCGGTCTGCGATCGACACGGCCGATCGTCAGGGGATCGCGACCCTGCGTCTGGAACATCTGCTCGATGAGGCGAAGGCGCCGGATGGCTGGGAAGAGTCGATCGAGCGGTTCAAGAGAGACGTTCAGCGGCTTCGGGAGATCGATCGTGAACTCCAGCGCCTCGGAAACCCGTGGCCGGAAGCGGCTGACGGTGTACTGGATGATCCCGATCGGCTCGAGGAAGCCGAAGGTCTTCTGACATCGGTTCGCGAGCGGCAGCGACCGTTCCCGATCATCAACGATGGCCCTGGGCTGGGGGACCTGGACGGTTTCGAGAGCATTGCCGTGAAGGCCGCCGAACAATTGATCGGGGTCGATAAGCCGAAGTACAACCCGCTCTACATCTGGTCTGAGGACGAGCGCGTCGCGACAACCCTCATGGGTGCAGTAGGGCGCACCTTCGCCGAGTCTTCACCGGGCCTCAAAATGGCCGTGAACTCGCTCGAGGGCTTTGCGTCGGATTTCATCCGCGCGCTCGGGGAAGGAGTCGCTGGCGCGTGGCGGGAGCGATGGTGGACGGCGGACCTCCTTCTGGTGCACGGGGTGCAGCAGCTCGCGGACACCGAGCGTGCCCAGGATGAGTTCTTCCACCTATTCGAGGCGCTTCGTCGTCGAGGGGCCCGCATGATGTTCGTCGCGGATCGCGCGCCATCGGGTATCGCGTCGATTGATGATCGCCTCCGCTCTCGCTTCGAAGGGGGGCTCGTACTCGAGCTGTCGACTGGTCCGGCGGGTGCGTTCGAATTGACCGAGACCGCGGACTCGACGGTGTCGACTGACGGTTCGATCTACGTGCCCAGCCTGACCGTCGACGTGGGCGCGGACTCGGACGTGTTGCATCCGCAGCCGGTGCCCATCGACACGACGCCCACCGGTGGAACGTGGTTCCCCGGGCCCGAGAGTGCGGTGATTCACTGGCCGCAGTTTGAGGCGCTGCTGATCGAGGAACTCGACTGATGGCGATCGAGGGCGCGCTTCAGGATGTGAGCCTGGCAGACATCTGTCAGCTCCTCGGCATGGGCATGAAGACCGGGTGCCTCAGCCTGACCGATCGATCGAACTTCGGCTACATCTATTTTCAGAAAGGGCGCGTGATTCATGCGTCGGTGCTGAACCGCCGCGATCGGCTGGGTGAACTGCTCGTGCGCAATCACGTCATCACCCGAAAGGCCCTGTCGGATGCGACCGAGGCTCAAAAGACGAATCGCAGCAAGCGTCTCGGCGAACTTCTCGTCGAGTCCGAGGCGCTTACGAAGGAAGAGCTCCAGAAGTACATACAGATGCAGATCGAAGAGGCGGTCTATCTCCTGTTTGGATGGACTCAGGGCTCCTTCCACTTCGATACCGACCAGATGCCGGAGGAGGACGGCTTCTATCTCGTCAACATCCCTCCCGAGGCACTCCTCATGGAGGGTGCCCGTCGGATCGACGAATGGAGCCTGGTCGAAAAGAAGATTCCTTCCTTCGACATCGTCTTTCAGCTGGACAAGCACCCCCAGAACTCGGACGAAGACGTCGAGTTGACGAAGGATCAGCAGAAGGTTCTGCCGTTCATCGACGGTGTGCGCACGGTCACCGAGATCATGGACGAAGCCGGGCTCGTCGAGTTCGAAACCGGAAAGGCGCTGTTCGGTCTGATCTCGGCTGGTTTCGTTTCGCGAGCCGGGGAGCGTTCCACCTCGGAAGAGACCGGTGGGGACGAGGCACTTCAGCAGCACCTGAACGTCGGAGTCGCATTCTATCGTTCGGGCATGATGGAAGACGCGGGTCGTGAATTCCAGGAGGCGCTGGAGATCGACCCGACTCAGGCCCGTGCCAATTTCATGCTGGGACTGATTTCGTTCCGTCGAGGGCGCCTCGAGGAAGCGCTCAATCACTTCGGATCGATGCCGCCCGGCGCCGGAAACAACTATTCCGTCTATCGAAATACCGCCTTGATCCTCGAGATGCTCGGCCGGTACGACGAGGCTCTTCAGGTTCTGGATGAAGCCCTCATCGCGAGGCCGGCCGACCCCGCAGTGCACCTGGCTCGGGGGATCATCCACCTCAAGCGTGGTGACGTGGCGGCCTCTCTCGATGCGTTCCGACTGTACCGCACGTCGCCGGATCTGAGGCGGCCGTCGGAGCAGTACTATGCGTACACGGCCCTGGCGTCAGCGGTCAGCGGTGATCTGGAGCACGCCGTTGCGGTGGGTCGTGAGGGTCTGGGGCACTACGCCGAATCGGGCCCCATCCTGGTGAATCTGGGCCAGGTGCTCGAGCGGCGCGGTGAAATGGAGGCTGCGGCCGCGTTGTACAAGCGGGCCACGCAGTCGAACCCCCCGCCTCCGCAGGCGCACAAGAATCTGGGCGATCAGGCATGGGCTCACGGGGACTCCGAGGGTGCGCGAACCCAGTACGAGAAGGCGGTCAAGCTCTCTCCGCGGCTGGGGGACGACGTGTACCTGCGGCTTGGGACGATCGCCTACAAGAGCAAGGACCGGGACGTGGCCCTCCTCCTGTGGCGGCGGGCTCTCGATCTGAATCCTGCCAACGAGGCCGTTCAGGCCAATCTGGAGATGCTGTCTTCGGACTAGGCCATTACCTCGCGCCCGGAGTTCTGCGCCGTCGCGTGGTTTTCATGGCGGTGGCCGTGATTCCTCTGTGGGGCGCTTCCGGGCAGGATGCAGAGGCTCAGGTGGTTGCGCCGCCGGCCCGGGACACGCTCGATGGCGTCCCGTACCTGACTACGCGCTACCGTCGTGGCGTGATCAGCCATCGAGCGGCCGATCAACGTGTTGCTCGGCGAGTCGGAGACCGGATCGACGCCTTCGATCCCCTCCCGGGGCTGCCGCCGGGCCTGCCCGACGGCGTTCGGGTCGTCCTCGCTCACTCTCCCCCGGCGTTCGATCAAATCACCGGAGGATTGGTTCCCGAGTGGCGGGCCGGTGTGGCCATTCCGGGATCGAATCTCATCGTCATGCCGTCAGGGGAGGGTGTCCGACTCGTGGATGGTGAGGGCCTGCGCACCCTTCGCCACGAGTGGGCGCACCTCGGCCTGTCGGCCTACCTTGGCAATCTGCGTATCCCCCGCTGGTTCAATGAGGGCTACGCACAGTGGGCGTCAGGAGGCTTCGACGCGGCGGGAACGTGGCGACTACGTGTACTGATCGCGCTGGGTCGAGCCCCGGCGATGGAGGATCTCTCGCTTCGTTGGCCGACGGACCGTGAGGAAGCACGGACGGCATACCTCCTCTCAGCCAGTGCCGTGACGTACGTGCTTGAGGCCGGAGGAGAGGAGGGTCTGTCGAGGTTCCTGGAGCGCTGGCAAGCCCAGCGATCGTTCGAAGGGGCCTTCCGGGAGACGTTCGGCGTCACCATCGGGCAATTCGAGGAAGACTGGAGGCGGCATGTTCGCCAGCGGTACGGTTGGCTCTTCGTTCTGAGCCACTCGGCCATATTCTGGCTGCTCCTGGCACTCGTCTTGCTGTTCTTGGTGCAGGGCCGGCGGGCGCGGAATCGAGAGAAGATGGCACGGTTGCGGGCGGCCGAACCACCGGACACACCGGCATGGTGGGATCCAGAAGACATGGGCCCGGTAGGAGAAGAACAATGACCCAGCAGAAGAATACACGGATCATGGTCGTCGACGACGACGTGGACGGGCTCGAGGTACTCGAGCTGCGCTTGTCGCACGCCGGCTACGAGGTCGAGACGGCGGAGAGTGCGGAGAAGGCTCTGGCTCGCGTGGCCGCGTTCGATCCCGCGATGATCGTCACAGATGTCCGGATGTCCGGAATGACGGGGCTCGAGCTCCTGGACCGGGTGCGCTCGTCCATGAACGCTGTCGAGGTGGTCGTCATGACCGCCCACGACGACATGGAGACGGCAGTCACTGCCATGAAGTCGGGAGCGTTCGATTTTCTCGTGAAGCCTGTCGACCCGAAGGCGGTTCAGGCCCTCGCTGATCGGTGCTTTCGGGAACGCGAGCTTGGAGCAGCGGCAGAGGCGCCGGAGGCGGCGGCCGCACTCCCGAGGAGCCGGCTGGTCGGACGGGATCCTCGCATGATCGACATCTATAAGACGATTGGCGTGCTGGCTGCAAATCGGGCGACGGTGCTCATTCGGGGCGAAACGGGGACGGGGAAGGAGGTCATCGCCCGAGGAATCCACGAGAACTCGGAAGCATCGGGCGAGCCGTTCATCGCCGTGAACTGCACCGCGTTGACCGATACGCTGCTCGAGTCGGAGCTTTTCGGACACGTCAAGGGGGCGTTCACCGGTGCAACGGGAAGTCGGAAAGGCTATTTCGAACTCGCGGGCAAGGGGACGATTTTTCTGGATGAAATCGGTGACACGAGCCCGGACTTTCAGACGAAGCTTCTTCGGGTCCTGCAGGAGCGTCGGTTTTATCCCGTCGGGGGTGAAGAACCACGGACGACCCGTGCTCGGGTCATCGCGGCCACCCATCAGCCGGTCGAGCGCCTGATTGCGGCGGGTCGATTCCGTGAGGATCTCTACTTCCGGTTGAAAGTCGTCGAAATCGACGTGCCGCCGCTCCGAGAGAGGCCGGGAGACATCGAGCTCGTCGCGACAGCTCTCCTCGGGCGCATTCGTGAGGAGACCGGTCGTGATGTTCGCCGGATCTCTGACGAGGCGTTGGCGCGCCTCGAGACCCATGTGTGGCCCGGGAATGTTCGCGAGCTCGAGAACGCGTTGATGCGTGCCGCCCTGGTCGCGCGGGGCACCGTGATCGGGGCCGATCATCTGATACTGGAAACGCGAGTCGCCGCAGGTGAGGAACTCAGCCTGCGCGAGGCGGTGCGGCGGCACGTGCGGCTGGTTCTCGATCGGGTCGGCGGGGACGAGGCGTCTGCGGCGGAACTTCTCGACATCTCCGTGGATGAACTCGCGGTTCACCTGGCCGATTGACCTCGTCCCCGACCCTGTCTAGCATCCTGACATGGCGAACAATTCGAAGAAAGACGGGTCCGGGCCGCTTCAGTTCACAAGGGTGAATGCGATGCTCGGGGTGGCTGGAATCGCCGCGCTTTCCGCCGGCTACTGGCTGTTGGCTCAGGGATCGATCACCGCTGCGCCCTTGCTCCTTGTGCTCGGCTACGTCGTTCTCTTGCCGATGGCGATCATCCGCTGACCTCTCAACCCCCTTCGTGGCAGGACTGTGTCGATGGCTCGTAAGGCTCTTTCCAGTGCGACCGCGTCCGCCATCGGCCCGTATTCACACGCCATCGATGACGGCTCCCATGTGTTCTGCTCCGGTCAAACGCCGATCGATCCAGAAACGGGTGAATTGCGCGGGGGCGGGGTCGGGGATCAAACCCACCAGTGTTTCGACAACCTTTTCGCGGTTCTGGCCGATGGTGGGCTGGGCCCCGAGGACGTCGTCAAGGTGAACGTCTATCTCACCGATATGAACGACTTCGCCGAAATGAATGCAGCGTACGCGACCCGCTTCGACGCACCACCCCCGGCGCGGACCACCGTCGGAGTCGCGGCTCTCCCCATGAATGCTCGGGTCGAGATCGAGTTGGTAGCGAAGAAGCGCTGAGGTCCGGAACCTCAGCCCAGCGGGTGCCGCCGCCCGGTGGCCGGTGGACGGGGTGTTCGGATGTGGGGACGGTGGCGCGCTTCCTCATGAAACCGACAGCTGCTGTCGGGCCCGTGCGGCAATTTCATCGCCGATGGCGAGCGACGCGGTGGCCGCCGGCGAAGGTGCATTGATTGCGTGCACAGCCCCCGGGCCCTCCGCCCAGACGAAGTCATGAATCAGTTCCCCTGACGCGGTCATGGCCTGCGCCCGCACACCCGCTCCGGCAGGCATCAGATCATCGCTGGTGATCTCGGGCACAAGTCGCTGCAGGGCCGAGACGAACCTCCGACGATCCAGTGACTGGCCAAGCTCCCGGGCGACCATGTGCGGATGGTTCGCCATGAACCGCCACAGCCCCGGATAGCTGAGGGCACTTCCTAGATCGAGGAGGTTGATGGTTGCGAGCTCATAACCCTCTCGAGCAAACGCAAGAACGGCGTTGGGGCCCGCGTCGATGCCGCCACCCACCCTCCGGGTGAAGTGCACTCCGAGGAAGGGAAAGCCCGGCTCCGGCAACGGATAAATGAGGTGCCGCACGAGGTGCTCTCGTTCGGGCCGGAGTCGATGGTATTCACCTCGAAAGGGAACGATCCTGCAGCCGGGATCGCCACCCGCCATCGATACGAGCCGATCCGAGTACAGCCCCCCACAGTTGACGATGACACGACTCTCGAATTCTCCGGCGGTGGTCGTCACCCTCCACTTCCCACCGAGACGCTCGAGGCTGGTTACCTCCGCACCCGTGGTGATGGCCACCCCCGCCTCGCGCAGGAGCTGCTCGAGTGCGCGGCACACTCCCCCGTAGTCGGCGATACCCTCCTCCGGAACGAGGATGGCGGCTTCTGCCTGAACGTGAGGCTCGATTTCGCGGGCCTCCTCTCCGGACAACTTCCTCAGGCCCTGAAGACCGTTGGCCGTGCCTCTCTCGAGCATCGTGTCCAGACGCGAGAGTTCCGACCGGGATCCGGCCACGACCAGTTTCCCGCAGATCTCATGCTGTACCCCGTGCTCTGCGCAGAACTCGGTCATCCGACGTATGCCCGCTCGGGCCAGACGCGCTTTGGCAGAACCGGGCCGGTACTGGAGCCCGGCGTGAAGAACGCCGCTGTTGTGCGTGCTCTGATGCTGCGCGAGTGCGGGCTCCTTTTCGATGACACGGACCCGGATGTCACTCTCCCGGGACAGGGAGTAGGCGGAAGCAAGCCCGACGATGCCACCACCGACGATCGTTATGTCCGTCATCTCAGTGAATGTGAGGTTTCGAGGCTCACTCCGTACACGACCGCGCGGGATCGGTTGCAGGCGGACCTGCGTCTTGCTCTCTTGCGACGGCCTATCACGCTCCGACCCCGACGAACGCGGCTCGCGGTTCCTGCCATGAAACGATCAGTACTCACTGCGCTTGTGTTCGTCTGCGCCGCCTGCGGCTCGGGTGTCGAAGTGGACTTCGGCGTCGCAGTCGTGAATGTGGACACGGTGCAGGCCCAGGACGGGATCCAGGTCGTCTGCGATGTGGTGATCACCGCCACTGCCGTGGGGGACAACGGTGTGCTGGGGCGGTTCGGTGAGGCCGATTTCACGTTTCGGAGTGTCGCGACGGGTCAGACGTTACGAACGGAATCGGTCAGCTCCGCGTTCGTGTCCACGCAGTTCGACTCGCAGGTGATCGAGGCCGGTACCTCTCTTCAATCGCGGGTGCTGCAGCGGCCTGCGGGTGAGGCATTCCACTGGGATTTCGAGTTCTTCTACCGGAACCCCGCCGGTGCCCGTTCTTCCGTCGAAACAACCTCGCGTTGTGGTTAGCCGTCGTGCAGAATCTCATGCACCCACACCGTTCGATCCTCCCACGGCACGTATGACCTCCGCCCGGGAGTCGGGACTCACGCTCTTCCTCAAGAAACAAACCATGCCTCACACGTTTCGCATCGTGTTCCTGACCTTCGCCTCGATCATGGTGATGGGGCCGATGTCCCTCCCTCGCGAGGTCGCCGCTCAGGAGGATACGCCCCTCGATTCGAAGGCGACCGAACACCTTCCGCTCGAGCCGGGTCGAACGTTTCGCTACACGGCAACGCAAGGCACGTGGATGTCGCTCGACGTCAGCCCTGATGGGTCGACGATCGTCTTCGACCTTCTCGGTGACCTCTACACGATCCCCTTCGCGGGGGGTGTTGCGACCCGCATCACGTCGGGCATGGCGTACGATGTTCAGCCGCGCTTCTCTCCGGACGGTGAGCACATCGCGTTCGTCTCGGACCGCAGTGGTCGGGAGCAGGTGTGGACGTTGGAACTCGCATCCGGCGACACGACGCAGATGACGCGCGGCCGAGGCTCGGATGTTCTGTCTCCCGAGTGGACCCCAGACGGGGGGTATCTGGTCATCCCGAAGTCCGGAAGGCAGACCAGCGGTTTGTGGCTTGTCCATGCCGAGGGCGGCTCCGGAGTTCGAATGCACGAGGCAGAGGGTATGTACATGACCGGCCCCGCGTTCGGACCCGACGATCGCTACCTCTGGTTCGCTCAGCGACAGGGTCGACATCAGTACAACAACCAGCTCCCCACGTACCAGGTCATGCGTTACGACCGGGAACTCGGGATCGCCCAGCGCATGACAAATCGGGTGGGATCCGGATTTCGCCCGTCCCTGTCCCCGGACGGGCGCTGGCTCACCTACGGTTCGCGCACGGATGGGGATACGGGGCTCCGGATCCGGGATCTCGTGACGGGTGACGAGCGATGGCTGGCCTACCCGATTCAGCGGGACGAGCAGGAGTCGGTCGCGCCCATGGATGTACTCCCGGGTTATGCCTTCACGCCTGATTCGAGGGAAGTGGTTCTCTCGTTCGGCGGGGAAATCTGGCGAATTCCGGTCGATGGAAGTGCCCAGACCCGTATTCCTTTCGAGGCGTCCGTCGACCTCGATCTGGGACCCCGGCTCGCATTCGAGTACGAGGTCGAGGTATCCCCGACCTTCCATGCCCGGCAGATTCGTGGCGCGGTTCCGTCTCCGGACGGCTCACGACTGGCGTTCACTGCGCTGGGTGACCTGTGGGTCACCGGTTTTCCGGAGGGCGAGGCCGAGAAGATCGTGGACCTTCCGGTCGGTGGCCTCCACAATCCGTCCTGGTCACCCGATGGCTCACGGATCGCCTTCGTGAGTTGGGACGATGAGTCCGGTGGTCATCTCCACGCGGTGGACGCCGATGGAGACGACCTCGAGCAACTCACCGACGTGCCCGGATTCTACAGTGAGACCGCCTGGTCGCCGGACGGTCGGCGCGTTCTCTCCATCCGGGCGGCGGCGCGGGACGTTCAGGAGACGCTGGGTAGTTTCGGCGGCGGGCTCGGGACCGAGATTGTCTGGGTCCCCGCCGACGGCGGGTCGTATTCTGTCGTTGCCCCGCAGGATGGGCGCTCGACACTTCACTTCGTCCCCTCCGCTCCCGATCGGATCTTTGCGACACACCGGCAGCGTGGTCTCGTGTCGTTCCGGTGGGATGGAACTGACGAACGGGCGCACGTCCTGGTCCGCGGTGAAGCTCCGGCCGGGGGAGGGGAGGGGGCCACCGCCTCACGCGTCGTCATGGCCCCCGAGGGTGACCTCGCTCTCGCCCAGACCGGCATGGATCTCTGGGTGGTTACCGTACCGCGTGTCGGTGGAGACACCCCGACCATCTCCGTGGGGAGCCCATCATTTCCGGTGACCCGGCTGACCACGGACGTCGGTGGAGAGTTCCCTGCCTGGGAGTCGAATGGGCGCCGAGTGCGTTGGTCGCTGGGGAATGCCCACTTCGTATACGACCTCGACCGCATGGAGGCTGTACGAGATTCGATCGAGGCCGCTGAAGCAACGGACCGTTCCGATGATCAGAGCGAAGCAGCCGGCACGGAGACGGGGGATCCCGATCCGGATTCGCAGGCGGCAGAGCCATCCGAAGACGATGACAAGACGGGATACGAGCCGGAGGAGCATCGCATCACTGTCGAGTATGCGCGCGCCACCCCCCGCGGCACCGTCGTGCTGCGCGGGGCGCGTGCCATCACCATGAGAGGTGATGAGGTGATCGAGGAGGCCGATATCGTGATCACCGATGACCGGATCGTTGCGGTAGGACCCCGCGGACGCGTCTCGATCCCCGACGATGCGGCTCAGATCGACGTGTCGGGCAAAACGATCGTTCCGGGGTTCGTGGACACCCATTACCACACGCAGTGGCTGATGCCCAACGTCCATTCCAACCAGGTCTGGCAGTACCTCACCTACCTCGCGTTCGGCGTCACGACCACGCAGGATGTGCAGACCGCAAGCACGGACATTCTCACCTATCACGACATGGTCGAAGCAGGTGAGATGGTCGGTCCGCGCATCTATCATACGGGGCCGGGTGTCTTCAGCGGTGAGAACGTCCAAAGTCTGGACGAGGCCCGCGACGTCCTCGAACGCTACAAGGACTACTACGGTCTCACGACGTTCAAGATGTACATGGCCGGGGATCGGCAGCAGCGACAATGGTTGATCCAGGCCGCGCGCGAGTTGGAGCTCATGCCGACCGTCGAGGGTGGCATCGACTTCAAACTGAACATGACGCACACGATCGACGGCTATCCCGGGCTGGAGCATTCGCTGCCGATCGCACCGATCTTCGATGACGTCGTGCAGCTGTACCGGACCACCCAGACTACGTACACCCCTACGCTTCTGGTCGCGTACGGAGGACCGTGGGCCGAGAACTACTTCTTCACGCGCGAAAACATCTTCGAAGATCAGCTGCTCGGTGCGTGGACGCCCTACAACGAGCTCGAGTCCAAGGCTTCTCGCCGAGTGCGCTCGGCGGGGTGGTTCCGCTGGGAGGAACACGTTTTCTACAAGCACGCTGCCTTCCTTACGGACCTGATCGAGGCCGGGGGTCGTATCGGGGTCGGTGGCCATGGGCAATTCCATGGGTTGGGCTGGCACTGGGAACTCTGGTCGATGGCCTCCGCAGGCATGAACAATCACGATGCGCTGCGTGCAGCGACCCTCCTTGGGGCCGAGGCGATCGGATTCGGTTCGGACCTCGGCAGCATCGAGCCAGGCAAGCTTGCTGATCTGGTCATCCTGAACGGGAATCCACTCGTGGACATCCGAAACACGCGCGAGGTGGACCACGTCATGAAGAACGGTCGACTCTGGGAGGCCGCGACGCTCACCAGCGTGTGGCCCGAGAGAGTCGAAATGCGTTCGTTCGGGTGGCAGAGTCAGCGACCCGATGCGGCGGCGGGGATTCCCGGCGGAGCCGGTTGGGCTACAGAGCCACGCAGGCGCTGACGGCGGCAGGGGCGGGAAGGGCGCCTCGTAGCGGTCAGGCCTGTTCGGTCGGTCTCGTACCCCACTGGAACAGCATCAGAATGGCGACGCTGAATGCGACGCCAGACACGATGAGCGCCGTCCCCATCATCCCCTCGGCATTAAAGGAGAGGCGGATCAGGATCGTGGACACGACAAACCCGGAGTTCCGCAGCAGGTGCTCGTACGAGTCGGTGAAGGCGAACGAGAGAAGGAGGAGCAACACATCGACGAGGATCAGGAGCGTGAAGAAGTCGACGTAGAAGACCTGGTCGAGATTCCGGACGGTTCCCGTCAGCCCCATTTCGAGCTGAACGATGTCCGTGATCCATCCTGTCAGGGAGAGGATCGAGACCACGAGAATGGTCGGCAAGAGCAGCAGACTGACCATTTTTTTCCACGTCACGAAGCGCGTGAGTTCCTCTGGCGCTCCGGTGCTCACTGAGCGGCCTGCAACGCTCTTGAAGGTCAGGATCAGCCCGAAAATGAGCAGCACACCGACGAGGTCTGCGGCCAGGTCGAGGTTGGATGGATCGAGGAGCTCTCGACCGTCGAGTTGCAGGTCTCCGAGGTCCTTGAAGATCCCGCGGAGGACGATGAGCGAGACGATCTCGAGCTGGCGAGCGACCGACTCGGTGAACGACATCGGGATGAAGTACACCAGGAGCAATACTTCGTACACGAGCACGAACGAAAACGGTGTGTAGACGGCCGAGATCGGGCTGACGAAGAGGTCCTGCAGGCCATCGGGCACCGGAACCGAGGCGACCTCGTGGACCCAATACGCGGTGAGATGGATCAGGAATCCTGCGGAAGCAAGAGCGATCACGACGCGCTCGGCCGCGCCGCGATTGCGCGCGGAGAACAGCTTTTCGAACCAGGTGTCGATCATCCCGCTACCTCGAAACGGATTGCTTCGTCTCGCCTATACCCTTGATGGCGCCGGAGGGGCCATCGGCGTTCAAATTCTCAGCGTGGCTGCCGTGTCTCGTGACTGCAGTATGCCAGGGCGCGGTATTCCATGGGTAAAAATGCCCTCTTCAGGACGATTTTGACGGTTTTTTGACACCCGCTCCGTATGTTCGCGCGCTCAATTACTCGGGAGTGCGTCGCGATGTTCGAACAGGAAGGACAAAACGGGTGGACGGAGGAGACCGTTCAGTTCCCGGCTGGTCTGTGGGAGGACGGGGGGCCACCGATTTCGGTCGTGGAGAGAGGGACGTCCATTGCGGGGCTGCGAAACGGAGAGTGGGTCACGGTCGATCCGGAGGGGCGGATCCGAAAGCGCACCTCGTTCCGTCGGGGAGAGCGACATGGACCGTATGCCACATTTCACGAGAACGGGGGACTGCGCTCTCGGGGTCGTCGCGATCGTGGTCTGCCGGACGGGCCGATCGAGTCGTTCTATCCCGATGGACAGCTGCGGGTGCGCGCGTTCTTCTCCGGAGGGGTGTTCCATGGTCCGTGGGAGTCGTACGACGAGGCAGGGCGTATCCTGTTCAGGGGTTCCTTCTTCGAAGGACAGAAGTGTGGAGAGTGGTTGGAGGCGGGTGAGATCCGGCGTTACCAGGGATGCCGGGGGACACATGGGGCCCGGTCCACCGCTGAACACACGGGGTCGACGGGTCGCGCACCTGTGACCGCATCCACACCCTCCATGGAAGGCCATCAGGATGGCTGACCACTCCGGCTGCTGTTTCAGTCGACGTTCCGGACCTTCTCGACTTGCTTTAGTTTCCCATGATCCGGGCGCTTAGCTCAGTTGGTTAGAGCACCTGCCTTACAAGCAGGGGGTCGCAGGTTCGAGTCCTGCAGCGCCCACTTGAGGAAAGTAATGGCCCCGCTTGAGGTTACGGTCTTGGGCGGGGTTTTGCCGTGTGGTGACTTGGGCGGATTCCCGGTGTTCGTTCTCGGTGTTCAAGTCCGCTTCCGGGCCGTGAGGGCCTCGCGAAGGCGCTCCTCGTTCGGTTGCTGGTAGCACTCGACCACGGTTCGGTGACTTTTCCAACCACCCACTTCGCACACCACCTGCAGTGGTTGGTCCATCCAGG
>JAYOKZ010000039.1:27364-28569 GCA_038120095.1 Gemmatimonadales bacterium
GATGCGTTCTGTGGGGCGGGTAACACCGGGGCGTCTTCGATGCCGGGGTTGTGGTCGCGGGCTTTCTGAAGGGCGTCACCGGCCTCTTGAGTGATCGGCACAACGTGCTCGTGCCCATTCTTCTCATTCTCTGCCGGCCATACGATCTCCAGAGTCGCAAGATCGATGTCACGCCACCGAAGCTGTCGGATCGATCCGATCCTGTGTCCTGTCTCGTACGCAAGCACGAGAGCCACTTCAAAGCGCCAATCGACCTTATCGGCAATCGCCAAGAGCGCCTCGTACTCACCCCGATCAAGCACCGGACGGTTCGGGTTCTTCTTCGTTGGTGGCTTCAACCCCGCCCACGGATTGCGCTCGAGTAATGGGCTTCCATCATCGGCGTTTGACCGCACTGCCCAGTTCAGCACGGCGAGTAATGTTCTGAGGTCATACTCGACTGCGCGTGGCGAGACAGGCTTCCCACTGGGGCCTATCGAACCTTCGGCCCGTAAGCGGCAGAACTTGTCCCAGTCTCTCTTGGAGAGCGTTCGAGGTTCTCGGTCCGACCCAAAGAGTGACTCGAAGGTCGCCAATGCCCGGACATCGTGCTTTTGACGCTCGAGCCCTTTGTTCGGCGTCACTTCCTCCAGGTACATCTCAAACAGCTTGCCCAGCGTCAGTGGAGGCTTCGGTTGATCCACCAAAGGTGTGGAGGCCTGGGTGGCCAGCTTCGCCGCAATTTCCTCAGCCTGGTCTTTGGCTTTCTCGAAGTCCCGATGCTTCAGCGAACGCTGTCGTGGCTTTCCTCCCTGTCGCCATTCGATTTGAAAGATGCCGGTCTTGGGGCATTCAAATACCCTGACTCTATTCCGGTTCCTTCGTCCCGCACTGAAGACGCGGGGTTTCTTGTTCGTGCGAGCCATCATCGATCTCCTTCGTTGATGACGGACTGCACGATCTGCTCGGCTGGAACGTGTGGTGTCTGAGCGGGAGGAGAAAGAGGTGGCTTCGCGGGTAGGTCGCCACGCCTGATCCTTGGGGCACCTTTTCGCCCACGGTTCACGAGCCTGCCGTCTCGGATCATTCGACTGAGATGATCTCTTGAGTATCCACTCAGGGCGGAGGCTTGCTCCAGCGTCAGCAGTTGCTCGGCTATCCCTTCGACACGCGCCTCCAATTGCTCGGCGTACGCTCGGGACAGCTTTGCGTGACCTTCGCACCCG
>JAYOKZ010000040.1:0-27905 GCA_038120095.1 Gemmatimonadales bacterium
GCCCCGCCGGCCGGCTGATCGGGCTCCCGCGCGTGGTACGTGCGGCCGCGACCGGGCGCCGCCCGACGGCGGGGACCCTCTCCGCGCCACTACGTGCCGGGGCGTGTTCGGGCCGGGGCGCGGCGGAGCGGCTCCGGTCCGATGTCGCTGCAGGTCGGCTCGCCCGGCGATCCGTGGCCGGGGAGGATACGCCCGAGACCGGTGCACGTCGGTTCACGGCGGGAACCCTCCGTCGAGCGCCATCTGAGTCGTTGAAGGCCCGTGGAGAGGTGGTTGCCGGCTGTGTGGTATGGCGGGGCCTGGCCGTGCGCCGATTGTCAGCCGTACGGGCAGATACCGGGCGTTCCTTGAACCGGGTGGTCCGCGCGGTCCGGTTGGTGGAGAACGGGCTGGACGACGCCCGGGCGACAGAATACGCTCGTGCGCGATCCCACGCGGGACGGCTCACGTACGGATCCAGATAGGCGTTCCAATAATTGCTCCACGGATCGTACGCCCAGTACGGACCCCACACGTCGAAAAAGGGATCCGCCACATAGGCGTAGCGTGGACGATGGGCGTATCGGTAGCGCTGCCATTCAGGACCCCAATATGCGTGACCCCATCCGATGGCCGGCGTGTTGTAGACGGTGACGACGCAGTGACGGTCGGTGAACCAGAACGAGTCGTAGCAGCTGGCTCCATAGTGGGCAGGACCGGGCACTACCCCACGTACCACGACGCGAGGATGATGCGTAATCGCCGACCCGAAGAACACGGACGCGTGGTCGAACCGGGTTCGGGTCACGCCGAATGACGCAACGGTGAAGAGCGGGGAGGCGGTCAACACGACCGAACCGCGTACCTGGGCACTGGAAGCGGGGGGCAGGACCCCGAAGATCACGGCGACTGCGATGATGGAACGGGCCAAACTACGCACGGAAACCTCCTTGTCGTGGAGCTGCCCCTTTCCAAGCACGAGTCGTGCCGTAACACGCTCAGTAGTATAAACTGTTTGTGGTCAGAGACTTACACGCATCACGCTGTCTCATAGGCGACGTCGGATCTTGTCCCGTCCGAGGGACAATGTGTTCGAGTCAGTGGACATCGGTGCGGCGTTACGGATCACGCACGGGATCGGTGACGGGGACGGTAGAAACCGGCGAGGGCGGCGGCGCCACCTTCGCGGGGGCCGAGCGAAGGTGCCCCCATGCAACGCGAGCCTTGATCCCGGCGGAGTTTCAATCAAGATTCCTTGGTGTCCACGCTGACGAGAGGGTTCCGTCGGTTCCGGCGCGGCACGTCGGCCCGCTGAGAGGACACTGCCAGGAGCAGCTCCATTTGGTTCCTGGGTTCACTTTTCGCTGATCGCGGGGGAGACGTCTGAACTCTCCCGGATCGTCAGCCAGCCAGGTGAAGCCGTGCCCGATTCGCCAGAATCAGATCAGAGTATGGTGCCGGAGGTGGAATCACACTCCTCCGACGCTTCCGAGTCCGAATCTTCACCGGCCGGCGCTCAGGCCCGTGACCGCGATCGAGGTCGTGGGTCGGAGGGCGGGGGTCGCGGCCGCGGCAAGAATCGCCGCCGGCGTCGCGGCCGCCGCAGGAGGGGGCCCGGGCAGCAGGGTGAACGGAATGTCCCGAGTGAGGAAGAGCTCCTCGCCGGGCTCCCGGAGGACCCCGAAGAGCTTCTTGCCATGTCTCGGCCTCTCGGCCTCCTGGAGGCCCTCTCGACCGGGTCGGGCTTCGTGCGCCGGCGGGAATCGGGGTATGCCCCCGGTGAGGACGACATCTATGTTCCGGCGCGCGTGATTCAGAGGTTCGGGCTGCGTACGGGTGACGAACTCATGGGCATCGTCGCCGAGGATGCCCGGGCCGGGAAGAGCCCTCCGCTCGCATATCTCGCCCGAGTGAACGATCAGACGCCGGAGGAGGTTCAGCGGCGCCCGGAGTTCGGCAAACTCAGCGCCATGCATCCGGATGAACAACTCGTTCTCGAGTGCGGTCGCGAATGGCGTGGCGAGCCGGAACTCACGAACCGCGTGATTGACATTTTCTGCCCGATCGGCAAGGGACAGCGTGCCATGATCGTCGCCCCGGCGAAGGCGGGCAAAACGACGGTGATGCAGGCCATCGCTGAGGGGATCGTCAAGAACCACCCAGAGTGCCACCTCATGATTCTCCTGGTCGATGAGCGGCCGGAGGAGGTCACGGAGATGGAGCAATGTGGGTTCGGAGAGGTGATTTCCTCGACGTTCGATCGTCCGCCGGAACGTCACGTGCAGGTTGCGGAGATGACTCTGGAGCGGGCGAGGCGTCGCGTGGAGCAGGGTGAGGACGTCGTCATCATTCTCGACTCCATCACTCGGCTCGCTCGGGCGTACAACGCGCTCAAGGGGGGCAGTGGTCGCACCATGAGTGGGGGCCTCGACACGAACGCCCTGGAAAAACCCAAGCGTTTTCTCGGGAGCGCGCGAAAGATCGCCCCGAATCAGGGGGGTGGCTCACTCACCATCATCGGCACGGCTCTGGTCGACACCGGGTCGCGCATGGACCAGGTCATTTTCGAGGAGTTCAAGGGCACAGGAAACAGCGAGCTGGTCCTGTCGCGCGAGTTGGCGGACAAGCGGATTTACCCCGCGATCGACCTCACGGCATCAGCAACTCGTAAGGAGGAACTCCTCCTCGGGAACGATGAACTTCGCGTATCGCACGCCATGCGTCGGCAGCTGCACGGTGTTGGGCCAAGCGACGGGATGTTGGAGTTGCTTGGAGCGATGCGAAAGACCAGCTCCAACCGGGACCTCATCGACTGGGTTCGGAACCGGAGCTGAGTGCCTCCGCTAGCTGACCGAGGCTCTTCTGCAGCTCACGCTGCTGCGCCCGTTCCATGGTGAGGGCCCAGAAACCCATCAGGGGGTTTCGGCCCAGGTCCCCGGACTCACGCCAGTGCACGAGCGTCGCGTTGCCCAGGACTTCCAGCTGTATCACTCCGTTTGTGATCATGACGGTGTTGGCGGCTCCGTCGACGGTCACCGCGTACATGACCGAATCGGAGGACACCTCACCGATCGTGAAAGAGCCGACACCCAGTTCCGTGTCCTCCCACGCGATCGCTGCACCCTGTCCCCGGGGCGGCCCTGAGCGAGTGAGACCGGAGTCCGGCCACGCCGTCCAGGCCCGCCACCCTTCCGGGGAGTCGAGGAGGGGCATCAGTGCCTCGCGCGGTGCTTCGATGCGGAGCTCGGCGGCGGCGGACCAATTCGTCGGAAGGAGGAAGCCGATGAAGAGAACGATGGTGAGCAGAACCGCGCCTCCCCCGAGGACGATCGTACCCGGCCCAAAGAGACCACGGGTCATGAGGCGGTCTCCGACAGGATCGTCCGCAGCCACGGCCAGACATTTTCGGCGACCCGTTGATGCCCTTCGGGTGAGGGATGAATTCGGTCGCCCTGGTTGAGTTCGGGCACGCCGGCGACGCCCTCGAGAAGAAATGGAATGAGCGTCACGTCTTCGGACGAGGCGACCTGAGCGAAGACCGCACGGAATGACGCTGTATACGCGGCACCCATATTCGGCGGGGCCTCCATTCCGGCCAGCAGGATGTGGGCCTCTGGATATCTGGCACGCGTGCGACGAATCACCGCCGTCAGATTCTCCCGCATCGCTTCAGGATCCTGTCCGCGCAGCCCGTCATTCGCGCCCAGTTCGACCACGAGCACGTCCACCGGCTCTCGCAGGATCCAGTCCACGCGCCGAAGACCGCCCGCGCTCGTCTCGCCCGACACACCTGCGTTCACCGCTCGAAAGGGAAGTCCCTCCGCCCGGCCCAACACTTCCAACTTGGCTACGTATGTATCCTCGCCGCGCTCGAGACCCATCCCGGCGGTGAGGCTCGTCCCCAGAAACACGACCACGGGCCGGTCGTCCGAGGGAACCTGCACCTCGGAGCCGACCACCAAGGAGGAATCCAAGGTCTCGGGGTTGTCCGCTGGCGCGGGCACGTCCCCGTGGGAACAGGAGGCGGCGAGTGCAGCAGCGAAGATGGGGAGGGTTCGCAACGTCATGATGATCGTGGCCGAGGGTCTCGAGAAAAGCTACAAGAGTGGCGGCAGACCTCTACCCGTCCTGCGTTCACTCGACCTCTCCATCGAGGCTGAATCGTTCGTGTCGATCGTTGGGCCGTCGGGGAGTGGCAAGACGACGCTTCTCGGCTTGCTCGCCGGGCTTGACGTACCGACGCAGGGCCGGGTCCTGCTGGATGGCGAAGACATCTTCGCGATGTCGGAAGATGGCCGCGCGGCCTTTCGGGCCGAGCGCGTGGGATTTGTTTTCCAGACCTTTCATCTCCTGCCGACACTCTCGGCCCTCGAAAACGTACTCGTGCCCCTTGAACTCCGCGGTGGATCCCGAGACCCCCTTCGACAGGCGACCGACCTCCTGGAACGCGTGGGGCTCGCGGGTCGGCTCGATCATTTTCCCGCGCAGCTGTCCGGCGGGGAGCAGCAGCGCGTTGCCCTGGCCCGCGCGTTCGCGAACCGCCCGCGGATCTTGTTCGCCGACGAGCCCACCGGGAACCTCGACCACGACACGGGGGCCTTCATTGTCGAGATGCTCGAGGAGCTGAACCGAGCGTCAAAAACCACGCTCGTCCTCGTGACTCATGATCTTGCTCTGGCCGAGCGGGCGGACCGAGTCCTCACCCTCGGTGGAGGGCGCGTGGCAGAGGATCGCTCCGGCAGAGGTGTCGGGTGACGGAACAGGAGTCGCGAAGTGAGGGAGGGCAGAGGAAGCGGACCTCGATCCGGCCCGTTTTCGCCCTCAGGCTCGCGGTGCGAGAGAGCCGCCACAGCATGCGTCGGATCGGCGTCTACATGGCGTCGATCACTCTGGGCGTGGGTGCGCTCGTTTCGATCCAGTCGTTTCGGAACGACTTCGCGCGATCCGTCCAGGAGGAGGCCGACGTTCTCATGGGCGCGAATGTCCGCCTTTCGGCGGATGCCCCAACGGAGAATGGAGTAACGGCCGTCCTCGACTCTCTTCGCGGTGCGGGAGTCGAGGTGGCGCGGGTAACGACCGCGTCCTCGATGATCCTGGCACCGGCCACCCAGGCCGTGCGACTCCTGCAGGTGCGTGGGATCGACCCGGGTTACCCGTTCTACGGTGCGGTCACGACAGAGCCTGCGGGCGCATGGGGACAGCATCTGGCCCGCGATCAGGCCCTCGTCGACCCTGCAGTTCTGACTCAACTCGGGGTCGGTGTGGGTGATACCCTCGTCATTGGAACGCGGAAGGTGCGGATCGCCGGCACCGTCGATGATCTTCCGACAAACGTGGCGTTTCAGACGGCGATTGGTCCCCGCATCCACATGTCGCACGAGACGCTCGCCTCCGCGGGGTTGATCGGCTTCGGGAGTCTGGCGCGGTATGAGATTTTTCTTCGGGTGCCCGTCGAAGACGAGCGACGCACGATCGGCGACCGGTACGCAGAAGTCTTCAGGGAAGCGGATGTCACGTATCGTACGGCGGAAGACCAGGCGCGCAGCCTTGCAAATGGCGTGCGCTTTCTCGGGCGCTTCCTCGCGTTGGTGGGACTCTCGGCACTGCTTCTCGGAGGTGTGGGGGTGGCCAGCTCGATCAACGTCTATATCCGTGAGAAGCGAGCGAGTATCGCCGTTCTCCGGTGCCTTGGCGTCGAGCAGGGGACGGCCTTTCTCGCGTACCTGATACAGGCAACCCTGCTTGGCCTGCTCGGCGCCGCGGCCGGGGTGGCCCTCGGCATCGGACTTCAGGAGGTCATGCCGGTCCTGTTGAGTGGCGTGCTTCCTGTGGATGTGACGACCCGTCTCTCGCTGACCTCGGCGGGTGCAGGCCTGGTGATCGGTGTCTGGGTCGCGGTTGTCTTCGCCCTCAGTCCTCTCCTCGATGTGCGCGATATCCCGCCCTTGGCGGCCCTGAGGCAGGATTTCGACCCGCCCCTTCGGCGTGTCGATCCCTGGCGGGTGGCTGCCTGGTTCCTGCTGGGGGCCAGCGTGTTGGGGCTGTGTGCGTACGAAGCTCCCGACGCTGAAGTGGGCCTCTGGTTCGCCGCGGCCCTCGCAGCGGTGGGGGCGGTGATCGCGGCGGTCGGGTGGGGCCTGATGACAGCCACCCGTCGGTATGTCCCTGTCCGGGCCACATACACGGTCCGTCAGGGCGTCTCCAATCTCTTTCGGCCCCAGAATCAAACCATGTCCGTGACGCTGGCGCTTGGTTTCGGGGCCTTCATCATCGGTACCATCGTGCAGGTGGAGGGAGCGCTTCGTGAGGACCTGACGGTTTCGGGTGGTTCCGGGCAGCCGAACCTCCTCCTGTTCGATATCCAGACGGATCAGGTGAACGGGATCCGAGAGGTGCTTCCCAGTGAGATCCGTGACATAGCGCAGGCCTCACCGATCGTGACATCTCGAATCGCCGCGATCAACGGTGTGGAAGCCGACAGCTTGCGTGGAAATCCCGAGCGGGATGAGCGACCCGAGTCGTGGGCTTTGCGGAGAGAATACAGAAACACATACCGCCGCGGTCTGGGGCCTGCCGAGGAGCTCGTGTCAGGGCGCTGGTGGGATGGGACGCCGGGTTCGGAGGACGGAACCGTGGTCGATGCCGGCGGGCTTCCACAGGTCTCGATGGAGCTGGACGTCGCCGCGAGTCTTCGGATTGGGCTGGGTGACACCATCACATGGGAGGTGAGTGGAATCCGTATCCATTCGGTGGTCACCAGTCTGAGGCGCGTCGACTGGACTCAGTTGGAGCCGAACTTTTTCGCAATTCTGGAGCCGGGTATCCTTGACGACGCACCCCAGAACATCGTGATGGTCGCCCGCATCGACGATCCGGAGGAGCGCGCTCGGGTCCAGCGGGACTTGGTCGGGAGCTTTCCGAACGTGTCCGCCCTGGACTTCTCACGAGTGCAGGAGGCGATTGAGTCCGTGCTCTCCAGAGTTCGGCAGGCAGTGGGATTTCTCGGCGGGTTCAGCGCGCTCGCAGGCCTGATCGTGCTTCTCGGCGCACTCGCGACGTCGCGCCTGCAGCGCCTCCGAGAAGGAGCCCTTCTCAGAACGCTCGGTGCTCGGAGGCGCCAGGTGTTGACCGTACTGCTCGTCGAATACCTAGCCCTCGGTTCCATCGCTACTGCGAGCGGCCTGATCCTGGCAGTGTTCGCCGCGTGGCTGATGATGCCGACTGTTTTCGAGATCGATTACTCTGTTCGTCCCGGTCCGATGGTCGTGATCTGGATCATGGTCGTGGGTCTGACTGTGATCACGGGGCTCACGGGTTCGCGGGACCTGCTTCGACGCCCACCACTACCCATCCTGCGGGGAGGCGCGGAGTAGCGCTCAGTCCAGTGCGTGCTGCTCGAGTAGTCGGTCAGGCAGGCGCAGCGAGCTCTCGTGGTGGCACCCTTCGCAGGGAAGGGGATGGGGGGTCCGCAGCCGGGTAGCCTTCAGAGAGAACGCGTGGCCGCATTTGGGACACAATCCCGTTGCGGACAGAAGGGTGAATCTCTCGATGTACCGACGCTGGGCCAGGAAGGCACCCGTGCCCACGCCCCCGAGAAGCCACACGGCGTGGGGTGGGAAGACCACCATGGGAGAGGCGATGGCTGTGACGACGATGAACGTGGCCAACGCTCCCCCGACCCTCCATGCCCGCCCTCGAGGGCGGATCGTGACCTCCGACGGGGTCGGGTCGAAGCCGAAGAGTGTCGCCTCTGCCCTCGCGGCGAAGGGGTCGCCACCGCGGGTTGGCACGGGCTCACCCCCGGGCGGCAAAAGCCTTGAGGCGCTCGCTCGCCTCGTGCAGCGTATCGATCTGCTTGCAGAAGACGAAGCGCGCGAGGGAATGTCCGCGCGATGGATCGGAGAAGAAGCTGCCTCCGGGGACCGGGGCGACACCTCCCTCCGCAGTCAGCCTCTTCCCGAAGGTCATGGAGTCCTCGGCGCTCAGATCACTGAAGTCGGCCAGCACGTAGTATGCGCCCTGAGGATGCCGGCACTTGAATCCCGCTTCCTGCAGCCCCTTCACGAGTACGTCACCCCGCGCTCTGTACCCGGCTACCATCTCGGAATAATAGTCGGGACCGAGTTCGTTGAGTCCCACGGCACAAGCTTCCTGAAGCGGGGCCGGGGCACCGACGGTGAGGAAGTCGTGCACCTTGCGAATCGCACCGCTGAGTTGCGGGGGCGCGATGATCGTGCCGATGCGCCAACCGGTCACGCTGAAGGTTTTCGACAGCCCTGAGATGGTGATGGTCCGGTCTCTCATCCCTTCGAACGTCGCCAGCGGAACGTGGTCACCTTCGTAGTAGATGTGCTCATAGATCTCGTCGGTGATCGCGAGGATGTCGTGCTCGACACAGATGTCCGCGATCGCCTGCATTTCTTCGGGGTCGAAGACGCGTCCCGTCGGGTTGTTCGGCGTGTTGATCACGATCGCACGCGTCTTGTTGGAGACTGCCTCCTCCAGCATGGCTCGTTCCAGTCGATACTCGGGAGCCTCCAGGGTCACGAAGACTGGCTTCGCCTCGCAGAGAACCGCATCCGGGCCGTAATTCTCGTAGAACGGCTCCATGACGATCACTTCGTCACCCGGGTCCACGACGGCAAGCATGACCGACGCCATCGCCTCTGTCCCCCCGCAGGTGATGGTGATCTCGGTCTCCGTGTCGACATGCATTCCGTAGTGCTCGCGATATTTCCGCGCGAGCGCATGGCGGAGGTTCGGTGCACCCCACGTGATGGCATACTGGTTCACGTCGGCGTGAATGGCCGCGGCCGCGGCCTCTTTCAAGAGTGCCGGAGCGGGGAAGTCGGGAAATCCCTGCGCCAGATTGACCGCGTCGTGCTCACGAGCCACCCGCGTCATCTCTCGGATGACGGACTCGGTGAAGGAATGGGTGCGGCGTGCGGTTCGGTGGAGGCCGGTCGTCATCGCGGGTCGGGTTTGAACGCTCGAAACTGCGGGGCGCGAGATCATGCCGAGATCTCGGACGACTGGCAACGGGTCGGCCGTCCGCGGTGATGTTGGCGCCGGGCACACGGGGCCGTAGGATTCGCGATCCCGCGGGGAGCACGGCCCCTGCGGGTCCGCCCGCGGGTCGGTACGGGGAACAACGAGTGGGGGAGTCCAGGCCCCGCGGACCTGCATCCATCGTCACAGGAGACCGTATGAAACCGTTCCAGCGCCGGGCATGTTGGCTGACTCTGCTGCTGTTGGGGGGAGGTGGCCCGGCGTCCGGTCAGGAGTCGCTGCGCATCTTCATCTCGGTCGATATGGAGGGGATCGGGGGGATCGGCAGCCCCGCCATGACCTCGAGCTCGGGGAAAGACTACGCCACGGGGCGTGAGTTGCTCACGGAAGAGGTGAATGCGGTCACGCGGGCAATCTTCGCCCGTGACCCGAACGCCGAGATTCTCGTCAACGATTCTCATGGAGATCACCAGAACGCGCTCCACACGCGCCTCGATCCTCGGGTGATGTACATCCAGGGGTCGATCAAGCCGCTGGGCATGGTTCAGGGGCTGGACAGCACCTTCGACGGGGCAGTCTTCCTCGGCTACCATGCGAAAGCCGGAGACCCTGACGGGTTTCTCGCCCACACAGGCAGTGGCGCCGTGAAGGGACTCTGGTTGAATGGTGTCGAGGTCGGTGAGGGGGGCATGAACGCGGTGTTTGCCGGATCCCATGGCGTGCCGGTGATTCTGGTCGCTGGCGACTCGGCAGCGACAGCCGAATTGGGAGGCCTGCTCGAGAGCGAGACGGTCACGACCAAGACGGCCGAGACCCCCTCTTCGGCGAGGTTGATCCACCCCGACCGGGTCAGGTCGATGCTCGGCCATGGTATGGACCGAGCGCTCGAGAGACTCGGCGCAGGTGGCTTCGATCCCTACCACCTCGGCTCTCCGGTCCTGATCCGGATGCGGTTCGCGTCGACGACACATGTCGACATCTTGTTGTCGATTCCGGGTGTCTCCAAGGTGGACGGATACACCGTGGAGTACACCGCGCGAAGTGCGGATGAGGCCTACCGACTCATCCGGTTGATGTATCGGTTCATTTCCATTTGACCCCAGCCTGCCCCCACGCATGTTACGCAATTCGCTTCTCTGGGCTTCGACGAATCCCTTCCTCGCCAAGCGCCTTCCGCAGTACCGATTCGTGCAGAAGGCCACCAAGCGATTCATGCCGGGTGAAGAGTTCTCCCATGCGACTCAGGAAGCTGAGGCACTCCAGGAGATGGGGATCGCATCGACCACGACCCTGCTCGGAGAAAACCTGCGGTCACTCGGGGAAGCGGACGCGGTCGTGGCGCATTACCAGGAGGATCTGCGCCGGATAGCCGAGCTTGGTCTTGATATGGAGATCTCGGTCAAGCCCACTCAGATCGGGCTGGACTTCGGAGTCGATGAAGCTCGAGACCGGCTGGCCCAGCTTGCGGAGTCGACGGATTCCCTCGTTTGTTTAGATATGTAGGTATCGGAGTACGTTGAACGGACACTCGACATCTTCAGAAGAGTGAAGTAATCCCGGGGCAACGTCGGGCTTTGCGTTCAGTCGTACCTGCGTCGGACCCAAGCGGATGTCGAGGCCTTGCTTCCGCTGGATGCGGCGATCCGTATCGTGAAGGGTGCGTACAACGAGCCTGAATCCCTCGCCTTTCCGGACAAGAGCGACGTGGACCGAAGCTTTGTGGAGCTCACCCTGACGCTCCTTCGCGCGCGACTTGGCGGAGCTCAGGGCCGTGTGGTACTTGGCACCCACGACCCCGTGATGGTGACCGAGGCGATTCGACACGCAGCGGACCTGGGGCTCGACAGGGACCAGTATGAGTTCGCGATGCTCTTCGGGATCCAGAGGGGCGAGCAGGAGCGCCTCGCTCGGGACGGGCACAAGGTACGTGTCCTGATCAGCTATGGTTCGGCGTGGTTTCCATGGTACATGCGTCGACTGGCCGAAAGGCCCGCCAACCTCTGGTTCGTGGCCAAGCAGCTGGTCGGATAATCGAAGCGGTTGGCAGGGGCTTGAGCACCGTGGTGGACTCCGACCCCCGGCGCTGGAGGGCCCTCTTTCTCGTCTCTTTCTCCATGCTGCTCAGCCTGTCAGCGTGGATGACGGCGACTGCAGTCTCGGCGGAGCTCCAGCTTCGATGGGAACTCAGCGCTGGACAGGTAGGGCTCCTGACCACCTCGGTCCAGCTTGGCTTTGTGGCCGGGACGGGACTGGCCGCCCTTCTCAACGTCGGTGACGTGCTTCCGTCTCGGGTGCTCTTCGCGCTCTCGGCGGCCCTCGCCGGGAGCGTGAATGCGCTCCTCATCTTCGTCCCTGGATACCGCAGCGCACTGATCGTCCGGTTCCTGACGGGACTGTTCCTCGCGGGGGTCTATCCACCCGGGATGAAGATGATCTCCACCTGGTTCCGGTCAGCACGAGGACTGGCGATCGGAACGGTCGTCGGTGCCCTGACCGTAGGAAAGGCTCTTCCTTACCTGATCAAGGCAGCCGGTGGCGCGAGCCTGCCGGCGGTGGTCCTTGGAGCGTCCGCAGCGGGGCTGGTCGCGGCGCTCCTGGTGCTTCTCGGGTACAGGGACGGCCCCTTCACATTTGCTCGTCGGCCCTTCGCGTGGGATCGGGTGGGTCGGATCCTTCGTCACAGAGAGACCATGCTCGCCACGGGAGGCTACCTCGGTCACATGTGGGAACTCTACGCCATGTGGACATGGGTACCGACATTCCTTGCCTTTGCGGCCGGTGGACAAGTCTCCGGAATCTGGGTGGACCTGGCTGCGTTCGGCTCGATCGCCGCCGGTGGCGTCGGGTGCGTGTGGGGCGGGCTGGCGGCGGACCGGATGGGGCGCGGACGGGTGGTGAACCTGGCGATGGCCGCCAGCGGCCTTTGCTGCCTTCTCGTCGGCTTCTTCGCCACGGGACCCTTTCTGCTGACGTCCCTCGTAACCATCGCGTGGGGCTTCTTCGTGGTCGCCGACTCGGCTCAGTTCAGCGCGTTGGTCACCGAGGTCGCTCCGGATGACTCGGTGGGCACAGCCCTCATGCTGCAGACCTCGCTCGGGTTCCTGCTGACCATGTTGACGATTCAGGCGGTGCCGGCCGCGGTCGAATTGGTAGGATGGCGGTGGGGGTTCGCGTGTCTGGCTCTGGGTCCCGCTGTTGGCATCATGAGCATCCGTCGCCTGATGGGCCTTCGCACCCTACCTTCGCCGGCGGATCCGAACCCCTGACCGAGCTGCCCCATGCTGCACATCGCTATCGCCGCGGGCCTCGTGGCCGGTCTTATCACCGGGCTCCTGGCGGCCGCCGGCTCTGAATTCTTCATGGCGGTGGCACTCGGGTCCGCACCATTTGGCTCGGCATTCATGAACGCGATCCGGATGGTCGTGATCCCACTCGTGATGGCAGTCATTTTTTCTGGTGTCGCGAACCTCGGGAACCCGCGTAAGCTGGGTCGTCTCGGCGGGACGACACTGGCGTTCTTCTGGGCTACGGTGCCGCCGGCGATCGTTATTGGCATGGGTACGATGTACGCGGCACTTCGGTTCGCGCCCGACGTCGCCGCGCCTGCGGCAGCTGCCCGAGAGGCCCCCGAGCTTCCGGATCTCGTGGACTTCCTCGTCAATTTGATCCCGAGCAACCCCTTCGCAGCCGCATCCGCCGGATCGCTCCTGCCCCTGATCGTTTTCACCGCGCTGTTCGCTGCTGCGGCCGGGACCCTGGAGGAAGGTCCCCGACAGCGTCTGGTGGGTCTGGCGGACGCGGCAGGCGAGGCACTGATCAAACTGGTGTGGTGGATCCTCTGGACAGCCCCAATCGGGATCTTCGGCTTGGCGGCACCTGTCACGGCGCAGCTCGGATGGAGTCTGATTCAGAGCCTCGCCGTCTTCATCGTGTCGGTGATCGGGGCATTGGCTTTGTACGTCTGCCTGATCTACTTCCCGATCCTCAAGGCAGTCGGAGGCCCGGGGCCGGCGGCCTTTCTGGGTGGCACCTTCGGCGCGACATCCGTTGCGTTTTCGACGACCAGTACCGCTGCGGCTCTTCCCGTGACCCTGGATGAGGTGCACAGAAACCTGGGTGTGTCGGAGACGGTGACAGACCTCGTGATACCGCTCGGCGCGTCCATGTATCGAGCTGGCTCAGCCCTGTTCCAGGGTGCGGCGATCATCTTCCTCGCCCACCTCTACGACACACCGATTCCGGTCACGGCGCTCGGTGGGGCCATTCTGGCGACCTTCCTCGTGTCCTTGACCGTAGCGCCGGTTCCCTCATCCAGCATCGTCACGCTCGCGCCGGCCCTCGACACCGTAGGGGTGCCCCTCGCCGGCCTCTCGATTCTCCTGGGGGTCGATCGGATCCCGGACATGTTTCGGACGTCCGTAAACCTGATGGGTCAGATGACCGCCGCCGTCGTGGTCGATCAGTGGGCGGGGGCGGGGGAGACGGCAGAGACGCCCCTGGCTGCGGAGGACGTGTCGACCCGGGAGGAAGAAGGACGTTCGTCCGTGGGGGACGAGGCCTAGTCCGGGGCAGGTAGCGCGCCGGACGGCGCCTGGAGTATGCGCCACACGCCCACCGTCAGAACCGGAATGACGTACACGGCGATGAACCCGAGCGTCATGGTGCCGTAGCCGCGTGCGATGAGCCCGATGAGGCCGAAGCTGCTCACGAACGTTCCCACACCCAGGAGCGCAACGGCGACCGTTGGACGCACCCACCTCGGCAGATCCTCCTCACGGTCCGCCTGAAGTCCGGCGATGCGCTCATTGAAGGCGTGGATGAGGCCTGCGCCGGTTTCGATCAACGTTCCGAAGAGAACGAGCTGGAACGCGACCTGAAAGCTCCGGGACCCGAGCCGCTCCAGCAGGACAGTAGACGGCACCGCAGCATCCACGATCTCCGGGTACATCCCAATCATGGGCAGGAAGAAGAGGAGCCCCGGGATCATCGCGATCGGACCCGTCAGCGCACCTGCGATCAATGTTTCCCGGCGGGTCTCGTGCAGGCGCAGCGCCGCGAGGACCGGTGGGATCACGGCGAGATTGTATCCGGCATAACGCACGCCAGCCCAAGCCCATCCGCTCCCGATCGGTGCAGCGTCCAGGTTCTCGGAAATGGCGCCACCAAGCTCCCGGAAGCACCAGATGAAGAAGACCAGGTAGAGCCCGTAAAGCACGAACGACCAAGCCGAGAACACTCGCTCGATCGCTTCGTTACCCCCGAGCACCAGTGCACCGACGGCCATCATGACTGCCGCTACGCCCAACCAGTAATTGATGCCGAAGGTGTCTCGCATGATCTCGCCCGAAGCCGAAGCCACGACGGCAAGCACGATGAGCATGAGGCCGATATAACAAAGTTCGAACAGCCACCATCCTCCGCCCAGCAGCCGTTTGAAGAAGTGCCGGTAGTCGAAGGCACCCCAGATTCGCGCCAGTTCGTACGTGGCCATGGCGACGGCGCTGAAGATCACCATGGACGCGACGAGCGCCAGGAGACCCCCGAGGGGACCCTGCGTGAGGAAAAACTCGACCAGCTCCCGACCTGTTCCATAGCCGCCGGCGATCACGACAGACTGAAAGAGGAAACCGGGAAGCAGATAGCGACGAAACATGGGCGATTGGGTCATGCCCGCGAGAATAGAACGCGCATACTCGGGCGGCAATTGTGCACGCCGAGCACGACTTGACCACTGCCTCGGAAGCGTCGATCCTCGCTCCAGTACCAGCACTGCTCATCCCGCGCCCGCGCGCCGAGGTCTCATGTCTGCCCAGCACCCGCGAACGCTGGCCCACCGATCGGGCTTCCTGGCCGTTGTGCTGGTTACGATGGGACTCTGGTCCCTTGAAGTGCGTGCCCAGACTACGCCGCTGTACGACGTGGTCATTCGCGGAGGGCGCGTGCTGGATGGGGCCGGCAACCCGTGGGTCCGCGCCGACGTGGCGGTCCGGGCGGGACGCATCGTCAGAATGGGCCGTGTCGAGGGAGCCGGTCGGCGCGAGATCGATGCGCGCGGCCTGTACGTCTCGCCCGGATTCATCGACATGATGGACCAGTCAGGCTCGGTCCTGCCGGAGAACGGCCTTGCCGAGAACAAGGTGCGGATGGGTGTCACGACGGCGATCGGCGGTGAAGGCGGCACCCCGGTAGCGGTGGACGCCATCGGCGCGTACTTCCGCGACCTCGAGGAATCCGGCATCTCGATCAACTTCGGCACGTACTTCTCTCAAACGCAGACTCGCGTGGCGGTCCTGGGAGGTTCGGCCAGGGCACCCGATGCGGATGAACTCGAGAGAATGAAAGAGATGATGCGATCGGCCATGCGTCAGGGCGTCATGGGAATGACGAGTGCGCTCATCTACCCGCCGTCGTCGTTTGCGTCCACTGATGAGCTGGTCGAAGTGGGAAGCGCAGCTGCCGAATTCGGAGGGATCTACGCGAGTCACATACGCGACGAGGGGGCCGGACTGGTTTCTGCTGTTCGAGAGGCCATCGAGGTCGGTGAGCGAGCAGGGATGCCGGTCGAGATCTTCCACTACAAAGGGGCGTACGAACCGGGGTGGGGCCGAATCATCCAGGAGGCCGCCGTCGAGATCGAGGCCGCACGAACCCGGGGCGTGGACGTTGCTGCAGACATGTATCCCTACACCGCAGGAGGCACGGGGCTCGAGGCCACCATCCCGAGCTGGGCAGCCGAGGGTGGGCGGGACTCCCTGCGGGCGCGCATCGCCCGGCCCGAGGTCCGCGATCGACTGAAGCGTGAGATCGAGACCGGATCCGAAGGGTGGTGGAACATCATCGAGGCCTCCGGAGGCTGGGACGGCATCGTGCTGGTCAATGCCCGGAATGAGGAAAACGCTCACTTCGAGGGGATGACGATCGCCGACATTGCAGAGGCGACCGGTACCGACCCGGCCGACGCGGCCTGGGACCTGGTGGCTGAGGGTCAGGGTCGGGTGATGGCCATCTTTCACATGATGAGCGAAGAAGACCTGCAGTGGGCGCTTCAGCGCCCCTGGACGAGCATCGGATCAGACGCGGGAGCCGCACTGACGCCCGGGGTCGTCGACGGCCTCGGTCTGCCGCACCCCCGAAGCTACGGGACATTTCCCCGCATTCTCTCGCGGTATGTACGCGAGACGGGCACGCTCACCCTCGAAGAGGCCATTCGGAAAATGACATCCTGGCCGGCGACGCGTATGGGTCTCGCGCGCCGCGGGGTGCTAAGGGAGGGAGCGTGGGCCGATATCACCATCTTCGATCTCGACGCGATTTCCGACCGGGCCACCTATGAGGAGCCTGTTCTGTTCCCGGTGGGCATCGAATACGTACTCGTGAACGGCGTGGTCGTGATCGAAAACGGCGGAACGCACACGGGGGCACGCCCGGGCCATGTACTGTACGGCCCGGGTCGTCAAAACGACCATTGAGGAGAAACGGATGACAAAGCGAAAGGCTTTCCCGGCACCGACTCGGCGAACGACTCTCTGCCTCGCAGTGCTCACGATCGTTGCGGGTTCACCCGTGACAGGGCAATCCGGTTCGCAACAGGCCGAGGCAATCGCTCGGGTCGTGTCGCGACTCGAGCCAGAAGTGCGACGGGCCATGCTGGACGGGAACATTCCCTCGATCGCCCTCGCGCTGGCCAATCGCGACGGAGAGATGTGGAGCGGGTCGTGGGGGGTGTCCAATCTTTGGGCGGGGACTCCAGCGTCCACGGAGACCGTCTACCTGATCGGCTCGACCTTCAAGGCGCAATCGACGGTGGCGCTCCTCCAGCAGATGGAGCAGGGCAAGTTCGATCTGGACGATCCTGTTCGTGACTATCTGGGCGATCTGGAGATACGCGGCGAGAGCCCGGATGAGCCGGTCCGGTTTCGACACCTTCTCACACACACCAGCGGCATGCCGGTCGACTTTGGACCGCACGCCGTGTGGGGGGACACGGCACCGCTCTCGCTCGGGGACTATCTGGCAGACTCCCTGCGGGTCGCTACCCCACCTCTGAGGGGCGTCGTCTACTCCAACATGGCCTACTCTCTCATCGCCCATCTGGTCGAGCGATTCAGCGGCGTTCCGTACCGAGAGTACATCCGCCAGCACGTCTGGGGGGCCCTCGGCATGTCGAGCACGGCGTTCGATCTCCGGCCCGAGATGGAGGAGCGACTCGCAATCCCATACGTCCCGGACGCCGCCACGGGCCGGAACGTGGCGACCCCACGCCTGAAGGCGAATGTGTGGCCGGCAGGTATCGTGTACGGCACGATTCACGACCAGGCCCGGTGGTTGAGCTTCAACCTCGGCGATGGAATGGCCGGGGATCGGCGGCTTCTACTGGCGACCACGTTGGAGGAGATGCAGTCCCTTCAGTTCGAAGAATTCTCAGGTGAACCGATGGGTGGCGGATGGGGGTTTGAAAACCCGGGATATGGACTCACGTGGTGGACAACGACCCGTGCGGGTCACTCCTACTTTGCCCATTCCGGCAGCGTCCCCGGCTACACAGCGTTCGTTATGGGGAATCGGGGTCTCGGGCACGGCATCGTGCTCCTCACGAACGGGAACCGGGCGCACCCGCACCTCGTTCGTTTGAGTAATCTGGCGATGGAATTGATGGCCCAAGAACTGGGCGGAATCTAGCCTTCGTCCCGGGCGTTGACGGACGCCGGTCGCACGGGCTCGGCGGCGCAGGTGAACGCGCTCCTCACGGTCGTCAGGGGAAGATCGGCTTCCAGTACAGGGCCCGTCGCCCGAAGGTGAAGCCAATTCCCCCACCCAGTGCTCCCACCAGCGCACCCAGGCGCAGCGCACCCGCCCGCTCGCTGGCACGGCAGAGTTCTACGGACGTGCACCGGTACGATCCCAACATCATTCCAAAAAACGAGCCTGCCAGCACGCCGCCACTGAACCCCCACACCGTACCCTGAAGCCAGTGCCGACGCTGCACTGCGACACCTCGAACGGCGGAGAAATCGATGCTGACCGGGATGCCGGTCGCCTCCTCGCGAAGTTCGACCGTGCTGGCCTCCAGGGACACCAGCCGCGCATTGTCGATGATGACCCTCGGTGTCGAGATTTGCAGGGTTTCACTCTGTGGCAGGGCCATGAGCACGTCCCTGAGACGCTCCTCCTCCACGGACGGCACCTCCTGCGCCCGCGCCGCCGACATGGGGCACGTCATGACGACACCGAGACAGACCGCGACCCGGACGACCGGCGCCAGGGAAACGCGCAGCGTCGTGAGTGCGCGGTCCGCGGATGACCGGACCGGCTGGACCGCCACGTGCCCTGCGCCCGGTTGGAGGCGGACCCGCAGCGCTCGTCCGATCTCGGGAGCGACGCAGGACCACCGCGGCGGGGGGGACCGATTCATCTCCGGGCCTACATCCTCGGTAGGGTTACTCCAACCTGCTTCATGTATTTGCCTTGCCGGTCTGCGTACGCCACCTCCGGCTCCTCGTCGCCCTCGAAGAAGAGAAGCTGAGCGATTCCCTCACCCCCGTACACTTTGGCGGGCAGGGGAGTCGTGTTGGAAATCTCGAGGGTGAGATAACCCTCCCAGGTCGGTTCGAGAGGCGTCACGTTCACGATGAGCCCGCACCGGGCGTACGTCGACTTGCCGACACACACCACGAGCACGTCCCGCGGAATGCGGAAATACTCCTCTGTGCGCGCAAGCGCGAACGAGTTTGGGGGGATGATGCATTCCGGCCCGACGATGTCCACGAAGGAGCGATCGTCGAAGTTCTTGGGGTCTACGATCGAATTGTGGACGTTCGTGAACACTTTGAATTCGGGGGACACACGAATGTCGTATCCGTACGAGGATATCCCGTACGAAATTTTCCCGTCCCGAACCTGACCGGATTCGAAGGGCTCGATCATGTTGTGCTCTTCGCACATCCGTCGAATCCACTTGTCACTCTTGATGGGCATTCGGGTTCCATGCTGCGGGACTGTGATCATTGGCACGAGGGGACCCGGTACTGGTTCGTGAGCCCCCCTGTGCGCGCGGAAGATAGATGGCGTCTCGACCGTCGGTCAAACAGGCGAAATTCGGTCATTTTGCGGCCAAAACGGGGACCCGACGGTCGGTTGACACTCGAATACGGCCTCGGATACCTTTTCGCCGGCATTCACGCTCGTGAACATTTTCACAAACCCCTCGAACGCCCATGTCGGGAGCCTACCTCCCCATTCTGTTGCTGTTCGGCGTCTCGGTCATCAATGCCCTCGGGATGGTTGTGACCTCGCACATCCTGAACCCGCGACGTGACACGCCGCAGAAGCTCATGCCCTACGAATCGGGAATGATCCCGATCGGCAGCACCAAGGCCCGCTTCTCGGTGAAATTCTACATGGTGGCGATCAGCTTCATCGTCTTCGATTTGGAGACGATCTTCCTGGTCCCCTGGGCCGTTCAGATGCGTGAGCTCGGCTGGAGTGCCTTCCTCGCGATGAGCATGTTCGTCGCCGTTCTGGCGATCGGCCTCGTCTACGAGTGGAAGAAAGGAGGCCTGGAGTGGGACTGATCGACAAGATCCCAGGGAGCGGTTCGACCCGCACCGAGGGAGGGATGTTCGGGCCTGGGAGCCCGACCTTCCTCACGAGCAAGGTCGACGCGCTGATCAACTGGGGGCGTTTGAATTCTCTGTGGCCGATGCCGTTCGGCACGGCTTGCTGCGCGATCGAGATGATGGCGTCGGCGGCGTCGAACTACGACCTCGCCCGGTTCGGGATGGAGCGCATGTCGTTCAGCCCGCGTCAGGCGGACGTCCTCATCTGCGCGGGACGCGTCCCGTACAAGCTCGCTCCCGTCCTGCGTCGTATCTGGGATCAGATGCCGCAGCCGAAGTGGGCGATCTCGATGGGCGCGTGTGCGTCGTCGGGTGGCGTCTTCGACGTGTACTCGATGGTGCAGGGCATCGACACGATCATTCCGGTGGACGTGTACATCCCCGGGTGTCCGCCTCGACCGGAGGGTCTGATCTACGGCCTGATGATGATCCAGGAACAGATCCGTCAGGAAAGCCTCTCGAAGCACTTCGAGCACCGCGCCGAGGATCCGCTCCTCGTGGCTCGGCCGCGGGCCAGTGAGGCCGAGGTCGTGGGGCTCACGGGGCCGTTCGGTAACTCGACCCAGCAGGACCAGATCTCCACGGGCGAGTTCGTCGCGCCGGCAGCCACCGAAGAGTCACTCTCCTGACCCCATGACTGACGAACAGAAATCCAGTCTCGACGCGGTTGACGCGGGCCCGATCGACTCCGATGCCGGGGAGGCTCCTCAACCGGCGTCGACCGGCGACCCGTCGGAGCATCCCTCGGTGGCCGCGCTTCTGGAGCGTTTTCCCTCCGACGTGCAGGGCCATCGGCTGACGGCGGGTGATCAGTGGGTCGTGTGGATCAATCCGGAGAGGAGTCACGAGATCCTCACATGGCTCAAGGAGGATCCTGATCACGCTTACGACATGATGTCCGACGTGACCGGGGTCGACTATGGGGGTGGCCGCCCGGTCGAGGTCGTCTATCAGATGTTCTCGACGGCGCACAGCCGTGCACTTCGCATCCGATGCCCCCTCCCGCTCGATGCGATGGAGATCGATTCGGTCTTCGACCTGTGGAAGTCCGTCGACTGGCTGGAGCGTGAGGTCTTCGACCTGTTCGGCGTCACCTTCAGGGGGCATCCGGATCTTCGTCGGATTCTCATGCCGGACGATTACGCCGAGGGACATCCGCTCAGGAAGGACTTTCCGCTGCGCGGACGCTTCTCGAGAGCCGAGCAGACGCGTCGCGCGCTGGCGCAGGACGTCGAGCGCTTCTACCTGGCGGAGAACCTCGAGGCCGGTGACCCACAGGAGGTCGAAGCCGCCGAGGTTGGAACCATCGCTGATCCGGGAGCTGGCGCTCTCCCGGCGCCGGCAAAAGCCGGAGAGGACGACTGATGGCCACCAAGACCGTAGAGTTCAACGTCGGGCAGGGGCGCGAGATGGGTCTCGGGGGTGCAGGAGCGCCCAGTCCCATCGCGCCGTTCGACATTCCAGAGCCGGAACTCGGTACGGAACAGATGCTGATCAACATCGGTCCTCAGCATCCCGCCACGCACGGGGTGCTTCGACTGGTGTGCGAGCTCGATGGCGAGACGGTCACGAGCGTGACCCCCCACATCGGGTATCTGCATTCGTCCTTCGAGAAGCTCGGTGAGTACCGGACGTGGAATCAGATCGTCCCCCTCACGGACCGGATGGACTATCTCGCACCGCTGATCTACAACTGCGCGTACGTCATGTCCGTGGAGAAGCTCATGGGGATCGAGGTGACGGAGCGCTGCAAGGTGGTGCGCGTCATCCTCATGGAGCTCGATCGGATCTTCGGCCACCTCCTGTGGCTCGGCACCACGGCGATCGATGTCGGCGCGTTCACGCCGTTTCTCTACAGTTTCCAGCAGCGGGAAAAGATCTACGCGCTGCACGAGTCACTGACGGGCGCGCGGATCACGACCTCCGCGACCCGGGTCGGGGGCATGATGGCGGACCTGCCGGAAGGATGGCTCGATCAGCTCCTCGAGTTCCTCGACAACTTCCCGAAAACGCTGGCGGAGGTGCACCACCTCCTCACCGGGAACCAGATCCACATCGGGCGGACGCAGGGAGTGGGCGCAATCGGTGCGGCCGAGGCCATCAATTATGGCTTTACCGGTCCGAACCTTCGCGCGGCCGGTGTCCCGTATGACGTCCGCAAGGATCGTCCGTACTACGACTACGAAACGTACGACTTCGACGTTCCTGTCGGGGAGCACGGTGACTGCTACGACCGCTACCTGTGCCGGATGGAGGAGATGGAACAGTCCGTCTCGATCATCCGTCAGGCGATGGCGCGTCTCCCCGGTGGTCCCATCAATGTGGAAGATCCGAACATCTCGCTGCCATCCAAGACCGACGCGATGTCGGACATGGAAAGCATGATCCACCACTTCAAGCTGATCACCGAGGGCATCCCAGCGCCCGAGGGTGATTGCTACATGGCGATCGAAGCCTCGAAAGGTGAACTCGGCATGTACGTGGTGGCAGAAGAGGGAGGCACCAAGCCGGTCCGGTGGCGTGTTCGTCCGCCGTCCTTCGTGAATCTGTCCGTGATCCCGAAGCTGGCTGAGGGACATCTCGTCTCCGACCTGATCATGATCAACGCGAGTCTGGACATCGTGCTTGGGGAGATCGACCGATGAGCGACATCCCGTTCAAGAACCCCGGCTGGGCGGGGAACACCGGAGAGTTCGAGCTCACCGAGGAGCAGGTTCGGGGGGACGACTTCGTCGGAACGCGCCCGGCCCACGGTGGTCACGCGTCCGGCGCAGGCACGATGCCGTACATGCTGGCCGAGAAGGAACCCGATGCTCCGCTCTTCGAGGGCGAGTACGGGGACCGGCTGGACAAGATCCTGTCGCGATACCCGACGAAGCAGGCGGCCCTGCTGCCCGCCCTGGGGCTGGCTCAGGAGATTCGGGGTCACATCAGCCCCGCGTCGATGGACGAGGTCGCCGAGGCCCTCGAGTTGTCCTCCGCGTACGTCCGCGGCGTGGCGACCTTCTACACGATGTACAACAAGCGGCCAGTCGGTCGCCATCTGGTCCAGGTCTGCACCAACATCTCGTGCAACCTCGCCGGGGCGGACGATGTCGTCGATGCCTTCCTCAAGTACACCGACACCGAACTCGGTGACACGTCCGAGGACGGCAACTTCACGGTGATCGAAGCGGAATGCCTCGCCGCGTGCGGGTTCCCGACCTGTGTTCAGATCAACTCCCGTTATTTCGAGAATGTGACCCCCTCCGAGGTGCCCAAGATCTGCGAGCATCTCAAGGCGGAGGGGGAATAGCCCATGGCATATCCGTACGTATCGGACCACGAGGTCCGCGTCCTCAGCAAGTACTTCGGTGACCCGACGCACCGCCGGATCGACACCTACGTCGAGCGCGGTGGCTACTCAGCGCTCAAGAAGGCGTTCGACATGGGGCCGGAGAAGGTGATCGAGGAAGTCAAGACGTCCGGCCTCCGGGGTCGGGGCGGCGCGGGCTTCCCGACGGGCGTGAAGTGGTCCTTCATGCCGAAAGAGTCGGGCAAGCCCCACTATCTTCTCTGCAACGCCGATGAGTCCGAGCCCGGCACCTTCAAGGACCGCGAGCTGATCCGGTGGGACCCCCACCAGCTGATCGAGGGCTGCCTGATCGGAGCGTACGCGATTGGCGCCAAGCACGCGTACATCTACTGTCGCGGCGAGTTCTTCGAGGCGAATTCGATTCTGGCCCGTGCCGTCGAAGACGCGTACGAGAAGGGCTACATCGGCAAGGATATCATGGGGTCGGGCAACGATCTCGACCTCACGGTGCATCAGGGGGCCGGAGCGTACATCTGCGGCGAAGAGACCGGGCTGATGAATTCGCTGGAAGGCCGGCGGGGACAGCCGCGGGTCAAGCCACCGTTCCCGGCCGCCGTCGGCGCCTTCGGCATGCCGTCGACGATCAACAACGTCGAAACGCTGGCCGCCGTTACGCAGATCGTGGCAAACGGTGGCGAGTGGTACCGCGGGTTCGGAACGGAACAGAGCCCGGGCACCAAGTTGTTCTGCGTGAGCGGGCACGTGAACAAGCCGGGCAACTACGAGCTCCCACTCGGCTTCCCCCTCATGACCCTCATCGAAGAGGTGTGCGGGGGCATGCGAGACGGGAACGCGCTGAAGGCGGTCATTCCGGGCGGGTCATCGGTTCCCCTCATCAACGCCGAGGAGGCCGGCCGCTGTACCCTCGATTACGAAGGCTGCGTGGAAGTCGGAACGATGCTCGGATGTGCTTCGGTCATCGTTATGGACGAGACCGCGGACGTGGTGAAACAGGTCCGGAGGATGGTGGACTTCTACGCCCACGAGTCGTGCGGGCAGTGCACCCCGTGCCGTGAAGGCTCGGCCTGGACCGCTCAGATTCTGAAGAGGATCGAGGACGGCAGGGGGACGGAGGAAGACCTCGATACGCTGATGGAGATGACGCAGCAGATGGTCGGAACGACCATCTGCGTGCTCTCCGACTCCGTCGCGGCACCCGTCCAATCTTCGATCGAGAAGTTCCGTGATGAATACCTGGCGCTCATCCGCCGCGGCGAAAGGGTAGGAGCTGCCTGATGGCCGAGATGGTCAACCTCACGATCGATGGCCACGAGGTCTCCGTCCCCAGGGGGACGACGATTCTCGAAGCAGCCAAGACGATCGGCACCGAGGTCCCGCATTACTGCTACCACCCGGGCATGTCGTCTCCGGCGATGTGCCGTCTCTGCCTGGTCGACGTGGAAGGCGCGCCGAAGCCGATGCCCGGCTGCGTGACGACCGTCATGGACGGCCAGGTCGTTCACACGCAGAGCGAGCAGGCGCTGAAGAACCGGCGTGGTGTCCTCGAGTTCTACCTCGTGAACCACCCGCTCGACTGCCCGATCTGCGACATGTCGGGCGAGTGCAATCTTCAGGACTACGTGCACGCAGAGGGACGAGAGCACGGTCGCGGGCGGGAGCCGAAGCGGATCTTCGGTCGTGACGACTTCGGGGGCGATGTCCTGTTCTACGGCGATCGCTGCGTGATGTGCACCCGTTGCGTGCGGTTCATGAGCGAGGTGGAGCAGGATCACCGCCTCACGGTGGTGGAACGCGGGAACCGGGCTGTCATCGACACCTTCTTCGACGAAGGCCTCGACGGCACGCATTGGCACGGCAACATCGTCGACATCTGTCCGGTGGGGGCTCTCGTTTCCAAGGACTTCCTTCACAAGGCCCGGGCCTGGGACCTGACGCACACCCCGTCGATCTGCACGAGCTGCTCGCAGGGCTGCAACGTCGACCTGCACACCCGGGACAATCTGGTCCAGCGTATCAAGCCTCGTGAGAATCTAGACGTAAACGCATGGTGGATATGCGATTACGGGCGCCACAACTATGAGTGGATCAACCGTGGTGACCGCCTGGAGGCGCCTCTGGTACGATCGGACGGGGCCTCTCAGGCGATGGGCTGGGGCGATGCGCTCCGCGCCCTGCTCGAGAAGGCCGACGGTGCGGGCCCGGTCAAGGCCGTGGCATCCCCGATGTCATCGAATGAGGATCTGGGCGCACTCAAGGCTCTGGTCGACGCGCTCGGTGGGGGCGATATCGTCTACCGCTCGTTCCGCGCGGCAGACGAAATCCCGCTGAAGGGATTCCCGGGCCTCGCGCGCCGGAGGGACCTCACGCCGAACGCGACCGGGGCGGAACTCGTCGGTGCCTCACGCGTGGGCGACGACGACGCCTCCGGCGGTCTCGAAGGGGTCGCCGGTCATGACGGGATCGTGATCGTCCTCGGGGACGCACTCTCCGACCAGGACGAAGCCTTCGGATCGAACGCGTCGCTCTTCGTCTACATGGGAACGCATGCATCCGCCGCCACGTCGAGCGCGGATGTGGTGCTTCCCATCAGCAGTCATGCCGAGGGAGAGGGTACGTTCACGAACCATGAGCGACGGGTTCAGCGGTTCTCGAGGGCGCTCGACGCACCGGGAATGGCTCGTCCCGCCTGGCTCGTACTCGGAGCGCTCACGGCCGAGAAGGGGTCTGGCAGCGCACCGCGTTCCGCCGCTGAGGCCTTCGGGGCACTCGGTGCGGACGTCTCCGCGTTCGCCGGGATCAGCTGGGATGACGTCGGCCTGCGCGGAGCCCTCCTGAATGAATCTGTTTCGGTGATGGGAGACTGATGATGGAGCCGATCTCAGGTATTCCGGCCATCGTCGCGATGGTCGCCAAGAACCTCGGAATCTTCGGGCTCGTCATGGTCTCGGTGGCGTACGCCACGTACGCCGAGCGCCGTGTGTCCGCGTTCATTCAGGATCGGCGCGGTCCGAATCGCGTGGGTCCGTTCGGACTCCTCCAGCCGATTGCGGACGGGATCAAGAACATCATCAAGGAGGAGACGCTGCCGGCCACGGCGTCCCGCTTCTTCTTCGTGCTCGCCCCGATCCTGGTACTCGTGCCCTCTCTTGTGACGTTCGCGGTGATCCCGATCGCGGCCCCGCTTCCCACCCCGTGGGGCGTGGTCGACATGATCATTGCGGACGTTCCGATCGGGATTCTCTACGTCCTCGCCTTCAGTTCCCTCGCCGTATACGGCGTCGTACTCGGGGGCTGGGCCTCCAACAACAAGTACGCCTTCCTCGGGGGGCTTCGCGCCTCCGCGCAGATGGTCAGCTACGAGGTCGCCCTCGGCCTGTCCCTGATCTCCGTTCTGATGCTCGCGGGGAACGTGACCCTGACGGAAATCGTCTGGCAGCAGCAGCAGATCGGCCTGTGGTATGCGTTCCCACTCTCGCTCGCCTTCATCCTCTTCGTCATCTCGGCCTTCGCCGAGACGAATCGTCTTCCGTTCGACATGCCCGAGGCCGAGTCGGAACTCGTGACCGGATACCACACCGAGTATTCGGCCATGAAGTTTTCGGCGTTCATGATCTCGGAGTTCGGTCACATGGTCACGGCGTCGGCCCTGATGGCCACGCTCTTCCTCGGAGGCTGGGACCTGCCCGGTTCATGGGACGACGCGTTCTGGTACAACGGCCAGCTGATCAGCGGATTCGCGGCCAATGGAGCCCCGATCGCGGCGCAGCCGGCGGTCTGGAAGACCCTTCTCACGTTCGGGGGCTTCGCGGCCAAGACAGGGTTCTTCCTCCTGCTGTACATCTGGATTCGCTGGACGCTCCCGCGCTTCCGCTACGATCAGGTGATGGCACTGGGCTGGAAGGTGATGCTGCCCACATCCCTCGCCTACGTGATGCTCATCGCGATGACCATTCTGGTGCTCGACGAACTGGGCATTCAGTACGGCTTCTTCTACGGTGTCGCCCTCACCGCGGTGAGCGGCGTGGCGACCCTCTCCTTCATGTTCTTCCTCGATCGTGGCCGGACCATCGCAGGCGCGGCGGCCCAAAAGAGCCAGAAGATCGAGGTCAAGACGATTCCCACGGCACTCGCATCCGGTGAAGTCGAGCCGGCTCCCGCGGGAGACTAGCAGACCGATATGGCGATCTCAGTCAAAGTGATGCATCGGCCCGAGCCGGAGTCGACTTCGTACCTTCGTGCCGCTCTCAGCGGGATGGCGCTGACCTTCAAGCACATGGTCAACCCGACGAAGGTCACGCAGCAGTACCCGGAAGAGATGACCGATCTCAGCCCTCGGTGGCGAGGCACGCATGTCATGGAGCAGCACGCGGATGGACGCCCCAAGTGCGTCGCGTGCGGCCTCTGCCCGACGGTTTGCCCAGCCAACTGCATCCGGCTTGTTGGAGGCGAGGACGATCAGGGCAATCGATACCCGATCGTGTACGAGATCGACGAATTCCGCTGCATCTTCTGCGGAATGTGCCAGGAGGTCTGCCCGGTGGAGGCGATTCACGTCGGGCGACATTTCGAAAACGCCGAGTACACGCGTGACCGCTTCGTCTATGACCTCGACCGTCTGATGGAGCAGGACCACCCGTCCACCCTTCTGTGGGATCCGAGCGATCCCGCGTCGGAGTAGGGGCGCACACTCATGCTATCGGCGACGTTCCTCTTCTATCTGTTCGCGGGGCTCGCGATCGGCGGCGCGATCGGTGTCGTCATGGCGAAGAGTCCGGTGGGCAGCCTCCTCTTCATGGTCACTGCGCTGGCGGCCATGGCGGGCACGTTCGTGCTTCTGGAGGCGCATTTCCTGGCCGCGATCCAGATCATCGTGTACGCAGGCGCCATCATGGTGCTGTTCCTCTTCGTGATCATGCTCCTGAATCTCGGTCATGATTACCAGAAGGATCTCAAAGGCGGTGCCTTCGCCGTCGTGTCCTTCGGGG
>JAYOKZ010000041.1:0-24527 GCA_038120095.1 Gemmatimonadales bacterium
GTTCACGTTCGGGGGCGCTTCTGAGGAGAGTAATGCGCCGTACTGTATCCATGATGCTCCCGCGCGTTCAGGGCTGTCGACGTTGGCCGGGTGGTCATATCTCGTTCGCCGGGTTCACCAGTGTCCGGGTCACCCTCGAGGCTCCGGGGCGCAGCTGGATCCGAAGATCCCGGGACGTCTTGCTCGACGGTCGGGTGACGGGTTCAGACCACGCAGTCGGACGGACCTGCAACGCGAGGGACAGGTCGACGTCGTCCGGACGGGTCAGCGGACGTGCGCTGAACGTCCGCGACGCATTTCGGTGACGATGGTTTCAGGAGGAGAGGATGGTTGACCGGCAACGCCTGGACCGGCGGACGTTCATCGCCCGTGGCTCCGCGGCCGCGGCTGCTGTGATGCCGCTCGCGCTTCTTGCCCGGGTCGAGGGTGAGGCAGGCAGTGACACACGACAGGAAGACTGGGTGCGGCGCGCACGGGCTGAGATTCCGGCGGCGACCGAAAGTCGGTACTTCCAGACCGGCGGCATCGGACCCTCAACCCGTTCCGCGATCGACACCGTGGTCGAACGCCTCGAGTTTCAGAACCGCGGGCCTGCCGACCCGCGTTACTCGGCCGAGATGGCAGAAATCGAACCGGAGTTGAGGAGCTATCTCGCGTCGACCTTCGGCGTGGGCCCGAACGGGGTGGCCCTGACGCACAGCACCTCGGAAGGGATCAGTATCGCGGCATGGGCCCGGAACTGGGTGGCGGGCGATGAAGTGATCCTGAGCAATCAGGAGCACCCGGCCAACGTGATCCCGTGGTACGTGCTGCGGGGTCGATTCGGGATCGTCATTCGCGAGATCGACCTCGATGCCGGCACCCATCTGCTCGACGAAGTCCGCGGAGTTTTGACGTCGAAGACGCGCATGGTCAGCCTGAGTCATGTCTCGCGCAACAATGGCAGAGCGCTCCGCAGCGGAGAGTCGGCCGAGCTCGCCGAGCTCCTTCGTGAACGAGGCATCATCTACCATCTCGACGGGGCACAGGGCCCCGGGTGCGTGCCGATGGACTTCGAAGCACTCGGCTGCGACGCCTACAGCACCTGCGGTCACAAATGGCTTCTGGGGCCCAAGGGCACAGGCGCCTTCTTCGTGCGGGACGACGCGCTCGACCGAATCCAGCTGTCCTGGGCCGGCAGTCACAGCCATGCCACCATGGACTACGAAGGATCGTATTCGCTGCTTCCCTCGGCGGCGCGATACGAGTTCGGGACGCGCGCACTCGCCGACTTTGCGGGGTTCCATCATGCGGTGTCGTGGATGGATGATCTGGGCTTCGAGCGGGTTTTGAACCGCATTCAGGATCTCGTCTCATTCGCGGTCGAGCGGGTCGACGCCCACCCGGATCTGACGCTTACGTCCCCCCGTGATGCGGCGGATCGCTCGGGCGTCTTCGTCCTCCGTCTGCCTCAAGGCTGTGACGCCTTCGATGTGTACAACGATCTTGCGGATGAACCGAGGATTCTCGCGTCCCCGGTGCGGCGTGAGCGCGATCTGCGGCTCGCGATCCACTTCTTCAACACGGAGGAGGAGATCGCTGCCGCGATGCGAGCCATCACGAGGATCTGCGAGTGGAGCCGCCATACCGGCTGAGGGCGACGCACGCCTGGAGTGGTAGTTGAACCCGGCGTGCGTTCGCGAACCCTCGGGGGGTAACCGATGACGACCCCGTTTGCCGTTCGGACAGACCGGCCCTCGTACGCACTCATCGTGAATCCCGCAGCAGGTACCGGGGCGGGAAGAGCTCGCGCAGAGACCTTGAGCCGTGCCTTGTCGGCCGATCACCGCGTCGAAGTGCTCGAGACGAGAGGTCGCGGAGACGCCACGCACCTCGCGCAGGCCCAGGGGGGGCGGTTCGACCGGGTGATCGCCATTGGAGGGGACGGAACGCTGAACGAGGTTCTTGCCGGCGTGCTGAAGATCGGAACGTCCGCCGATACGCGGCCCGGGCTCGGATTCCTGCCGGGAGGAACGGCGAACGTCGCGACCCGAGCCCTCGGTTTTGTCTCCGAGCCGGAGGAGCTCGCACGAGCTTTACCCGGGATGCCCGCCCGCCCGGTGGACGTCGGAGTCGTTGACATCGACGGAGTCGAGAGGCCCTTCCTTTTATGGTGCGGCGCGGGTCTGGATGCGGTCGTCATTCGTGAGCTCAACGCCTCCCGAACCGGGCACATGGGGGTGTTCGGTCTCGTGAGAAACGCCCCTCGTGTGCTCGGTAGCGTCGTGCGCTACGGGGAGCGGACGATAGGCGTAGAGGTCGACGGGGTGGAGACATCTCCTGCCGCGAGTGTGATCCTCGCCAACGTCGGCGTGATGGCCTTCGGTGCGACGGTCCATCCGCGCGCGTCCCCGTTCGACGGTGTGGTCGACGTCGTGTTGGTGGAGCGGGCCGGCGCGACGAGCGCACTTGCCTGCGCCGCCCGGATGCTATGGTCGAGTCTGACCGCGTCTCCCGGGGTGTCGCACTGCACGGCCAGGAAGGTCACCCTTCGAGCCGCCGATGACGTTCCCGTGCAGGTCGACGGTGAACCGGCAGGGAATCTCCCGGTCGACGTTCGCATGGCACCTGCCGCCGTGCGGCTCCTGGTTCCCTCGTCCGCGATTTGTAGTCGGGCCGGACCCGACGCAAGTTGAACCGACTCCCGGTGGTCGACCCTCTCATCAAGCGAATGAACTCCTCCCCCGCACCGGTTCGAACCGGTTCTCGAAGGCTGCGCGGATGACCAGTCTGAGAGGAAAAATTCTCATCTCGAGCGGGGCCCTGTACGACCCCAATTTCCGCCATACCGTGGTGCTCGTCGGAGAGCACACGGTCGACGGGGCCCTGGGCGTCATTTTGAACCGGCCGCTGAAGGTGACGGTGGACCAGGCTGTTCCGGCGCTCGGCGCCTTCGCGGGTGGTGGCGCGGTCCTGTATCAGGGTGGGCCCGTGCAGCCCGAGAGTCCCGTCATGCTGGCGGAGTTCGAGGACGTCTCGGGCGCCGATCTCCACGTGTTCGGCTCCGTCGGTTTTCTGGTTGGAGATGTCTCGGACCCGATCGAAGGTCGCGTTCGTCGGGCGCGCGTCTATGCCGGGTACTCGGGATGGGCCTCCGGGCAGCTGGAGGAGGAGATCGCCGAGGATTCGTGGATCGTCGACGCAGCGCGGACGGACGACGTGTTCACGGAGACCCCCGAGTTGCTGTGGAGTCATGCGCTGCGCCGCATGGGACCCGCATACGAACGGCTCTCCCGGATGCCGTTCGATCCGTCGATGAACTGATCCAGCGCGAGGTTTACGAGAGTCACATGGTACGTGCGAAGAAGCGGCCGGGGATCGTGGCGAGATGGGGCGCGAGGGCGAAGCCAACGAGTGGGGGAGCCCTGGCGGTCCTGCTGCTCGCCGGGTGTGGTGGCGATGACCGGGTGATGCCCGAGCCGGTGATCCAGCCCCCGTTTTCCGGCACAATCTTCATCGACCCCGACATCATCACGGATGCCGACCCGACCACGTTTGAGGGCCTCGTATACGCGGGGCAGGCCCCACGGACGATGTTCGACCGGCGAGTCGACGGTTGGGTCACCCTCGATCCCTTTCTCTTCGATGCCACCTTCAGCGACGGATTGACCATCGAAGTGCAGGTGAACCCCGAATTTGCCGCGGTGTCGTCCGCAGAAACCGAGGCACGTTTCTATGCCGATGCTGTGGGACGCCTGCCCGCTCCGCTGCGGCAGGATGTCGAGACGATGTGGATTCATCAGGGCGTCGAGCTGTACGGGGGTGGGAACCGCAACATCCTGATCCACACGGGCCAGACCGCGGAATACCTCCGCCTCGGGATCCTCGAGGAAACCCTGGTCCACGAGGCTGCCCACTCTTCACTCGACGGTCGGTACGCAAGGTCGCCAGGCTGGCTGGACGCCCAGTCCGCAGACCCCACCTTCATCTCGACCTACGCCCGCGACTACCCCGATCGAGAGGACATCGCGGAAAGTTTCGGGCCTTACCTCGCCGTCCGGCACCGGGCCGACCGAATCACTTCAGCCTTGCGCTCCCAGATCGAGCAGGCGATCCCGAACCGCATCGCGTTCTTCGACTCCCTCGGCCTCGACATGGCGCCGATCACTCCAGACTGAGGGCTCAACCCGGACCTCCCGGGGGCCGCGGGCCGGACCATCCGGTCCGCCCGCAGCCGATGACTCGATTCGGGCTCTGACGTCGGGGCGATACCCGATCAGCGTCCCCGGGTGGGGATCACGAGGCGATCCCCGGGGCTGGGTCGGACCCCCATGGCGTCGAGTGAGGTGTTGAAGGCGGGAACGCGGTCGGTGATCAGCGCGTTCAGTCGCTCCATGAGAGGAGGCACGGCCTCCCACGCGGCATCGATCTGCCACAGCTGATCTCCGGTCGGCAGGGTGGATGAGCCTTGAATGGCTCCGGCCACACCGGTCCACTGTCGAGCCTCCCCGAGGCCGTCCGCGATCTCCTGAAGCTCCTTTTGAATGGCCCGGAGTTCCTCTTGAGCCTCCTCCGCGTCCCCCGCGAACTCACCGAGAAGGTCGGCGGCGTCATCCAGCTGGCCATCGAGGGTGCCCGCCGCCTGCGTCGCGTCGTTCAATGGACTGGCGAGGCGATGAAGGCTCATGAGCGCCTCCTGCCGAGCCTGCCGATCGGCGAGCGTCATGGGCCGCCGAGGATCCGCCTCGATCCGGACCGTCTGCGACGATACGGCACCATCGAGCGTCGCCGTGACCGTATACGTGCCGGGCATGACGATGGGCCCCTCGGGGGTGCCTCCACCGCGGCGGCCGCCCCCTCTACCACCACGTGGCGGGTCGTACGGCGCGTCGTAGCGCCAGTCCCAGAGGATCTCGTTGATGCCGGGCTGGTGCGGTCCGTCGAACGTCCGGACCTTCTCGCCCGCAGCATCCGTGATCTCGACCGTGAACAGGGAGTTCTCGGCCGGTGCGTCTTGCAGGTAGTATCGGATACGGGTCGCGCGCGGAGGGTTCGGTGCCGAATACGTCGCTCCGTAGAACGGCCAGTCACCTTTCTGAGCCCACATGATCGTGTTCCTGACGGGGAACATGTGGACGGAGGACGCGATGACCGTCGCCGACAGGTGCTCCAGGGGGCCGATGTCGTCCAGAATCCAGGCGCTTCGACCGTGGGTTCCGACGATCAGATCATTCTCGCGAGGGTGGATGACCAGGTCGTCGACGGGCACCGTCGGGAAATTGTTCTTCAGTCTCGTCCATTCTTCTCCGCGGTCGATCGACACGTAGACGCCGACCTCGTTACCGACGAAGAGAAGATTGGGCGCGCGGTGGTGCTCGACGATCACGTTGACCGACCAGCCGTCCGGCAGTCCATCGTCGATCCTTCGCCAGTCCCGCCCGTAGTTTTCGCTGACGTACACATAGGCGGCGTAGTCACCGTTGCGGTGGCCGTCGAATGTGGCGTAGACCCGTCCGGGCTCATGGGCCGAGGGGGCCAGACGGCTGACGTAGGTTCGCTCCGGCAGTCCCGGGAAGCTGCCGCTGACGTCGGTCCAGCTGGCACCACCGTCCATCGTGACCTGAACGTTCCCGTCGTCCGTTCCGACGTAGATGACGTCCGCAGTGAAGTGTGATTCGCCCACGACGGTCAGGTTGCCGTACGTCGAGATTCCGTCGTGGATCGACATCATCGGCTCGGAGCCGGGGACCCCCATGATTTCGAGCTGGGTGCGGTCGATCTGCTTCGTCAGATCCATGCCCCCTACCTCCTCCCAGGACATACCCCGGTCGCGGGACCGCATGAGGTAGTTGCCACCGAGGAAGATGGTCGCCGGGTCGTGTCTCGAGATGAGGAGCGGCGAGTTCCAGTTGAAGCGGTACTCCTTGGCGCTGTCGCCATTCTCCCGAGGGCCCGTGATCGGTCGAAGCGGAGTCTTTTCACCGGTGATCAGGTCGTACCGGTTCATGTTCCCGTTCTGGGACTCGGAGAAGACGATGGTCGAATCGGTCGGATCGACGACGGTCCAGAAGCCGTCTCCGTATGCCGTCTCGTACCAGTCCTGGTGCCGGATGCCGTGGAACGACCGGGTGTTCGAGGGTCCGCACCATGGGTCGTTGTCCTGCAGTCCGCCGCACACGTAGTACGGATCCCTCATATCGTGAGCGATCGTGTAGAACTGCCCGAGCGCGATGTTGTCGAACATCCTCCAGTGGGCACTCCCGTCCCAGCTGGCAGATACTCCGCCGTCGCTTCCGAGAATCAGGTGATCAGGGTCCTCCGGGTTGATCCAGAGGTCGTGGTGGTCGACGTGGATCTGCGTCGCTCCGTCACTCCGGAAGGTTCGTCCCGCATCATCGGAAACCATGAGTGCGCTGCCGAGCACGTAGATGCGGTCGGAGTTACTGGGGTCGATCCGGACCTGCGAGTAGTACATCGGCCGGGGATTGGTATCCGACATCTTCTCCCATGAGGTCCCGCGATCGGTCGAACGGAAGAGTCCACTCTCGGAGGGCCCACCCCCTCCACCGAACCCCTGCGCGGCACTCCGGGCGTCGGCTTCCACAAGGGCGTACACGACATTGCCGTTCTGACGGAAGACGTCGAGCCCGATTCGGCCCTTGTCGCCCTGCGGCAGGCCCTCGGTCACCTCCGACCACGACTCTCCACCGTCCATCGTGCGATAGATACCGCTCCCGGGACCTCCCCCGTTGAAGCCGAATCCTGTCCGTCGACGCTGGTACATGGCGGCGAACACCGTGGCTGGATCATGGGGGTCCATGGCGAGATCGATGGCCCCGGTGTGGTCGTCCACGTAGAGCACTCGCTCCCAGGTCACCCCGCCGTCTTCCGTCCGATACACGCCCCGCTCGGGGTTCGACGTCCAGAGGTCGCCCACGGCTGCCACCCACACGATGTCGGGGTTCCTCGGGTTGATCAGCACTCTGCCGATGTGTCGTGTGCCTTCGAGCCCCATGTGCGACCAGGTACTGCCACCGTCAGTGGACTTGTACACTCCGTTCCCCCAGGGTGAGGACTGGCGGTTCTGCGGCTCGCCTGTTCCGACCCAGACCAGATTCGGATTACCCTGGTCAATCGCGACATCTCCGATCGAGCTGGTCGGTTGATCGTCGAAGAGAGGTGTCCAGGACGTCCCGTGATTGTCGGTCCTCCACAGGCCTCCCGAGCCCGTGCCGAGGAAGAAGGTCTGCGGTCGAGACTCGACCACGGCCAGCGACGAGATCCGGCCACCCATCAGAGCCGGTCCGATTTCCCGGTATCGAAGCTCCGAGAGTATGTCGGAAAGATCGGCGTCCTGAGCGTGGAGCCCATTCTGCGCAGGGGTGAGCGTGGCGAGGATCGCGAGGGCCGCGGAAACCAGCGAGGAGCCGATACGCATCACATTTCACGGGGTAGGAGGGAGCAGGTCGGGTATAGTGGACCAGAGTGCCTCGGGCGCAAGAGATGGATCCTGTGCGAGGGCTGATCACTGCTTCGCGCCTGTTCAACTTTCGCATCCGGACATTTCCCCACTCCCTTTCCCGAGCTCGCAGGCCTATGTTTTTCGCGGATCTAAGGTGAGGCGAAAGGAGATATTCGCATTCCTCGGCGACTGACGGTCGCCCAGGCCGCTGTGCCGCCCATTCTCTTCGCGGCGGGGCTCCTGGCGATCACACTGTTTCCTCAGGTGGGGCGCGACCCCGTCGTCCTGCGCAGCTTCGTTGGCGCGGCAGTCATGTTGCTTGCGTGGGCAGCCGTGCTCCTGGTGGTTTCCGTGCGGCAGGGGCGTGAGCTCTCGATCGAGAGGGCGATCCGCAAACCTCATGTCGTTCAGATGTTCGCGCAGGGTTCCGTGCTCCTCTGGTGGGGGTGGTACGTCCGGGCGGTGTACGACTGGGGCCCGATGATCCTCGGCCAGATCGTCTTTGCCTTCGGGGTGGATGCGCTTCTTCAGTGGTCGCGGCGCGAGACGTACCGAGTGGGTCTCGGCCCCGTACCGGTGATCTTCTCGATCAACCTGTTCCTCTGGTTCAAACCGGAATGGTTTTTCTTCCAGTTTGCGCTTGTTGCCGTGGGGTTCCTGGCCAAGGAACTCATCAGGTGGGAGCGGGACGGTCGGTCCGCCCACATCTTCAATCCGTCGTCGTTCCCGCTGGCCGTAGCCTCCGTGCTCCTGATCGCGACGGGTACGACGGATATCACGTGGGGAGCCGAGATCGCGTCGACGCAGTACAACCCGCCATTCATCTTCCTGGTGATTTTTCTGGCATCGCTGCCGGGGCAGATGATGTTTGGCGTGGCGACGATGACGTGGTCGGCGGTCGTGACGGCATTCGCATTCGGCCTCCTCTACTTCCAGATCACGGGCGTCTACTTCTTCGCCGACGCGTACATCCCGATCGCGGTGTTCCTGGGGATGCACCTTCTGTTCACCGATCCGTCCACATCGCCGAAGAGCGAGTCGGGGCGCGTCGTGTTCGGGGTACTGTACGGCGCGTCGGTGATCGGTCTTGTCGTCGTCCTGGATGCCCTCGGAGCGCCGGAGTTCTATGACAAGCTCCTCCCCGTTCCCATGCTCAACCTGTCGGTTCGATTCATCGAGCGGTTCGCTCAGCAGGGGATGTTCCGGGGGCTCGATCCGTCGCGGCTGGTGGCATGGATCCCATTCCCCACGACACGACTGGCAACCGCCTCGTTGTGGGTTGTGACCTTCGCGGGGATCAGCGCGGCGGGAGGGCTGGGCGATGAACATCCGGGGCAATATCTGCCCTTCTGGCAGGAAGCCTGTGAGGAAGGGAGCGAGCGCGGGTGCGAGTACCTGGCCGCGATGGAGCAGGTGTATTGCGACCGTGGTTCGAGTTGGGCGTGCAACGAGCTGGGGATCACCCTGGCCACGTACCTCTCCGACCGGTCGTCGGCGCGCATGGAGTTCGAGCGCGGGTGCGAGATGGGTTTCCAACCTGCTTGCTCGAACCTTCTCCCCGTGGCAACGGGCAGCCTCTCGTTCGCTCAGGCTCCTCCCTCGGTCGAAGACCTTCCGATCGTGATTCGGGGGAGCAAGGGCGCGGTGACCGAGCGAGACCCGGAGGCGCTGTATGCACTGGCGTGCAAACGAGGGTGGGGAGACCTGTGCGAGGGGCCCCCATTGACGATCACGATGGCACCCGGAGCGCCCTGAGGTTCCGTCGGGGCCGGTTCCCGAACATCGGGGATCAGCCTTCGGTTTGTCGGGGGTCTGGCGCGTTCAGGGATCCGTGTGCAGTCTGCGGCCAGAACACGCAGCCCTACGGAGATCCACGATGAGAAACTCGCTCCTTGCCCTCTGCTTTCTGGTTGTTCTTCCGGCATTTGCCGATGCCCAGCAACAGCGTGATCCGCGGTCGATGGGCGGTGGCGACTGTGCCGGTAACGTCTACAACTGCATGGACACGCCGAATCCGCTGCCGACGCCGAACACGGTGTGGATCGAGGAAATGACGTGGATGGATGTCCGCGACGCCCTCGAGCGTGGGATGACGACCGCGTTGATCACGACGGGCGGCGTCGAGCCGAACGGCCCGTTTCTGGCGACCGGGAAGCACAACTTCGTACTCCGGGCCAATTGTGATGCGATTGCCCGGGAACTCGGGGATGCCCTGTGCGCTCCGGTGATCAAGCTGGTTCCGGAGGGCAATATCGAGCCGCCCTCGGGCCACATGGTCAGTCCGGGCACGATCTCGATGACCGAACCGACGTTCGAGGCGATGCTGACGGACGTGGCGCACAGCCTGAAGATGCATGGCTTTCGCAACATCATCTTCTTCGGTGACAGCGGCGGAAACCAGACGGGGATGCGCAACGTCGCGGCAGCGCTGAACGGGATGTGGGACGATGTGGTCGTGGCGCATGTGCGCGAGTACTACGACTACGGTGCGGTCGACGCGTATATGTCCGCGCGTGGCTTCCCGAGCGGTGAAGGGGATGGCCTGCACGACGATCCGATCATTTCGCTCAACATGTTCGCCGACGATCCGTTCTCGATTCGATACGATGAACGGGTCGAGGCCGGACTCGCGATGATCAATGGCGTCTCGCTGGAGGACCGGGTGCAGAATGTGGAGTGGGCTCGCGATATCGTGGACTTCCGGGCTGACTGGACGGCTGGTTACATCCGGGATGCGATTGCGATGGGTGGAACGATGCCGATGCCGCCTCGAGCTGAAGGCCAGCGGCGACAGGGTCCCCCGGCGGGCTTCCAGCGTCCCGAGCCAGACCCTCGCGACATGGGTGGTGGCCGGTGCGCGGATAACGCATGGAATTGCGCGGACACCCCGAACCCTCTTCCCGAGACCGAGACACTCTGGATCGAGGAGATGACGTGGATGGACGTCCGGGATGCCCTGAACGCCGGCAAGACGACGGCCATCATCTCGACAGGCGGTGTGGAGCCGAACGGTCCCTGGCTCGTGACAGGCAAGCACAATTACGTGCTGCGCGAGAACTGCCCTCGTATTGCCGTCTACCTCGGCAACGCGCTGTGTGCCCCCGTGCTGGAACTCGTACCCGAAGGCGGGATCGAACCCCAGACCGGTCACATGACAAGCCCGGGCACGATCAGCCTGCGCCAGGAGACGTTCGAGGCCGTGCTTACGGACATGGCGGAGAGCCTGCATCAGCATGGCTTCGAGAACATCGTCTTCATCGGGGACTCAGGCGGTAATCAGCGCGGGATGGAGAATGTCGCGCAGGCGCTGACGGAGAAGTGGGGTGGCAGTGCCCGTGCCCACTTCATCGGCGAGTACTATCGAGCGCCGCAGGGGTCGCGAAACGTCCTGCGGGAACTCGGGGTCTCTCGCGAGGGGATGCCCAGCGACAACATCCATGACTCCCCCGGCATCACCCTCAACATGATGCTCGACGATATCGCCTCCGTCCGTTGGGCCGAGCGTGTCGCAACGGGACAGGCCACCATCAACGGTGTGGACATCAGTGACCTCACGCAGGCGCTCACGTGGGCCGAGGAGATCGCAGACGCCCGCTCCGAGCGCACGGCGAACATCATCCGGGACCGTATCGGAAACTGATCCCGGATCCGTCGTGGAGGGCCCGGTGAGCGGGAGACCCCAGCCCCTGGACATGAACTTCGTCCGGGGTCGGTTCCCCGCGCTCGCCGGGCCCTTCGTATTTTTCGACAACGGGGGTGGTTCGCAGATCCTGCAGCCCGTTCTGGATCGACTGCACGACCACCTCGTTCAGCGCAATGTGCAGCTCGGAGCGAGCTACCCCCTCTCCGTCGCCGCCGGAGAGGTGCTCGAAGAGGCCCAGCGTGGGGTTGCGACCCTCATTCATGCCACCGACCCCGGTGAGGTCGTCATGGGTCCGTCGACCACGGTCCTGCTCCGGACCATTGCGGCGAGCGTCGGCCGAACGCTTGTCCCAGGAGACGAAATCGTCGTCACCTCGGGGGACCATGAAGCGAACATCGGACCATGGCTCGAGCTCGAACGCAGCGGAGCTCACATCCGGTGGTGGCACGCCGATGCGAATTCGGGTGAGTTGCATTCTTCCGCACTGGAGCCGCTTCTGAACGAGCGGACCAGGCTTGTTGCGATGACCCACACATCGAACATCCTCGGCACCATCAATCCTGTCGCCGAGATCGCCGACCTGGTTCACCGGAGAGGTGCGCTGCTCTGTGTGGACGGGGTGGGCTTTGCGCCGCACCGGGCCGTCGACGTTCAGGCCCTCGGTGTCGATCTCTACGCGTTCAGCTTCTACAAGACCTTTGGACCTCATCATGCGGTCCTGTGGGGGCGTCGGGACCTGCTTCGAACCCTTCCGGGCCATGGCTTCGAGTTCGTGTCCGAGGACGATGTCCCCTACAAGTTTCAACCCGGGAACGTGAACTACGAACTGAGCGTCTCGGTGCTCGGCATCCTCGATTATGTCGCCGAGCTGGGTGCGGCGGGTGGGACACCACCGCGGGGCGCGGACGTCCCGCGCTCGATGGTCGAGGCGGCCTTCGATCGGATCGCTCTGCATGAGGAAGAACTGGTTCGTCCGCTCATGCAGCTGCTGACCGGCCGCGACGGGGTTCGAGTCGTGGGACGACTCGGGGCCGATCGCCAGGAGCGTGTACCGATCGTCTCATTCGTCTCGTCTCGTCGCTCGAGCCGGCAGATCGTGGCAGGAGTCGACGCGCGAGGGGTCGGGATTCGGCACGGACATTTCTATTCTGGTCGTCTCATCAACCGACTCGGCATCGACCCCGGGGACGGCGTTGTGCGGGTGAGCATGGTACACTACAACTCTCCCACCGAAGTCGAGCGCCTGATCGATGCGCTCGATCCCCTGATCTGAACCCCGCAGGACCGCCCGTGCCTCTGTACCCGCTGCTGCTTGCGCCCATGTACAAGGAGAAAGTCTGGGGCGGCCGGACCCTCGAGCAGTTCGGTCGCACCCTTCCGGGTGGGCCGGAAACGTCGATCGGAGAGTCGTGGGAGCTGGCCGATCTCGCCGCAACCAGTCCGTCAGGTGGCGGTGGAGAAGCGGCCCGATCAGTGATTCGTAACGGTCCGCTGATGAAGCGCACCATCGGCGAGGTCGTGCGGGATTTCGGGCCGGTCGTGACGGGCTCGATGTCGCTGTCAGCTGACGGCTCCTTTCCCCTTCTCCTCAAATATCTGGACGCCCGCGAGAACCTTTCGGTGCAGGTGCATCCGTCGGAGTCGTACGCGGCCGAACACGCGGAGGCGCACCTCAAGTCCGAGGCGTGGTACGTCGTGGCCGCAGACCCCGGATCAACGATCTACCGAGGCGTACTCGAGGACGTGGATCCCGACCGGTTCCGCGCGGCGATCGAGGACGGGTCGGTGGCGGACCTCATGTATCGTGAGGTGGCCGAGCCCGGTCAGTGCGTCTACCTGCCGAGCGGTACGGTCCATGCTCTGGGGGCGGGCATCCTCGTTGCCGAGGTACAGACGGCGTCGGACACCACCTTCCGCGTCTTCGACTGGGGCCGGACCGACCGTGAGCTCCACCTCGAGGAAGCCATGGCGTGCATCGACTTCGGAGTGGCTCCGGCGAATCAGCCGCCCTCGGCTGATCCCGTGGAACGGGTCGATGGCTGGGAGGCTCGTTCCCTCGTGGCCTGCCCACACTTCACGATGACCGAGTGGCACTCCAGCGCCCCCGGCTCGCGGGTGTTCGCGTCCGAGGAACTCTCCGTTCTGATGGTCATTCGAGGAAATGTCACCCTCTCGTGGGGCGAAGACGTCCGGCGCACTCTTGCGGTCGGGGCTGGAGATACGGTCCTGCTACCTGCAGCGCTGGCTTCGGTCACCCTCGATGTCGAAGACACTCTGACCCTGCTCGAGGTAACCCCTCCGAGGAGTGATTGATGATGAACAACGATGTGCCTGCGCCAAGCGATGAGGAACTGGATGTCTACATCCGCACTCGTTACGCCCTGCTTGGGGTGGACATCTCGGTACTGCCGGAATCAGACCCGGACGCGCCGATGGATCAGGAACGTCTGCTTGCCAACGGACGCTCGATCCTCAGGGATGATGTCGTTGCCGCAGAGTTCCAGATCGACCCGCAGTTCCATCTCCCCGTCGCGCATCCGGCCCCGTTCGTCGCGTGGACCGAGGAGGCCGGACGATGAGTCGGCCTCAGGATGCGATCGTCTCTCGCCGGTGGTTTCTGGATCGAATGGCGTGGGTGACGTCGGCCGCGGCCCTGGGTGGGGCCGTGGTGCCTGCGCACCTTGCCGGCCGCGAGACGACGAGGGCCTACCTGAGAACGATTCCGGACCCGAGACCTCTTCAGGAGGTCGTCGACCTCACTGAACTGACACTCGCGGAGACGGTGGCGTTCACGCGCCGGGGTCTGCTCGCGCCCGAGGATCTGGTGCGGGCTCACGTGGCGAGGATCGACCGTTTCGATCACGCGTATCAGGCCTTTGCCGACCGACCGTCACTGGATGCCCTTCTCGAACATGCCCGCACCGAGCCACCGGAGGGGCGGGACGCTGGTCTTAGGGGCGCATGTCTGGCCCCCAAGGACAACATGTACACCTCCGATCTGCGCACGGAGGGTGGTTCCCTCGTCTACGAGGGCTTTCGGCCGGACTACGATGCGACGGCCGTCGCGACGCTCCGGTCCGCAGGGGGCCTGATTGTCGGCAAGGCGCAGATGGGCAATCTCGCGGGCGGGCGCGCTCAGGTGTACGGTACGACGACGCCGACAACGCGAAACGCGTGGACCCCCGACGATGTGCGGTATTCGCCGGCCGGCTCCTCGTCGGGAACGGGCACGGCCGTCGCGGCCCGGATGGCTGTCGCGGGTCTCGGCACACAGACGGGAGGCTCGGTGGTCGGACCGGGTAACGCCCAGGGACTGACCTGCATCAAGCCGACCTTCGGTCGGATCTCACTTCACGGCGTGATCCCCCTCAGCTACACACGGGACCACATCGGCCCGATGGCGCGAACCGCACTGGACGCGGCGATTCTGCTGCAGGTGCTCGCTCACCCCGACGCGAACGATCCGAGGACGCTCGGTCTGCCGCCGGCACCGAACTACGTCGAGGCTGCGACTCCGTTCCCCGGAGATCGGCCGGCCGTACGCTGGCCGACGAGGGTCGGGTTGGTCCCGGGATGGCTCGAACCAGAGGATGAATCCGTGGCGCGGCTGCGCCGAAACCTGGTTCGGGAACTCGAGGGGATGGGCAATGTCCGGGTCGTGGGAGACGTCACCCTGCCGGAGCAGTGGGAGGAACTCACGTCGTCGCCTCTCGGGGGCTCGCACGGGGATCCTACGGCCTTCTTCATCGAGCCCCTTCGGCGTGATGTCCGCCTCTTCGGGGACCGCCTGCCCCGCTTCCTGAACGGAATGCTTCAGAGTGCAGATACGTACGTGAAGGTCCAACAGGCACGCATGCTCCTGCTGCACAGGATCCAGACCCAGCTCTTCGACCAGTGTGATGTGGTCCTCACGCCCGGAACGGGTGCATTTGACGGGACGGGGATGCCGGTCCTGTGCATGCCCATCGGGTTCGGCATCGAGTCACGGACCGGTAGAACGGTACCCCACGGGGTCACGTTGGCCGCGCCGCCCTTCGGTGAGGAGCGACTCCTCGCGATCGCGGCCGCGTGGCAGGCGAGAAGCGATCATCACACCGTGCGTCCGGAGGATCCTGTCGGGTGATCGCATGATTTCGGCGTCGAATCTGGAAAAGGCATTCGGAGACCGAACTCTTTTCTCGGGTGCATCCTTTCAGCTGAATCCCGGGGAACGGTACGGACTGGTCGGTGCGAACGGGTCAGGCAAGACGACACTTCTCAACGTGCTGTCCGGGTCGTTGGACCCGACCGGCGGAAATGTCTCGATCCCGAAGTCCCTCCGGCTCGGGGTCCTGAAGCAGGACCACTTCGCCTACGAGGACGAGGAGATTCTCGGTGTAGCATTGATGGGGAACCCGGAGCTGTGGCACGCCCTTGCGGAGAAGGAAGCGATCCTCGCGGGTGGAGAAGACGACTTCGATTACGAGCGGTTCAGCGAGCTCGAGGAAACGGTTCAGCGGCTCGACGGCTACTCGGCGGAGGCGAGAGCCGCGACGATCCTGGAGGGACTTGGCCTCCCGACCGAAGTCCACCGTCAGCCTCTCTCGACGCTGTCCGGCGGATTCAAATTGAGAGTCCTCCTGGCTCAGGTCCTCGCGTCGGCCCCGGACGTGCTTCTCCTCGACGAGCCGACCAACCACCTCGACATCCTGTCGATTCGCTGGCTGGAGAAGTTTCTGCAGAGCTTCTCGGGTCCGGTCGTGATCATCTCACATGACCATCGCTTCCTCGACAACGTGTCGACGCAGATTCTCGACGTCGATTACGGAACGGTCACCCTGTACCGGGGCAACTATACCAGCTTTCTGGCGTCGAAAGGCTCCGAGCGTGAGCGCCGCGAGAAGGAAATCGCCAGCCGCGAGAAAGAGATCGCCCACCACCAGCAGTTCGTCGATCGTTTTCGGGCCAAGGCCAGTAAGGCCCGCCAGGCCCAGAGCAAACTGAGATTCATCGAGAAGAAGGCGGCCGAACTCGTCGTGCTCCCGGGAAGTTCCCGTCGGTACCCGACCTTCCGTTTCGAGCCCCGCCGGCCCAGTGGAAAGGAGGTCCTGACCGTCCGTGGCGTGCGAAAGGCCTACGGAGCGAACGAGGTCCTCCATGGCGTCGACCTCGACGTTCGCCGAGGAGACCGCCTCGCCATCATGGGGCCGAACGGGATCGGCAAGTCCACCCTCCTCAAGATTCTGATGGGGGAGCTCGCTGCGGATGGCGGGGAGGTCACCTGGGGATACGAAACCCACCCGGGGTACTTCGCCCAGGACAACAAGAACCAGTTCGCGGAGGGTACGGAGTCGACCGAGGAGTGGTTGTGGACGTTCTGCCCCGGTCGCGATCGCGGCTTCGTTCGAGGGCAGATGGGGTTGATGCTCTTTTCCGGAGACGACGGAAAGAAAAAGATCAGCGCCCTGTCGGGTGGGGAGGCGGCGCGACTCGTATTTGCGAGGCTGGGGCTCGACCAGCCCAATGTGCTCGTCCTCGACGAACCCACGAATCACCTCGACCTCGAGTCGATCGAGGCGCTCGTCGCCGCACTTCGGGCGTACGAAGGGACCCTCGTGTTCGTTTCGCACGACCGCTGGTTCGTGAGTCAGCTTGCCACACGGATCGTCGAGATCCGCCCGGGTGAGGTGACGGACTACCTGGGGACGTACGAGGAGTACGTACACGCGTCGGGTGACGACCATCTTGATGCAGACACAGTGCTCCTGAAGGCCCGTCGCGAGAAACGGCAAAGGACCCGTGAGCGTCGAGCCGATCAGGCCGATCCGGCATCTCGAAGCTCCGCAGACATGGAACGGGAAGTGCGCCAGCTGGAGCGCAAGCGGGACGACCTCACCATGTCGGTCGAGGGGATCGAGCGCCGACTGCGGGAAATCGACGCGATGTTTTGCGAGGACGGTTTCTTCGACCGCTCGTCGACGGACGAGATCAGCCGGCTCGAGGCCGAGCGCGCCGACGTCGAGAAGAAACTCGAAGACCTGATGGAGCAATGGAGTGCCGCCGAAGCGAGGCTCGACCAGCTTTCGAGCGCGGACTGATCCGAGGAGAGTCGTCTGTCTATCCCACTCCATCCTCGAGCTTCGACACGATCCCTCGAAGACCGGTACCTGCGCTTTAGAAGTGCGGCGGGGCATGCGTTTCGTTCCGAATCGGGAGGCGTAGCCCCGAACGGCTGGACGACGCCGGAGCAGGCGGAGTGGATGGCGCTGAGGCTCGAGATCGGCGCGGGAGACCGGCTGCTGGATCTTGGGTCGGGCCGAGGGTGGCCCGGCTCGCTGATCGCCGATCGGACGGGTGCCGAGCTGATCTCTGTCGATGTTCCCACGGAGGCTTTGCTGCAGGGCTCGAGAGCCCTCCGCGAGACGCTGGGGGATCGAGTGCATCAGGTGTGCGGCGACGGCCGATTGCTTCCCATCGGAGACGGGCAGTGCTCGGCAGTCTGTCACGCGGACGTGATGTGCTGACTGTTGGAGAAACTCTCCGTGTTGAGAGAATGTCGCCGGGTTCTGAAGCCGGGTGGGCGGTTGATCGCGGCGTCGATCGAGGTCGGGTCCGCTCTTACCGATGCCGACCGGATGCGTGCGATGCAGCTTGGCCCCGCCGAGGTCGACGGCGAGGACTCACTCCGTGGTCTGGTCGAGCGAGCGGGGTGTCCGGTCGAGGAGGAGCTCGACGTCACGGATGCGTTGCGCGAGGCGCTCGAGCGGCGACTCTCGACCCTCGCGCGGTATGAGGCGGAGCTGCGCCGGGCGGAGGGTGACGAACTCGTGGACACCGAGCGCGACAAGAGGGAGCGGCTGCTGATCGCGATCAACGAAGGACTCCTTCGGCGCACCATCGTCTTCGCCCGTGTGCCCGTCGGGGCGTGATTTCAGGTCAACGACCGACATTCGGGAACTCGGGCCCCGTCCTCGACCTCGGGAGTCTGCGGAGTGGACAAGGCAATTGCGGCCCCATGTACCTCGACGGGGGAGGACCGCTTCGCCGAGATCGGGATTGGCGGATCGTCGATGAGTCGCCCGCTCCCCGCAGCTGCTTGCCGGTCGTCGGGCCCGGTCGTAGCTCTGCGGTGCGGACCTCACGACTGGATCAGGAGAAGCACGAGGCATGGATCGCAGATCGATGCTCAGAATGGGTGGATTCGGCCTTGCAGGGTTGGGGTTGGCCGGATGTGCCTCGGCTGGCCCGCATGCCGGTGTCGGTCTGGCGCGCCCCGCCCGCCGTCTCGAGCCGGTTCGCGCAGGGTGGGACCGTGTCATACGCACGACGGTTGGCCTCCGACCATACAGGCCTTCGGGCTTCGTACTTCGGCGTGAGCGTCTGGGCGACAAACTTCTGATTCACAACTACGGCCACGGGGGAGCGGGGATGTCGCTTTCCTGGGGTACCGGTCGTCTTGCAACCGAGATGGCGCTCGCTCGGCCCGAACGTCGGGCCGCCGTGATCGGTTGTGGTGTCGCCGGCCTGACGGCTGCGCGTCAGCTTCAGCGCCATGGCTTCGACGTCGCGATGTATGCGGAGCACGTGCCGCCCAACACCACGTCGAACATGTCCCTCGCCAGCTGGACGCCGACGTCGGGACTGGTCGATCAGGAACGTCGGAGTGCGGAGTGGGACCTGCAGTTCAGATCGGCGGCAAGAATCGCCTGGGGCGAGCTGCAGCTCCTCGTTGGCCGTGGCTATGGGGTCTCATGGATCGAGGGATACTCCTTGCGTGCCACACCCCCGTCCGATGAGGTCGCCGACACGGATCCTCTGCTTCCGGCGGATCTTCGGTCCGGTTCGACGGTGTTCGGGCCCGGAGAGCACCCATTTCCGACTCAGTACGCCGTCATGCGGCCGTCGATGAGGATCGAGCCGTCGATCTATCTGGATCGACTGGTCTCGGATGTCCGGGGAGCTGGCGGCAGGATCGTCATCCGGCGGTTCGATTCTCGACGCGACCTCGGATCGCTGCCCGAGCCGGTGCTCGTCAACTGTACGGGCCTGGGAGCGAGGGCCCTGCTCGACGATGAGGAGCTGACCCCGCTCAAGGGGCAGCTGACGCTGCTCATGCCGCAGGAAGGGGTCGACTATGCCACGTTCGGTGGAGCCGGCCGCATGTCGGGCGGTTTCATTCATATGTCCCCACGCAGCGACGGCATCGCTCTGGGAGGGACGAGCGTGGAAGGTGACTGGAGCCTCGAGCCTGACCCGCAGGCGCGGGAGCGAATCGTCCAAGCGCACATCGACCTCTTTTCGCGCATGTCCTGAGGGGTGTTGAACCCCGGTAAAGCCTTTGCCCGCAGGCGGTATCAACACGCTCGCGCCCGTGGGCCCTGCCTCCTATGTTGCGAGAATCCGATGTGCCCCCATGTAGCAGGAGTGCTCGATGGATCAGGCAGAATCCGCGACCGTGCTCGAGCAGAAGTACTCTCGGCGCACGTTCATCAAAGGTGTGATCGCGACGGGCGCGACCGCGTCGTCGACCGGGTACCTCTTCCGGGGAAGTCCCCTCCTCGGGGCGGCGACCTACCAGACGGCCACCGAACGGCTGATCACGCTGAACGTCAACGGGCAGGAGCGCCGGGTGGATGTGCTCCCTCACGAGACGCTCGCCATGACCCTTCGTTACAAATTGGGCCTCACGGGAACGAAGCTGGGCTGCGATCGAGCGGAATGCGGCGCATGCACGGTGCTGATCGACGGCGTATCGCAGTATGGATGCTCCATGCTCACGCACCAGGTGAGAGGACGGGCCGTGACCACCATCGAAGGGCTCGAGGACGCCGACACGGGGGAGCTGTCGGTTGTTCAGCAGGCGGTGATGGAGGAAGGGGGATTCCAGTGCGCGTTCTGCGCCCCCGGCTTCATCATGGCGATGACCGAAATGATCGAGGTTAATCCGAATCCGACGCGTGAGGAGGCACGGCATGCCCTCTCGGGCAACCTGTGCCGCTGCGCCGACTACGACAAAATTCTGACATGCGCGATGCGGGCGGCCGAGCTCGCGCGCAGCGTGTAAGGGGGGATCATGGCGGAACGACTCGTAGGAACCGACATCGCGCCACCGGATCTCCACGCGAAGATCACCGGCCGTGCGAAGTACGCCGAGGATTTTCGTGCACCGGGAATGGTGTTCGCGAAACTTCTTCTCTCGCCGATGCCGCATGCACGTGTGCGAGGCGTCGACGCGCGTCGTGCGCTCGCGATGGACGGTGTCATCGACATCCTTCGTGCAGACGAAGTGCCGTCTCGTGAGGGTCCTCGTGAAGCATGCCTGACGGACACCCCGCGCTACGAGGGCGAGCCGATCCTGGCGGTTGCGGCGGTCGATGAGGAGACGGCCGCGGCGGCGATCGAAGCGATCGAGATCGACTTCGAGCCGCTTCCCTTCGTCATCGACCCGCTCGAGAGCCTTCGTCCGGGTGGACCGACGGCCTATGTGGACGGGAACCAGTTTTCGGGTCAGGACGGGTGGAGTGACTTCAAGTGGTCGGCCGCCGATTTCGCGACGATCGACGAAGGGGGCATGCCGAACCCCTCGTGTCCGGTCGACTGGACCAAGGGCGACCCTGACGCGGCGTTTGCCGAGTCAGCCCTCGTCCTGACGGAGACGATCGTTCACCAGTCCCTGACGCATCACCCGATGGAGCCTCGCTCCAACATGTGCTACTGGGAAGGCGACACGCTTCATGCCTTCGTGTCGACGCAGAGCTCGCAGCAGACCAAGTTCGCCCTCGCGGGTGCACTGGATATCGACCCTGAGAACATCAACTTCGTGTCCGAGTTCTGCGGCGGAGGGTTCGGATCGAAGATCTCCGGCTCGACCGTGATGCAGATCCCTGCTCTGCTCAGCCGGAAGATCAACCGCCCGGTCATGCTTCGGATTACGAGGTACGAGGAAAACTATGTAGGGCGAGCTCGGCCGGGCTTTCAGACGTGGCTGAAGATGGGTTTCCTCGAGAGCGGAAAGTGCAACGCGATCGACCTCATCGTGGTGCAGGAGAGCGGGCCATACGGGGCGGGTGACTTCAACACGGCGGGCATGATCGCCGACCTGACGTACACGCCCCAGAACATGCGCTTTCGTGCGGTCTCGATGTATACGAACACGCCGCCGAAGGCCGCTCAGCGCGGCCCCGGGGGTGCCCAGATCATCTCCATGATGGAGCCGATTCTCGAGAAGGCGGCACGGGAGCTGGGCGTGGACCGTTTCGACATACATCGGATGAATGCGCCGGGGCCCGACGTCCAGTTCGGCCCACGTAACGCGACACTCACCAGCGTGCATGCGGTGGAAGCACTGGATCAGGGCCGTGAACTGTTCGACTGGGACGCGAAACTCGCGATGTCAGGACAGCGGAATGGTTCGAAGGTGACCGGTATCGGGATCGGCCTGTCACCGTACACGGCCGGTTCGCGAGGTCGGGATGGCATGATGGTGATCCGGCCCGACGGCAAACTTTATGTCCACCAGGGCATCGGGAATCTCGGAACGCACTCGATTGCCGACACTGCTCGCCCCGCGGCCGAGCTGCTGGGGTACTCGTGGGACGATGTCGAGATCGTCTGGGGCAACTCGACCCGCGGCTATCCGCGGTCGACCGTGCAAGCGGGGTCCCAGACGACGACCGCGCACACGCGTGCGAACCATGCGGCAGCTGCGGATGCGCTGCGGAAGATCCGTGAAGTCGCGGCGGCAACGTTGGGAGGATCTCCATCCGCGTACCGTGTCGACTCGGGGCAGGTCAGCGGGCCTGGCGGGACGATGTCGCTCGGGCGAGTCGCGGAGCGAGCCATCGCCATGGGTGGTGAGTACTCCGGTGAGGTTCTTCCCGAGGACATTCATGCTCAGACCGTCCCGGCCGCGCAGATGCTCGCGGGCGAGGGCCTGATGGGGATCGCCCGTGACAATTACGGGGGAGAGGGGAACATCTACTCGTGGGTGGCCGGTTTCGCGATGGTCGAACTCGACACCGAGACGGGCGTAGTCGAGCTGAAGGAATATGTGGGTGTGACGGACTGCGGCACGGTCATCCATCCGCGAAGCCTGGGAGCCCAGGTGTTCGGTGGCAGCATTCAGGGCATGGGCATGGCGATGACACAGCGATGGGTGTTCGACCCGCAGTGGGGTGTCCCCTTCGCCAACCGCCTCTACACGGCCCGTCCGCCGGGCTTCCTCGACATTCCGTCGGAACTCAAATGGGGGGCGGTCGACATTCCCGACCCGCAGGACCCCGTTGGCGCCAAGGGGATTGGTGAGCCTCCGGTGGGTGCCGGTGCCGCGGCCCTGACATCCGCGGTGGCGGACGCAATGGGTGGTCAGTGCGTATGTCGCACGCCGCTGACGCCTGACATCCTTCTCGCTGAACTCGAAGGTCGACCGATTCACGGGCGCCTCGACCAGCACGTCGGCTAGGAGAACGAGACATGGCGAAGATCAGAGATATGATCCCGGCGTTCGAGCTCCTTCAGCCGACGACCGTGGCGGACGCGCTGGAGCTTCTGGATGAACACCGTGATCAGGCGTGGGTTCTTGCAGGTGGGCTCGATTCGTTCGACTGGTTCAAGGATCGGGTGAAACGCCCGTCCGCGGTGGTGGACCTCGGCGGCATTCCGGATCTCACGGGGATTCGGGAGGCCGAGAACGGGCTGGAGATCGGTTCGATGACGTCGCTCACGGCGATCGAGCGCGATGAACGAATCCGGTCTGCCTACAGCGTGGTTTCAGACGCGGCCAGACATGTGGCCACGCCTCAAATCAGAAATCAGGGGACGCTTGGCGGGAACGTGTCCCAGGACACGCGCTGCTGGTATTACCGCAGTGGGTGGCCCTGCTACCGGGCGGGAGGCAACACATGCTACGCCGCCGCCCCGCAGGCCATGAATCGCGAGCATTGCATCATGGGCAGGAGCCGGTGTGTGGCGGTGAACCCGTCGGATACCGCTCCGGCTTTGATCGCAGTCGATGCGAAGATGATCGTCGAGAACAACGGCGGGCCCAGCGTCTACGACGCCGAAGACTTCTTCATTGGTCCTGCCATCGATATCACGCGCATGACGGTGATGGAGCCTCGGGATCTGTTGACCCGTATCTACATCCCCCCGACGTGGGCGAATGCTGATTTCTACTATGAAAAGGTCCGTGACCGCGGGTCATGGGACTTCCAGCTGGTGAGTGTCGCGGCTGCGTTCCGCAGATCTGGCGGCACGATTGAGGAAGCCCGGATCTCCGTGAACGGGGTGGCCCCGTTCCCGGTTCGGCTGGACGCCGTAGAGCGTCTCGTGCAGGGAACCACGGGTGATGAGGCAACGGCCAATGCTGCTGGCGAGCTGGCCATACAGGGTGCCCGTCCGCTGCGGCATAACGCATACAAGGTGCCGCTCATGAGAAACCTCGTTCGCCGTGCAGTCAGGAGTGTAGCCTGATGGAACTGTGGCGGAGAGCTTCGAACCCCTGGGGTCAGGACGTACTCGTCGGGGTCTCATGGGACCTGATGTGGACCGCTGTCGTGGCGGCCGGGCTATTCCTCGTCGGACACGCCGTGTGGGTCCGCACACGGCCGAGCGAGGCCCACGAGGCGTCGACCGACGTCCCGGCCGGCATCCCGGAAAAAATCGAGCGGCATTCATTTGCGGCTCGGGCGTTCCACTGGGTGATGTCGATCGCGATGCTCCTCCTTCTGATTACGGCCTTCGTGCCTGTCATGGGGTGGCAGTTCAACTGGGTAGACCTGCATTGGCAGGCCGGGGTCCTGCTGATCGCGACGGTGGTCTACCACGTCATCCATTCGATTGGATGGATGGACTTCTGGTCGATGTTTCAAGTCGGTGTGAGTGAAGGCATCGCCACGATCAAGCACATCCTTTCGCCGAAGGCCCCGGCCCCTCCGAAGGCAGGGAAGTATCCATTCGATCACCGTTTGTACCACCACGTCATCGTGGTCGTGTCTCTTTCCGCGATCGTGACGGGCGTACTCATGATGGTGCGTATCGACACTCCCTTCTGGACTCGTAATCCGTACCTCTTCAGTGATTCGACGTGGGGTGTCATGTATGTCGTGCATGGCTTGTCCGGCGTATCGCTGATCCTCCTTGTCGCGTCCCACATCTACTTCGCTCTGCGGCCGGAGAAGCGCTGGATCACGTGGTCGATGGTCCGGGGCTGGATCGACCGCGACCACTACCTCGAGCATTTCGACCCGGCCAAGTGGGTCGTGACCGACGGTGCGATGAAGTCCGCTGATGGAGGCGGATCGGGAGCCATTGCAGACCCTGCGCCGAGTTCCCCGCGCGAGGATTGATCTTCCGCAAGCTTCGATCCGAGGGGCCGGGGGCGGGGCGCCCCGCCCCCCCGTGGTTAAAAAGACCCGAAAAAATTACGGGGATAAAGGGACCAACCCCACAAATAAGGTGAAAAAC
>JAYOKZ010000041.1:24537-26877 GCA_038120095.1 Gemmatimonadales bacterium
TGTGGGGGGTTGGGTAGCATTTGCCGCCGGTGCGCGGCGTCCCCCGGGGGTGTTTGTTTGTCCCGAAGGTTACTAGCGGGGGGGCGGGGGGGGCCGCGCCCGGCCCCTCGTTTGATCATCTGACCCGAATCATGTCCGGAGAGACCGTGACCGACCCCAGAATGCAGGTCAAGCAGCGTATCGACGTCATCGAATCGAGCTACGAATTCTTTCTCGCCTACGCTGCTCAGGGCCGGACGACCGATGAGGGTGCGACGTCGGGCGCGGATCTTCGCGACTTCCTCGGGAAGCTCGAGGGCGCACTGGACGGGCTCGCCGATGCTGTCGCCTCGGCCGTGGAGGGAATCGAGCCAAGAGAGCCATGGGAGGACATGATCGCTGTCGTCCGCCGCGATGCCGAGGCCTCCCTCTGTGCGGTCCAGCTCGTTGCGGCGCGCACGGCGATCAGTTCGCAACTCATCGACAACCTCAACGCGAACATGCACCTGCGTGCGGTCCTCACAGACCTCTTTCTCGTGGACGAGCTCGTCGGGTAGATCCTGTGGCACCTCTGCTGCTTCTCACCGTGACGGGTCTGGTCGCGTCGGTCTTCCTCAAGGCTCGTGCGACGATGCGACTGGGAATGGGCCTGTCCCCGCTCGTGATGCTCGAGGCGCTCATGGCGCTCGCCCTCCTGGGCATGCTCATGCCCGGACTCCCTCCCAGTCCGATCCCCGCACGCTGGTCGACCTCGATCGCTCTCCTTCTGCTCCTGGCGTCGACCGTGGATCATGCTCGGCGCCTTGCCGCTCGGCGTCGACGCCGGGCGTTGAGTGAGGGGGGGCGGCTGTCCGCCTACCTCAGAGCCAGGAGTTCGGTGTCACACGAGTCACCGTTCGACGCGCGGAGAACGTCCGACACCGAGCTCGGCTCCGGTTCGAATGGACGCTCCTCCCTGTAACGCCGCAGGAGTTCCGATAGATTTCGCCGTCTCTTCGGATACCTGATCAGCTCATGCTCCAGGATCTTGGCAACATCGGCGAATTCGTCGGCGCCCTCGGCGTGGTCGTTTCTCTCGTGTACCTGGCTCGGCAAATGATCCAGAACACGGTTTCCGTGAGGGCCGCCTCCTTCAATGCGATGGTGCAGAACAGCATACGGCTCCTCGAGCACGCCTTTCGGGATCCCGAGTTCGCGGCATTCCTGGCGAAGGCCGAGGCCGATCCTGCATCGCTGAGCGAGGCGGAGCGCGTTCGCTTGGACTCCTACATGACTGCGGTCTGGCGTCACTTCGGAAACCTTCAGTACGCGAACCGTGTGGGCACCCTGGATGGGCAGATGTGGGATGCCTACCGGGCCGATTTGAAGGAGCATCTGCGCAAGCCGGGTTGGCCGGAGTGGTTCCAGGCGAACCGACGCGTCTTCAGCGAGACCCTGGGCAAGCAGGTCGACCTCGCCCTTCAGGAGATTGCAGAGGAGTCGAGCCGCGATCGGTCGGGTCAGGGCGAGAGGCGCTCCGACTCAGAGGAGTGACGCCGGCGCTCGGGCGCGGCGGCGTCGCGCAGCGCCTCTTGATCGCGAGTGTACCGGCCGTCTAGCTTGTGAACGGGCGAAGAAAACATCCGTTTCGCCTCCGAGACCTTGCTCTGACGAGTGGCTGGGATGTCTGTCCGCTACCGAATTCGCACCCCTGAGGGACAGGAACTGTCGTTCGCGACGCGCGATGCCTTCGAGGAGTTCGTGCGCTCGGGTGACTTGTCCGAGAATGACCTCGTGTACGACGCCCAGGATGGCTCGTGGTGCTCTGCCCGGACCCACCCGACCGTGGTCGCGATCGAGGACGAGCAAGCCGAGGGTGCCCCGGAGGGTGCCTCCCAGGCGTTGCCAGCGGTAGGGGCTCCTTCGGATCAGACGGCGCAACCCGAGGCGCCCGTAGAACTGGAACCCGGGGTCGATGCTGATCTCGACCTGGATCTCGCCTTGGCACCCGAGCTTTCCGCGGAGGAGGCCTCGCGCCACTTCGTCAAGCGGATGGAATCGGAGCGCAGGACGTCCATCGAATTCGGAGAGTCCTCGAGGGTAGAAGGCCTGTCCATGGATGATGCCAGCACCCTCGGGGACATGCTGACGCCCGCACCCGCTACCCCGCCTCAATCGGGGCGGGGATCGAGGGTGGTGGTGAGCGAGGACGCAGTGCGACGCCATGGAGGGGAGAACGTCGGTCGGCCGTCACGTCAGCAGGCTCCGCCCCGGACAGCGCACGGTTCCCGTGCACCTGGAAAAAAGCGGGGAGGGGGAGTCATTCGGGTTCTGATCGTGTTCATCCTCGTGGGTGCATTGGCCGCGGCCGTGTACTTCGGG
>JAYOKZ010000042.1:0-6044 GCA_038120095.1 Gemmatimonadales bacterium
CTTCTTCGCTCGCTCGGCAGGGAATCGCGAGACGGGCTCGTTCAGTCTGATCGACCCGCACACGCAGAATACGGTGGCGGCGGGGATGATCCGCGGTGCGGTCCGGACGGTGGATGACCTCCCGTCCGAAGCCACTGAGACAGAAGTGCGCCCGGTCTCGCCCGACGTCGTATGGGAGTCGTGGAATATCGATCTCGCCGAGAGAGAGCAGCGCAATGGACACAGGGCGGCGGTGATCTGGTTCACCGGGTTGTCGGGATCGGGGAAGAGCTCGATCGCACGCCAGCTCGAGCGCCGTCTCTGGGCAGCCGGGGTGCAGACGATGCTGCTTGACGGAGACCAGGTCCGCCACGGCATCAACGGGGATCTGGGCTTCTCGCCCGAGGATCGTACGGAGAACATCCGCCGGATCGGAGAACTGTCGTCCCTCTTTTTTCGACAGGGCTCGGTCGTCCTGTGCACCTTCGTTTCACCGTTCCGGGCAGACCGGGAGCGGGCTCGCGGCCTGATCCCCGAAGGCCGCTTCGTCGAGGTGTTCGTCGATACGCCGCTCGAAGAGTGCGAGCGACGTGACGTGAAGGGTCTGTATGAGCGTGCCCGGCGTGGGGAGATCGCCCACATGACCGGGATCAGCAGTCCGTATGAGGCGCCCGAGAGCCCTGAAGTACGTGTGGAAACGGTCGGCCGTGAACCCGATGACGTGGTTGCAGAGCTGATGGTCCGGCTTCGAGATCTCGGGGTCATTTCCTAGAGGCAGCGGTCAGACCCTTTACCCAGCGTCTGCCAGACCCCAACCTTGGGCATGAGCAACAAACAGCGACAGGCCCGTCTGGTGGTCGCCGACGGCATCACCGCGTGGGAACGCGACGATTTCGAAGCCGCACTGGAGCGATTCCAGCGCGTTCTCGAGGAGTTTCCGAGCTTTGCCGACGTGCAGAACAAGGCAGGGCTGTGCCTTGCGATGCTTGGGCGGCTGGAGGAGGCACTCGAGCATTTCGACAACGCGCTCGGCTACAACGAGGCGTACGCGGAAGCCCACCTCAACCGGGGAATCGTGCTCAACGACCTCCGGCGTCACGATGAGGCTCGCGCAGCGTTCGAGCGGGCTGGTGAGCTCGACACGATGGATTCCACGGTCTTCCCCTCGGAGATCGGGAACCGCCTGGCAACGACCCATGCCGAACTCGGGGACCTGTATCTCGTCGCGAACCATCCCATGGAGGCTGTCGAACATTATCGGGCTGCGCTCTCGATCCGGCCCCGGTTCATGGACATCCGGAGCAAGTTCGCGGAGACGCTCTTCGAACTCGGTGAACTCGAGGAAGCGCGGAAGGAACTCGAATTGATCCTCGACGCTCGTCCCTCCTTCGTGAGCGTTCGACTCCGTCTCGGGGTCGTCCTTCATCGTCTCGGGCGGGACGCCGAGGCGGTCGAGCAATGGCAGCAATGTCAGGAGCAGGATCCCCGTGACATGCGCGCTCGAGCGTACCTCGCCTCCGTACAGATGCCTGACGCTGGAGAGTCGGAGGAAGCCTGAGCCCCCGGAGATGTGCGAACCCTCCGTTGTGGGGCGCTGTCAGGAGGTGCCGCGCAACTGCTCTGGACGACGTCCCGCGGCCCGATCCTTGCTCCCGAATGTGATCATGAACTTCCATCGTGTCTTGTCCATCCGGCTGGTGGTCGCGGGCCTCGCGGTCGGCGTCGGCTCCGCCTGTGTTCCCCGTGACATGGAGACGAGCGCGGTCCGCAGAGGGGATGAGGCCTTCGCACAGGCCGACTACGAGGAGGCCCTCGCGGAGTATCGACTCGCGATCCGTCAGGGGGCGGACGATCCCTCGGTAACAGCCCGAGTGGCCCACACGTATGCGAGCATGGGCCGCGTGGACGACGCCGGGGCGTATTACATGGATGCGGCGGCGCGCGATCCGGGTCTGATCGATCAGGCGGTGTCGGATCTCATGCGGCTGGCCCGTACCGCGCAGGCCGGGAACGACCGGTTCGCGATGGCCACGGCCGTGGAGACCGCACTCGACCTGCGTCCGGGTGTCGGGGTGGGGGGCATGTCTCTTCCCCTGGCGCGGCATTATTACCGGAATGGTGAGTTCGGCCGGGCGCTACCTTTCTATCAGAAGGCACTGGCAGACGCGGTCGACGAGTCCCAGCCGCAGGTGGTCTTCGAGGTGGGTGTCGCCCACGACGAGATCGGTGACTGTGAGAACGCCCTCGTCTTTTTCGAGCGCTTTCTGACGATGGTGCGTCCGTGGGAGCGCGGCGAAGCGGAGTGGTATATCGGGACCTGCGCCTACAACCTTGCCCGGGGTCTACTCGACCGGGCCCAGTCCGAGGATCCGGAGCAGGCGAGGATCGATCTCGAGCGCGCGCTGGAATTCGTCGACCGAACGATCTCGGTCGGGCAGCCCCAGACCATTCAGGCTCAAGCCTTCTTCGAGAAGGGTGAGATTCTTGCGGAGCTTGGGCGGTGCCAGGAGTCGATGGATGCGTACGCGCAGGTCCGCTTCACGGATCAGGCGGGCACGCTGATCGATCGAGCACAGGATCGCTTCGACGAGATTCGGTTTGGGCGGGGCCTCGAACACCTGCGCGAGGGCCGTTGTCGTTAGATTGTTTCGCATGAAGACCGACGTCCTTACCCGCATGACCCGCTGGCTGCTCGTTGGCGGCTCCAGTGCTCTTCTCGTCCTGTCCTCGGCGTGCGGAGGCGGGAGCGCCAATCGGTTTGCCGGTTTGACTGCCGAGGAACTGTTCGCTCAGGCGACGGAGCGGTTCGAAGCAGGGGACCACGGTGAGGCGATTCAGATGCTGGATCGGATCCTGATCGCGTACGGCGATTGGAGTGGAATCCCCGATGCCCGTCTGATGCTCGGGAATGTCTACTTCGACCGGGGTGACTTCCTGACGGCGCGTTCGGAGTACACCCGTTTCATCGACCGGTACGCGGGTCACCCTCGGTCGGGCGAGGCCGCACTGGGGGTCTGCAAGTCGCTCGCCGCGCTCGCCCCGAATCCCAACCGTGATCAGGCGTACACGCAGGAAGCGATCTCGAGCTGCCGGAATGTCGTGATTGATTTCACGGGCAACACGGCGTCGGCCGAGGCTGCGCGCATCGCAAACGAACTGCGGTTCACCCTGGCGGAAAAGGAGTTCTTGACGGGAGAGTTCTACTTCCGCCGTCAGCTCTGGGATGCCGCGATCAAGTACTATGAGTTCGTGGCGAATCTGTACCCCGAATCGGACTATGCGGCTCCCGCGCTGCTCGGGGTGTACCGGGCCAACATGGAAATCGGGTACGACGACCTGGCGGATGCGGCTCGGGAGCTTCTGCTCCAGCGGTATCCGGACTCCGCAGCCGCGGCTGAGTTGACGACTGAAATCGCAGGTGAATCCGGTGGTGACCGGGGCTGAGGCGGCTGCAGACCGCAACGCGAACGTCCCCACCTCCGCTCCGGTTCGCGTCGGCATCTTCGGAGGCACGTTCGATCCGCCTCACCTGGGTCACCTCTCGGCTGCCCGGGACGTGGCGGATCTTCTTGCTCTCGATGAGGTCGTCTGGGTTCCGGCATCCCACTCTCCGCTCAAGCCGGACGCACCGGCAACGCCGTCGGATCTCAGGCTCGAGATGGTGCGTCGGACGATCGAAGAGGAGCCCCGGTTCCGGGTCGACGACTGCGAACTTCGGCGATCCGGCCGCTCGTTCACCGTAGACACGCTTCGCGAGCTGCGGGCCGGGTCGCTCGCGCGCGCACGGGAGATCGTGCTGATCATCGGCACGGATCAGTATGCGTCGTTCGATCGCTGGAAGGAGCCGGATACGATCCGGTCTCTCGCGTCGATCGGTGTCATGGACAGAGAGGGCGTGATGGCAGACGAGACCTCCGGGATTCGTCGACTTCCCGTCGGCCGGGTCGATATTTCTGCCTCGGTCGTCCGCGATCGGGTGGCCCGCGGAGCATCGCTGGACGGCTGGGTGACACCGGGCGTAGCCCGGTTGATTGCCCGCGAGGGGCTGTACGCCTGATGCGACTCGACGAGCAGGGCCTCGAACAGTGGGGCGAGCGGATCGGGAGCATGGTCGCCGTCCCCGTTCTGATCGCGCTGGAGGGTCAACTTGGAGCCGGGAAGTCCGTGCTTGCACGGGCTGTCGGGCGGGGTGCAGGGGTCGATGTCTCCATGCCGTCGCCGTCGTACAACCTCCTGCTACGCTATGACACGCCGGGGGACGTGGCGGTGGTTCACATGGACCTGTATCGGATCGAAGACTCGGAAGAACTGTGGGAGTTGGGTTGGTCCCAACTGGGGGCGGACAACGAGATCGTGCTGGTTGAGTGGCCCGAGAGAGCCGGAGGGTTCATGCCGAAGGACTACTGGCTGATCCGGCTGTTGGTACCTGATGACGAACCGAGTCAAAGGGAAGTCGAGGTCATCCGGGTAGGCTTTCCACCCGAGCTGCCGCCCTTTCCGCTCTCGGTGTCCGCAGCATGATTCTCGCGTTCGACACCTCGGGTCCCATCGGTTCGGTTGCCGTGGCGCACGACGGCGATGTTCGAGCGCGCGGAGTGTTGCGTGTCCAGACCGGACACGCGTCGGGTCTGGTACCCATGATCGACCAGGTGCTGACCGAGGCTGGCGTCGCTCGCCATGAGCTCTCGGGCATCATCGTCGGGGAAGGCCCGGGCTCGTTCACGGGCGTTCGTGTGGCCGCTGCCACGGCAAAGGCACTGAGCCGCGCGCTCGATCTGCCACTGTGGGCGGTATCCAGTCTTGCGGCAGCCGCTCTGGCGGTCGAAGAAGGCGCCATACGCTATGCGCTCTTCGATGCTCGGGCCGAGCGTATTTACGGGGCCTGCTACGGGGTCGGCGGGGATCGGATCCAGACACTGATCGCTCCCCATGCCGGTGAACTGCGGGACGTGCTCGACGGCCCCGTGCCACGAGGGGCGGTGTTCGTCGGGGATGGGTCGGAACGGCACCGGGCCCTGATCGAGGCCGCCGGATTCCCCGTGCTCACGGCCCGTCCCGATGGATCCCTCGCCGATGGGTTGATCCGTTACTGGGCGGCGCGTCCGGACGGATTCGGCCCGGTCGTGGATTCCGGAGGGTGGGAGCCCGAGTATGTGCGCGCGTCGAGCGCAGAGCGTCTCTGGGGATGACCGACCGGGACGCCCTTCCCGACGGAATCGAGATTCGGACGCTACGCCCGCGCGACGTCGACAGCGTGGTCATGATCGAAGCGGAGGCGTTCACGACGCCCTGGAAGGCGGAGACGTTCCACAACCTGATCGGTCGCGACGGGGTGGAGCTGATCGTGATGTCCGACCGGGTCTCGGGCGTGATCGGGTACGCGGTGCTCTGGTGTATCCTCGATGAGGGAGAGCTGGCCAATCTGGCGGTGTCCCCTGATCGACGGGGAGCCGGGCTGGGCGCGCTCCTCCTGCAGCACGTCGTGGCGGTGGCGCGGGACCGCGGGATCGCGAAGCTGTTTCTCGAGGTGCGGTCCTCCAACGGTGCGGCCATCCAGCTCTATCGGCGCTTCGGCTTCCACGAAGTGGGAGTCCGACGCGGGTACTACGACCGTCCTCGTGAGGATGCACGGGTGATGCTGCTGAACGTCGGGTAACGAACCGAAGGCAGGTCGCCTCATTTCCGCATGGGCTTTGTCTTCACCTGTATCGATCGTTCTGGGTGCCTCAACATGACCGCCCCCGTGAACGTCTGCGTCGCCTCGGCCCTGAGGCACTGACCGATACCGATCTGCTCGTGCTGTTGATCGGGAGCGGAACCGCCCGCGCACCCGGTCCGGACATCGCGTCTGCACTCTTGGCTCGCTTCGAGACCCCGCTTCGGCTGGCCGCCGCGGATGTGGCAGCGCTCGAGGGTGTCTCGGGGGTCGGGTGCGCGACGGCAGGTCGGCTGGCGGCTGCCTTCGAACTGGGCCGCCGCGCAACGGTGGACCTTCACACGGCCGATCCGCCGCTCCGGGGGGCGGGCGCGGTCTGCCGGCTGAGGGGCCCCGGCCGGGGGGCGCG
>JAYOKZ010000042.1:6054-26718 GCA_038120095.1 Gemmatimonadales bacterium
CGCAGGAAGAGTTCCACGTCCTCCTTCTCAATTCGAGACACCGCGTCGTCCGGTCAGTCTTCGTGACCCGCGGTATCCTCGACGCGTCACTGGTTCATCCGCGCGAGGTATTCCGACTTGCCGTCGGGGAGGGAGCGGCGGGCGTGATCCTCGTGCACAATCATCCGTCCGGTGACCCAACCCCGTCCGAGGAGGATCGGCTCGTCACTCGCCAGCTCGCGGACGCCGGCCGGACCCTTGCCATTCCTGTTCTCGACCACGTCATCGTGGCCCGCATGGGTTATTCGTCTCTGGGGTCTGACCTGGGACCATAAACATTTGACGTCGATTCGAAGAAATGTTTGACCTTTCTGGAGATTCCTTCCTATCTTCCGATCAGTTTCCCTGGGCAAAAAGCCCTGATCTACTTGCCGTAGGAGCCCGAATGGTTCGCTCGGCCGCGGCGGCGCTCGCCGTACTGATTCTTCCGAGTTTTGCCTCCGCGCAGGAGCCTGTCGGCACCCATTCCGTGGTCCGTGAGGACACGCTGTGGGACCTTGCCCAGCGCTACTACTCGAATCCGTTCGAATGGCGCGTCATCTGGAATGCGAACAGAGACGTAGTCGAGGACCCGAACTGGATCTATCCGGCTGAAGTTCTGGTCATTCCGGGCCTTCCCGGCGAGGCACCGGCCGACGAGCCGGAGCCGCAGGAGGACATGGTCGAAGGGGTCCCGACAGACATGGTGCCGTTTGGGCTCCGTCAGGCGCGACCCGTATCGGAGCAGGCCCGCACCGTGTTCTACAGGGACGCCGAGCAGGAGCGTGCCATGCTCGAGGAGTCGGCCGTCCGCGATTACGCGCCGGTTTCGTCCGATGCCGTCTATTCGGCCCCCTGGCTGATCGGCCTCGAGGGAGATCCCGAGAACGAGGGTGCGATCTCCGGCTTTGCAGACCGGGGATCTCGCTCCACCTCGATCCGTAACTACGACCGGGTCACCATAGGGATGTCGTCTTCCGCCCGGGTTGGTGAGTACCTGCAACTCTTCCGGGTAGAGCGCACGATCGAAGACGTAGGCCAGGTCGTGATTCCGACCGGGGTAGCCCAGGTGCAGACACTGGGGAACGGCGAGGTCGTCGCGCAGGTCGTGCGCCAGTACGACCGGATTTCATCCGGTGACTTCGTGCGGCCGCTGGCGACCTTCGAGGAGCGCAGGGGGGTCTATGCCGAGGAGATTTCAGGAGGCTCCGAGGCCATGGTCATGGGCTTTGCGGGCGGCCAGGTGCTCACGGACATCGGCCACGTCGCGTTCCTCGACCTCGGGAGTTTCGATGGCGTCTCCATCGGAGACGAGTTCGTTCTCTTCGGCGACGCGATCCCGACGGACCGCGAGGGGACGCTTCAGGTCGTCGGAGTGACTGAGACGATGGCCGCTGCCCGCGTTCTCTCGATGAGGGACGATGTGTTCCGCCAGGGGGTGGTTGTCCGCCTGGCGAAGAAGATGCGCTGATGGCATCGGCGAGGACGAATCCACTCCTCGCCGACCCCCCTCACTCCGAGTCCCCGTCGGTTTCAGCCGGCGGGGACTCGCTTGATTTCTGACGATTACACCTCCGACCAGACGTTTTTATGGCGCAGACGAATCGACGGGTTCTCGTGACCGGTGGGGCCGGCTTCATCGCAAGCCACGTTTCTGAGGCGTACCTCGCAGCCGGAGACGACGTATGGATCGTGGATGACCTGTCATCCGGGAAACGCGCCAACCTCCCGGAAGCGGCGACGTTCATCGAGATGGACATTCGCGACCCTGCCATGCGGGACCTCTTCCGGGAGGTCCGGTTCGACCTCGTGAACCATCACGCCGCACAGATCGATGTTCGCGTGTCGGTTCAGGACCCGGCGAGAGACGCCGGAATCAACCTGATGGGCCTGTTGAACATCACCGAGTCGGCCCTCGAGGTGGGGACGAAACGCGTGGTGTTCGTCAGCTCGGGAGGTGTCGTCTACGGGGAGCCGGAAGAGATCCCGACCCCGGAGGAGGCACCGAAGCTTCCGCTGTCACCGTACGGCGTCACGAAGCTCGGGGGCGAGTTCTATCTGAATTACTACCGACATGTACACGGTCTCGAGTACGTCGCGCTCCGGTACTCGAACGTCTTCGGACCACGGCAGGACCCGCACGGTGAAGCCGGCGTCGTGGCGATCTTCTGCACCCGGCTCCTGAACGGAGAGCCCCTCACGATCTTCGGCGACGGTGAGCAGACTCGTGACTACGTGTTCGTAAAAGACGTCGTTGCCGCCAACATGCTGGCGTCTGATACGGACATGGGTGAGGGAACGGGCCTCGATTCTCGAGCCTTCAACGTCGGGACGGGGGTCGGTACCAGCGTCCGTCAGCTTGCGGATGCCCTCGAGGCGGTCGCGGGCTCGAGCTTGCCTCGTAATCACGCGCCCGCGCGTCCGGGTGAACTCCAGCACAGTACCCTGAACTCGAGCCTGATCCGGTCGAGGGGCTGGCAACCGGCCTTCACTTTGGAACAGGGCTTGCACGAGACTTTTCAGCACATCGCGAAACAGAGAGACGAAGCCCCGGAATGAGCCTCACGACCTTGCTTCTCCAAGCCGCACCGCCCACGACCGCATGGTCGATGATCGCCGGGGCGACGATCCCCACGAAGATTGTGCTGTTCGTGCTCGCGATGGGTTCGCTCTTCAGCTGGTGGCTGATCTTTTCGAAGTCGCGACAGTTCAGAGAGGTCCGTCGCCAGGGTGATGAATTCCTTGCCTATATGGAGCGTGCTCAGCGCCTCGAGGATGCCTACAAGGCGATTGTCTCTCTCCCTGACTCCCCCTACGGCCGGGTCTTTCGTCAGGGTGTGAACTTCTTCAGCGAACTGAGGCCCGGAGCGCTGCGGGAGGGTGCCCCGTCCTCCCAGGGGCTCACGCTCACACAGCTCGAGGCGCTCCGGCTCGTCCTGGAGAAGGAAGAGGCACAGGAGCGGGACGAGCTCGCTCTCGGCCTTGGCTGGCTGGCCGTTGTCGGATCCGTCTCCCCCCTGATGGGGTTGATGGGCACCGTCATCGGAATCATGAACGCGTTCCTCGGGATCACGTCGTCGGGATCGAGCAACATCATGGCCGTGGCGCCGGGGGTCGCGGAGGCACTGCTCACGACGGTGGCCGGTCTCGCCGTGGCGATTCCGTCGGTCATTGCCTACAACCACTTCGTCGGGAAGCTGAACGTCGTCAGCGGCGAGCTCGAAGGCTTTGCCGCGGAGTTCATCGGCACGCTGGCCCGAGAGGGGCGGTTCTAGATGGCATTGCCCCTGACGGCGGTCGTTCTCGTTGACCTGCGTCGAGCGGTGCTCTGATGGCCACTCGAGGACGCCAGCGTCGTGCTGGTCTGGGTAATCGTGCCGACCTTCCGCTCAATGCCGAGATCAACGTCACGAGCCTGGTCGATGTCGCCTTCACCCTGCTGATCATTTTCATCATCACGGCCCCGATTCTGCAGGGCGGCATCGAGGTCGCCGTACCCCGAGCCGATGTGCGACCGCTCACATCGCAGGAGGAGCCAATCTTCGTGACGGTGCGGCGGGACGGTTCCGTTCTGCTCGAGGAGACACCGATTGCCGAAGAGGAACTCGAGTCGGCTCTCCGCCAGATCGTTGCCGCCGGCAGTGTGGAACGTGTGTTCTTGCGGGCCGACTCTCTTGCTCCGTACGCTCCCGTGCTGCGCGCCATGGCTGCGGCAGTGAACAGCGGGGTGGGCTGGTCCGCCGTTGCCGAGCCGTGGACCGGGAACTGACGCAATGCGCCGCCACCGACTCGATCCGTTCGACAGGCGCTCGGCTGCGTTGTCCGGGAGCATGCACATCGGCATCGTGCTTGTGGCGTGGCTGAGTACGCTGTACGCGCCGGAATCGATGCCGTTCGTCACCTACGAGATCGAACTCGTGTCGCCGCCTCCGGCACGGCAGGCCGAGGAACCGGTGCAGGCCACCGAGGAGCTGGTGGTTGAGAGACCGGACCCGGCACCCCAACCGCCGGAACCCGAAGTGGAGGAGATCGCTCCTGTGCAGGACCCGGCGCCCCAACCGCCGGAACCCGAGGCGCAGCGGGAGGAGCCGGCCCCCGAGGAGCAGCCCGAGGTGTCGGACGAAGACTCGGAAGCCGCATCCGTCGTCGACCCACCTGAGGAGGAACCCGAAGAGTCGGGCGAGGGAATCGAGGTCCGGATCGAGGGACTCCGCCGGGATTATCCTGAGTACTACAACAACATCATACGGCAGATCTTTCGTTGCTTTCGGTGGCGGGACGGTGGCCGCTGGGAGACGCAGATTTTCTTCTATATCAACCGGGAAGGGGTCGCGGAGGACATCGAATTCGTGACTCGATCCGGAAACACCGCCTTCGACTTCGAAGCGATGGGCGCCGTGGATTGCGCTGGAAACGGGCGCTTTGGGGCGTTGCCTGAGGATCTTCCGTATGACCGCTTTCCGATCAGGTTCAGTTTCCGCCCGCAGGGTACCCCGATGATGGAGCTGCCGAGCCGCGTTCCTACGACCGAGGTGATGAACGAACGATGAGAGTCGCGACGGTGTGTGGGCGGTGGTCCGTGATCGTCACCGGTGTCCTGGCATCGGCCGGGCTGGCGTCGTCGTCCGCCGCTGCGCAGGATGAGCTGCCGGGGGTGAATCTCGGGCTCGTTTATGCGAACAGCTATCTGCCCGCGCTCGCGGTTCAGCCGTTCACGGGATCGTTCGGCGGTGATGTCGTCGCTCCGCAGGTCGAGGCGATCGTGGGCCGTGACCTTCGGAATTCGGATCGGTTCGAAGTCATCGATTCACTTCCTGATGCCCTGGTGGGAAACCAGGTCGACTACGGGCTCTGGGATCGTCTGGGGGCTGTCTGGCTCGTGACGGGAGAGGTCGAGGCCTCGGGTGACGGCTTCGTCCTGATCGCGGAGCTGCATGATGTCGTATACGGAGAGGTCCGTGATCGAGGGCGCTTTCAGCTCCCTGCCGTGACGGACGACGACTTCCGGATGTCGGTTCATCGCACGTCCGACGAAATCGTGCGGTGGGCGACCGGGGACCCCGGCATGGCCGCAAGTCGAATCGCGTTCACCATGGTCGGCAGCGACGGCAACAAGGAGGTCTACGTCATCGACTCGGATGGCGAGAATCTCCAGCAGGTCACGGACTACAATTCGATGACCGAGTCTCCTACGTGGTCTCCCGACGGATCCAGGCTGGCCCTCGCGTCCTGGAAGACCGGTGTGCCAAGAATTTACGAGGTCGATCGCTTCGGAACGGAGTTGCGCGCGTTGCCCGCGATGCGGGGTGCTGGAGACTACGTGACGCCAGCGTATCATCCCGATGGGCGCACGCTCGCGTTTACCGTGAACGGTAGCGCGAACCAGAGCGGGATCTTCACCTACGATGTCGAGGCGGACTGCTGCCTCGCCTTTCTGTCCGGTGGTCCGTGGTACGACATCTCCCCGACCTATTCGCCGGATGGGCGCTGGCTCGCGTTCAACACCCTTCGCTTCGGCGACAACGTGCCGCAGGTCATGATGATGCCGTCCGAGGGCGGCGCTGCGGAAACTCTGTCGCCGTACGAGTATGGTGGTGGCGGATTCTACGCGGCTCCTGACTGGTCGCCGAACGGGGATCTCGTCGCGTTCCACGGTCGGATCGATCGGCGCGGTCGCTACCACATTCTGGTGGCGAACCTTGAGGATGGGGGCCGAGTTCTGCGCCAGCTCACCTCCGAGGGCAACAATGAAGCTCCGAGCTGGGCGCCGGATGGCCGTCACCTCGTCTTTGCGGGTGAGCGCAGCTGGGGCTTCGGCCTGATGGTTGTGGACGTCACGACGGGACGCGTCCGGTCGATTCTGGGAGGGCGCCGCGTCGACCTGCCCGACTGGTCGCCGGCTCTTCCTCCACCGTGAGACTCGCAGGTTCCCCGGGGCTGAGGAACGTGGACGGCGCGATCGATGGGGTGCATTCGCGTGATTTGTCGCAACCGTTGCGTTTCAAGGCCTTCCGACCTATGTACGTGGGGGTTTTTTGCCCCGAAAAACAGCATTAGCTTCGTATCGTTCGCGGACGCAGCCCACTCGCGTCAGCATTTTCTACCAGTCGTTCAACCCGGGAGATGGGATGATCGTCCGACGTTTCTTCGTATCGGTTTTTGCAGCAACGCTCCTGGTGGGCGCCTGCGGAGGTGACCCGCCGCCGCCGCCGCCGCCGCCGCAGCCGGATCAGGACTCGCTCCGTGCGTACAACGACTCCGTGGCCGCGGCCGAGGCGGAGCGCCGGGCCGAAGCAGAGCGCCTCGCCGCCGAGCGTGCTGCCGAAGCGGAGCGCCAGCGTGCGGCCGCAGCCGCCCGTGCAACGCTCGAAGAGATGGTGTTCTTCGACTACGACATGTCGGAGATCCGCGATGACGCGCAGACTTCCCTTCGGGCGAAGGTAGACATCCTCCGGGCGAGCCCGCAGGTGCAGATTCGCATCGAAGGCCATGCCGACGAGCGTGGCTCGACCGAGTACAACATGGCGCTGGGCAACCGACGCGCCGAGGCGATCCGTCAGTTCCTCGTGGGCTTCGGCCTCGCGGAGAATCGCTTCGAAATCGTGTCATTCGGTGAGGGTCGGCCGCTCCAGCAGGGCTCGACCGAGTCGTCGTGGGCGCGGAATCGGCGTGGTCAGTTCGTGATCACCGCCGGTGCGAACGCGATCAACCCGGCCAACTGACGCCGCTTCCCTTTCGGACCCCTCCCCCGGTATGCCGGGGGAGGGGTCGCTGCATATCATGAAGAGAACGATTCGATCGACGACGGTCCGCGTCATGGCAACGCTGGCCGTCGCTGTCACATTCGGGGGATGCGCCATGAAGGGCGACATCCGTCTGTTACAGCAGGAGCTGCGTACGATTGCGGCTCGACAGGACTCGCTCGTCACCCAGCTTCGCCGGGAGACGCAGCAGACCCAGGATACGTTGCGCACGCAGGGCGATCAGATGTTCGACCTCCGTGGCGACCTCAATCGCCAGCTTCAGCAAATCAGCCAGAGTCTGGTGCGAATCGAGGCGATCACCGGCGAGAACCAGCGAGGTCTGGCGAGTGTCAGGGATCAGATGGCGAATATGCGTCGGGTTCCTACCGTTCCAACTCCCGGGTCCGGAAGAGTGGGTGATCCCACAGCTGCTCCCGACTCTTCCGGTGCAGAGGGTGGTGAAAGCCTGATTGGCGGAGGGACGAACGCACGGGAACTCTACGACGTCGCGAAGAGCCAATACGACCGCGGCTCACTGACCTCCGCGTCGCAGGCATTCGAGCAATTTCTGGGTGAGCACCCGAATCACGAAATGGCTCCGGACGCACACTTCTTCCTGGCTGACATCCTCACGCAGCAGGATGCTCCGGAGGAGGCGATCGAAGCGTTCCAGGGCATCCAGGAACTCTTCCCGACTCACGCTCGGGTCCCGCAGGCGTTGTACCGCATCGCCGAGGTTCAGATCGACATGGAAGATCTGGATGCTGCCAAGGCGACGCTCGAGCGGATCATCAACACCTATCCGGATGAGCTCGTTGCGATGCTGGCTCGTGAGCGGCTCAACGAGATCGGCTGAACGGTGCGCTGTCCGGAGTGCGACGCGACGGAGAACCGAGTCGTCGATACACGGGCCAGCCGGGGTGGTCGTGCCGTCCGGCGTCGTCGAGAGTGTTCTGTCTGCGGCGGAAGATTCACCACGTACGAGTACGTGGAGGAGCGCCCCCTTCAAGTCCTCAAGCGCTCCGGGGCGATTGAAGATTTCGACCGTGCGAAGCTTCTTCGCGGCGTGAAGATCGCCTGTGCGAAGCGACCCGTGTCTGCTCACGACATGGAAGGGCTGATCGACGACATCGAGGACGCGTTCTCCAGACAGGCCGGCGTCGAAATCCCCTCTGTGAAGCTCGGCGCGCTGGTCATGGAACTGCTGGCGCCCCTCGATCGAGTCGCCTTCGTGCGGTACGCGTCTGTGTATCGGAACTTCCAGGACGCCGGTGAGTTTCAGGAATTTGTCGACGAGATGGCCTCGGCCGATGCCAGGGAAGAGCAGCGGCGCAATCAGGTTGAGCTTCCGATCTGAGCGGGTCGTGAACTGCCTGCCATGACGACCCTGTAGACGCGACTACCGACCACCCATGCCGCCGCGGAATCCACGGGGTGAGATGCCCTTCCTGGACCATCTGGAGGAACTCCGCTGGAGGATTCTCTGGTCCCTGCTCGCGCTCATCGTGTGTTCGGTCGTCTCGTTCGGGCTCGTGTATTACTTCCAGGCGCTCGAGCTCCTGATCGCTCCGATTCGGGCTGCGTACGACGATCCGGATCTCCAGCTGATCTTCCTGTCTCCGGCCGACCCGTTCTTCGTGACGCTGCGGCTCGCGATCTACGGCGGGATCATTCTGTCGTTCCCGATTCTGGTGTATCAGATCTGGTCGTTCCTTTCTCCTGCGCTCGAGAAGGAGGAGCGGCGGGCGATCGTACCTGCGCTGTACCTGGGGCTGCTTCTCTTCATCGGGGGCGTCTGCCTGGCGTACTTCGCTGCGCTGCCGGTGACGCTGGAGTTCTTCAAGGCGTTCCTCTCCGAATCCCTCGAGGGCTCGCTCGAAATCAACGCGACCCTCGGATTCATCGTGAAGATGCTGATCGCCTTCGGGGCTGTGTTCGAGCTACCGATCGTCATCCTCGCACTCAGTCTCATGGGGCTCGTCACGCCTCAATTTCTCAGATCGAAACGCCGACATGCGATTGTGCTGATTACGGTCCTCGCGAGCTTCATCACTCCAGGCGACGCCATCACCCTGACGGTGATGATGATGTTCCCGCTGGTTCTGCTCTACGAGTTCGGCATCGTTCTCTCGGCCGGTGTCTACCGTCGGCGGGCCAGGAGCGAGGCCGAGTATGAAGCCAGTCTCGCTCCGCCGGACGGCTCGATCGGAAAGGACTAGTCGTGACAGCCGTTGGAAGCCGCATCCGCCCCTGGGTGATGGTGCTCGGCGGGATCCTGTCGACTGGCGTCGCTGTTCAGGGGCAGACGGTCGACTCGACGCGCGTATCCAGCGTCGAGACCGTCAGCCCGTCACCGATCGACACCGTTCCCGTGTTTCCGGATTCGCTCTCGCAGGAAGTGGATTCGACTCGTCTGGCGATTCTGGAGCGACTCGAGCGCCTGGCCCGACCCGTAGGTGCGGACAGCGTTCTGTTTGTCCGGGATTCGGCGCGGCTGGCGGCGGCCGCCGCGGGCGACCGGGGTGGAGGCATGGACGACGTCGCAACCCAGCTGTTCCAGATGCCCGGGTACACACTCACGGAGTACCAGGGCGATCGCGCCGACTTTCGCGCTCAGGACCGGATTCTGGTCCTGCAGGCACCCGACGGGGGACGAGCGAGGGTTGCGAGTGAGGGGTCCACCATCGAGGCGGACACGTCCATCACGTTCGACGAATCGTCCGGGTCCATTCGCACGGTCGGGGATGCCACCTTCACGCCTCCGGAAGGGGATCCGGTCGACGCCGTGAACATGATCTACAACCTGGACCAGGGGCGCGGTTCGGCGTTGGACGCGACGACCGCGTTCGCACAGGAGGGAGCGAACTGGACGGTGCGCGGCGATATGCCGTTCGCTGCGCAGGATTCGACGTTCATGTCTCATGCTCAGTTCTCCTCGTGCGACGTCGAAGAACCGCATTACCACTTCGAGACAGACGAGATCAAGATCGTCGCCGGGAATGTGCTCGTGGCGCGCGGGGTGCGCCTCTATTTCGCCGATGTCCCGGTGGCCTGGCTTCCGTTCATGGCGCAGAGCCTTGCGAGAGGGCGTTCGTCAGGAATCCTCACGCCGCGCTTCTCGGTCAACGATATCGTCCGGTCATCCGGGGGCTACAGGCGGCGGGTCAGCAACCTCGGCTTCTACTGGGCGGCCAGTCAGTACGCGGACGCTCTCGTATCCATGGACTGGTTCAGTGAAACGTTCTTCGCAGTCACAGGCTCCGTTCGCTACCGCTTCCGACGCCAGTTCCTGGAAGGCACACTGAACACGAAGCGCTTCTGGAATTCGGATGGGTCGAGCGAACTCGCCGTCGATACCCGGCACTCGTGGGAGATCGACGAACGCACTCAACTGCGAGTGTCCGGGCGCTTCGTGTCGGACAATCAGTTCGTGCGAAACAATTCCTTCAACCCGCAGGAAGTGACTCAGTCGATCGACTCCGAAGCGGGTCTGAACCGTCGCTTTGACTGGGGATCCCTCTCCGTCTCCGCGAACCGAAAACAATACCTCTCGGACGATCGAACAGAGTGGCTGCTTCCCTCCGCGAACCTGTCACTGTCGCCGATCACGCTCTTCAGAGCCCCCGCGAGTGAAGCTTCCTTCTACAACAACATGACGTGGTCCGGGGCCGGGGGATTTCGACGAAACAGTATCGATCGTCTTCAGTCGCCGGGCGACTCCATCACGTCGTTGAGTGCGCTCGACACCGAGGTCACGTCAGGAACGCTTCGGAGCAATCTGAGCCTCGGCAACCTCACGTTGTCCCAGTCGGTCGATCTGACCGAGGATCGGACGATGGGCGCGTTGGACAATGCGTTCCTCGTCCTGCCGGAGGGTCGTGACACGCAGCAGGCGCAGCTTCTCGTGGGGGACCTGGCCGAATCAGAGCTCCGCTGGTCCTCGAGCGTGAATTACCAGCAGCAATTGATCGGGTCGACGACGTTGACTCCTCGGCTGTCGCTTTCCGGGACGATGTTTCGGTCGAACACCGATTCCCTGGCGCAGAATTTCGTTTCCGCTCCCTCGCGGGTCGCGTTCGGGGCTCAGTTGAAAACCGATATTTACGGGTTTTTCCCCGGGGTCGGGCCGTTCGAGGCGATCCGTCACAAGATCACGCCAGCCATCGACTACGACTGGAGTCCGGAATCGGCACCGACCGATCTTCAGCGTGCGGTGTTCGGTGCGAGAGCCCTTCAACCGAAGAACGCTGTGTCCCTCTCCCTGACTCAGACGTGGGAGGCGAAGCCGCGCACCGTGGAGGGAGAAGAGGCAGGGATGGAGCAGGGTGCCCCCGATGGGCCGGCAGACGGTGCGTCCCCCGCAATGGATCTGGAAGGGTCGGCTCTGTCGAGCGACGACCCTCTGGCTGAGTCCTCCGAGCCGTTCCCCGGCAGTCCCGACGGAAGCCCCCGTCGGCTTCAACAGACTCCTTCCATCACGCTGCTGGCGTGGCGGACGAGCGTGATCCAGTACGACTTCGTGCAGGCTGATTCGGTCGGTCTCTTCCTCTCCGGCTTCGAAACGACACGCTTGTCGAATCAGTTTTCCTCCGACTATCTCCGCGGGCTTTCCATCTCGATGGATCATGAGCTGTTCTCCGACGAAGTCGATCCGGACGGGCAGCTCGCCGAGCGGCGTCTGGAGCCACACCTGACTTCGGTGAACCTCGGCTTCTCCCTCGGGTCGTCCTCGTCCATCTTCCGCTGGCTCACCTTCTGGCGGGGAGGCGAGCAGAGTGCCAGTGCGCCGGTGGAGCCGGAGCCCGGGGACGCTGCAGGATTCGAAGAGACGACCGACGAGTCGACGATCGTTCCGGTCTCGGGGCGACAGGAGTCGGCCGCAGGTGGACTGAGACCTCAGGCTCAGCGTGGGTCAGCGGGGGGATGGAATGCCAGCCTGAGTTATTCGCTGCAGAGGCCGCGTGACCCCGCGCGCCTCGCCAGTCAGATGCTCAGTGGCACCGTGCGCCTCGAGCCGACCGATCAATGGTCGGTCAGCTGGCGTACCGCGTACGATCTCGAACTGGGCGCGTTCAACGATCACTCGATTCGGCTCACTCGTGACCTGCACCGGTGGGAAGCGAACTTCGATTTTCTCCAGACCGCGACGGGAAATTGGAGTTTCCGCTTCGAGGTCTCCCTGCGCGACAACCGCGACCTCAAGTTCGATTACAAGCAGCGCAACCTCGACCTCGGACTGCAGTCGCGCTGACGGGCCTGTCGCGGCCGTTGAGAACGAGGCCATCACGTGGCGTCCTCACGTGTGTCGGCGCAGTGTCCCTGTGGGTGGACATGCCTCGTTGTGGCTGAATCTCTAAGTCTCTGAGATGCATAGAGATGCTGCTTCGGCACGGTTGGTGCAATTCGGCACGTCGTCGAGGTCGATCATGGCACAGGTTCCCGATGCGCCGCGGCCGGGCCCATCCGACGGGAGAACAACGATGAAACGAGCGGTCTTCTGCTTGACGGTCGCCGGAATGCTGGCGGCTTGTGACGGGAACATCACGTTCGTGGATGTGGCCCCGTCTGACGTACCCGCCCCACCGCTTGCAGTGGCCGTGACCTACTACGGTGGGTCGGTGCAGGTGACATGGGAGCTCGCCCCGGACTGGAATGACGAGTCGTTTCGCATCTATTCACGTCGAGCATCCGACGTGAGCTGGTTCTTCGTTGCGGAAGTCACGAGTTGCGCCGAGAGCGTCTGTCTGTACGAAGACCTGAACGTGGTCGAGGACGTCACCTACGAATACCTGGTCTCGGCCGTCAACAGGGACGGCGTGGAGACGGATGCTGCTGGCATCGTCTCGGTGTACGTACCGATCTTCACCCCCCCAGCTGTTCCCAATGCACCACGTGTCGTTGCTCTGGATGGAGCAAACTATCTGACGTGGGGTGACGCGTCGCGCGGGTCGGGCGACTTCTCGCACTACAAGGTTTACCTCGATGATGCCGGTGGAGCACTCCTGCTCGGCGAGACCGATTCCGAGGGTTTCCTCGATCTCCTCGCCGTAAACGGGACGACCTACCGATACTTCCTGACGGCTGTCGATGCGGATGGTCATGAGAGTACCGGCAGCGTGGCCATGGAGGGGACTCCCCGTCCCGATTTCACGGGGGAGTGGGTCTATGACCATGCCGGTATGCCGACTGCCTCGGGGTTCCGCTTCGTCACCGACGAAAGCGTCCAGCCGATCGTGGACGGCGACGACCCACGGCGACACTTCCGCTTCGAGACGGATGCCGATGGCTGGTGGCTGGTGCCCGGGCCCGCGGCTGAGGTATTCCCGGTCGGATTCCAGACCACTGCTCTCAGGTGCGGGGTCGGTGCGGACGTCGACTGCGTCGAGGTTTCGAGCGCCCCGCTGAGTGGCTACGACGACCAGGACGTCTCTCTGGAAACACAGACGTCCTACGTCCTGCGGGTCGTCGGCGACGATCAGCAGTTTCATTACGGCGTGATCCGGGTTGACCTGCTTGGCTTCGATCAGAGCGACAACGCACTGATGATCTTCGATTGGGCGTACCAGCTCCAGTCGGGCAATCCGGACCTGACCCCGGGAATTGGCTCCTAGCCACGTACGTCGTCCGCTCGGTCCCGGAGTCGCAAGGCAGGGGTGGGTGCGTCCCACCCCAGCCGGGCGGCGCGCTATCTTTCGGAATGACCATCGACACCGTTGTACCCGTGCTCGAGGCGGTCCCCAACATCTCGGAGGGCCGTGACCTCGGACTGATCCGTGAGATGGTCGGCCTGATCGAGGAGCATGACGTCGAGGTTCTCGACTGGTCGGCAGATGCAGACCACAATCGAGCTGTCATCACGTTCATTGGCGCTCCACTCTCCGTCGAACGGGCCTCACTGGAGCTCGCCTCCTTCGTCGCGGACCATATCGATCTGAGAAACCATCGGGGGGTCCACCCGCGGGTCGGGGCGCTGGACGTCCTGCCGTTCGTGCCGCTCCACGACCTTTCGATGGCCGAGGCCGTCGTGTCGGCACGAAGGGTCGGAGAAGAGATCGAACTGCGTGGTGTTCCGGTCTTCTACTACGGAGAGGCATCGGTACCGCCGGGTCGCGGCCTCGCGTCGCTGCGGCGGGGGGGATTCGAAGCCCTGATCGAGCGGTGGCCGCCCGACCGTCAGCCGGATCGCTCGGCTGGGTGTGCAGCTGCTCATCCGCGGCTGGGGGTGACATGCGTCGGAGCGCGGAGGGTTCTGTTGGCGTGGAACGTCTTCGTCGATGGGCTCTCCGTCACTGACGCTCAGGTCATTGCTTCCTCCATCCGAGAGGCGCGAGGTGGATTTCAGGGCCTGCGGGCGCTTGGCCTCGGCCTGGTGGGAGCGGGTCGCGTTCAGGTGTCCATGAACCTCGAAGACACCCTGCGGACCTGCCCGCTGGAGGTGTTCGACACAATCGCTCGGGAAGTGGCTCGACTGGGTGGCGAGGTTGTGGAGACGGAGGTGATCGGGATGGTGCCTGATACCCTTGTGCTTCCCGATTCGGTTGGCAGATTAAAGCTCCCCGATCCGGGACCCGCCCGGATCCTGTCCCAACGCGTGGCAGCTCATGTGGCTGCCCGGCGCACGGGGCGAACGGAGACCTCGGATCGCACCGTATGAGCATCGAGTCGCTCAAGCAGCAAGCCCGAAAGCACGAGCAGAACGAGGAGTGGCAGAAAGCGCTCGATCAGTACAACAGGGCCCTCGCTGAACTCGCTCGCGAAGAACAGGTCGACATCGGCCTCCACAATCGCGTGGGCGATCTCTACGTCCGCGTCGGAGACCTCGATCAGGCGGTCGAGCATTACGACAAGGCTGTCGAGCTGTACCGCGAGGCGTACCTGCCGAACAATGCCATCGCCGTCTGCAAGAAGATCATCCGGAATGTCCCGCATCGACACCATGCGTTTCTGCTGATCGGTCAGATCCGTGCCGAGCAGGGTTTCCTCCCCGATGCACGAACGAATTTCCTGACCTACGCCGAGCGAATGGCTGGCGACGGCGATCTCGATGAGTCGTTTCGTGCGTTGATCGAATTCTGCGACCTTGCCCCGGAAGAGGTCGGTGTGCGGGTGATGCTCGCGGAACAGATGGCCGCCCAGGGCCGGGATGCGGAGGCTGTGGAGCAGCTGGCGGTCGCTCACCGCCACTTTGCCCAGGTGGGGGATGTCGATCAGGCCGAGGATGTGAAGTCCCGGATCGTGGCGATCGATCCCGAGGCCGATGTGGATGCGATGACAGCCGGTCTAGCCACTGCCATGCCGGTGGGCTCGATGGAAGATGAGTCCGAGATCGGCGGTGATTTTGGTGAGATCGCGATCGGGGACGATGCCTTCGACGTGGGTCTGGAGTCCGAATTCAGCACCTCCATGGAAGCGGCTTCCGAGGAATCCTCGGAGGATGTCGGTGAGGCCGACGACGATGGGGGCTTTGGTGACTTCGTCATCGCTGGAGCTGAGGAGGCTGAAGGAGACGCGGTTGCCGATCTGCCGATGCTCGAACTCGGCTCGTCCGATGATGAGGACGACGGGCCAGCCGATCTGCCGATGCTCGACTTCGGATCGTCAGAGGACGAGGAAGGCGAGGGGGGCGATCTCCCCTTGCTGGATCTCGACGCGACGACCGACGTGAGCGAGGGCTTCGATCTGCCGACCCTGGAGGCTGAGCCTGCTGACGGGGATGCCGAGGTTGAGCTGCCTGCGCTCGAGATTGCGCCGGCTGACGGTGAGGGCTCACTCGACCTTTCGGTCACGACGGTCGAGCTGTCCGAAGAGACGGTTCCAGTCCCGGACGATGCGGCGTTCGGCTCGTCGGAACCGCAGGCCCGCGACGAGGTGTCCGACTCGATCGCGACGCCGACCCCGGAGTTGTCGGAGCCGCTCGCGCTCGATGGAGGCTCGGCTCATGACGCGTCGGAAGAGATCGCGGATGTCATGCACGCCTCCGTCGAGGAGGCCAGTGCGGAGAGTGGGGCGGTCGACGAGCCCGAGGAGTCTGCGGCCACGGAGGATTCGGCGAGCTCGGATGAAGGATTCGTCGACTTCGGCGCGATGATCCTGGGAGGGCAGGAAAAAAAGACGACGAGATTCACGGTCGCCTATGAGGAGCCGAGTGGGGACGAACAGGCGGACTTCGCGAAGATGCTCAGTCAGTTCAAGGACAAGGTCTCCGAAAACCTCGACAGTAGCGATGTCCGGGCGCACCACGATCTCGGTACAGCGTACAAGGAGATGGGGCTTCTGGACGAGGCGATTGCCTCGTTTCAGGCCGCGCTCCGGGCGTCCTCGGAGCACCTTCCCACGTACGAACTCATGGGTCAGACGTTCCTCGAGATGGGTCAGCCCGCGGCGGCCGTGAAGTCCCTGGAGCGAGCCGTGGAGGTCGCGACGGCCGTCGAAGACGAGCTGGTCGGGATCTACTATTACCTCGGGCTCGCCTACGAGCAGATGGAAAACCGTGAAATGGCTGTCGAGTACTACGAGCGTGTCTTCTCCCTCGACATCAACTTCGCGGATGTGACCAAGCGGCTTCGAGAACTCCGTTAGTTCGCTGCGTGCATGATCACTGCCAAACCCCTTCGCAGAGGTCCAGCCCGATCGTGACCAGGACTGTGCCCGAGACACCCCCGAAGCTGTCGGCAATTCAGGCACCCGTGCGCGGGTCCCTCGAGGGCGTAGGCGAGGAGATCCGCCGGATTGTCCTGTCGGACTTCGACCAGATCGAAGAGGTGAACGAGCACCTTCTGTTCATGCGGGGGAAACTGTTCCGGCCGACCCTGTGTCTCCTGTCCAGCAGTGTAGGCGGACAGAAGGACGACGATGCACTGACTCTGGCCGCGGTCGTGGAGCTCGTCCACCTCGCGACCCTCGTGCACGACGATGCGGTCGACCACTCTGCGCTGCGTCGTGGGCTTCCGACCGTGAACGCCCTCTGGACGCACCAGGTGGCGGTGATCATGGGAGATTACCTCTATTCGCGTGGCGTGTCGGAACTGGCCCGCATCGGCAATCTCGATGCCCTCGCCGTACTCGCGAATGCTGCGAACGAGATGTCCGTGGGCGAGATGCGTCAATTGACGTCATATGATGCGCTCGACTTCTCCGAGGCAGACTATTTCCGACTCATCGCAGCCAAGACCGCCTCCCTGATGTCAGCGGCGTGCGAGATGGGGGCCATTTCCGGGGCGCCGCAATATCGAGACGCTCTCTCGGCATACGGCCACAGTCTTGGGATGGCGTTTCAGATCGCCGATGATCTTCTCGACTACACCGGATCGGAGGCTGTCACCGGGAAGCCGACCGGGCATGATCTGCGAGAGAGGAAGGTGACTTTGCCGCTGGTCTATGCCTTGGCGAACGTCTCGAATGCAGAGGACATTGAGATACGCTCGTTCTTCACCCGGATCGATCCGACCGATCAGGAAATCGATCGGATCGTGGAGATCGTGGTCGATCGGGGAGGACTGCAGTATGCAGAGGGGGTTGCTGCTCGCTATGCGGATCAGGCCCGCGCAGCCCTCGACAAACTTCCGGACGGCCCGGCGACGACGTCACTCTTTGATGCGGTGAGCTATGCCGTAGATCGCGTACGGTGATGCTCGTGACACCGTGCAGGTTGCCGGCGGAGGTGACGTTTGGCCACTAGCTCACTCGTAGATTCCGGGAATCGGGGAACACGTCGTTTCCTGTTCACGCTGGTGCTGGGTCTGTTCCTCGGGGGCCTCCTGACGAGGTTGATCGAGTTCTCACTGCCCGATGGAGCGCCAAGAGAATTCCTGCTGACCTCGGTCGATGCGTCGGTGGGACCGCTGTCCGTGGACCTCGTGGCTGTCGCGTTCGTCCTCGGACCCATTACACTCACAATGAACTTTCTGACGATCGTGGGCTTCGCCATCGTTGCCATGGTGGTGCGTTCCTGGATCTGACGTGCTTGGACGGGGCGCGGCCCCGATGGAGGACTTGAAGTATGGGGCTCGGTGGATTCGGCATGGGGGAGATGGTCTTCATCTTCCTGATCGTGCTGCTGCTGTTCGGCGCAAAGCGCCTGCCTGAAATCGGATCGTCGCTTGGCAAGGGCATTCGCGAGTTCAAGAGTTCGGTCCGGGAGATCGAGCATGAACTCAAGGTGCCGGCCGACCGGCAGATTCATCACTCCTCTCCCCCGCCCGAGCCGGCAGCGACTGCCAAGGCAACGCCGGAAGAGGATGGTGAGCCGCGGAGTCTGAGCGACAGCGTCCCGACGTCAGACGCCTGAACTCGGGCGGCGGGACGCGCCGCCGGGCGGCGAACGACGCGTAAACAACAGGAGAGGGCCGGGTGCCATGCAGGTACCCGGCCCTCCGCTGTTCGTCAGGTGCTGTCGGATCCCGACCGCCGTGACCGCCCCTAGAACACCATGGGGATCTGGGGCAGCTGATCCTCATCGACCGGCGCCAGAACCACGTCGCGGCGGTCGCGAATGTTCGCCGAGGCGCGCAGCGCTTCAATCCACTCGCCCAGTCTTGCCTGCTGGCGAATGGCGATGGCTGCCTGCCGTTGCTCGTCCAGCTGGGCTTGCCACGCTGTAGAATCGGCATCTGTTCGAGTGAGGACCTCCAGCACATACACGTTCGCAGGCGTTGACACCACGTCACTGACATCGCCCGGACCGAGGCCGAAGGCAGCTCCGATCGCGGCGTTCTGACGCCCTATCCCCGCGACGAAGTCATTGCGACTGAATGGTCCAGCCGAGCGAACGTCGAGCTCCATTTCGGCGGCAGCATTCGAGAGCACCGTTCCACCGCGAACGCGAGAGACGAGGTCCTGCGCGTCTACCTGAGCCTGCGCCATCTTTGCGTCGAATCTCAGGGTCGACAGGATAGCGGCGGATGCGTCCTCCAGCGGCAGCACTCCTTCGGGCTGCGAAGACACCAGTTCGAGCGCGTAGAATGCCGTGGACGTCTCAAAGACCGGACTCACATCGCCGGGAGACGCTTCTTCGAACACCCAGTCGGCTCCCTCGGAAACCTGCCCTGCCCCCGGCAGGAACGGGAAGTTCTGAGCGATGTCGAGCGTCGTGGAGGTGATGCCAGCAGTCGTAGCGGCCTGGTCGAGCGCCATCTCTTCGCCGAGGTCTTCGAGTGAATCCGCCAGTGTCAGCAGTTGAATTTCACTCTCGTCGGTCCGCGCGATGGGCAGGAGGATGTGACGGGCCTGCACGCTGTCCTGACCCCAGCGCTCCTGAACCTCGATGAGGTGAAGCCCGAAGCTCGTCTGGACGGGGCCGACGAGCTCCCCGGAGGACGCCGCAAACACGGCAGAGTCGAAGGCAGGCACCATTCGACCCTGATTGAAAACGCCGAGATCACCGCCGAGAGCGGCAGTGGGCTGGTCGGTTGATTCGGCCCGGGCGATCTCCGCGAAATCACCTCCGTCCCGGATTTCCTGAAGGATCTCTTCTGCGTCCACGAAGGCCGCCACGGTATCAGCGGGCGTCGGAGTCTTGTCCAGAACGACCACCTTGACCGAGGCTCGAGCGGGCATCTCGAACTCTTCCTGGTTCGCCCTGTAGTACGCTTCGATCTCACCGTCCGAGATCGTGAACGCATCATCCTCATACCGTGACGAGGGGTCGAGGGGTACATAACGGATCTCGACCTGCTCGACCTGGTCGCGAAACTCCTGCCAGAGTTCCGCATCCGATACGAAGATTCCGGATGAAACCTGTCGCAGCAGCTTGCCTCGAGGAATGACATCCCGGTAGTACGCCTCGAGAAGGATCAGCTGCTCAGGGGGCAATGTGGCCAGGAACGTCTGGTACGCCTGCAGGTCCAGCCCACCCGCATCGTTGATGAACTCACCCTGCAGGTAGTCGGGTGGTGAGAATTGGGCCGCTTCGCTGATTTCCCGATCCGTCACCGTGATTCCACGCTTCCCGAGTTCCTGGAGCACCAGGATCTGAGTCACGACTTCGTCGAATGCCGCGTCCTCGATCTCCTTGTTCTGCTGCGAGCTGATCAGCTCCTCCTGAGAACGCTGAACCTGATCGTAGAGTTGGCGATAGGCGGCCATGTACGAATCGTACATCACCGGTTGTCCATTCACCGAACCGATCTCTCCGACGCCGCCACCACTCTGACCGGTGATGTCCATGCCCCATTGGAAGACCATGAGAGCGACGAAGGCGATCGCTGTGAACAGCATGATCGGCTTGGTCGCTTCCCGCATTTGACGCATCATGGCACGCCGACTCCTGCTACCAGCAAACAGTTGAAAAACCGCAAAAATTCAGGCTCGGAAGGATAACGGCTCCGGATCGGGCCCTCAACGGACTCCCTCCGCTTCCACTGGCGCGCTGACTTGCCTGCGCCATCCGCCTCCGTCAGGCTCTGGCGAGGCGAATCTCCTTGCGCCGCTCCGAGGCGTGGGTCCGCCCCTGCCGATTTCGTTGACACTATTTCCGAACGATCCGTATCTTCACGTGCGTCAGGAAGTTGCGCCCCCATCCGCGGGAGTCGGTGTGTCCGACAGCCTAGACCACGAGATCGAGGGCCTCCGGGCGATCTTGGGATCCGACCGCGATCCCGAACTCCTCGCCTTCGCGCCGCTTGCAGATGCATTGCGCCGGAAAGGGGATCTGCGAGAAGCGCTCGATCTCGTGGCCGACGGGCAGGAGCGTCACCCCGATTTCGCGACCGGTCACGTCGTGGCGGCGAACGTGTATTCCGATGCAGGGATGACCCCGGAAGCGGAATTGGCGGCACGTCGGGCGTTGGAACTTGATCCGGAAAATATCGTCGCTTTGGCCACCCTAGGCGGCATTCTGGACGCTCGGGGCGATGCGGAGGCGGGTACGGTTCGGGCGGCACTCCTGGCGGCCGACCCGGAATCG
>JAYOKZ010000043.1:0-26500 GCA_038120095.1 Gemmatimonadales bacterium
GCGTACGCGTGCTCGCGCGCGAGGAGCGCAGCCAGCACCGCAACCGGGCGGTCGCGCTGCGCCGGCTGCGCGAAAAGCTGGCGGAGCTCGCGCGCGTGGACAGGCCGCGCGTCCCGACCCGGCCCCCGGCCGCGTCGAAGCGACAGCGGGTCGACCAGAAGAAGCGTCGGGGTCGGACGAAACGGCTTCGCCGTCCGCCCGACCCCGAGGAGTGACGCACGCACCGCACGGGACAGTGCGGCGCGAGTGGGCCCGCCAGGACTTGAACCTGGGACCTACCGATTATGAGTCGGCTGCTCTAACCAACTGAGCTACGGGCCCGAGGTCGGGAAGATAGCGTGCCCGGATCACCCTCGGGAGCGGCAGGACTACAGCGCGGACCCGGGGCGCCCGCGCTATGGACGGAAACTGCCACAGGCTGTTCTCTTTCCATGTCCTACCCCGGCCCGCTGAGACCGGGAGTCCGGGGTCTATGCGGAGTCACCATTCCCATGCGCGTGCTTGTGGTCGGTGCCGGCGAGGTTGGTTTCCATCTCGCCCAGAGGCTCTCCGAAGAACATCAGGACGTCGTCATCGTCGAGGGCGACCCCGAGCGGGCCGAGGCGGCCACGCAGCAGCTGGACGTTCAGACCATCGTGGGGAACGGGGCGTCACTGTCGGTCCTCGAGCAGGCGTCGGTGCGGGAGGCTCAAATGCTGCTCGCCGTGACCAGCTCGGACGAGGTGAATCTGATTGCATGCCTCGCGGCCAAGAGGATGGGTGTTCCGTACACCGTCGCGAGGATTTCGAACCCCGACTATTACGACGCGGACTCCGTGCTCTCGAGCGATCAGGTCGGGATCGACCTCATGGTGAACCCGGAGAGGGAGTGCGCTCGTGAGGCCTTTCAACTGCTCAAGAATGCTGCCTTTACGGAGGTTGCGGAATTTGCCGGTGGAAGGGTGCAGCTCGTCGGCCTCAAGGTTCTGAAGGGTGCACCCGTTGCGGGCAGGACGATCCGGGAGCTTCGGTCCGAGTTCCTGCCGGATGGCTACCATTACGTCACTGCGGCCATCGTGCGCGACGGCTCGACAATGATCCCCAAGGCGGAAACGACGATCGAGGCCGGGGATCGCGTCTACCTCCTCGCCCCATCGAGCGAAATCGAACAGATCCCGCCTTTGGCCGGCTACGACCGGTACGAGCTCAGGCGGGTGATGATCGCCGGCGGCAGTCTCGAAGGTCAGTACATCGCGGAACTCCTCGAGCAACATGGCATCGAGTGCACCATTCTCGATCGTGACCGGAGGCGATGCCTCGAACTTGCCGAGAAGCTTCCGAAGTCGCTCGTCCTCCATGCGGACGCGACGGACCTGGAGCTCCTCGAAATGGAGGGAGTCAGCGGGAGCGATGCGTTCGTGTCTTCGACGGGAAGCGACGAGACGAATCTCCTGTCCAGCCTGCTGGCCAAGCAGGCCGGTGCACGCAAGGTCCTGAGCCTCGTACACAAGTTCCAATATCTCAGTCTGGTACCGGCCGTGGGAGTCGACGCCAGCCTTTCCCCCCGGATGTCCACCGTCAACGCCATCCTGCGCCGGGTGCGTCGGGGCCGGGTGATGACCGTCGCAACGCTGTCCGGGATCGAGGCCGAGGCCATCGAGTTCGTCGTCCGGGAGGAATCACGCATTGCCGGGCAGGCGCTTGGAGATGTGGATTTTCCAAAACAGGGTGTGGTCGGCACCATTCTCCGTGGAGACGAGATCATTCTTCCGAGAGGGGAGGACGTTCTGCACCCGGGGGATGACGTGATCGTGTTTGCGATGCCGGACGCCATCTCGGCCGTCGAAGCACTCTTCGACTGATGTCCCTCTCCAAAATCGCCAACGTCGTGGGGCTGCTGCAGATTTTTCTCGCGCTCTCCATGGTCCTGACCGGTATCGTGGCAGCGCTGTACGGTGACGGCGACGCGGCTGCGTTCTTTCAGTCGGGATCCATCACAGTACTGATCGGTTGGGGGGTTTACCGCGCAACGCGCTTCAGCGACGACGTGACGGTTCGCGAAGGCTTCGCGATCGTGACCATGGCATGGGCCGCAACCGCCGTGTTCGGGAGCCTGCCTTACCTCTTCAGCGGAGCCCTCGACTCACCGGTGCGGGCTGTCTTCGAGGCAATGTCCGGCTTCACGACAACCGGAGCGACAGTCTTCGTGGACATCGAGGCCCTCCCGCACGGGATTCTCCTCTGGCGTTCGATGACGCACTGGATCGGGGGTATGGGCATCATCGTACTCGTGATTGCAGTGCTCCCGTATCTCGGGGTGGGTGGCATGCAGCTCTTCCGCGCAGAGGTGCCGGGTCCCACCCCGGAACGCCTGAGACCTCGCATCACTCAGACAGCGAAGCTCCTCTGGCTCGTCTACGTCGCCCTGACCGCCGTGTTGGCGTTTCTGTACCTCGTCGGGGGGATGGGCCCCTTCGATGCCATCAACCATTCGTTTTCAACCCTCGCCACCGGGGGTTTCTCGACCCGAAACACCTCCATGGTGGAGATGTCACCCTTCATCCAGTGGGTGACGATTCTCTTCATGTATCTCGCGGGGGTGAACTACGCCCTGCACTTTCGTGCTCTGGGCGGAGACATTCAGTACTTCAGGGACGAGGAGTGGAAATTTTTCACCGTGGTCCTCGTGGTCGCAGCGTCGGCGGTCACCCTGCTGAATCTCCATGCGGGGAGCGGACCAGGGGAGCAACTTGTCCGGGACTCGCTCTTCCAGGTGCTGGCCATTACCACAACCACCGGCTACGTCTCAGCCGATTACGAATTGTGGGTACCGGGCGTCCAGATGGTTCTGTTCGCGCTGTTCTTCGTGGGTGGGATGGCGGGGAGTACAAGTGGCGGCGTAAAGGCGCTCAGGGTCATGCTGATTCTCAAGCAAACGGCGAACGAGCTTCGCAAACATCTTCACCCCCGTGCAATTCTGGTCACGAGGATCGGTTCTCAGCCTGTTCGAGAGGACGTCGTGGCGCGGGTGGTGGGGTTCGTCATGCTGTACCTGCTGATCTGTCTCGCGGGTGCCGTGGCACTTGCCCTTACAGGACTCGATCCGCTGACTGCGATCGGGGGGAGCATCGCGGCCGTCGGAAATGTGGGACCCGCATTTGCCGACCTGGGACCCACCGACAACTACGGCTGGATGTCCAGTTCCGGCCTTGCTGTGCTGTCCCTGCTCATGCTGGTCGGACGGCTCGAAATCTACACGGTCCTTCTTCTCTTCCACCCGGAGTTGTGGAAGTCTCGAGGCGCCTATCATTAGGTCGCTCGCCTTCCTCGCGTTGGTCGTGTCTGCTGGCCCCGTGACGGTTTCCGCTCAGCGTGTGGTCATGGTGCACGAGGAGCCACGGCACCGGCTGATCCACGAATCTCCCGAGTTCCGAGTCCTCGACGTGCAGATTCAGCCCGGCGACACGACGCTCTTCCACACGCATGACGCTCCGATCACCTACGTCACGATCAGTACCTCGAGTACGGATCAGATGGCCCGCGGAGGCAGCTGGCTCGGGACGCAGCCACGGAATCCGCCTCCCGGTCGTATCGGGTCGGTGCGCCCGGTACCTTCGTACGCGGAGACCCCCCTTACGCATCGTGTCACGAACGTCGGACAGACACTCTTCCGTCTGATCGCGGTGTCCACCCACGGCCCGGGGAGCGATTCGGATGCATCGGGCTCCCTGCCCGGAACCGTCATCCATGAGAGTCGCTGGTTCCGACACGCCTCGGTCCCCCTCGGGGCGGGCGAAGCCTCGGAAACCTTCACCGCAATCGCTCCGACGGTTCTGATTCTGGTCGAAGATGGTCGTGTTGCCATCGAACGAACGGACGGTTGGTTGAGCTCACTCGAGCAGGCCGGACAGAGTGCCGTCCTCGAGGCAGGCGAGCGCTACACGCTTCTGAACGGGATGCGCCACGCAGCCCATCTCGTCATGGTTGAAGTCAGGTGAACTGGAGGTCCCTCTCGAGAGGCGCACGCCGTGACGAGGGATCTTACAACCCGTGAAGTCCGCGGATCTCACCCTCTGACAGGTCCCTCCACTCACCCCGCCCCAGCCGTCCGAGCTTCACCGAGCCGAATCGCTCTCGGCGAAGCCTCATGACCGGGTGTCCGACGGCCGAGAGCATCCTGCGAACCTCTCTCTTTCGGCCCTCGCGAAGAACCAGCACCAACCGTGAGCTGACGTCTCCGAGCTTCACGACACGCGCTCGCGCCGCTCGAGCCATGCCGTCTTCGAGCCGCACACCAGCCGTGAGTCGGTCGATCGCGGCCTGATCGACACGACCGGCAACCTCGAGAGAGTACTCTCTCTCCACCTCGCCGCTCGGATGGGTGAGCCTATTGGCGAGGCCACCGTCGTTCGTGAGGAGGAGGAGCCCTTCTGCGTCACGATCCAACCTGCCGACGTAGCGAAGGCCCCCAAGGTCCTCCGGCAGGACATCGTAGATGGTCGTCCCCCCGTGCGGATCGGATCGCGTCGTCAGGATGCCCGGCGGCTTGTGAAACATCACCCATCGACGCGGTGAGGCTCCGACGAGTACTCCGTCGAGCTCGACGCGATCGGCGTCCGGGTCCACGCGCACTCCGAGCTCCATGATCACGGCGCCGTTGACCGACACGCGCCCGGCGACCATCAGCCGCTCCGCCTCGCGGCGTGAGGCACGACCCGACTGAGCGATGAACTTCTGCAGCCGGACGGACTCAGCCACGTGCGCTCACTCTTCGAGTCCGGATTCTTCGGAAGCCTCCGCGATCGGCTCAGCGGCCACGGCCTCCTCTGCTTCCTCACTTGCCCCCGTCCGCTCCCCGGCATCCCCTGGTTCAATCAGCTCGCTGGCCACGATCTGATCGTCGTCGGATTCGGGGCCGAGCGGCACCCGGTCGCGCAGCACCACAGGCAGTTCCTCCGGTCGGGGAAGGTCCTCCAACGAGCCGAAGCCAAAGTGCTCGAGAAAAAAGGTCGTCGTTCCGTAGAGGAGCGGACGCCCGAGACCCTCTGCCCTTCCGACCACATCGATCAGCCTTCGGTCCTGAAGTGTCCGGATGACGCCTGCTGCGCTCACACCTCGGATGTATTCCACTTCCAGCCGACCGATCGGCTGCCGGTACGCGATGATCGCAAGCGTCTCCAGCGCGGGGCCTGAGAGCCGAGAGGCACGGGGCACATTATCGAACCGTTCCAGATACGGAGCGTACTCGGGCCGCGTCAGGATCTGGTAACCCTCCGCCAGCTCGTGAATCTGAAACGAACGCGCGGCGTCGTCATACTCGGCCCGCAGGAACTGAAGGGCTTCCTCGACCTGATCCTCGTCGAGAGTCTCATCAGCCCGCGCGATCTCGTCTACGGTAAGTGGAGCGTCGGAGGCGAAAAGGACGGCCTCGACGATCTGGTGCACATTCACGAATCGCGTCCCTCGTCGTCATTCTGAGTCATGGCTTTACCCACCTGATCTTCACCGCCATCCGGCACATCTTCACCCGATTCGGGCTCTTCCGCTTCAAGACGTTCGTTGCGGCGATAGATCCAGAGCTCGGAAAACGGACTTGCCTGGCGGAGAAAGAGGATCCGCCGACGGGTAAGCTCCAGGCCCGCCAGAAACGTCATCACACCGTGCGATCGCTCGCGAAACTCCGCGAGCAGCCGCCCAAACTCGACGCGAGTACTGGTCTTGAGCGCGTCAAGAATCAGAACAGCCTTCTCTTCCATCGTCACCGTGCGCGTGGAGACCCGGTGTTGGCGCTCACTGGGCGACGGCAGTGTCACGCCCATCGCTGCCTCGAACACCTCCTCCCACCGCGTTTCGAGGGGAATTTCCTCGATGGGCTTCCGCGGGCGAGGAGGTACGAACCCCTTCCCATGGCGACGGCTGCGATCGGCCTCGGCCGCACGCAGTCGGCGTGATACGTCACGGATCTGCTCGTATTCGAGAAGCCGCCGAACAAGCTCGGCTCTCGGATCGTCGTCCTCTTCCGCCTCACCCCTCGGGAGCAACATCTGCGCCTTGATGTGGATCAGGGTCGCTGCCATCTCGAGGAATTCGCCCGCTCCGTCCAGATCATGGACCTCCAGTTCCTTGATCGCATGGAGGAACTGGTCGGTGATCCTCGCGATCGGTATGTCGAAGATCTCGATGTCCTGCGTGCGGATCAGGTGCAGCAGAAGATCCAGCGGCCCCTGAAACCGCTCGATCTCGATGACCAGGAAGCCGTCGCGGGCGGGCACCCCGGCCTCGACGGTCAAATCCACAGCCGAATGAACCAGTCCGCCACACCGCGGAGAATGAACACCGGAACGAGGACTGCGCGGAACGCGCCCGGCACGAAATAGATGATGGCCATGAGCGCGAGAATACCGTACTGACCGAATTCACGATACCGCGCCGCCACACCCGTTGGGAGCACATGAGCCATCACGTGCGATCCATCGAGAGGGGGGATCGGAATCAGGTTGAAGAAGGCCAGGACGAGGTTGATCAGGATCCCGTACTCGAGAGCCAGAAAGAGCGGATCGCCGAACAGGGCTGGCAGGGCCCCGAGCGAGTCGATCTTGGTCACGGCCGCGAGAAGGACCGTGGCCGATGCCGCCAGGATCAGATTCGAGACGATCCCGGCGAGGGAAACACGAACGTCGCCTGCCACCAGATTCCTGTAGCGGTGCGGATTCACCGGGACCGGCTTGGCCCAGCCGAAGAAAATCCCGCTGCCCGTCAGGTACAGCAGGGCCGGCACGATGAAGGAGCCGAGCGGATCGAGGTGCGGGATCGGGTTCAGGGTGATTCGTCCGAGTTGCTCAGCCGTGTCGTCCCCCTCGCGACGGGCCTGCCACGCATGAGCCACTTCGTGGACCACGATGGATCCGATCAGCACAATCAGGATGATGAGTCCGTCCATAAGCTGATTAAGCTACCAAACCCGCTGAGCGCCCCGCACCCGTTGATCCCGTTCTCCGACTCATCTAGCTTTCCATGCTGAGTTGTTCAGTGAATCTGCATCACGAGCCCGCAATGCCGAATATCAAGAGTGCCAAGAAGCGGATGGAGCTCAGCGCTGCCGCACGGCTCAAGAACCGCGCGGTGCGCTCTCGAATCCGTTCGGCCATCAAGAACGTCCGGGCGGCGGAGACCGCCGCGGACGGTGCGGCCAGCCTGAGCGCAGCTGTCGCGCTGTTGGACCGAGCTGCGACGCGCCGCCTGTATCATCCGAATCGGGTCGCCCGGATCAAGAGTGGTCTCACTCGTCACGTCAACTCTCTGAGCTGACGTCTCGGGCGAGTCACGCCTGTCGACTGGAAGAGACCCGGAGGCCGCGAGCCTTCGGGTCTTTTTTTTTGAACCAACGAGGCTTCGGACGGCCTCGGGGCGGCCGCTTCGGTGGGCCCTCAGGCGCTCCAGACGATCCGTCCCCCGACGATGGTGAGGCGTGGCCTTCCCTCCAGTTCCCATCCCCCAAAGGGCGTATTCCGGCTCTTCGACACGAACGCCGCCGGATCAACGGTCCACACCTCGTTGGGGTCGAAGACCGTAACATCGGCCACGGCTCCCTCGGCGAGGGTCCCTCCCGGCAGGTTGAACGCTCGAGCCGGCTGACAACTCATGCGCTCGATCATCGTCGAAAGGTCGATGAGCCCCTCCTTCACCACGCGTGTCAGGACGATCCCGAGCGCCGTCTCGAGCCCAACGATTCCATTCGGAGCCTCCGCGAAAGCCGCCTCCTTTTCGTCGTAGTGATGCGGCGCGTGATCCGTCGCAATCGTATCGAGCGTGCCGTCGGCAAGCCCGACCCGCACAGCCTCGACATCCTCCTGAGAGCGCAGGGGCGGGTTCATCTTGGCTTCCGTCCGATATCCCTCGACAGCCGCCTCCGTCAATACGAGATGATGCGGCGAGGCCTCGGCGGTCACGCGCACACCGCGGGCCTTGGCCTGACGGATCATCTCGACGCCATGGCGCGTCGAACAGTGCTGAAGGTGGATGTGTCCACCTGTCAGTTCGGCGAGCATGAGATCCCGCGCGACATGGATGTCCTCGGACGCATTCGGCTTGCCGGCAAGCCCGAGCCGAGACGACATGACACCTTCGTTCATGTGGCCCTTGGCAGAGAGCGTGATATCCTCCGGGTGATCGGCCACCGGGATGCCGAAGGTCTGAGCGTACTCCAACGCCAGCCGCATCAGCCCTGAATCCATCACGGGACTGCCGTCGTCCGTGATCGCTACGGCACCGGCGTCGACCATTTCCCCGACCAGAGCCAGCCGTCCGCCGCTCCGGCCTACCGAGATGCAGCCCACCGGATAAACCCGCGCCTTGGCGGCCTTCCTGCCCTGGGCTACCACGAACCCGACGCCCGCCGGGTCGTCAATCGGCGGATCGGTGTTCGGCATCGCGCAGATCGAGGTGAAACCGCCAGCAGCAGCCGACGCCGCCCCCGTGGCGATCGTCTCCTTGTGCTCCTCTCCCGGCTCCCGAAGGTGCACGTGCACGTCGATGAGACCCGGGGTCACCACCAGGCCGGAGCAGTCGATGATCCGGGCATCCTCCGGGATTCCACCCCCCTCCCCCGACGACACCACGTGCCCATCAACGAGCAGTACGTCTCGCACCTCATCCAGGCTCTGACTCGGGTCGACGACACGTCCGCCTCTCAGGCAGATCTTCTCACTCATGCTTCGCCTCCCTGCTTCGCTGCTTCGGCCCTCTCGGGCTGACCTCCGGCGAGCAGATAGAGGACCGCCATCCGTACGGCGACCCCGTTGGTGACCTGATTCAGGATGACCGAGTGCGACCCGTCGGCCACATCAGAATCGATCTCGACCCCGCGATTCATGGGGCCTGGGTGAAGGATCAGTATATCTCGCGGAGCTGCATCCATTCGCTCGGAGGTGACGCCCCAGATCCGATTGTACTCTCGAAGGCTTGGAACATACCCCGACTCCATCCTTTCCAGCTGCAAGCGCAGCACGTTGAGGACGTCTGCCCACTGTATCGCGTCCTCGATATGCGGAAGCACATGGCAGCCAAGCTCTTCAACCATCGGGGGCAGCAGCGTCCGAGGACCACAGACCGCGACCTCCGCACCAAGCGTCCGAAGACCGTAGATGTTCGAGCGTGCGACGCGCGAGTGCAGAATGTCCCCGACGATACACACCTTCAGGCCGTCGAGTCTGCCCAGATGGTCCCGAATGGTCAGCAGATCGAGCAAGCCCTGCGTCGGGTGCTCGTGCCAGCCGTCGCCGGCGTTGATGACATGAGAAGGGATTCGTTCGGCCAGAAACCGCGCGGCCCCGGATGCCCCGTGGCGCATGACCACCATGTCGATCCGCATGGCCTCGAGGTTGCGCGCGGTATCGACGAGCGTCTCACCCTTCACCACGGAAGATCCGCTGGCCGAGATGTTGACGGTGTCGGCGCTCAGCCTCTTCTCCGCGAACTCGAATGATACCCGGGTGCGCGTCGAGGCTTCGAAGAACAGGTTTACGATCGTCTTGCCGCGCAGAACGGGCACCTTCTTGATGCGCCGCTCGGAGATTTCCTTGAAGGGCTCAGCCGTATCCAGGATCTGCAGAATCTGCTCGGACGTGAGGTGCTCCAGTCCGACGAGGTCCTTGCCCAAGGGGAGTGCCATGGCGCTCACCCGCGCTCCGATCGGCTCTGAATGAGCTCGACGCCGAGTCGGCCATCCAGCTCCGGTACCAACACCTCGACACGCTGACCCTCGAGCACCTGCACCTCCCGCCCGGTGATATCAGGATGGATCGGCAACTCACGCCCACCGCGATCAACCAGGGCACAAAACAGGATTCGTCGCGGGCGCCCCCAATCCCCCAGTTCGTTCAGCGCGGCGCGGGTCGTACGCCCCGTGAACGCGACGTCGTCGACGATCACCACACATCGGTCGTCGACGCCTCCCGGGGGAAGCTCCGAGCCTCCGACAATCGGCCGGGGACCGATGGCCTCCAGGTCATCACGATACAGGCTGATGTCGATGGAGCCGTGCTCGATCTTCACGTTCTCCGACTGCTCGATCTCCCCGCGGATCATCTCGGCGATGTCGGTTCCGCGGCGGTGGATCCCCATGAGAACGAGGCCCTCCGTGCCACCATTGCGCTCGACCACCTCGCGAGCCATGCGCGCCACGGCCCGACGCACGTCCGATTCGCTCATCACATGAATGCGCGTCGGTGTCGGCATCTGATCCTGACCGGGGAACACTCGGGCGGGGGAGAGACCCGACGCCCGAAGGGCGGCGGAAAGTTCGGCTCTGGCGGCCCCCCGGTCAACGACTGCCGCCCGGACTGTCATACGGGAAGAACATCCACCATTCTGTCGGGACCATGCCGGCCCGCAACGAACTACGGACGTATCTGCACATGCGCTTTCGACCCCTGCCCTTCGTCCTTGCCAGCGTCCTGCTCCCCGTCGCCGCCGTGGGCCAGTCGATCGCCGATCCTCCGACGGTGATCCTTTCGAACATCCCCTTCGACATCGAGGTGACGGGCGGCCCTCTCGAGTCGATGCCCTTCGAGGTCCGAAGCGCGCTCGGAGATCTCCTGTCGCAGGGGACTGTTCTCCCCGAGGAATCCGCAACCGCGTCCGGCCTGATCATCGCCTCGCGGTCCGAGTTACCGATGACGGTTCAGGTTGGTGGCGAGTCCTTCGCGGTGGACGCAACCGTCATTCCGGGATGGGCCTCCATCCTGCCGCCGCTACTCGCGATCGCCCTCGCTCTGATCTTTCGGGAGGTAGTGACTGCGCTATTCGCGGGTGTGTGGCTCGGTGCGCTCTTCGTGGTAGGCTTCAACCCGCTCACGGCGACGGGCAGGCTCGTGGACCTGTTTATCGTTCCGGCCGTCGCCGACCCGGATCACGCCGCCATCATGGTCTTTACGCTCTTTCTGGGCGCCATGGTCGGAATCGTGTCTCGGAACGGCGGCACTCAGGGCATCGTGAAGGCTGTCGAACCGCTCGCCCGCACCCAGAAGCGGGGGAAGGTGGCCACATGGGGTGCAGGATTGGCGATTTTTTTCGATGACTACGCGAACACCCTGATCGTCGGCAACACGATGCGTCCGATCACGGATCGACTGAAGATCTCCCGTGAGAAGCTCGCCTACCTCGTCGACTCGACGGCGGCTCCGGTGGCCGCGCTGATCCCGGTCTCGACATGGGTCGGGTACGAAATCAGCCTGATTGGCGATGGGTTCGGGATCGCGGCGACGCAGTCGCCCGAGGCGGCCGGAGTCCTGCTGAGCGCCAGCACATTCACGATCTTCGTCCAGACCATCCCGTACCTGTTCTATCCCCTGCTGGCGATCGCATTCGTCTTCATGACATCGATCAGTGGACGCGACTTCGGGCCGATGGCCCGCGCCGAACTCCGGGCCGCGTCCGGAGGCGGGTTGTACGCTCCCGGGGCCGCCCTGCCGACGGACACCGCGTCCGACGAAATGCAGCCGAAGGACGGTGCGCCGCAGAACTGGTGGAATGCCGGCATCCCGGTCCTGACCGTCATTGTCGTGGTGCTCGCTACGCTCTACACGACCGGTCGGGCGGCCGCGGGCCCGGAGGCAGGACTTCGCGATGTCTTTGGCGAAGCTGAATCCTACAACGCCCTTCTATGGGGGTCTCTTGCAGGTGCTGTCATCGCCATCGCCCTCTCCCTCGGACAGCGTCTCCTCACTCTGCGAGAGTGCATCGACTCCGCCGTGGGTGGGTTCAAGTCGATGATGATCGCGATGGTCATCCTCGTCATGGCCTGGTCCCTCGGGTCGGTCACCGAGGTGATCGGGACATCCCTTTTTCTACAAACGATCCTGTCCGACCGGATTGCCGTCCAGCTCATCCCGGTGATCGTCTTCGTGACCTCGGGAGCGATGGCGTTCGCGACGGGGACGTCGTGGGGGACCATGGCGATCATGCTCCCGGTCGCAATTCCCCTGGTTGTCGGACTGGGGGGTGAGGCCGTGCTTCCGGGCCAGCCCATGGAAGCCATTCTCCTCGGCAGCATCGCGTCGGTTCTGGCGGGAGCGATCTGGGGAGATCACTGCTCACCCATCTCCGATACCACGGTTCTCTCGTCGACGGCCTCGGCATGTGACCATGTGGACCATGTGAAGACCCAGCTACCCTATGCCATGCTCGTCGGAGTGCTCGCCATGGTCCTGGGCAACGTTGGAACGGCCTACGGACTGCCCCCTTTGCTGGGACTCGTGATCGGCGTGGCCATCCTGGCCGGTCTGCTTCGCTTCCTGGGCACGTCCGTCGAAGGCCATCAGGCCCAGGCGAACGCCGAGACCTAGCCGGCTGGTTACCCGCTACCGCCCGAAGCGGCCTTCCGAGATGCGACGAAGCAAGGGGTATTCTGGCTCGCCTCTGCCGTCTCCCACGGCCCAGTCGTACGAAAAGAGCGCAAACCCACCGGTCTCCTCATCCCTCGCGATGTCGATCATGCCGAGCGTGCCCTCAAGCGTGTTCATGTAGATACCGATCCCCGCCCAGATACGGTCGGGCTGTCCTGCAGCAGCGCGCGCAGAACGGATCAGAGCCTGGAATCGCGCTGAGTCGGAGGTGTACGCCATCGGCACAGCGACGTCGATGGTCCCGTCCGCGAGCCATGTCGGCCATTCCTGGAAACGCTCGTTCTCCGCCTCTTCCACATCCGCGATGACCGCGGCAGAAATGGTGATCTGAGGGTTCGCGGCCTTCACATCTCGGTGGATGCGTCTCACCAGCCGGCTCACATGTTCACGACGGAACGCGGCCCAGAGTTCTGGTTCCCCATCCGCGAAGGCATACAGATCGCGACCGTAGGCCTCAGCCAGATCGCTCCACCGGCCGGCAGGAAGTCTCGTTCGGCTCCAACGCCGAAAGCGTTCGAGTGCACCGAGCGAGTAATCATACTGCGCGGAGGGAAAGCGGATGTAATCGAAGTGAACTCCGTCGAGATCGTACCGAGCCACGAGGTCCAGCCATACCGCATGCACGCGATCCTGGACCGCCGGATGCGAAGGGCTGGTGTACACCCCCTCCACCGTTGACGAATTGTCTCGCGCAAACTGGACCAGGCTCTCCACGAAACGACTGTCGAACGGGTCGACGCCGGCCATCTCTCTGCCAAGGGTCCGAGGGACCGCCAGCCAGTCTGGATGCGCGTTGACGATGTGCTCGGGACTCTCGGGCAACGCCGCAGGCCCCCACACCAGATGGGTGTTCACCCACGCGTGAACGGCGATGTCGTTCGCGTGCGCCTCCCGGATGACAAGGGCGAGCGGGTCGAACGGAGCAGGTGCTTGCACCGATTCCCCCCGAGGTTCGATCTCAGACGCGTAGAACGCGTCAGCCCGACCCCGAACCTGTACGATCAGGGTGTTGATCCCGTTCCGAGCGGCAGTGGCGACGAGGTCGCGCACCGACTGTTCCGACGTCATGGTGAAGCGAACGACCCACAAGGCCCGGACCTCGTCCACGCTCAGCGTCGTCTCTGCCACCTCCACCGGTCGAGCCTCGATCGACCGATCCGACACAGGGGCCGGTGAGGCGGATGCTGCCGGCAACGCGGCCAGCGCAGGCGTGGGCGCGGGCATGCTGACCACGCGACAACCAACGAGGAGCGTCGGGAGCACCCAGACCCAACGACCGGAAATCATCGTCGAGCCACGAAGAACGACTTCAGCATACGACTCGCCGGCGCCGCCAGAACGCCGGAGACGACCTCGCAGCGATGGTTCAGACGATCGTCCTGCAGCAGGTTCGACAGCGAGCCTGCCATCCCGGCCTTCGGGTCGTGGGCCGCGAACACCACCCTTGGAATTCTGGCGAGTACGATGGCTCCGGCACACATCGCACAGGGTTCCAGGGTCACGTAGAGGGTCGTGTCCAGCAGTCTCCAGTCTCCCTGCTGCGCTGCCGCTGCGCGAATCGCCACGACCTCGGCGTGGGCAGACGGGTCGGAATCGACCCGCGTGCGATTGCCCGCCTCGGCCAGAAGCGTCTCCTGTCGGACCAGGACAGCACCGACCGGCACTTCGTCGCGAGCCGCTGCGGAGCGCGCTAATTCCAGCGCTCTCGCCATCCACCGCTCATCATCGGAAACCCCGGCCCCTGGAGTGAGACCGGGAAAAGACGGCGGGGACGCCACGTGGTGGGCGTGTCCCTTAGTGCTGCGTCAGGTTCAGAGAGCCGACTTCATCCATCCTGCGGTAAAAGCCCGTGACCCGGCCCAGGAGGCGCAAGGAAGAAGCATCCTCCACGGCGGTGGTCCCTCCTCCTGGCTGCAACGTGTCCAGCCTGGCCCCGGCACCCTGCCGCGAGAACCGATGAAAAGACGAATCACCACCCACGTCAACCACGATCACTGCGCCATCCTCGACATCGTCCACGGATGCCGGAGAGACCAGAACGAGGTCCCCTTCAGCGACACCCAGGAGTGCGAGGTCACTCGCCCCCGCCCGAACCATGAACGAGCCCGCGCGACTACCGAGCTGGCGATCCACGGAGACGAATGCCTCGGCGTCGGCCGCGCCATGGGCGGGCAGAGAGGAGAAGCAAGGTACAGCCACCGTTTCCGCGCTCAGATCGACCCCGAGAATTTTCACACCCCGCGACCGCGACGGATCGCGCTCGAGGCATCCTTTATCGGCAAGCGCCTGAAGATGCTCGGATACCGTCTTCGTGCTCTTGATCCCGAACCGATGGCCAATCTCACGAATCGACGGCTGATAGGTGTTGGCGCGCAGGTACTGCACCATGAAGTCGAGGATCCGGCGCTCGATTTCGGTGAGCGCCTCAACTTCCTGGTGACGGATCGGCGCTTCGCGCCCTGCCGCTGCGTCGGTTCTGGCCAACAATCAACACCTTGAAGGGGGGTCGAGCCTGCGCCCAACGAAGAAACAGAGGCTATCCTAATGTGGGGTCGAGAAGGGTGTCAAGAAAGCGATTTCGTCAGCTTCCGCGGATCCGCGTGACCCCCTGGCGCATCCGTTCGAGGGCCCGTTCACGACCCAGAAGGGCGAGGACATCGAAGATACCGGGGCTGGCCATGTTTCCCGTCAGGGCGACACGCAACGGGTGAATGAGCTTCCCCGCACCGAGACCCATTACCGTTGCCTCCCTGCGCAGGCACACCTCCAGATCCTCCCGAGTCCACCGGGTGCCCTCGAACGCGACGAGCAGCGCCTCCAGACGATCACTCGCCGACTCCGGGTCCTTGCTCCAATGCTTCGCAACCGCCTGGTCATCGAAGTGCACCTCATCACAGACGAAGGGCCGTGCTTGCCCGGCCAACTCGTCGAGGGTGCGCGCACGCGGCTTGATGACATCCAGAAGTTCGCTCACCCACGCACCATCATCGAGAAGCGTCGGGCGGAACGACGCGACAGCGGCGAGGTGGCCGCGAATCGAACCCACGAGGTCCTGGTCCGGTTGCACCGCCAGGTGGCGACCGTTGAGCCATGCCAGCTTTTCCGTGTCGAAGACGGACGCAGATTTCAACAGTCGATCCGTGCTGAATGCCTCCATCAGGTCCTCGCGGGTCATGAACTCACGGTCATCACCCGGACTCCAGCCGAGGAGTGCGAGGAAATTCGTCATCGCCTCTGGAAGTATTCCCTCCTTGGAGTAGTCACCCACAGCCGTGGCCCCGTGCCGCTTCGACAGCTTCCGGCCGTCGGCCCCGAGGATCAGCGGCACGTGCGCGAACACCGGCTCGGGGTAACCGAGCGCCCGGTAGAGCAGAACCTGCTTGGGCGTGTTCGAGAGGTGGTCATCACCGCGCAGGACGTGCGTGATCCTCATCTCGGCATCGTCGGATACCACGGCGAGGTTGTAGGTCGGAGTTCCGTCGCTGCGGAGGATGACGAGATCGTCGACATCTTCGTTACCGAAACGCATGGGCCCGTGCACGAGGTCCTCGAAGTCGGTCTCTCCGTCCGGTACGAGGAGACGAATGGCGAAGGGTTCGCCGTCGTTCGCCCTGCGCTCGGCCTCCTCGAGCCCGAGGGCCTCCATCTGCTCACGGACAACCCGGCTCGGGTGCATGCCGCGCTCCCGCGCCTCGGCACGCACGGCCTCCGGGTCGGAGAAGTCTCGGTAGGCCTTTCCCTCCCGGAGCAGACGATACGCGTCGTCCCGATGACGCTCCACACCGTCACTCTGGAAGAACGGCCCCTCGTCCCAGTCCACCCCCAGCCACGTCAGTCCGTCCAGAATGACCTGAGTGTGAGCGTCGCTCGACCTTGCCCGATCGGTGTCCTCGATGCGAAGCACGAGGACGCCACCCGAATGTCGAGCAATGAGCCAGTTGAAGACGGCAGTCCGCGCCCCGCCGACGTGCAGATAGCCGGTCGGCGACGGGGCGAAGCGCAGTCGCATGGTCATGCGCCAAGCCTCTCGACGAGGAGGCCCCTCGCGGCTTGAGGGTCAGCAGCGCCCTTCGTTGCCTTCATCACCTCGCCAATGAAGAGGCCGAGCAGGTTCCTTTTTCCCCCGCGATACGCCTCGACCTGCTCCGGCATCTTCGACAATACCTCGTCGATGACCGCCCCGAGTTGATCGGCGTCCGAGACCGAGGCCAGTCCCATCTCTTCAACCAGACTCTTCGGATCACCGCCCGTCTCGGCCATGCGCAACAGGACGTCCTTGGCAGCCCGACGGCTCAGCGCACCCTCCGAGACCAGGCAGACGAGACGACCGAGGTCCTCCCCTGAGAACGGCAGCGACTTCAGGTCAACGGCTCCCGGGAGACCGCGGACATCGGTCACGATCCACGACGCCGCAGCCGAGGGATCCGCTCCCTCCCCGACGGCCGCGTCAAAGAAGGCGATCGTAGCTGCCGATCCCGTGAGGAGGTCCGCCTGCTCTTTTGAAAGTCCCTGATCAACCTGAAGAGACTGGAATCGGGCCATCAACGCTGGATCCGCGTCACGCGCGGCCTTGCGTGTGTCACTGATCTGGGGCTTGACCGACGGACCTGCCGCCCGTTCAACCGTCCCCCGATCCCGCCGCTCCTCGCGGCCGCGTTGCGACGTCGGTCGATACGTCGACTTCAAGGCCACGATCCGGTTGAACACGCGGCGCTCACCCCGCCCATCGACGGGATCCAGCCAGAAATAGCCGGTCCGCTCGAATTGGTAGCGTGTCGCCGGATCTCCCGAAGCGACGGATGGCTCCACCTTCGCGTCATGGAAGACCTCGACAGAGTCCGGGTTCACCCGCTCCGTGATGAGCGTTTCTTCCGTCGCTCCGTCCTCTAAGGGTCGCAGGAGAGCAGAGAAGAGCCGTACCTCGGCATCGACCCCGTCAGCGACAGAAACCCACTGAATGGTCCCCTTCACCTTCCGCTCTCGCGGAGCTGATCCCCCCCGGGTGTCGAGGTCCACGGAACAGCGGAGCTCGGAGATCCCACCGTCTTCGCCTTTGACGACCTCATCGCACCGAATCACATACGCGCCCCTCAGTCGAACCTCTCCCCCCGGTACCAGCCGCCGAAACCCGGCGGGGGGATGCTCGGCAAAATCGGAGCGCTCAATCCAGATCTCGCGACCGAACGGCACGCGTCGAGAGCCGGGTCGACCGACGTCAGGTGGGAACGAGGCGACCTCGAAGGCCTCCGAGTGTCCCTCCGGCAGATTCGTAAGGACGACTCGAATCGGATCGAGCACCGCCATCACCCGCGGCGCATTCGTGTTGAGAACTTCGCGAATGGCGAATTCGAACTTGTCCTCTTCCGTTCGCCCACCGGAGCGGGACACCCCCACCAGACGCGCAAACATCCAGATCGCCTCGGGCGGCACACCCCGGCGCCGGTAGGCCGAAATGGTGGCGAGGCGCGGATCATCCCAGCCGGACACGAGGCCCGCTGAGACCAGAGGCCCGATCGCCCGTTTCGAAAGCACCGCATTTTCCAGATCGAGCCCGGCCCACTCGTGCTGATGAGGCCGGGGTTCCTCGAATCCCGCACCGTCCAGGACCCAGTCGTACAGCTCGCGGTTGTTTTCGAATTCGATGGTGCAGATGGAGTGCGTCACATTCTCGAACGCGTCCTCGAGACAGTGCGCATAGTCGTACAACGGGTAGATGCACCACGCGTCACCCTGCCGGTAATGGCGCGCGTGGCGAATCCGGTACAGGACCGGATCTCTCATGAGCATGTTCGCATGGCCCATGTCGATCCGTCCCCGCAACACATGCGCCCCGTCCTCGAATTCGCCAGCCCGCATGCGCGCGAACAAATCCAGATTTTCCTCGACCGATCGATCCCGAAATGGCGATTCGGTGCCTCGCTCCGTGACGCTGCCACGCCCCTCGCGGATCGCTTCGAGCGGCTGCGAATCGACGTAGGCCAACCCTTTGCGAATCAGAACGACGGCACAGTCGTACATCCGCTCGAAATAGTCGGACGCGTAAAAGAGATCCTCCCCCCAGTCCGCACCGAGCCAGCGGATGTCCTCCATGATGCCTCGAACGAACTCCTCATTTTCCTTCTCGGGGTTCGTATCGTCGAAGCGGAGGTGGAAGCGCCCCCCGAATTCCTGTGCGATCCCGAAGTTCAGGCAGATCGCCGTCGCGTGACCTACGTGCAGATAGCCGTTCGGCTCTGGAGGAAAACGCGTGACGACACGCCCGCCATAGCGGTTCGAGGCGAGGTCCGCGCGAATCCGCTGACGAATGAAATCAGTGCCCTCGGCGGGCAGCGTGGTCGAGTCATCCATGGCAGGAAAAGTTAGCACAAGCCATGAAAAAAGAAGGGAGCAGAGGGTGGCTGAACCCCCTGCTCCGCTTCATGGGAACGTCGTGTGAACCCCTAGCGAGCCCCCGTGGGCCTCCGGGTCACTCGAGATGGGCGTACCGGCCGGCTCGCCGGGGTCGACCGAACGGCCGGGGTCCGCGGCGGCGAGGTTCGTACGCCGGCCGATGGGCTCGATCGGGGCGCCCTTGGAGTCGAAGCACGACGAGGTGCCGGAGGACTGGTGCTGCGAGTCTGTGCCGGCGGTCTCAGCGAACGGTTTTGGGCCGACGGGCGTGAAACCCCGCGCGACGTGCGTGGCGCAGGAAACACACGGGGAGACGACCCGCCAGCCTGCGAGGCCGAACGAGCCGGGCGCGACTTGGCCGCATCCGACGGCCCCGACGGGACGCGCCTCGCCGCCGAACGACTCCCCCGCGAGAGGCCGGTAGCCGGCGACGACGCGTGACTGGCCGACGGGGCGACACCCCCACTCGTCCGACGCCGCGGTTTGGCTGTGCGCGTCGTCCCCGAACTGCCCTGCGATGCGGCCCCGCCCGACTCGCTCGCCGCCGGCGCCGAGCCACGCGGCCGAGCCGAGCGATCCGTCCCATCGGAGCCTCGGCGATAGCCGTCCCGGTACACCGCTCCGCCGCGGCCACTCCTGGGCGTCACAACGACGTAGCCGGGCCTGTACCCCCAATACCCATACCGATAGCCGCTGCCGTACAAGCCGTATGAACCGTAGAACGGCGAGTACGGCGAATACGCATAGCCGAAGCTCGGACCCCAGCCGGGGCCCCAGTAATGCGCCACGGACATGTACCCGCGGTAATGCACCGGATACGGGGGTGCTTCGTACCGCTCGACGTCGTGCCCCACCTCGACCATGAAGGCCTCCGGGTTCGACATCGCAACCACCGCATCGATCAGGTCGTCTGAAGCCCCGACGTCAGCGAGCGCCATGAGATCCCGGGCATCCGCCCGCAAATCTTCGCCCTGCAGCATGACCCATGTCTCCACCGCCTTGTCATCCACCTGCGACGCAGCCTCGATCACGTCGTCGATGGTAATCGACGACGTGGCCGCCATCCTGGCCGATCGCACCGCCGATCCGCGGTCGGACGAGGAATCCGTCAGACCGTATTCACGCAGCGTCTCCAGGCGGGCAAGCTCGTATTCCTGCACCCACGCGATCGCCTCACCGTCGATCTCGAGCGCCCGCACATCCGCCCATCCAGTCGTCGAGAGAAATGTCATCACCCCGGTTCCGCGGCGTCTCTCACTGTCACCGCAAAGGAATTCGGTCGTCGTGAATGCACGCCGACCGTCATCCGAGAAGACGAGACTCTCCCAGCCCTCGCACCCCTCGGCACTCACCTGACGGGCCTGTCCGTCACCTGCCAGCAGCTCGATGGAGGAGACCTCTCCATCCACGTAGTTCGCGACCTCTACCCCACCACCCGCCGGACTGAAGCAGAGGAGCCCGATCTCATCCTGAGCGCCAACGGCTTCCCAGCACCCCAGGAAGGGAAGCCAGCGGGAGTCGACATCCCGGCCGTCCACCTGACTGGACCCGGGCTGAACGCCCGCCAGAACGAGCACGCTGCAAACCCGGAGCGAACGTCCAAGAGTACGGTTCTTACGCACGGAGATCCTCCTTCTAGAAGCGAACGGCGAGCCCACCAATCACTTGGACGCCGTCCAGATCGATCGGATCGAAATCAAAGTAATCGCCCTGCATGTCGGCCTGGGCCCACGTGTACCGGCCCTCCAGGGAGAACAGGAACTGCGGACCCACCGACACGTTGATGCCGGCTGATGCCCGAGCGAGGAACGCCTGTCCCTCGCTGAAGAAATCGTCGTAGAAGACGTCGAAGGTTTCGTAATCGATGAAGTCACCGAACTGCTCGAAGTCGTAGGCTACGAGGCCGATCGATCCACCCACGAACGGCGTCAGCGTACGCGGCACCCAAGCGAAACGGCCGATCGCCCGTCCACGTGGAACCGGATAGAACTTGAGCCCCACGGTGGCGGGCATCTGAGACAGACCGGTCACCTGCGTGATCGGCAGGTCATCCTGATCCACCCAGTCGCGGAATTCGGACTCGCGGGAGCTCTCCTGAAACCCGGCATTGATCGCCAGATCGAGGCGCTCCGAGAGCCGGATGCCGAGTTCCGCGCCGACATAAGGGGCATCGAAATCCCGACGACCGAGCGTGTGCTCCTCGGTGACGAAGTCGAAGATGTCGCTCTTGGCCTGCTGGAAGCCATACCCGGACTCGAACTTGAGGGTTACTCGCGGCTTCTTGAGCAGGTAGCCGTCTCCACTCTGTCCAGCAGCCACGCTTGGGGAGGACACCGACGCGAGAACCGCGAACGTGATTCCCACCACGGCTGGAAAGCGTCTGGACATCACAGCGTTCTCTCGTCGGGAAAGTGACAGTTCAAGACTCAATTTTGGGGGTGGCAAGGCGTGTGCCAAGGGATTCGAGCGAGATCGTCGAGGTTCTAAGCGACATCCGGGCTGACCCCCAGACCCACGACTCCCATGCTCTGGACATCCCCGTCACCTTCGGGGGACACCGGAGAATCGGGGCCAGCATGGATGCGTTCGAGCAGATGGTACGCCGCCGGGGTAATCGTCAGCACGAACAGGGTGGACGAGAGCAGGCCGCCAATCAGAACGAGCGCCAGCGCGTCCCAGATGTTCGTGCCTGCCGCGTCGCCGAAAAGCACGAGCGGCAGCAGCCCGAGAATCGTCGTGGTCGTCGTCATCAGAATGGGCCGCACCCGTTCGAGTGTTCCCTGGATGATCGCTTCCTCAAGTCCCAGAGACCTGTCCCGACGCCGGACACCGTTGACCTGATCAACCAACAGGATCGCGTTGTTCACCACGATCCCCAGCATCATGATCACGCCCACATACGCCTCTCGGGTGAAGGATGCATCTGAATAGAAAAACATGAGGTAGACCCCGATCAGGGCCATCGGAACCGTGAACATCACGCAAAACGGTTGCAGCAGCGATTCGAACAGGGCCGCCGTCACCATGTAGACGAGAAGGGCCGCCACTCCCAGAACCAACCAGATCTGAAATCGCTCCTCGTCGTCGATGAAGAAACCCGTGTCACTCGCCTGAACGACGTATCCGGGGGGCACCGCGGCGGACGCGATGACCTGTTCGTGGACGAGGTCTCCGAGGCGTGCCGGACCCCGGAACTCGTACGCTACTGTACGCTCATATTGCTGATCTTCCCGGCGAATCCTCGAAAGGACGTCCCGGGACTCGATGCTCAGGACGTCACCGAGCCTGATGCGCCCCCCGAGAGGTGTATCGATCAGCGTCTCGCGCAAGCCGAGGACGTCGATCTCTCGATTCTCCTCCCGCTTTACCTGAAACTGGACTTCCTCGCCTCCAAGCTTGAGAAATCCGAGGCCGGCAACACCCGCCACGGCTGCATTCATGCGATCACTGAGATCCGAGACCGTAAGTCCATACTGTGACAATTTTTCTCGATCCACCGCCGCAACAAATTCCCACGCTCGATCGCGGCTGAACCGTCCCCCGGCCGCATTGGTGTCCACGTCGACCACCCGGCTGTGTCGTTCGAGACGACGCCCCAGGTCGTCCGCGATGTCTCGAACACGCTCGTAGTTGTAGCCGAGCACCTGAATACCGTAGGTCGGAGCGCCACCCCCCCCGCCGTAAAACGACGGACCGTAGCCGAAAACACGCACCTCCGCACCGGTGAACGTGTGGCTGTAGGCCTCCATCTGCTGCTTGATCGCGGGAGGGACCTGCGTGTTCTCCAGCGAGTCGGGAAACGTGATTCGCATGATCCCGAAGGCCTGGTTCACGTCCGCCGTGAACCGCTCCACTTCCGGAATCGCCTCGACCCGCTCCTCGAAGTACGCCATGAGCTGATCGCTACGCTCGAGGTTCGAGCCCCGGGGCAGCCGTATCTGGACCAGAATGTACGTGTCCTGGCCCCCACCGCCGCCCCACATCGCCCACGTATTCACATACCGATCGAAGAGTGAGTACGACCCGCCGAACGCGAGGATCGTGAACGCTACCGCGGCCCAGGGCTTTCGAACCGTGAACCCGACCAGATCGGCGTAGAAGTGCAGGTACAGGGGCACCCGTGCCGGACGGGCCGGAGCGGTACCGATGATCGACTTGCCTGACTCGTCACCCGAGGCCTCCCGGGCAAGTACCCGCGCCGCAATGGAGGGAATGAACGTGAAGGCGACGAACAGAGACGATACCAGTGTGAGCGCGACCACGATCGCCAGGGGAACGTAGAAGACGCGAAGCTCCCCCTGCAGGTACACGAAGGGCACGAAGACGATGAGGGTGGTGGCAGTCGAGGCGAAGATCGGAAGAACCACCTCTCTCGCACCCGCTTCAGCGGCTGATGCCGGAGACTCTCCGGCCTGAAGCCGACGATAGATGTTTTCGAGCACCACGATGGAGTTGTCCACGATCAGACCGAAGCCCATGGCAAGGCCCATGAGCGTCAGCAGATTCAGGGTCAAACCACCGAAGTAGATGAGATTCAGGGCGATCAGGACACTGAACCCGATGGTGGCGAAAATCAGCGCGGCCGAGCGAAAGGAGCGCAGAAAGGCGAGCAGGACGGCGAAGATGACGAGCGCACTGAACATTGCCCGGGTACGGAGGTCCGTGAGCTGCCGCTCGATCTCTTCGCTCATGTCCTCTTCGAGGACGAACTCCGTCCCCATCGGGTTCAGTCGCTCCAGCTCGGTCAGGCGATCCTTCACCGCATCCGCCGTGGAGACCGCGTTCACGCCGATGCCCTTCATGACCTCGAAGCCGACGGAGGGGCGTCGGTTGATGCGGGAGATCTGGCGCGGTTCCTCGTACGTGTCGTACACAGTCGCGAGGTCACCGACACGAACAGGATTACCTCCCGCGGACGTGATCACTGCGTCGCGCACATCGTCCGCGCTGGCCGGGCGATTCATGATGGTGATCGTACGCTCTGCGTCGCCCTCCCGGATCACACCTGCCTCTCCCACCAGGTCCAGCTCCGAAATCGCCCGCTGGACGGAGACGGGATCGAGGCCGAGCGAGCCGAGCACTTCCTCGTCCAGTTCCACCTCGAGCCGACGGTCGCGCCCCCCGAACACCCGAACCCGAGAGACACCTTCGACCTGACTCAGCTCCGGGGCGATCACGTCGTCCAGGTGCGCCCTGAGTGCTTCCAGCGTATACGGTCCCGTGAACGTGTAGAACAGGAACGGGGCGCTCTGTTCCTGGAACTCTTCGGGCACGAACTGGCTCACCTGTACCGCGCTCACCCCGTGTGGCAGCCCCTCCTCGAGCGTCGAGATACGCTCCGAGAGGTCGAGGCGGGCGAAATCCATGTCGGTGTCGCGCTGGAACTCGACATCAATGCGCGCCGTTCCCCGACCCTGCTCCTCGAAGGATTCCGATACGATGCGCTCCACACCCCGGACCTGCTGGACTGCGGCCTCGAGAGGCGCGGTAAGGAAGGCCTCGACAGTTTCCGGTGAGGCCCCGGGCCACGTGCCCGTTACTGACAGTCGGGGCAACTGCGTGTCGGGGAGCAACTCGATCGGCACGTTTCGCCATGCGGCCGCTCCGAGCAGGGCAACGGCCCCGTACGTCATGGCGACCGCGACAGGTCGCCGGAGCGACAGCCTGATCATCCCGAGATCCGGGAGCGAACGGTCTCGACCGTCTGGTAGACCACGGGCACCAGGATCAGCGTGAGAGCCGTCGCGACGATGAGGCCGCCGATGACGGCGATCGCAAGGGGAGCGCGCAGGTCCGAACCACGCCCGATGCCCAACGCCATCGGGACGAGCCCCAAGACCGTCGTGACCGTCGTCATGACGATGGGACGCAGTCGAACCCGCCCCGCCTCGATGATCGCATCCCGGAGCGACCGCCCGGCCCGCCTCGACTGATTGATGAAGTCCACCTTCACGATGGCGTCATTCACGACGATTCCGACCAGAATCACGACGCCGATGAGGCTCATCGTGTTCAGCCCCTGGCCGGCAAGCGCCAGAGAAGCGACCGCACCTACGAGCGCAAGAGGCACGGACATGAGGATCGTCAGCGGGTGCACGAATGACTCGAACTGGGCCGCCAGGATCATGTACACGAGGATCAGGGCAAGCCCGAACGCAAACGCGAGGTCACGGAACGACCGCCGCATTTCCTCGTTTTCTCCACCAACTTCCCACCGGACATCAGGGGTAAGCGGGATCGAGGCGAGGACTCCGGTCACCCCGGCAATGGCTTGATCCAGACCTCCGGAGACCACGTCGGCATACACGGGAACGACGCGGGCCTGGTCTTCACGATGGATCTCCGAGGGTCCGACGGCGTCACGGATCGTCACCAGTTCCCCGATGGGTACGCCGTTGATCCGGAGCCCTTCGAGCGTCTCTCGTGAGTATCGGCGGTCCTCCGGATAGCGAACAACCACGTCGATCTTGCGATCGAAATCAACAAATTCGGTCGCAAGATCCCCCCGCATTGCTCGATCGACGGTCGACGCGACGATCCGGGGATCGATTCCGTAGCTGGCGCATGCGGCGCGGTCGATTTCGACCCGGATCTGGGGTTGCCCCCGTTCCGTTCCGATCCGGACGTTACCGACGGACGAAACCGAACTCACGACGCCGGCGATCCGCTCGGCCATGTCGAACACCTCATCCAGATCGTCGCCCCGAACCCGTACGGCGATGTCGGCCTCCGATCCTCCCAGCATGGACCCCAGCGCGGTCGCCTGACCGGTCTCGACCGAGAGGGCACCTGCCGGAAACTGCGCCCTCAGAGATCGCGCGCGCCCGGCTGCCCGGCCCGACGGCACGCCCTCCCGCAGGCGAACCTGGAACCGGGCCGTCTGCAGCCCCGAGGCATCTTCACCTTCGGCGTATGCTCGCACATCCCTGCCGACGCTGGTGAAGACCGCATCCACGTCGGGGTCGTCGAGCAAGCTCGATTCAATCAGCTGCGCTGCCTCATCCGTCGCTCGCAGAGACGTCCCCTCCCGGAGTTCCAGAGCGACGCTGAATGCTCCCTGATCCACATCCGGGAGCAGATCCCTGGGCAGAGCCCAGGCGAGAAGCAAGGTAGCCGAGAGCGCACCCAGAGACGCCGCAAGCACGATCGCCGTGCGGTCCAGGGACCACTCCAGAACATCATGGTAACGCTGCGAGAAATGGGCGAAGCCTCGATCGAAGGCCCGCAGGACTGGTGCTACGGCCCTCCCGACCAGAGAGGTGACCCCCCCGGACCAGAAGCCGAGAAGCTCCGACGCCAGGCGGCCGAGCCACGCGATCGCCCGAAAAGGTGCCAGGGCGACATTGCCCACTCGATGGAGCGCTCGAGCCACCACACCACGGGGCAGCTCCTTCGGCGGCCCGGCCACACGTTCGTCCGGGGACTCGTCGCCGGACACAGCGAAATGGGCTGCGAGGGATGGAAGAAGCGTGAGTGCAACCAGCAATGACGCGAGGAGGGAGAAGGCGACGGCAAGCGAGAGGTCCTTGAAGAGCTCTCCCGCCACGCCCTCGACGTAGATGATGGGACCAAAAACGGAAATGGTGGTGAGGGTCGAGGCAGTGATGGCGCTCTGCACCTCTTCTGCCCCTGCCGCTGCAGCTTCCGCAGCCTCCTCGCCCAGTTCCTCGCGATGTCGGAAGATGTTCTCGAGCACCACGATGGAGTTGTCGACCAGCATGCCGACG
>JAYOKZ010000044.1:0-25983 GCA_038120095.1 Gemmatimonadales bacterium
GGCCCGTACATGGCATCCGTCGCGCCCGACGGGTCCATCTACTACACCTCGGTGACGCCCCGCCCGTACGGCAGCAGGAGCGGGGCCACCAGTGCAGTGATGCGATACGATCCGGCCCTGGAACGCAGTGTGCCGGTGCCGCTGCAAGGTGCCCAGGCGATGAAGCCGCGCGTATCTCCCGACGGTGAGACGCTGGTCTATGCCGCAATGCGTGATGGACGCACGGGCCTGAAGGCGAGAGAGCTGTCGACGGGCATCGAGCGCTGGATCGCATACCCGATCCAACGGCATCAACTCGAGGGACGGGCGACGCGAGACGTACTCCCGAACTATGCCTTCGCGCCGGATGGGCGCTCTGTGTTCCTGGAGCTGCGCGGGCGCATCCGCCGCCTCGACCTGACGACCGAGGAGGTCACAGACGTTCCCTTCGAGGCACCTGTGCGCCTGCAGGTCGCCGAACGCCTCGACTTTCCCCGGGCCGTCGAGACCGGTCCGGTGCGTGCCCGGCGAGCGCACGGGCTCACGGTCGCGGCCGACGGACACGTGGCGTTCTCGTCGTTGGCTCGCATCTGGGTCGCTACCGCCGTCGGTGCCACTCCACGGCGCCTGACGGACGAGGCTCGGCCGCGCGAGTTCATGCCGGCGTGGTCGCCTGATGGTCGTTGGATCGCCTATGTCACGTGGACCGAGGAAGGCGGTCACCTGTGGAAGGCGAGCCTGGCAGGCGGGGCGCCTCAGCGCTTGTCCGATGCCCCCGCACTTTGGGCCGACCCGGTGTGGACCCCCGATGGGGGCGCGGTGATCGCACTGCGCGCCTCGCTCGGCGCCGCGGCATCGTTGTCGGCCGTCGGGCCGGGCAGTGCGGTGCCGCCCACGGCCGACATCGTCTCGGTTCCTGCCGACGGCGGGGCGCACAGCACGATCGCGCCCTCAAACGGAGCGAGGTTCCCGCACTTCGGGCCGGCGATGGATGCGGTGTACCTCTCGGGGGGAACGGCTGAGCTGGTCCGCCTTCCGCTCGCAGGCGGCGCGCCCGAGACGGTCGCGACGACGAGCGGTCCGCCCGCGGCCGAGCTGCGTATCAGCCCTGACGGGCGATTCGTTGCCGCGAGAGTCGGCCCGACCGTCATGCGTGCGCGGATGCCTGCGACCGATGGCGCCGGTCCGGTAACGCTCACGCCCGAGGGCCCGCCACTGACGTCGGCCGATGCCACGAGCCTGGCGTGGATGCCCGATGGTTCCACCCTGTTGTGGACCGAGGGGCCGCGTATCGGACACGCCAGTACGGACGGGGGTGCAGAGCCGACTGCGATTCCGCTCGATGTGGACCTGCCGCGCGCCACCGCGGTCGGCTCCGTCGTGCTGCAGGGTGCCAAGGTCGTGACGATGCGGGGCGACGAGGTGGTCGAGCGCGGTGACGTGTTCGTGTCGAACGGACGCATCGACTGGGTCGGACCGACCGGCACGCGACCTCCCCCGGACGGTGCCCGCGTCATCGACCTCTCGGGGCGCGTCATCGTGCCGGGCTTCATCGATGTTCACGCCCACTTCGGTGTTCGTGGTGAACTGCTCGAGCCCGAGGGCACGTTCGCGTTCTCCAACCTGGCGTTCGGCGTGACGACCGTGCGCAACCCGCAGGCCCAGGTCGACGTCTTCGAACTGGCCGACGTGATCGAAGCCGACGGCGTCCCCGCACCTCGCGTCGTGTCGACCGGGCCGGGGCTCTTCGGCATGCTGAACCTGCAGTCGTACGAGCAGACGCTGGCGTTGCTCCGGAGCTATCGGGACGAGTATGGCACGCACGTACTCAAGTCGTACCTGGTGGGGGACCGGCAGCAACGGGCGTGGGTCGCCCAGGCGTCTCGAGAGCTGGGCATGATGCCGACGACCGAAGGCGGGGCCGACACGAAGGCCAATCTCACGCACGCGATCGATGGCTTCAGCGGGAACGAGCACGCCGTGCCGGTCGCGCCGATCTACGATGACATCGTTCAGCTCTTCGCCCGCACCGGCGTCACCTACACGCCGACACTGGTCGTCTCGTTCGGGGCTGCGCTCCCGATCTATCGTCTACTCGCTGACGAGCGGCCGCATGAGGACTCACGAGCGGCCCGGTGGCATGCCGAGGGCGAGCTGTACGAGCGAAGCTCCACGCGTCAGCTGTGGTTCCCACCCGAGGACTTCAGTGCCGTCGAGGTCGCGCGTGGCGCCGGCGCGATTCTGCGGGCGGGTGGCAGTGTGGCCCTCGGTGGACACGGCGAGGTGCAGGGCTTGTCGAGTCACTGGGAGATGAAACTGCTCGCCGACGGAGGTATGTCGAACCACGATGTCCTGCGTGTCGCGACGATCATGGGCGCCGAGGCCATCGGTCACGACGCCGATCTGGGGAGCATCGAGGCGGGGAAGCTCGCCGACCTGGTCGTGCTCAGCCGGGATCCACTCGCCGACATCGAAGCCACGCAGGACATCGAACAGGTCATGCGCGGCGGCGTCCTGTACGACGGCTTCACCCTCGACGAGGTATGGCCGACGCCTCGGGCCCGTCCGATGCCGTGGAAGCTCCGAAAGACCACATCGCCCGCGACGGCGGTGGCCGGCATCGAGGCGGCCGTGCGTGAAGCGATGGATCGGACGAACACGCCGGGGGTCGCGGTCGGGGTGGTCCACCACGGTGAGGTGCTGCTGTCGAAGGGCTTCGGACTCGCGAACATCGAGACCGGCTCGACGGTCACGACCGAGACGATGTTCCAGTCGGGTTCGGTCGGGAAGCAGTTCACGGCGGCCGGTGTGATGCTCCTGGTCGAAGACGGGCGCGTCGATCTCGATGCGTCGATTCGTGAGCACCTCCCGGAATCGCCGGAGTCGTGGCAGCCGATCACGGTGCGCCACCTCCTGACACACGCCTCGGGGATTCCCGACTACACCAGCGACTCGTTCGACTACGCGACGAACTACGCGGAAGACGACCTGGTGCGGATGGCGTCGGACCTCCCCCTCGAGTTTTCGGCTGGGACGCGCTGGAACTACTCGAATACCGGGTACGCCATGCTCGGCGTGATGATCAGTCGCGTCACGGGCGCGCCGTACTGGGAGTTCCTCCGCGAGCGCGTGTTCGATCCCGCGGGCATGCCCACGATCCGGATCAACACGGCAACGGAGATCGTGCCGCACCGCGCGCGCGGGTACATGCCGGGTCCCGAGGGGCTACAGAACGCGTCGCACGTGGCTGAACAGACCAACACGACGGCGGACGGCAGCATGCTGTTCAGCCTGCGCGACATGATCGCATGGAACGAGACGGTGCGGACGCGCTCGATCCTCTCTCCAGAGAGTTGGGATCAGATCCTCACGCCGATGGTGCTCAACAGCGGCAATTCCCACCCGTACGGCTTCGCCTGGTTCTTCGACGAGGTCGCGGGACAGCCTGTGCTCGAGCACAGCGGGGCATGGCAAGGCTTCGTGAACCAGTACACGCGTTTTCCGAGCCAGGACCTCTCGGTGATCGTGCTCACCAACGCGCGCAGCACGATGTCCGCTACGCTGGCGATGCAGATCGGGGCGATGATCGATCCCGTGCTCACCCCCGAGGCGCCGGCGACCGAGCCGATCGCGGATGACCCTGCCGTCACGGCCTACGTGGCGGATATGCTCGAAAAGATGTCGGACGGTTCGCTCGAGTTGGCCGACTTCGACTTCGTTCGGCAAACGGTCTTCCCCCGTATGCGGGCCGCTCTTCAGGCCCAGCTCGCCGGTCTCGGACGTCCGGACGACCTGACCCTGCTGGCGAGCAAGCAGGTCGGTGATGACACCGAACTCGAGTATCGGGCAACGTGGGGTGACCGACGCATGCGCGTGACACTCACGATCGGGCCAGACGGCGGCCTGACGAACTTCGTCTTCCTCGTGCCGGAGTCGCAGTAATGGCCGTGCGTGGGACGGCTTCGGTCGGGCTGGCCTTGATCCTGCTCTCGGGGTGTAGCGACGCTCCCGTCTACGACACGGTGCTCGTAGGGGGGACGGTCGTGGACGGGAGTGGCGCGCCCGCGTTCGTCGCCGACGTCGCGATCGACGATGGGCTGATCGCCGCCATCGGTCCCGACCTCGCCGCACGGGGTGGGGAAGTCGTCGATGTCTCCGGCCTCATCGTAAGCCCCGGGTTCTGGGACAACCACGCGCACCTCGTCACGCTCGCAGAATACCCGGACGCCGAGAACTTCATCCGGCAGGGCATCACGACCGTGCTCGCGCCACTCCACAGTCAGCCCCAGCCCTGGCCCCTCGACGCGTACATGGACGACGTTCGCATGGGGCTCAACGTGGGCATGTTCGCGGGCCACACCTGGATCCGGGAGCGTGTGATCGGTCTGGAGAACCGCCCCCCGACGGTGTCGGAGCTCGAGTGGATGCGCGCGCTTGTCGATTCCACGATGCAGCAGGGCGCTCTGGGCCTGTCGACGGGGTTGGAGTACGTGCCCGCCGCGTACGCCGAGCCCGACGAAGTCGTGGCACTCGCCGAGGTGGCAGCCCGTTATGGCGGCATCTATGTGACGCACATGCGCGACGAGGGCGTGCGCGTGATCGAAGCCGTTCAGGAGACGCTTGAGGTGGGGCGTCGGGCCGGGATCCCCGTTCAGATCAACCACCACAAGGTGACGGGGGCTGCCAATTGGGGCAGCACGAGTCGGACGCTCGCCCTCCTGGACTCGGCCTCCGCCGCAGGGCAGGAGGTCGTGCATGACGTGTACCCGTACACGGCGTTCAGCACGTACTCGGACCTGCTATTCCCGGCGTGGGTGCTCGCGGACGGCCCCGAGGCGTTCGCGGCGCGTGTGGCTGACCCGGCCGTCCGCGCTCGTCTGGTATCCGAGATGCGCACGATCTACGGACAGCAGACGGGCCCCGGACCCGAGAGCGTGCAGTTCCGGACCCTCGACGGCCGGCCGGACATGACGGGCCGAACCCTGGCCGACTACCTCGTCGACGCGGGGCGTCCGACCACGCTCGACGAGACGATCGAACTTCTGATCGAGCTCCAGCTGAACGGGCGCTTCATCGGCAACTTCTACGGTATGGACGAGGCCGATGTCATCCGCATCATGCAGCATCCGACGTCGATGTTCGAGACCGATGGCGATCTCGTGCAGCCCGGCGTGGGCTTCCCCCACCCGCGCACCTACGGGTCGTATCCTCGGATTCTGGGTCGCTACGTCCGCGAGCTGGGGGTCCTGACTCTGGAAGAGGCCGTGCGGAAGATGACGTCCGCGCCTGCGGAGTGGCTCGGGCAGTCCGACCGGGGACGTCTCGGTGTCGGCATGGTCGCCGATATCACCGTCTTCGACGCGGATCGCATCACCGATCGATCGCAGTACACTGACCCACACCACTACTCCGAGGGCGTGGTCTACGTGTGGGTCGGAGGGACGGCGGTGCTGCGCGCAGAGGAGATGACCGGTGCGCGGCCGGGGCGTTTCCTAGAACGCGGACGCCGGTAGCCGGGTCGTCCGCGGCGACGACCCGACTAGCCCACGGGCTTTTCGAAGATCATGACGTGCTGTTGCGGCAGGAAGTCTTCCGTCACCATCCATTCCAGACCTGCGAGCTCGACCTCCGTGATGGCCTGCTCCTCGGTCATCTTGTGCAGCTCCTTGATGGGGACGAGTGGATCCTCCCCACGGTATTCGACGAGAACCAGGCGTCCGCCCGGCCGGAGGGCTTGCTCGATTCCAGCCAGCATCTCTCGTGGGGCAGAGAACTCGTGGTACGCGTCGACGATCAGAACGATGTCGACCTCTCCCGGGGGCAGTCGGGGGTCGTCGACTGTGCCGAGCACGCCCTCGACGTTGGTGAGACCCTCTTGCGCGACCCGTGACGCGAGGATGTCGAGCATCTCCGGCTGGATATCCACCCCAAGGACGCGCCCCCCGTCCAGTCTTCGCGCCCAAGGAAGAGCGAAGTATCCGGTGCCGACACCGATGTCCGCGACGGTCGTTCCCTCCAGCTCGGTGAGGAAGTCGAGGAGAAGGTCGGTACGCTCCTCCTGTTCGCGCGTCGGCCGCTCCAGCCAGCCGGCGCCCAGGTGGCCCATGACATGCGAAATTTCTCGTCCCCGGTAGTATCTGCCGATCCCGTCGACGGTCGATGGACCCTCGACGTATTCGGTGGTCTCGAGTGAAGCGAGCGTGGCCGAGGACCGCGACTCGGCCATCGCCGCCGAAACCCTCGATGTGTCGTTCGACTCCCGGGAGCCTGAGCTTGTACAACCAGTGAAGGCCGGCAGGGTGAGCGCCACGAGGAAGGCAAGGCGGCGACTCATCGAGCCGAATGGGCTCCGGTCGAACATGATGGACATCATGGCAGGCAGAGGAGTGAGGCGGGCCCAGATCTACACGGTGAGGGTGAGGATGTGCCGGTGTGACATTGGGGCCGTGTGCCGGGCATCTTCCGATCAACCGACCGCATGGCGCCGCCCCTCGAAATGACATCGGCGTAGAGTCCGATGACACACGACGCCCTGCACGCGCTCGAATGAGCGGAGGTGTTTCGGTCGAAGGGGAGCGGTCCAGTGCTGCTCTCCCCCGGCGATCCACATCGCTGCTCGAGGACGGATGGCGGGTCGTGGATGCGGGATACGACCCTGGTCTGGCCGGGCCTGCGCATCCGTCGTCGTCTTCCGAGTCCTTTCGCCGGTGTGCCGGGTGTAGTCACTTGCGCGTCGCAACGTCGACGATCTCCACGGATGGCCCATGAAGACTGCTCTGACCCCCATGGAGTTCGCTCGCCGGGCCCGCACCCTGTACGGATCGCGAGACGCGGTCGTCGACGGTACGGGACGATGGACCTACGAGGAGTTCTTCGACCGCTGCGATCGATGGTCCGGTGCGTTGCAGGCGTTCGGCGTGCAGCCGGGAGATCGTGTCGCGTACATCGCGCCGAACACGCACCAGCACCTGGAAGGGTACTACGCCGTGCCGCAGATCGGCGCGGTCATCGTACCTCTCAACTATCGACTGCTCCCCGCAGACTGGGTGTACATGATCGAGCATTCGGGATGCAGGGTGGTCTGCGCTCACGAGGACTTCCTCGAGCAGATCGACTCGGTCCGAGATCAGATGCCCTCCGTTGAGCGCTTCATTGCGCTGGAGGGGGACCGGCCGGGATGGGAGCAATACGATGTACTGGTGAGCGAAGCGGACCCGAACTTCACGGCGCCTGACATCTCCGAGGACGACCTGATCGCGATCAACTACACGAGCGGTACGACGTCGCACCCCAAGGGTGTCATGATCACGCACCGCAACGCGTGGGTGAACGCCGTAGGGACCCTCGTGCACCATCCGATGACCACCGCCGACCGTTATTTGTGGACGCTCCCGATGTTCCACGCCAACGGGTGGACGTTCGTCTGGATTGTCACGGCGGCAGGCGGGAGACACGTCTGTGCCCGCAAGGTCGACGCCGATACCATCTTTTCGCTCGCCGAGCGCGAGCAGGTTACGGCACTGTGTGCTGCTCCGACGGTGCTGATCATGATCGCGAACGCGCCACCCGACCTTCGGGCCGCGGCTCCATCGGGCGTGCGTGTGCTGACGGCGGGTGCGCCGCCCGCTGCGGACACGATCGGGCGTGTGGAGGGAGAGCTCGGCTGGACCGTGACGCACGTCTACGGTCTGACGGAGACCGCGCCCCTGATCAGTGTGTGCGAGGTCCGACCCGAGCACGAGGCCCTGTCCATCGAGGAGCGGGCGAGGCACAAGGCGCGCCAGGGTGTCGAGCTGATCACGTCCGGGGAGCTCCGCGTCATCGACGAGGACGGCAACGACGTCCCTCGGGACGGCACGACCGTAGGAGAAATCGTGGTGCGCGGAAACGTGGTCATGGACGGCTACTACCGCGATCCCGACGCCACCGCGAGAGCGTTCGAGGGGGGCTGGTTCCACTCCGGAGACGCTGCGGTCGTAGATCCGGACGGGTACATGTTGATTCAGGACCGCATCAAGGACGTGATCATCAGCGGTGGCGAGAACATCTCGTCGGTCGAGCTCGAAGGTGTGCTCCTCGGTCACCCCGCGGTCCTCGAAGTCGCCGTGGTCGGGTTACCGCACGAGCGCTGGGGTGAGGCGCCCCATGCGTTCTGCGTCCTGAAGGAGGGCGCCAATTTCGACTTCGAGGAGCTTGTCGAATTCTCCCGGGGTCGGCTGGCCGGCTTCAAGATCCCGAAGGGTCTGACCGTGGTCGACGAGCTACCGAAGACGGCGACGGGGAAGATCCAGAAGTATGTGCTCCGAGGGGACCGGTCGGGGATCCACACGCAGTAGGCGTGGCACCGTCGACAGGATTGGACTTGTCGCTCGATGCCAGGTGGGCCCGTGGGCTCGCATGTGTCCCTTGAAGCCGCCCGTGCCCGCTCCCGGTTGTCTCAGCCGTCCATGCCTCTCATCATCGTATCGCGTCGAGTGCCGAAGAGGTCTCAGCAGGGAAGGGTGCACGTGGGATGCAAGGTCGCAGTGAGGACGAGGGAGTTCCTGTTCGTGGTCCCTGTCTTGCTCCTGCTCGTGGCATGCTCGGTTGACCCACAGGGGCGCACGGAGTTCGACGGCGTGGTGAAGGTGGGTGTGCTCCACTCCCGAACCGGGACTCTGGCGGTGTCCGAGAATACCGTGGCCGAGGCAGAACTTCTTGCGATTCGCGAGATCAATGCTGCGGGGGGTATCACGGTCAATGGTCAGCGCCTGGCATTGGTCGCGATCGAGGAGGACGGTCAGTCGACTCCCGAGATGTTTGCGGCCCGGGCGGCACGACTCATCGATCGGGACAGCGTAGCAGTCATCTTCGGTGGATGGACCTCCGCGAGCCGCAAAGCGATGCTGCCAGTCCTCGAGTCTCGGAACCACCTCCTCATGTACCCGATTCAATACGAAGGAGAGGAGTGTTCCGCGCACGTTCTCTACGCGGGTGCCACCCCGAATCAGCAGACAGAGCCCGCCGTCGAATGGCTGTTTCAGACCCACGGAACGAGGTTTGTCCTGGCCGGGAGTGATTATGTCTACCCGAGGACGGCCAACCGCATCATCCGACAGCATATCGAGTCGCTGGGCGGAGAGGTGGCGGGTGAATTCTACGAAGAACTCGGGGCCATGAATCTCGACGTGATGATCGAGCGAATTCGCGGCAGCCTTCCCCGAGGCGGCATCATCATCAACACCATCAACGGGGACTCCAACGTCGCCTTTTTCAAATCCTTGCGTGCAGCCGGGCTCACCCGGGAGGCTGGTTACATCGTCATGAGCTTCTCGATCGCGGAAGAGGAGGTGTCAGCGATCGGCCCAGAGGAAACAGAGGGTTCGTTTGCGGCGTGGACCTTTTTTGAGAGCGTGAGCACCCCGGAGGCCGAGGAATTCACGCGACGATTCCGTGATGCCTACGGGCCGCACAGGGTGACGAGTGACCCTGCCGCGACCGCGTATTCGATGGTGCACCTCTGGTCGGCTGCTGTGGAGCGGGCAGGTTCTGTTCGGCCGGTTGACGTGCGTGGAGCGCTCCCGGGAACATCGTTGTCCGGGCCGCTCGGAGAACTCACGATCCTCCCGAATCACCATGTGCGAAAGGCAATGTACATCGGAGAAGCCCGCGCCGACGGTCAGTTCGAGGTGGTGCATAGCGAACCGCCCGTAGCGGCGAGGGCGTGGTCTCAGAGAATCGCCGGGAATCAGGGATTCGTGTGTGACTGGACGCAGGATCGACCCGATGCGTCCAGATTTACATCTCAACCCGTGTCTCGATTCCCGTGAGCCGGATCGGGTGGCCGGGGAGGGCCCAGTGGCCTTGGATGTTTTTCGGCGTAGTGGTCCTCATGCTGCTGCTCTGGGGTCGTCCTTCCGGGGACCGGGCGAACGAGGCAGCGCTGGTGGAGCAGAGCAGTTTCGACGAGGCCGCGGAGGTCTTCTCTCCGCAGGTTGACCTTGGTGAAGTCCGAGACGACCAACACGTGGTTTTCGTGGGCCTCCACGTGGACAAAGTGTACGAGCTGTCTCTGCAGTCTCGAACGTTCTCGGCGGACGGCTTCGTGTGGCTGGAGTGGTCACCGAAGACGAATGAGATCCTCGAGGAGGAAAACCTCAACCCGGCTGATCTGATACGGTTGACCAATCAGATCGAAGCGTGGGACAGCAGCTTCGAGCCTGAAGGGGCTGCTCCGCAGGTCCTGTCTGCAGGGCGGCGTCATCAGCGTTATCGATTTTCGAGCCGCTTCTACGATGACGAGATCGATTTTGAACGAGATCCCTTCGATGTACTGATCCTGCCGATCATCGTGGAGATTCAGCCGGATGTATTCTCAGACAAATACGAGCAGGCGCTGCTCTTTCCACATCACGAGCAAAACGGGTTTCTCGGTCTCGATGGTTCGCTGAGCGGCTACCGGCTCGAGGGAGCCTCACTCGAGCCGCTCATGCACAGATACCCCACGCGCTTCGGTTCCTGGTATCAACCCGTGAAGAGTCAGGTTCGGTTGGAGATCCACTACCGGTCGGATTACGAGAGCGCCTTTGTTCGTTGGGTGCTGCCCATTCTGATGATCATGGCCGTCGTCATCATGACACCCACTGTCATCGGAACCCTTGCGGATATTCGTCTTGCCGTGCCGACGACCGCGCTGTTGACCCTCGTCTTCATGCATCAGGCGTATCGGAGCGAGCTTCCCTCGCTGCCCTACCTGACATTACTCGACAATCTCTTTACGTGGAGCTACCTGATCTGCGTGGGCCTTTTCGGTCTCTTCACCTGGGGCACGAATGTGTATGCGCGAGCGCCGGAAGGTGAGAAGGCGCTCGCGGCGGCGAGGATCGATCGGGTGGATTTTGTCTTTCAGATCAGTGCGATCACGATTCTTCTGGTCCTCGGTGTCGTGCAGTGGCTGGGTTGATCCCCGTGATCGCTGCATGATCGGATCAGGAGTCCCTTTTCAAGACGGCGATTCGCCGAGACGCTAGGGACGGAGTCGCAGGGTCGATCGAAGCCAGCGAGAGAAGCTTCGAACAGTGATGAAGTGATCAGGACGCGGGGAGAGCCCGCTCGCAAGACACACAAAACTTTCGGGGAGGACGGATCATGAGCCTGTTTGGCGAGAAATGTCATCGGTGCGGTAGCCGGACGAGGAAGAAGGACGGGGACACGCCGGTCTGCCCCCCCTGCGCCGAGACGATGCGGCTGATGTCGGAAGCGGACGTCGAAGAGCGCCGCACATGCCCCATCGACGGCACCACCATGGACAAGGAGGTTCGGTACATGGTGGTCATGGATCGTTGCCCCGAGTGTCGAGGCGTGTGGCTGGATGGCGGAGAACTCCAGTTGATCGGGGAGCACGCGGAGGAGGCAGCTCTACGCGCACTCGCTGGCGCGTTCAGTTTTCCTCCGGCGTGATGATTCGGTAGCGCCCGGAGGGGCTCTCTCAAGCGGGGGCGCCGGCAGTCAGCGCATCCGTTGCGGCTCTTCCAGTAGTCGGAGATACGCGGTGTCAGGCGACGTATGAATGGGGACGTAGCTACCCGTGTTCGCCCGGATCCTTTGATCTCAGATCAAGCTCGCGGACGACATCAGGTGAGGAACCTGGCGAACGGGTGGAAGCGTAATCGGTTTTCCGGATCGACCTGCGCCTTGGCCTTCGACACCGCGCGGGCCATCGTGCTGGACCCGAAGATCTCCGCTGCAACGGAGGATCGAGCGACATCATCGGACTGGGAGTGGGTCCCGCTGAAATCGACGCCAAGCTCGGGGACCGCGCGTGCATGGTCGACCCACCGGTCCGTGAGGTCCGCGATCGCCTGGCGCTCGGCGGGAGTTTTGAGACTCGAGTCGTAGAGCGTGATGAGGTCGACGAAAAAGGTGTGTTCGCAGTTGCCCGTCGGGATCCGACGCCCTGTCTGAACCGCACCGCCCAGGGTGCGTATCTCGATGATCGACATCTTCGCCTCATCGAGTGGGGCTCCTGCGATCAGGACGTCCGCGACGAAGTCGAGCACTTCATCGGTGGGACTCGTGGTTGTCCCGGCGCAGTGGCAACTCGTCGCAAGCGGACTGCCCTTCTGCTCGGCGATCACCGGCCAGAGTGCTGCGGCAGTCTCGTACCAGGAGTTCCAGCGGGTATCCGCCAGGGTCGGCAGCCGGCTGGAGACTGCGAGTGCTCGGAGGGGCTCGGTGAACAGATCGACATCGCCCGTGAACGAGTCGTAGAACACGGTGGTCACGACGAGAGCGTTCGTTCCGGTTACCACGAGTTCGACGGATACGGACTCGTTCGGGATCACAGCCTCCTTCATGAACTGCATGGCCGCGCGAGAGAATGCGACCGCCTGCTCGCGGCTCTCGAACCCGAGAACGAGTTGCTCGGCGCCCTGTATCGCTCGGGCATCGGCAAGCCGGAAGGTCATGTCGACCACGATGGCAAGCGCGCTCCCCGCGCCGAGCATGAGCGTGAAAAGCTCATCCTCCGGTGTCAGAGTCCGTAGAGTGCCGTCGGCCATCACGACGGTCATCCTGACGGCTCGCTGTCCGAGTAGCCCGAGCCTGCGGGAGAAGTAGCCGCTGAGCCCGCCATTGAGGGTGTAGCCGATCACACCCACGCCCGGGCCGGTTCCGACGGGCAGCGCGCCATCCTGCTGGTGAACCGCCTCGACGAGCTCTCGAAAAACAACCCCGGATCCGACGGTGACGAATCGTTCGCCGCCGCTCTCCTCGAACGCGATGCCGTTGAGCTCCACCAGGTCGAAGATCACCGCCCCGTGGTCCGCGACCAGAGCCACGCCCGAGGATTCGTGCCCGCCGCAAACGCAGGAGATCGGCGTCTCGGGGGGAAGTGACTTGACGAGCTCAGCGACCTCGTTGGCCGACCGTGGTCGGCAGATCCGGTCCGCCAGACTGGTGACATGCGTGGATGAGCCATCGGGCCCCGGCAGGACCTTGTTCGCGCTCACGCTCCATGCCCGCTGGGCGAACCATGCGTCGTTCGACATCTCGAGTGTCTCCTCTGACATGGCCCCGGCTCCAGGCTGCGGCGCGCCTCGACGAAGGCGGAGACTAGTTTGCGGACAGTCGCAGGGATAGCGCTCGGACCCCGAGTGCCGGAAAAGGAACTCGGATCAGGACTCCGGTCTTCTCGTGCTCCGCTCGATCAGCGCCGCGGGCGCAACTCCTCCACGCGGGTCGTGAAGAATCCCAGTTCGATGTACTTGTCGCAGACGACATCGGCATACTTGGGTGAGAAGAAGCGACCGACCGAATAGACGGTGCCCCCACGCATGGTCGTGGGCTCGACACCCGGCATGAGAGCAGCGACGCCGGCGGTCTGCTCGTCAGTCTGTGGAACGATGATCACTTCGTGAGCGCCATGATCTCCGGACTTCGTCACGTACTTCAGGATCATCGCGGTGAGCTCATCGACAACGACTTCTTCTGCCTCCGACACGTAGTCGTCGGCGTTGATGAAGTGATGGAGAACATCGAGGAGCTCAGTCACCTGGTCCGTAGGGGGAGAAAGCTCGAGATAGTCGGCCACGTGCTTCCGAAGTTCGAGAACGTCGCCGACATCGTCCGTCGCTCCCTCGGTCAGATCCGGAACGGGAATGCCCCAGCGATTGGAGAATTCTTCGATCAGAGCGATTTCTCGGGCGTCAATGTGCTGGTCTACGGCTGCGATCGCCTGGAAGATGGCGATCAGCTGGCTGGCCCCCTGAGCTTCACGCAACAAACCGCCAACTGAATCGCCGATCTGCTCCTTTCGACGCAAGTCTTCGAAGCGGCGAAGAAGGTCCTCCGCCGTGACCCTCTCCCGCGCTGTTCCCGAGATGTCGTGCAGCACCTCACCCTTGTACATCATCACGATCCGATCCCCAAGATCGACGGCTTGCTGCATCGAATGCGTGACCATGAGGGTCGTGAGCTGGTCCCGGTTGATGATCTGGCGCGTCAAGTCGATCACCTGATCTGCACTCTTGGGATCCAGTGCCGCGGTATGCTCGTCGAGCAGAAGCAGATCCGGCTTCAGCCATGAGGCCATCAGGAGCGTCAGGGCCTGCCGCTGGCCTCCCGAGAGGCTCCCGATGGGATTATCGAGACGATCTTCGAGCCCCATGTTCAACGTGCGGATACGGTCTCGCAGATTGTCCCTCATACCAGGATCGAGTGCCGCACCGAGTCCGCGGCTTCGCCCTCTGCGGGCAGCCAGGGCGAGGTTCTCTGCGATCGTCATGCTGGGTGCCGTCCCTCGGAACGGGTCCTGAAACACTCTGCCGATCCGCTTGGCCCGCCGATGCTCCGGCCACCGAGTGAGGTCCTCTCCAGCCAGCTCGATGGAGCCGCTATCGACCATGAACGATCCGGCGACGGCATTGAGCAGGGTGGATTTCCCGGACCCGTTCATTCCGATGATGATCAAGAACGAGCCTTCCGCGAGTTCGAGTGACACCTCGGTCAGCGCTCGGACCTGATTGGCGGTCCCCGGATTGAATGTCTTGGAGATTCCAGAGATTCGGAGCACGACGTCAGCCTCCCACCGAATCGGTTGCTACAGGCGGATTGAGCTTCCGGATGATGGTTGGGGCGATCAGGGCAAGGAAGACGAAGATCGCAGTGATCAGCTTCAGGTCGTTGGGGTCGAGCCCCCAGCGGAGTGCGACGGCGACCAACAGCCGGAACAGAACGGAGCCCATGATCGCTCCGGCGATCAGCAAGCCGAGTGAGCGACTGCCCACCAGGGCCTCCCCGATGATGACGCTGGCGAGGCCGAGGACGATGATCCCGATGCCCATCTGGACATCTGCAAAGCCCTGGTATTGGGCGACCAGTGCGCCACTGACCGCGATCAGACCGTTCGACATCGCCAACCCGACAATCGTCAACGTCTCCACACTCACGCCGAGAGCGCCCATCATGTCCGGGTTGTCGCCGGAGGCACGCATGGCCGTGCCTACCTCCGTCCGGAAGAACCAGTACAGAGCGACTCCGGTGAGGACAACGAGGAGCAGCGCGGCGAGCAGCATGGACATGTCGCGCATCGCGACCGGCCATCCGAAGATGATCAGCTCGGTCCGCCCTCCGAAGACGATGGCCCCGAAGCCTTCTGCGTACGTGGCTAGCGTCGTCTCGTTGATGAGCGGCAGGTTGCTGCGGCCCATCACGCGAAGATTGATCGAGTAGAGTGCCGTCATGGAAAGGATGCCGGCCAGAAGCGGCTGAATCCTGAACTTGGTTGCCATGAGCCCGGTGCCCGTGCCCGCGACGATTCCCGTGAGACCAGCGATCAGGGTGGCCCACACGGGTCCCACCCCGTGGATAATGAGCGCTGCGGCGACCGCGCCCCCGAGCGTAATGGAGCCTTCTGCCGTGATGTCGGGGATGTTGAAGATCCGAAAGCTCACGTAGACGCCGAGCGCCAGGATTCCAAGAATCAAACCGAGGGTGAGTGCACCAATGAGGAGATTCACAGTCCTAGCTCTCCCCTCTCATCCAGACCAGCGAGGCTGGGGGGGTCGCGGGAGGTACGTCCTGCTCCCGGACACCGGAGGCGTCGACGACCTTCGTTGCACGCCTGACGAGCGAATCAGGAATGATCCAGGGTCTTCGGAGGCCTTCGAGCGCGGTAAGGTTCAGGTGGAGCTCGACGGGCATCCAGTTCTCGATCGGAATCGTCGCGGGATCCCTCCCCTCGAGAATGTCCGCGGCCAGCGTCCCCTGAACGAATCCGACGTCGTAGTAGTTCGCGCCGAGGTCGAGCAGAGAGCCTCGCTCCGCGGACCCGGGCAGGGAGGTGATGACCGGTACCCCTGAACGTCGGGCGGCATCGACCATGACCTCGAGAGCCGTACTGACCGTGATGTCGGGGCTGACCCAAAGGACATCTACGCCGCGTGACATCACGGACAGGGCGACCTCACCCGCGGACGTCGAGGTCTCGGCATTGCCCTCGACCAGGGTCAAGCCCAACTCCTCAGCTACGGCGCGGGCCATACGGGTGGCCGCTTCCGAGTTGGCTTCCGCAGGGTTCCACACGAGTCCTACGCGGCGGGCTTCCGGCTGTATCTGCTGGAGCAGCACGAACAGCTCGCGAACGGGCGGGAGGCTCCCGAGGCCCGCCATGTACGGCGGATGATCGAGCCGGTCTTCGAAGCTGATCTCTACCCCGGCCGCGAAGGGATTGGAGGTGATCCCGAACACATGCGGCCGTGGTGAGGACTGGAAGCGATTGGCGTTCGCGACCGTCTGCAGGGACAGGGTAGAGACCGTCAAGATCATGTCCAGATCCGCGCTCGTGACCTCCTTGGCGATCGTGTTCGAGGTAGCGATGTCCCCCTGCGCGTTGTAACGGAGGACTTCGAAGTCGTCTCCTTCCCCGAACCCCCGGGCCGCCAGAGCATCAAGGGCGCCGGCGACGCCGTCGTCCAATGCCTCCAGTGACGCGTGCTGGACTGCGGCGATTCGTCGCACGTTGCTCTCAGCCTGCGATGCGCTGTCGGACGACTGTCGAGAGCCGAGGTCGGACATCAGCAGGACCCCCGAGGCGGCCGCGATCGTCGTCATGCCGAGGGTCAGACGGCGGGCTCCATCGAGGGTAGCGTTCATCGTGCTCTTCTCATGGCGGGTGCAGACCGACCTGGTCGAGTTGCACAGGCTCAGGGGCGGCCAGACTAGACGCGGTGATCGAGGGAGGCAAGGAACGCGAAGGTGTGCCTGGGCGGGATCATGGGTGGATTGCCGGCTTCAGGCCTCGGCGTGGACTTCTTTGCCATCGCGCCTGCCATGACAAAGGTTGACATATCAACGAAAGGCTACGACGGTCTTAGACATGAACAATCGCTCGAAGCTATGCCACCATCACCATCTGCATCCCCATCGGATCGGGGGGGCAGCGTAACGGTGTAATTGCAGAGCGTTCAGCGACACCCTCAAACGCCGCCTCCTCCCGGAGCCGGCGTTCTTTTTTTGGTGAAAAGGGCGTCCTTCGGCTCGGGATAAGCGGCAGGACCGACCACCATCTTGTCTTCAAACAATCGCGCGAAACTGCGCATCGCTTTGCCGAAGGGTCGCATGCAGGACGGTATCATGCGTCTCCTGTCCGAGTGCGGTATGGCAGTGCGCCTTGGCGATCGGGCGTACCGGCCTTCGCTCTCCCTGCCAGATACGGAAGTGAAGCTTCTCAAGCCCCAGAATGTGGTAGAGATGCTCCACGCTGGTTCCCGGGATGTGGGTTTTGCTGGCGCGGACTGGGTAGCTGAGCTCGGAGCAGACGTGGTTCAGCTTCTCGATACCGAACTTGATCCAGTGAGGGTGGTAGTGGCAGCACCCGCCGGCCTGCTCACATCACAAGGCTCACTTCCGAGGAATCGCCGCCTCGTGTTCGCTTCCGAGTATGTGCGGCTGGCCCGGGGGTGGATCGAACAGTCCGGTCTCGATGCCTCGGTGCTTCGCTCATTCGGGGCGACGGAAGTTTTTCCGCCGGAAGATGCGGACTGCATCGTCGACAACACCGCGACCGGGTCGACTCTCCTTGCCAATCAACTCGACATCGTCGATGAGGTCATGACCTCGTCGACCCGGCTCTATGCCTTCCCCGGTGCCCTCGACGACCCAGCTCGTCGGGATCGCATTGACGCTCTGACGCTTTTGCTCCGGTCGGTTCTCGATGCACGCCGTCGGGTCATGCTTGAGCTGAATGTCGAGACCACCGAGCTGGCCGGAGTCATCGAAGTCTTACCGGCGATGCGTCAGCCGACGATTTCTGAACTGCAGGGAATCGCCGGCTACGCGGTTCGGGCGGCGGTGCTGCGCAGCGAGCTTCCCGCCTTGATACCTGAGCTGAAGGCCCGCGGTGGAACGGATCTCGTGGTCTCAACGCCAACCCAGATCGTGCCATGAGCGGCGATGATCTTCGCCTGCACTGGAATGAGGGAAGGGCGCCCCGGCGGGAATTGTTCGCAGCCCTCACGGGCGCCGGTCCGGAACTCGCGCGTCGTTACCCGGAGAATGAGGGCGCTGTCCGTGAGGCGCTGGCATCACGCTTGGGAATCGAGACCGACGGCCTGTTGATCACCGCAGGTGCAGATGATGCGATTGACCGGGTCCTCAGGCTCTGGGGTGGTCAGGGACGTTCGTTGGTCGTACCCGATCCGACGTTTCAGATGATCCCCGCGTTCGCACGAATGAGTGGTACGGAGATCAGGCGGGTGAGTGACATGTGGCTGCAGTTCCCGCTAAAGGAGGTTCTTGCCGCGATCGACTCCTCCACCGGGGTCGTCGCGATCGTATCACCGAACAATCCGAGCGGGGCCGTGGCGTCCCTCGCAGATATCGAGATGGTGTCGAATGAACTCCCGGATGGGAGCGTCTTGCTGCTCGATGCGGCGTACGTCGAATTCGCGGATCATGATCCCACCGAGTTTGCGCTTTCACTTCCGAACGTGATCGTGATCCGCACGCTTTCGAAGGCTTGGGGGCTCGCGGGATTACGGGTGGGCTACGCTGCGTCGCGACCGGAGAACATCAGGTCCCTGGCGGAGATCGGATCACCCTACCCCGTCTCGTCCGTCGCATTGGCTCTGGCTGCGGAGGAGCTGCATACCGGCGAAGCCCGTATGACCTCGTACACGGCACGCATTCGTGAGGAGCGAGGTCGCCTCGAGACGATCCTGAAACGCCTCGGTCTCGAGGCACTTCCCTCACAGGGCAATTTCGTTTTCGCAGGGACCGATCGGGCTGCGTGGGTCCGATCGGCTCTTGGGTCGATCGGCGTTCAGGTCCGGGTACTCGAGTCATGGCCCGATGGGATCAGGGTCACGTGTCCGGGAGCCGAGAAGGACTTTCTGAGGCTCGAGGCTGCCCTGAATACCGTTTTGGACCCCGAGGCATTGCTGTTCGACATGGACGGTGTTCTGGCGGATGTGTCCGAGTCATACCGGGCCGCGATCCGGGAAACCGTGACGTCGTTCGGGGCTGAGGTAACCGATGACGAGATCGATGCCAGAAAGGCGGCAGGCAATGCCAATGACGACTGGGCCCTGTCTCGTGCGATTCTGAGCGATAAGGGGATCCGTAAGAGTCTCACGGAGGTGGTCGAGCGTTTCGAGATGATCTACCAGGGGTCGGACACGCGTCGTGGCCTTCGCGAACGTGAGCGTCTCCTTGCGACGCCCGACCTGCTGGAGGGGCTGGCCCAGCGCTTTGCTCTCGGCATCGTGACGGGACGTCCGTACGCCGACGCCCAGCGCTTTCTTGAGGAGCAGGGGATCGCGCGATTCTTCTCGACCGTGGTCGCTCGGGAGGATGCTCCCGGTAAGCCGGATCCGGCGCCAGTGCAGCTCGCGCTCGCCCGGCTGGGAGCCTCGTCTGCCTGGATGCTCGGTGATACACCGGACGACCTCGTGGCAGCCCGTGAAGCGGGAGCGCTCCCCATCGCGATGGTGCGGCCCGGGGCGGGGCCACGCCTCATTGAAGGACTTCTGGCGGCGAATCCGGCCGCGGTGATCAACTCTCCCAGCGAGATCAAAGGGTATCTGCAATGACTGATACGACGGACAGAGGCCGACGGGCTGAACTCGAACGCGAGACGGGCGAGACTCGAATCCGGGCGAGCGTCGACCTGGACGGCTCAGGCCGTGCCGACGTCTCCACCGGGCTGGCGTTCCTCGACCATATGATCACCCAGCTATCCATGCACGGGCGGTTCGATGTCACCATCGAGGCGTCTGGTGATCTGAATGTCGATGACCATCACACCGTCGAGGATGTCGCGCTTGTCTTGGGGCGCGTGTTTCGAGAGGCTCTCGGAGAGGTCCGATCCATTCGTCGCTTTGGATCGGCGTATGCTCCGCTCGACGAGGCGCTTGCCCGCGTGGTCGTCGACTGGTCGGGCCGACCCCTGGCCGTCACGGAGCTAGGGCTCGTTCGTCACGAGATCGGAAGGGTCGCGACCGAAAACATTCCCCACTTCTTTCGCTCGTTCGCGACCGCTGCTGATCTGACTCTGCATGTGGACGTTCTGCGGGGTGAAAATGACCATCACCGGATCGAGTCGGCGTTCAAGGCTCTCGCGCTTGCGCTCCGCTCGTCCGTCGAGCGCGTGTCAGGTTACGGAGTGCCCAGCACAAAGGGGGTTCTGTGAAGACGCCGCCTGACGTGCTCGTCGTACCCACGGGCACCGCCAACCTCGCCGCGGTCATCGCCTGCTTCCGTCGCCTCGGTGCCGAGGCCGCAGTGTCGTGCGATGCCGATCGGATTGCGGAGGCTGATCGGGTCGTGCTGCCCGGCGTCGGTGCATTTAAACCGGCGTGGACTGCGCTGTCGTCCTCGGGTGTGGCTCAGGCCCTGCGGGAACGGATCAGCGCCGATCGAGCGACGCTGGGCATCTGCCTCGGGATGCAGCTGTTGGCTGAAGGAAGTACGGAGTCGAATCGCCCGGGTGGGCTAGGCGTCCTGCCGGGACAGGCAACGAAGTTCGACCCGACCATTCGTGTTCCCCAGATGGGGTGGAACCAGGTCAACGCTCCTGAGGGTGCTCGCTGCCTGACCACGGGCTACGCGTATTTCGCCAACTCATACCGACTACCGGTACCGGACGATGCGGCTGATTGGGTCGTTGCAACGACCGATCATGGCGGACACTTCTGGTCGGCTGCCGAGCGCGGCCGAACGCTGGCATGTCAATTCCATCCCGAGCTATCCGGTGCGTTCGGTGCAGGCCTCGTTCAGCGCTGGAGCGAGGGAGCAGGATGTTGAGCGTGCGCGTGATCCCGTGTCTCGATGTTCGAGATGGCTTCGTCGTGAAGGGCGTGCGCTTCCAGAATCTCCGAAATTCCGGGGATCCGGCTGTTCTCTCTGAGCGCTACGCTCTGGACGGTGCAGATGAACTGGTTCTGCTCGATGTCAGCGCGACCCCCGAAGGACGCGAGACCGCACTCGACACGGTGCGAGCGGTTCGTGAACGGATTGCGATTCCCCTCACGGTGGGGGGAGGTGTCGACTCCGTGGAGAGGGCGCGCGCCCTTCTCAACGCAGGTGCTGACAAGGTGAGCATCAACACGGCCGCCGTGACCCGACCGCGACTCATCCGCGAGCTGGCCGACTTGTTCGGATCCCAATGCGTGGTGCTGGCCATCGACGCTGCTGCATCCCGAGAGACGGCTTCGGGCCACGAGGTAGTCGTTCGATCCGGGACCGAGTGGACCGGGATTGATGCGGCGGCGTGGGCCGTTCATGGCGTCGAGAATGGCGCGGGCGAGATCCTCCTTACGAGCTTCGACCGAGACGGCACGAGGGATGGGTATGATCTGTCCCTGATTCGAAGTATTCGGGCGGGGGTTTCGGTTCCCGTGATCGCGTCGGGCGGTGCGTCGGAGCCCGCGCATCTGGTGGACGCCGTGGCTGCCGGGGCAGACGCAGTCCTGGCTGCGTCGATCTTCCACGAAGGCGAGTGGACGCCGAACGACCTGAAGCGTCAACTCGGTGAGCTGGGCGTGGAGGTTCGCAGATGATCATCCCCAGCATTGACATTCAGGGTGGTCAGGCGGTGCAGCTGGTGCAGGGGAGGCGTCTGGCGGTCGAAGGCGGAGACCCTCGGGCCGTCATGGAGCGCTTTCGGGTGGCTGGTACCGTTGCAGTCGTCGACCTGGACGCGGCCCTCGGAACCGGAGACAACACAGAGACGATCGAAGAACTGATCGCGATGGGACCGTGTCGTGTTGGCGGAGGCATCCGGTCCGTGGAACGCGCACGTCAGTGGCTCGACGCCGGAGCCCAACAGATCGTGCTTGGCACTGCGGCCCGGCCAGAGATCCTCTCTCGGCTGCCGCGTGAGCGTACCATCGCGGCTCTCGACTCCTGGCAGAACGACGTGGTGGTGGAGGGTTGGACCAGAAAGACTGGGGTGTCTGTCGAGGACCGTATCGACGAGTTGAGCGATATGGTGGGTGGCTTCCTTGTCACCTTCGTAGAAGTCGAGGGTGGATTGGGAGGGGTGCCGCTCGACCGCGTGGCACCGCTGGTCGAGCGAGCGGGTGAAGCCCGTGTGACGGTGGCAGGAGGGGCGGCTGCAGCCGACGAAATAGGCGAGATCGACCGTGCTGGTGCCGATACCCAGGTGGGGATGGCGCTCTACACCGACCAGTTCAGCCTCGGAGAGGCGATCGCGGCGACGCTCCGGGATCCCGGTCCGTCCGGGCTCTGGCCCACTGTTGTGACAGACGAGCTGGGAGTCTGTCTCGGATTGGTGTGGTCGAGTGCGGAGAGCGTCCGTGTCGCCGTCGACGAGCGGCAAGGCGTGTATCATTCGCGCTCGAGAGGTCTTTGGCGTAAAGGCCAGCAATCGGGCGCGACTCAGGAACTTGTGGGTGTGGCGTTGGATTGCGACCGGGACGCGTTGCGGTTCACAGTCCACCAGCGAGGGCAGGGGTTTTGCCACACAGGCGAGCGGTCGTGCTTCTCCAGCGATGCCGGTTGGGGCGCTCTGTTTCGCCGCCTCAGCGAGAGAATCGAACGAGCTCCTGACGGTTCGTACACGCGTGAATTGGCTGCCAGTCCAAGACTCCTGCGTGGCAAGTTGATCGAGGAGGCGAAGGAGCTTGCCGACGCGGCAACTCCCGCAGAAGTCACGCACGAGGCCGCCGATCTTCTGTACTTCGCGACTGTGGCAATGGCCCGGGCCGGAGTCGACCCGGCAACGGTACTCGATCTTCTTGACCATCGGGCGCTCGTCGTCAATCGGCGTCGAGCGTCTCTGCCAGATGAGGTAAGGTGATGAATCTGATTCCGACCCGCAGGGGTGGTGATCGACCGGGGCCGGCGGCGCCGGTGGATGCGGACGCACTCGCAGATGTCCTGCCGATCATTGGTGATATCCGTGAGAACGGTTGGGATGCTGTCATCAGGCAGTCGGTTCGACTGGGTGACGCAGATCCGTCCACCAGCCTCGTCTACACAGCTGAGGATCTCCTGAAGGCGCTCGATCGCATTGATCACTCGGCTCGCGGGGTTCTGGAGCGCACGGCCGTTCGCATCGCCTCCTTCGCTCGCTCTCAGCGTGGCTCGGTTGGCTCTGTGTCCGTCGAAGTGCCGGGAGGGAGGGCCGGTGACCGGTTGGTCGCCGTCGATGCAGCCGGCTGCTATGCTCCCGGTGGGCGGTACCCTCTTCCGTCCTCGGTGCTCATGACGGCTGTCACAGCCAGAGAGGCAGGGGTGGGGACGGTATGGGTCGCCTCTCCCCGGCCGACCGACGTAACACTCGCGGCCGCGGCGATCGCCGGTGCCGATGGACTTCTCGCGGTGGGTGGTGCGCAGGCCATTGCCGCTCTGGCGTTCGGCGCGGGCGACGTTCCGGCGTGTGATGTGGTCGTGGGGCCCGGCAACCGGTGGGTGACCGCCGCCAAGTATGCGGTATCCACATCGGTTGGCATCGATCTGATCGCAGGGCCGAGTGAACTGGTCGTCATCGCGACTCCGGACTCCGATGCCGAGCTGGTGGCTGCCGATCTGCTTGCCCAGGCTGAGCACGATGTCGCTGCACTGCCGATCCTGGTCGTTTGGGCGGACACCGGGCAGGCAGAGGTGTTCGCGGCGAGGGTGCGTGATGAACTCGAGCAGCAGCTGGATGGCCTCCCGACCGCAGATGTCGCGAGAGTCAGTCTGGAGTCTGGTTGGACCATCGAGATGGCTGATGCAGACGACGTGGTTGCCGAGGTGGACCGTCTGGCACCTGAGCATCTGCAACTCCACGCCGGAGCGGAGTTGTTCTCCGACCGACTCTCTCGGTTTGGCGGATTGTTCGTCGGTGCTCGCACAGCAGAGGTCTTTGGAGACTACGGGGTCGGCCCAAACCACACGCTACCTACAGGAGGAAGTGCCAGGTACTCTGCTGGACTCAGCGTCGAGACGTTTCTCCGCCGTCCGACATGGATCGAGATGGATGGCTCGGTCTCAGGCGGAAACTCGGTGGCAGCTGATGCCGTGGCTTTGGCACGGCTCGAGGGGCTCGAGGCTCACGCGCGTGCTGCCGAGCGTCGACTTCGAGCTCCCGCGGTGACTCATGAGTGAAGGCGCTCTCGAAGATGTGAGAGAGCGACGCTGCTGTATCGGGCGACTTTCCTCTCCAAGACGGTGGGAACTTCCTGCTGAGTGGCGTTGCAGTACCTTTTGCTGCTGGAGGCCTTCTTAGAGCTCCCACCCGGGGGCAGGCTCTCGGTCCCAATGCCGCGCCCACCGACCCGTGCTGCCGAGGTTTGGACGGTTGGCCTGCAGGGCGTCTCGATCCGGACCACACCTTGGCGTTCGCCACTCTGAAGCTGCACCAGACCCTCATCGAAGGGGTCGATTCCCTGGGCTTCACCCACCCCACGCCCATCCAGGCGGAAGCCATCCCCCTTGCCCTTGCCGGAGGAGACGTACTCGCGTGCGCGGCGACGGGTAGCGGGAAGACGGCGGCATTTCTGCTTCCAGTGCTCCACCGTCTGATCGACCAACCGAGGGGCACCACACGGGCACTCGTCCTCGCACCGACGCGGGAACTCGCGCTACAGATCGTCGACGAAGCGAACGCACTCGCGAGCCTCACAGATCTCTCCGCGGAAGCCGTTCATGGCGGTGTCTCAATGGCCCCCCAGGAGAAGGCATTTCGACGGGGTGTAGACGTCCTGGTCGCAACGCCGGGCCGCCTGCTGGACCACTTCCAGTACGACTACGCCCGGCTCGAGGGTTTGAGGTACCTGGTGCTGGATGAGGCGGACAGGATGCTCGACATGGGCTTCCTGCCGGACATCCGCCGAGTTCTTCGCCACATCCCGAGACCGGAGCAGACCCTCTTCTTCAGCGCGACCATGCCGCCCGCGATCGAGAAGCTCACGCGTGAAATTCTGGATCGGCCGGTCAAAGTGGCACTCCAACGCAAAGCTGCGCCGGCGGAAGGGATCTTGCAGACCGCGTACCCCGTCCCAGCCACGCTGAAGGCCTCCTTGCTCGTCGAACTGCTCCAGCGAGGCCTCGTAAACGAGGCCCTGGTATTCACTCGTACGAAGCATCGCGCGAACCGCCTGGCCAAACACCTGAATCGGCAGGGCATCACCGCAGAGCGAATTCACGGAAACCGATCGCAGGCGCAGCGAACGAAGGCTCTCGCGGGTTTCAAGCGCGGAGACTTTCGTGTTCTGGTTGCTACCGACATCGCCGCGCGCGGCATTGATGTGGAGGCTCTTGGACACGTGGTGAACTTCGACGTACCCAAGGTGGCGGAGGATTACATCCATCGGGTGGGGCGGACCGCCCGTGCCCAGCGGACGGGCGAAGCCCTCACCCTCGTGTCACCTGAGGAGGAAGGGGATTTCAGTAAGATCGAGCGCGCGGTCGGGGCCACGATCGCCCACGTTCGTCTCGATGGCTTTGCGTATGACGCGACGCCGGCCGTACCACAGGGCCCGGGCGGCTCCGGTGGGAATCGCGCTGGCGGCCGACGACCCTCTTCGAGGCGTTCCGTCGGCCCGTCGGCTGACGATCGAGACGGTTCCGAGAAGTCCTCGCGCCCTCGCCGTCGACGTTTCGGGAAACGGCGAGGCTGAGCCCGTCTCGAAGCCACCAACGCGGCCGTTCCCCCCCGAGGCGACTCAGGTCCGGAGGGCATCGTGCCCGCGGTCCAGACGCGGTGGCCGAAGGGTGGCTCCGCGGATGGCTCTGACGATGGCCAGTGGCACCGCGCGTCCCTGTGATCGTCGGACGGAGATCAGCCGGGGCCCTTGAGCCTCATGACCCAGCCTCCCCCGCCCAGCATGCCCGCGTGCTCGGCAACGTGCTCCGAGCTCTCACGATTCAGCATATCCTGCACGAGTTCCCAAAGCACGGCGCGGCCTTCCGAGCCCGTCCCTTTTCCCGTGATGACGTGCACGACTTTCCCCGCGGACATGCGACAATGCCGTTGCGTGAAATTGTGGAGGGATCGCCGGGCTTCGGACGCCGTGAGAC
>JAYOKZ010000044.1:25993-26329 GCA_038120095.1 Gemmatimonadales bacterium
TGGCCACCGGCATCTCGCTCAGAAGTCTGGCGATACCCGTGAGCGGAGGGTTCGGGTGGGGGGCTTCCGGCTTCTGCCGTTTACGGCGCCTACTCACACTTTGGACCGCGGGTGACGCGCGCACATTCCGTCATGATCGGTGCCTGGAGGGGTGGCCAACTCGCTGGATCGGTCTGTCGTCGCATGTCTGATTCCCAGCCTGATCCTGAACCCGACTCGAACGTCAACGATGCAGACAAAAGTATCGGTTACGCGGCTCGGAGCGTCACTGTACGTTCGGACATGACACGGATCTTCACAGACCCGAAGAGGCACAGACCCGAAGATGCACGAGAG
>JAYOKZ010000045.1:0-19135 GCA_038120095.1 Gemmatimonadales bacterium
CACCTCATCTCTCCGATCGTGGGGATCGTCGCACCCCGCGGAGGGGGGAAGCTCGGTATTGTTCTGAGGGATGTACCGAAAAAGGTCGCGAACGGCAGCCAGCGATTCGGGCTCCGAGTCATGCGCGAAATGAGCCACACCCGACTTGGACGCGTGGATGTCGGCACCGCCGAGCCCTTCCATGTCGATGTCTTCGTGCGTGACGGTTTTGACGACATTCGGGCCTGTCACAAACATGAAGCTGGTGCCTCGGACCATATAGACGAAGTCCGTAATCGCGGGCGAGTACACGGCTCCCCCGGCGCACGGTCCCAGGATCACACTGATCTGAGGGACGACCCCCGACGCCAGCGTATTCCGCAGGAAGATGTCGGCATAGCCACCCAGACTTACGACACCCTCCTGAATCCGAGCACCTCCGGAATCATTCAGCCCGATGATCGGCGCTCCGTTCTTCAGCGCCATCTCCTGCAGCTTCACGATCTTCTCTGCATGAGTCTCCGACAGCGAACCGCCGAACACCGTGAAGTCCTGACTGAAGGCGTAAACAAGACGACCGTGGATCGTCCCGTAACCGGTCACGACACCGTCCCCGAGGATTTTCTGCTCCGATAGACCGAAATCGTTGGAGCGGTGGGTCACGAAGCGGTCCAACTCGACGAAGGAGCCCTCGTCCAGCAGAAGCTGAAGTCGCTCGCGCGCCGAGAGCTTGCCTCGCTCGTGCTGAGCCTTGATCCGCTCCGCCCCTCCACCCAGCTCGGCGGCCTGTGCCATGGTGTCGAGCCTGTGAAGCTTGTCGTGAATCGACATCTAGCGCCCCTCCTCAAGGGCCTGCTCCGTCCGTGAAATCGGTACAGCGATCTGATCCTCGATCCTTACCACCTCCGTGCGACGCACCACCCGACCGTCAACGACGGAGAAGATTCCCGTGGCCCCTGTCACGTCGGCAAGCGCCTCGAAGGCAGCCTGCACCTCCCGAGGTGCGATCCTTCCCGCCCGCAAGGCCTCGAGCAGCAGCAACGTCGCGTCATAACCAACCGACGCCGTTCCCCCAACGAGGGATTTCTGATACAGAGTTTCGTATGCAACCTGGAATCGGGCACGCCCGGCGACCGCCTCCTCCGAGGCCACCGGGGCCGTCGCCACGACACCGGTGGTCAAGCGAGGCTCGACGGCTGCAAGGATCTGCGGGTCGGTCCAGCCTGAAGTGCCGAGAATCTCGACAGCCAGGGTATCCAGTCCGAAGTGAATGACCTGCGGAGCCAGAAACTCTACATCCTCCGGTGGAAACGGCATGTAAAGGTCGGTCGGCTCGAGGACCTCCATGTGGAGCGTATCGTTCGGAGCGAGGCCCAACCGGTCGATCTCGCCGTCTCTCAGTGCCTCGATGGCTCCCGCGATCTGCGGCTCGAAGAAGGTCGCGCCCGCCTCATACGGGAACCGGCCCACGACCGGCATTCCCAGTAAGGCGGCGGCAGCTTCAAAGGCCCGCGCCTCGGCCTCGGCCTCCGGCGTCTGAGGGTGCACGATCGCAACACGCTGAAAGGCCCGCGCCGCCGCATAGCGTGCGATCGCGGTAGCAGCCTCGAGCTCCGATCCTTCCAGCGAGTACACCGCGTCACCAGCCCGCCCGGCGCTGCGGGCAGTGGGAGAAACCAGCGTGATCCCGCGTTCGCGGGCCTGCGCAGCCGCCACCAGATCATCATCCTGCAACAGGCCCACCACGCCCAGCACACCGGCCGAGTCGAGCTCTGCCATCCTCGTAAGGGTGAGGGTCGGGTCCCCTTGATCGTCACGCAGGTCGACCGTCACCTCGAAATCGGGGCCAAGAACAGTACGAGCCGCGACGTCGATTCCCTCCGCAATAAGGGCCGAGAACTCGGCGAGCGCCGGAGGACCACCCAGCGGAAGCACCGCACCGATCGTGAAGGCCGTTTCCCGAACGCGGCCCGGTGGCAGCTCACCGGCAAGCACCCCCCGGGCCCAGTCCTGATCTTCTCCCGACGCCCCCGAGTCGATCGCCGACTGTGCAGAAAGCAGGGCATCCTCGACTCGTCCTCGTTCCAGCAACGACACGGATAGTCGAGCTTCCGCCACCGACATCAGGGGACCCCGAAACGGGAGAACAGCGTCGATCGCACCCTGCAGTTCAGCCACCTCGAGCGAATCCGCGACCGATCGCAGCCGCAATGTCGCATCACGGATCTCCGCCAGGCTGGTGCCTTCCGGAATCCGGAGCAGACGATCAGCCTTCGCGGAGGCATCGTTGAGCATCGACGCCTGCAGAAGCCGCATTTCGGCTGCCCGAGGGTCGTTCGGCGGCAGTAGATCGACGTATGTTCCAGCGCGCTGCTCCGCATTTGTGGAGTCGCCGATCTCTGCGTAGGCGCGAGCCGTCAGACGAAGTCCCTCTCCCGAAACGTCAGACGACGGGAAACGCTCGACGAGGTCCAGCGCCGCCTGAATCGCATCGGCGAACCGCCCCGACTCGAACGACGCTCGGGCCGACACCCACAGCGCCTGCGCCTCCGCGCGCTGCGATCCCGACAGGGTACCGGGGGCTATCAGTACGGTGGGGGGGGGCGTCGCCTCCTCCACATCGGCGCTCGCAGGTCGACCGCCTACCGTCTGGCACGCCGAGGTGAGGAGCGCGAGGAAGACCGGGCCAACGAAGGAACAGAAACGCCCGGGCGCATCATGCGCCCGGGCGAGACCGTCCTTCCCGAGAGTACAGGACATGGGCCCCCTACTCCTCCTCCTCCGAGGCCTCCTCGGCGACACCCTCTTCGGCATCGGCATCGGCGACCGGCTCAGCCGATTCAGCCGCGGCGTCACCATCGGCGTCCCCGTCGGACGTTACCGAGCTCGCTGCTTCAGCAGCCGCCTGCGCCTGAACCTCGGCGGCACGCTCGGCAGCCGACGCCGGAGCGCCCTCTGCCATCTCCGACGTCTCGCCCTTGCGACCCGGCCGCAGGCGGAAGTCGTCGTCATCGCTCTCGGCCTCTGCGGCCGTCGCCGCTGCTGCAGCAGCGGCAGCGGCCTCAGCCGCCGCGATTCGGGCAGCTTCGATTTCTTCCTGCGTCTTCCGAGGCGGAACCTCCGTCACCTCCAGAACGATGCGCCGGTTCGCAGCGTCCGACTCGATGACCCGCAGCGACAGCGAGTCACCCGACGCGTAATGCTCCTCGAGACGTTCCTCATCATCGACCCCGGAGCTGGATACCGGGATGAATCCTTCGATGTCGTCCCCGAGATCGACGACCACACCCCGATCCTGCAGGCGAGCGACCGTTCCCTCAGGCTCGACGCCCGTTCCAAACCGTTCCGAGATCGTGGGCCACGGATCATCCGAGAGCTGCTTGACCCCGAGGCTGATGCGCTTGTTTTCGGCATCCACGTCGAGAACCATCACGTCGAGTTCCTGACCTTTCGTAACGACCTCCGAAGGATGCTCGACCCGCTTCGTCCAACTCATGTCGGATACGTGGACCAGGCCGTCGATGCCGGCCTCGATCTCCACGAAGGCTCCGAAGGACGTCAGGTTCCGAACGACACCGGGCAGCTTCGTACCCGTCGGGTACTTCACCGGCAGTGCCAGCCACGGATCCTCCTCGATCTGCTTCATGCCGAGAGAGATCTTCTCGTCGTTCGGGTCGACCTTGAGAACCACTGCCTGGATGTCCTCCCCGATCGAAACGACCTTCGAGGGGTGGCGGACGTTGCGCGTCCAGGACATTTCGGAAATGTGCACCAGGCCCTCGACGCCCTTCTCGAGCTCCACGAACGCACCGTAGTTCGTAATCGACACGATACGACCGCGAACCCGGGCGCCCACCGGATACTTCTTGTCGATGTCCGTCCAGGGATACGGGAGCAACTGCTTCAGGCCCAACGAGATACGCTCACGGTTCCAGTCAATGTCGAGAACCTTCACATCGATGTTCGTGCCGATGTCCACCACCTCGGACGGATGGCCCACACGACCCCACGACATGTCCGTGATGTGGAGTAGACCATCGAGGCCGCCCAGATCGATGAACGCCCCGAAGTCGGTGATGTTCTTCACCGTTCCCTCGCGGACCTGACCCACCAGGAGCTCCTTGACGAGCGTTTCGCGCTTCTTCTCGCGCTCCGCCTCGAGGATCACGCGGCGAGACACCACGATGTTCCGACGCCGCTTGTTGAGCTTGATGATCTTGAACTTGTAGACCTCTCCGATGAGGTCCTCGATGTTCGGCACCCGGCGGAGCGCGATCTGCGACCCCGGCAGGAATGCATCGACGCCCATGAGGTCGACGGTGACGCCCCCCTTGATCTTGCGGACCAGGGTTCCCTTGACCGGACGGTCGGCCTCGTGCGCCTCGCGGATCTTTTCCCAGACACGCAGGAAGTCGGCCTTCTTCTTGGAAAGAACGACGACCCCATCATCATCTTCGAGGCTCTCGAGCAGGACCTCGACGTCGTCACCCTCTGCGGGCGCATCCTTGAACTCGTCGAGCGCGACCGACCCTTCGGACTTGAAGCCGAATTCCAGGATGACGGCAGCGTCCGTGACGCGAAGCACCGTCGCATTGACAATCTCGCCCTCGCGAAAGGCCTGGAACGTTCCGCTGTACTGCTCCAGAAGCGCTGCGAAGTCCTCCTTGGACGTCGAAAGCACCTCCTCCCCATATGGATCGTAGTACAGCTCGGGCGAATGGCCCTCGGGTATGTCCGCGACCGCCGCGGCAGCGGCTGCACGCTCTTCCGCCTCCTCTGCTGCCGCCTCCTCTGCTGACAGGGTGATGACCTCGCCCGTCAGGGCGTCGACGACGACTTCCTCGCCTTCAGCGAGATCGTCGGATTCGGCAGCGGCGTCGGTGCCGGCATCCGTGATGTCGGACTCGGCGTCGGGAGTAGGGTTCTCGTTCTCGCTCATCGTTTTCTCGCGCCCGCGTTTCTGACCGGGCGCTATGTCGCCGGACCCGTTACTGCCCGGGCCGGATTCGGGGAAAGGGATCGAAGCAGCAGAGCGCTCCGAGGAATGCGCGGAAGGCCGATTGGTCCTCAGCCGGGGAAATCTAGAAATCGGGGTTTGGAGCGTCAACGCGTGAGGCCGGAGAAGCAGCCCCCCGGGCGCTCGGCTTCCACCCTTCCGAACCCCCTGTCCCACGGATGCGGCGTGCGGTGTTGGGTCAGTGCCTGCCGAAGTTCTGCACCAACTCGACGATCGAGTCGACCTGAGCCTCAAAGCTCAAACGGGTCGTGTCGATGAGGTGGGCACCCTCGGGTTTGCGCAGCGGGGAGAGCAGCCGCTCCGAATCATGGCGATCCCGCTCGGCAATCTCGACCGCCTCGCCGTCGACCTCGAGGTCCGATGGGTCGACGATCCCGCGTTCCATCAGTCTGCGGCGGGCTCTCTCCTTGAGGTCAGCGACGAGGTAGACCTTCACCTGCGCGTCCGGGAACACGACACTCCCCATGTCGCGCCCGTCAGCAACAAGCCGCCCCTGCTCGCCGGCGGCTCTCTGGAGCGACAGCAGGCTCGCTCGGGATGCCGGGAGGCTCGCGAGGTACGCGACGCTCGCCGTGACTTCCGGCGTCCGGAGCTCTGCTCGGACAGGACGCCCCCCGACCTCGATCGTGAAGGTCGCTTCGCCTGAGGCGACGCGCACGGGGAGCGCCCGCATGCGCTCCTCGCTCAGATCCGCCCAGTCGTCTCGGGGGACCTCCTGCTCGAGGAGAGCGAGGGTCAATGCCCGGTAGAGGCCACCAGAATCCAGGTGCCGGAAGCCGAGGCGCCGCGCCACCTCCCTCGCGGTGGTCGACTTTCCCGAGCCAGCAGGACCATCCAGGGTGACGACGGGCGCCTTGGCCCGATCCGAGGCTTCAGTCACGATCTCCGGCCACCCTGGTCAACAGTTCATGGAACCCCGGAAAGCTAACGTCCGACACCGCTCGGTCATCGATGCGGATTGCCCGGCCCGTTGCAGCCCCGAGGACGGAAAATGCCATCGCGATTCTATGATCGTGGTGAACCTCCACGAAGCCACGGAGCGTTCGACCGGGGACGCCCTGCACAACAAGGCCATCCTCCAGTTCCTCAACCGCAACGCCCAGCCCTGTCAGCCCTTTCGTAACCGTCGCGATGCGGTCGCTCTCCTTCGCCCGCAGCTCGGAAGCCCCTGAAATCCGAACCTCCCCGTCAGCGCACGCGCCGAGGACGGCCACCAGAGGCAGCTCGTCAATCAATCCGGGAACCTCTGCGGCCACGACCTCGGTCCCCTTCAGCACTCCGGGGCGGACCACAACGTCCCCGACGGGCTCACTCGTGTCGTCCAGCGTTCGATCATCCACGCGCACGTCCGCGCCCATCCGACGCAGCACGTCGAGAAACCCCGTCCGGGTCGGGTTCAGTCCCACCCGCTCGACGGTAACCTCACCCCCGGCCGCTCCCAGGGCCGAGAGCGCCAGAACAAATGCGGCTGAAGAGAAGTCCCCGGGCACCGACAGATCGAGTGGGTCGATCCGACCCTGCGACTCCTGAAGTTCGACGCGCCAACCGGACTCCGTCTTCCGGGACGACACGGGCGCACCCACCACCCTGAGCATCCGCTCCGTATGATCCCGCGACACCCACGGCTCGATCACCGCGACCCTCGTCCTCCCAGTGAGGCCCGCCAGAAGGATCGCGCTCTTGACCTGTGCGCTGGCGATCGGGCTCTCCCACTCCAGCGGACTCAGTCCCGCCCGCCCGCGCACGACGATCGGAAGGCGATCCGGAGTTTCCACTGCGTCCACGCGAGCGCCCAGAGCCCGCAGGGGTCGGATCACTCGTCCCATCGGACGACCCCGGAGCGAAGTGTCACCGTCGAAACGCGCCTCGACCTCGATGCCCGAGACTGCCCCCATGAGGAGTCTCGCCCCGGTCCCCGAATTTCCCAGATCGAGTCGCCCGTTCGGGGGTCGCAGCCCATCCAGGCCGACCCCTTCGAGGACCACCTCCGAACCATCTCCGGGAATGGTCGGCACCGGGACACCAAGCGCACGAAGGGCCCGGGCCGTGGATTCGGTGTCACCACCATGCAGCAGGCCGGCAATCCTGCTTCTCCCTTCGGCAAGCGCGGCCACGATCAACGCACGCTGACTGATCGACTTGTCCCCCGGAACGCGAATCCTCACGTGGGTGAACCTGCCTCCGACATCACGGCTACACCTCGCGGGCAGAAACCGTCAGGCAGCATCAGGACCGATGACGTACAGCAGTGGTACGGACGACAGGACAGGATCCATGGATACGGCCGCCATGAACCGTGCCTCCCGCTCACGGTGAACGTCGAGATCATCGAACGGAACGTCGAGCCTCAGCAATCCCCGCACGGAACCCTCACGCCGCAGACCCACGAGGCCCATACCGGTCACGCCTCCGAACACGACGTGAGCGATCTCGTGTGCGCGCCACTGGGCTGCACGTACTTCCCAACGGGATTGCCGCTCCGCCGGTGAATCAGGCTCCTGATGCAGGCGCAGGTGGTCGGGGTCAGCCTCGAAGCTACCCCCCGAACGCGGCAGGAACGCGCTCATCAGCCGCCGTGACCCTCAGGCCGGTCAGCCGAGGCGTCCTCGAGCCCATCGCCGGCGCGAAGCGGGATCTCGATCGCAAGGCCATCCCGAGCGACACGCGCGTTGGAGAAGACGGAGCGAGCCTCGTGTTCGAGGGGTCTTGGATCGTCCGAGTAGCGTGCCGACAGGTGCGTCAGGTAGAGATCTCGGACCCCGGCCTCCGCAGCGACCCTGCCTGCCTCGAGCGCGGTGGAGTGACCCGTCTGCCTCGCCCGCGCGACCTCGTCGTGTCCGAACGTCGCCTCGTGCACGAGTACATCGGCACCACGGGCTCGCTCCACCGTCTCCGGACAGGGGCGGGTGTCCCCGCTGTACACCACGACTCGGCCCGGACGGGGAGCCCCGACGAGGTCGACCGCCCGAATGACGCGGCCGTCCACCTCGACATCCTCTCCGCGGTGCAGACGGCCGAATAGGGGACCATCGGGCACGCCCGCGGCGCGTGCACGCTCGACGTCGAATCGGCCAAGGCGCTCGTCCTCGACGAGGGCCCACCCTACCGCTACCCGACCACGTCCATGGCGCACAGGGTAGGCATAGATGCCGTATCCGTCGGCACGAAATCCTTCGCCAGCGGAGCACTCGACGATGTCGACCGGGAACGGAACGCGGTCATTACCGAGTTGTACCGCCGCCTGAAGCACGTGCCTCGTTCCGGTCGGGCCGTAGATGGTCATCGACTCCGTCCGGTCCTGAAGCGCCATCGTACGAAGCAGCCCGGTGATGCCGAGGAAGTGGTCTGCATGCGTGTGCGTGATGAACATCGCCTGAACGCTGAACCCCGTCTGAAAGCGCATCATCTGGCGCTGGGAGCCCTCCCCGCAGTCGAAGAGGAAGAGGTCTCCCTCCCGCTGCACGGCAATGCCGCTCACGTTACGACCGACCGTCGGCCGGGCTGCTGCGGTGCCGAGAAACGTGAGGCGAATCATCGAGGAAGTGTCGGGGGCTCGTCGGGGCGCCCGAGCGCTTGACCGACCGGGCCTCCGGCAAAGTAGCCGGGTCCTAGCGGATGCGGAATTGGACCTGAACGAGCCGGCCCGGCTGAGGCAAGCCGCATTGATCGAAGACGGCCCGATCCGTCACGTTGCGCACGGCCAAGGACGTGTCGATCCGGTCGAGCGCTGCCCCGCGCCCGAACTGGAAGATCCGGCGCAAGGTGAGATCGAACGACGTGCTGGACGCAAGGGGCTGCAGACCCCCGACCTCGGGATTCTGGCACGTCTGCGCTCCTACGTACCGTCCCTCCGCCGCGAGGCGCAGCTGATTCATCACGGGCAGATCGAGGCCGAGTTTCCCCGAAACCGCAGGCTCATACTCCAGATCCACCTGGCTGCCATCGGCCTCGAATCCCGTCACACGCTGCACCGTCAGGTCGCCGTTCAGCGTCGTGGTCCCGGCGGTACCCACCAGCAGCAGCTCGATCCCGGTGCTGCGGACCTCGTCCTGATTCACGCGCTGAAAGCGCGGATTTCCGGAGCCGTCCGTCAAGGACCGCCGGACGATCCCGTCGGTCATGCGCTGGTGGAAGCCGACCAACTGCAGCTCACCACGGACCCCCGTCGCGGTGAAGCCTGCTTCCGCTCCCCAGAGGGTCTCGGGACGAAGGTCGGGATTCGGCTCGAACCGCCCGAGGGCGCCCGAGTACAGCTCGCGCAGGGAGGGAAACCGTGACCGACGGCTGGCGCCTCCGTGAACGAGCACGCCGTCCGCCACCAGAGAACTCAGGCCCAGACGCGCTCCGTAATCCGACATCGCATCGAGAGGGGGCTTGTCGCCCGACTGAGGTGTGCTGGCCCCGTCGTATGCCATGCCCAGCGTCAGCCCTGTCAGCCCACGTGCTCCAAACCGCCATTCGGTCTCGACCCCGAGACTCCAGAGCCTTTGCTGATAGGAAAAGGCCCGTGATCCGAGACCTGCCTCGCCCAGAACCTCATCGTGGGAGATGTCCGCGAAGGTAGCAGAGGCTCTCACGTCACCGACTGAGCCGATCGTGTGCTCCCCGAGCATCCGGGCGGTAAGCACGCGGTCGTCCGCGTCTTCCGTCTCCTCCACCACGTCGTAATTGGCTGTCGCGAACTGCTCGATCCGGGTCGATCCGACATCCACCCCGAGGCTCGCCTCCACGTCCCCTGACCCCCACCCGGTCATTCGCTGCCCCGAACCACCCGTCACCGCGGCGATCATCCGACGTTGGCGCGGGTAACGCCACAGGCGCGGGGTGTTCTGATGGGCCTCGGGTGGAACTCCGCGCTCGACATCGTATCCGGACGCAGCGAGGGACGCCCAGGCACCATCGGCGTCGCGAAAGCGCGCACTGAAGAAGCCGTCCACCCGACGCTGATCGCTGTTCACCCTCAGCGCATCCACCGACAGGAACTGGGCGCGAAGTGCCGGATCCCGCTGCGCCTCCCTGGCGACCGGCAACCCCCTCCGGTCGGCAAACCCTCCGCCGGCGCGAACCACCCACTCATGGTCGGACCCTTCAACCAGATGACCTCCTGAAACGGACACGTTGGTCGCGCCCGTGCCGTCGAGCGCGAGCCCTGCGGAGATCGGACTCACGGAGCCGACACGGCGTTCACCCCGGGCCACATCGACCTCCACAACACCACCCAGAGTATTCGGGCCATACAGCACGGACGACAGGCCGCGCACCAGGGTGACATTGCGTGCGGCGCTCAGCGGGATGATCGACATGTCCGTCCGATGATCCCAACCGACGGTCAGCGGCACTCCGTCCATCAGAATCGCGATCTGACGGTCTTCCGACCCGCGAAGCGCGGGCTGCGTCTCCCCGCGGCTGTTCTGGCGGATCTGAAGGAGCGGCATCGACCTCAGCACCTCGTCCATCGAGGGTGACGGGAGACGAGCAAGAGAGTCGAGATCGATCACCACCGCGCTTGATCCACCCACCGTCAGTGCCGGCCTTGCCACCCGCACCGTGACCCCGCTGAGCACCCTCGCGGAATCCGTCGGGATCGAGTCGGGATCCTGGGCTGCGCCCGTTCCGGGCCAAATCGCCAGCAAGCCCGAAAGAAGCATGAGCTCCACCCTGCAGATGCGGCCGAACTTGAGGGATGGAAACGTCACGAGGCCATCGGAAAAGTTGGAGCGAGCACTTCCGTTCTAGAAGAACCCGGAACGATTGTTCCCGCGAACGAGCACCTGCCTGCACCTGCATGTATCGGAAGGCTGCGCTGGGCGCGATTGTCGGGCGGTCGCGGGTCGCCGACCGATGAAGCGCAGGACGTTGCATTGGTTGGAATATCGACGGTACCATGGGGCAGTTTCCACCCCCTGGAGGTCCAATGCAGAGTCGCCGTTCGTTCCTCGGTACCGTCTCCCTCCCTGCCGCTGCAGCCGCCGCAGGAATCTCGCTCCGCCCTGCGGAGCTCAAGGCGGAAGCGATCGATATCGCCATGAATCTGGCGTCGCATCCCGGTGGCCCCATGGACGTCGTGGACGACGAGAACTTCTGGCGCGAAGTCCAGGGAGCGTTCACGGTCGACCGAACTCTCATGAACCTCAACAACGGCGGGGTCTCGCCGGCGCCCAAGCTGGTCCAGGATGCGATGAAGCGGCACCAGGACTACTCGAACCTGGCACCGACGTACACCATGTGGCAGATCCTGGAACCGCAGCGCGAGGGCACGCGCCAGCGCATGGCCCGCCAGTGGGGAGTCGATCCGGAGGAGGTCGCCTTCACACGCAACGCCTCGGAAAGTCTGCAGATCCTGCAGTTCGGGTATGACCTCCAGCCCGGTGACGAGGTTCTGACCACGACGCAGGACTACGGGCGGATGATCACGACGTTCAAGCAGCGGGAGCGGCGTGAGGGCATCGTCATGAAGCAGATCCAGATTCCCGTACCCGCCGAGGACCCGGCTGAGATCGTCCGCTTGTTCGAGGAAGGAATTACCGAGCGGACGAAGCTCATCCTCTGTTGCCACATGATCAACCTGACGGGGCAAATTCTTCCCGTCACTGAACTTACGGCCATGGCGCGACGTCACGGAATCCCGCTCATCATCGACGGTGCACACTCGTTCGCGCACTTCGATTTCGATATGGGAGAGCTCGACGTCGACAACTACACCACCAGCCTCCACAAATGGCTGTTCGCGCCCCACGGAACGGGACTTCTGTACGTTCGAAGAGACCAGATCGCCGATGTGTGGCCCCTGATGGCGGCCCCCGAGACCCAGGATCACGACATCCGGAAATTCGAGGCGATCGGAACACACCCCGAGGCGCCGTATCTGTGTATTGGCGAGGCACTTACGTTCCATCAGGGTCTGGGGCCCGCGCGCAAGGCCGCCCGCATGACCTACCTGCGCGACTACTGGGCAAACCCGCTCCTGGAGCACGAGAATGTGCGCCTGCACACCAGCCAGAAACCCGGTCTTGCCTGCGGGATCGCCAACGTCGAGGTGGTCGGGATCGAGCCCAATGCTCTCCGTGACTACCTGTGGGACGCACACCGGATCATCGTCGTGAGTATCAACCACGCCGAGTTTCAGGGACTTCGGGTCAGTCCGAGCGTCTACACCACGCCGTCGGAGCTGGATCGGTTCGTCGAGATCATGAGCGACGTCGCCAGGAACGGCATCCCGGCGTGAGATCAACCCCGGTGGGGAGAATCTGGGCATGCCTGACCCTCCTGGCGACTCCTGCAGCCGCCCAGGAGGCGATCTCGGTTCGCGACGTCATGTCGTTTTCGTTCGCATCCGGGCTGGTCGCGGCCCCGAGTGGTGATCGAATCGCGTGGATCGAGAACCGGGAAGGCGAGCGAAACATCTGGGTGGCCGAGGGTCCGGACTGGGCGGGACGCCGTCTCACGACGTATTCCGGAGATGATGGACAGGAGTTGAGCGGCCTCGCCTTCTCACCCGACGGTGAACAGGTTTTCTGGGTCCGAGGTGGTGCTCCGAACCGTCAGGGTGAAGTGCCCGACCCCCTCTTCACCCCCGACGAAGAAGGACGCGCTGTCTGGGTATCACAATTCAGTGGAAGTGAACCGATCCATGTGATTGATGGTGGATCGTTTACGGTTTCACCTGACGGGCGGCAAATAGCCTATGGCCGGGGCCGCGACCTGTTTCTTCGTCCGGTCGATCGAGGAGGTGAACCACAGCGCGTCGCAAGAATCCGGGGTGGCGCGGGCAGCCTGACGTGGTCGCCTGACGGCAGCAAGCTCGCGTTCGTCAGCGGACGCGGCGACCACGCGTTCATCGGAGTGCTTGACGTCGAGGATCGCACGATCGCCTACCTCGATCCGAGCGTGGCGAGCGACGGCTCTCCAGCATGGAGCCCGGACGGCCGCCACATCGCCTTCATCCGGATTCCGAATGAGCGTGTGGTCCACATGTTCGCTCCACGCCGGGAGGCCATCCCCTTCTCCGTTCGTGTCGCGGATGTCGAGTCAGGAGAAGGACGGGAGGTCTGGAAGGCCAGCGAGGGTATCGGCAGCGTCTTCAGCGGGATCAACTCGTCGAGTCAGCTGTGGTGGGCCGCCGGGGATCGCCTCGTCTTTCCGTGGGAGGGAGACGGATGGAAGCACCTCTATAGCGTGTCCGCTGCCGGCGGTGATGCAACAAGGCTCACACCCGGCGAATTCGAGGTGCAGTTCGCCGGGCTGGCGCCCGACCGCGAATCGGTCGTCTACGACTCGAATCAGGACGATATCGACCGCAAGCATGTCTGGCGCGTCGACGTGAGAGGAGGTCCGCCGGTCCTTCTGACCCCGGGGACCGGGGTCGAGTGGGGCGCAGTGGTGACGGCGAGTGGGACCCTTGCATTTCACGCCGGGTCGGGTTCGGAGCCGGCACACACCGTGGTTCTTCGCGATGGCGATCGGCACCGTGTCAGTCCCGATCGCCCGGCCGAGTTCCCATTCCAACAGATGGTCGAGCCCGAACAGGTCGTCTTCAGTGCCTCCGATGGCATGCCGATTCACGGGCAGCTTTTTCTGCCGCCGAATGCGCGCGCCGGCGAACGTCATCCCGGCGTGCTCTTCTTCCACGGGGGCTCCCGCCGCCAGATGCTGCTCGGCTTTCACCATCGGGGGTATTACCACAATACCTACGCCATGAATCAGATGCTGGCGAACGCGGGGTACGTGGTGCTCTCCGTGAACTACCGGAGCGGGATCGGATACGGAATGGAGTTCCGCGAAGCGGAGAACTACGGTGCGACGGGCGCGAGCGAGTTCAACGACGTGATGGGCGCCGGACTATATCTGCAGTCACGACCCGACGTGGATCCTGACCGGATCGGCCTGTGGGGTGGGTCGTATGGCGGCTACCTGACGGCGCTGGGACTCGCCAGGGCGTCCGACCTCTTTGCCGCCGGCGTCGACATTCACGGTGTTCACGACTGGAACGTGGTGATGAACGGATTCCGGCCATCGTACGAGCCGGAAGACTACCCGGAATTCAGTCGGCTGGCCTACGCATCCTCACCCATGGCCTTCATGGACGGTTGGACGTCACCTGTCCTGCTGATCCACGGGGACGACGACCGAAACGTGCCGTTCTCGGAGACTGTCGACGTCGCGGAGGCGTTAGACCGCCGCGGCGTGGAATACGAGCAACTCATCTTCCCGGACGAGGTGCACGGGTTCCTGCTCCATCGCAACTGGGTAGCGGCATTCGAAGCGACGCTGTCCTTCTTCGACAGAAAGCTCAAGCAACGCCCGCTCTCGTGAGGACCTGACGGATGCCTGCTTCGTTGTTGCTCGCGAGCCTCCTGTGGATGTCCCAGCCGGGACCCGGCCTCGCGTGCGTTGATGTGCCACGGGTTCCGGTGCCCGCTCACGACGACCTCCGGGAGGTGTACGACTCCGGGCGCTCCTATTCAGACTTCCTCGACGCAGCGACCCGGCGAGTCGACCTGTGGCGCGAGAACACCGAGCGCTCGGCAGGGATCGATCCCGCGCTGGTCGCGCGTGCCCGAGCCGTGGGCGGTACCTGGTACTTCCTCGCCGTCGCGATCGACTCGTGCTCGGACTCGGTCAGTACCATTCCTCATCTGGCGCGGCTCGTGGCCATGGTCGAGGGCCTCGACATGCGCGTGGTCGATCCAACGACCGGCCGGAGCATCATGGAGGCTCACCCCACACGGGACGGGCGGGCGTCGACGCCGACCGTGCTCCTTCTCGACGCGTCTTTCGAGGAGGCAGGATGCTTCATCGAGCGACCTCCGGCACTGAAGAGCTGGATTCTCGCGGAAGGCTTCTCGAGCGCCGAGGTCTATTCCCGGAAGATGGCGTGGTACGAGGAGGATGCGGGGCGCGATACGGTGGAGACGTTCGTCGAGATGCTCGAAGCCGCAGCGGCGAGGAGTCAGGCGATCTGTCAGTGATCGACGCGACCGATGCCGAGGCGAGCGTGACGGGAGAACGCCCGAGCCCCGGGGGCACCGCCCAGGAACCGCGGGCAGCGCAGCGGGGTTCGAACCTGCGTCGTTTGCCTTAGCTTGAACGACGAATCGACCACGCGGTGACCAGATTCTGCCTGAACCGTCATGTTCATCCGACGCCAGCCCGACATTGCCTCCTCCGAAATCACTCCTGAGGGGGTGTACGTCAACCGACGAGACTTCGTTCGAAGAGCGGCGGCTGCCGGCGTGATCGGGACAGCCCTGGGGCCGCAGGCCCTGGCAGCGCAAGGTGCACCGCAGGAATTCCACCCGCGCTTCGCTACGATGCAGTCGGAACTGGATGAACCGCTGAACTCCTTCGAAGAAGTCACGACGTACAACAATTTCTACGAATTCGGCACCCGGAAATCCGACCCTGCAGAGAACTCCGGGCCGTTCCGCCCCAGACCGTGGAAAGTCGAGATCGGCGGCCTCGTGGACAGGCCGGGAGAGTACGACCTGGACGACCTTCTCTCCGGAATCACGATGGAGGATCGAGTCTACCGCCTTCGCTGTGTCGAAGCCTGGTCGATGGTGATTCCGTGGTACGGGTTCCCGCTCTCGGCGCTGATCAACAAGGTGCAGCCGCAGCCGAGCGCGAAGTATATCGAGATGAGGACGGTGGTTCGGCCCGATGAAATGCGTGGTCAGCGTTTCCCGATTCTGGACTGGCCGTACATCGAAGGCCTGCGGATGGACGAGGCGATGCACCCGCTCACGATTTTGGCGACAGGGGTGTACGGCGTCGATCTGCCCAACCAGAACGGGGCTCCGCTCCGGCTCGTCGTGCCATGGAAATACGGATTCAAGGGCGTCAAGTCCATCCAGAGCATCCGCTTCGTCGAGGAGATGCCGGTCAACACGTGGCAGGTCCAGAACTCGAACGAGTATGGCTTTTTCGCCAACGTGAATCCGAACGTCAGCCACCCGAGGTGGAGCCAGGCCCGGGAAACCCGCCTGCCCGGGTTCCGCAAGGATTTCGAGACGATGATGTTCAACGGATACACCGATCAGGTTCAGCACCTGTATGCCGGTATGGACCTCGCTCGCTGGAAGTAGGTTCCTCCCTCACGAGCCTGCCTGCGCCGAATCTCTGGTGAATCCGAAGCGAGTCGTGCTCGCGCTCAAGATCGTTCTCTGGGTTTGCGCGCTTTCGCCGGGCGCGTATCTGCTGCAGGGCTTCTTCGCAGGCTCTCTGGGGGTGAACCCGGTCGAAAGGCTGACCCTGTGGACCGGGATGACGGCCCTCATCCTGCTGACGGCCTCACTCGCCATCACCCCCGTCCGTCGACTGTCCGGCTGGAATCCCGTGATCGGACTGCGACGGCCGCTGGGTCTTTTCGCCTTCTTTTACGCGAGTATCCACTTCATCGTCTGGTTCGCCTTCTACAACGTCCTGGACTTCAGCTACATGTGGGACGACATCGTGGAGCGGCGCTTCATTACCGCCGGGATGGCCGCGCTCCTGGTCATGGCACCGCTCGCAGCGACGTCGACGAAGGGGGCGATCCGGAGGCTCAAGAAACGGTGGCGTGTGCTTCATCGGGGCGCCTACCTGGCCGCCATCCTCGGCGTGGTCCACTACTTCTGGCTCGTGAAGGCAGACGCCCGCCTGCCGTGGGTGTTCGCCGTGATCCTTGCCGCTCTCCTCGCATTCCGGATCCCGTCCTTTCGAACAAGCGGTGGCGGCGGACGAGGCAAACAGGGGTCCGAGCCCGAACCGACGGCCCGACCGAGCTGATTCCCGCCGGGCCGAGTCACGGCCCGTCCGGAACTCCCGTAGTGGCGTGCTGCGACCGCACTAGGTATCGATGATGGGCATCACCATCATGCCTTCCGGCCCATGAGACTCACCGTCGAAGAACACCCCGAGGCGATCAGGAGATACGCCCATCTCAAGCCGGCGCGTGGCTTCCGTGCGCTCCTCTGTCGTGCAGCGCTGGCCGAAACCGGGCGCTCGTGCACGCGAGAAGCGGGGCACCGGGGACCTCACGTCGCTCACGGGCGCTTCTCGAGACTGCTGGCCGTCTGGGAGTCGGGGGGAAGTTCGAACGCAGGTGCCTCCTCCGGCCGTCGTCGGACCGAGGCCGGCCGAGCAAGAGCGCAGACCGGTGTATCCCGCCGACGTGTCGGAGACAGGCGTCCCGTCGGACTTCGAGGGAGAGATTCGCCCGGTCTCGCGGGTCGTGGACTTCAGATCCTCATACGGTTCCTGAAATCCCCGGACGAGGTCGCGTTCGTCTTTCTCTTCGTTCTTTTCGTCTACTGGGGCATCAGGTGGACGATCATGATCTTCAGCTGACGCAGGGGGCACCCCGGCCAGAGCCGGACACGCTCAATGACTCAGCGCATAAAGGATGATGTTGATCCCGAGCGCATAGGCGTCCGGCGAGAATTGATAGAAGAATTCGTCATCCTCGCCTTCCCGCTCCCATCCATCGGCGATGTCCGTGTTGTGGGTCATCAAGACGAGAGGATTCCCCGCATCGTCGAAAATCGCTCGCAAATAGGGGGTTGCACTGTCAGAGCCCTGCTCGGACGTACCGTACCGTCCACGCCCATTCCGGCGCCACCACTGGATCGAGGGCACCTGGGGGATCTCCGGCACAACGTACAGCGCCTGCATGATGGTATGACTCGGGTCGAGGTCGACGATCGAATACTCCGGCAGGACCCGACCAATCTGGTGCGACCAGTTCTCCCAGGCCCAGCGACCCCAGAAGTCATCCACGTAAAGGACGCCACCCTTGAGCAAATACTCACGCAGCCGCGCAACCTCCGAATCGCTGAATCCGACGGTCCCGACATCCGACATGAACAGGAAAGGGCACTCGAAGAGCTCGTCCTGCGATGCCCTGACGACGGCAAAGCCCGGCTGTCCATCAGACCACACCGCGGGGCTGGCCGCCGTGAGCTCGTCGAAACGCTCGAGAAAGTTCCAGTCGGAGCCGGGATAGTCGGTATTCCACCCATGACCCATGGGTTCGCGCCTGATGCTTTGATAGAGCAACCGACAGAAGGTGAACCGGCGATCGACCACACCATTGTGGGCCGTCGGAAGGCCCTCCCGGTTGGGGTTGGGCTGCCATCCACCTCCGCCCCAAAAGCGTTGGGGTCTTTGCTGAAAGGCAGTCAGCACCGCCACCAGCACAAGGCAAATGAGCATGGCGATGCGGCTCATGCGGGGTGGCGACGCCGGCTTCACGACGACGCGAGTGCCTCACGGAGGAAGCGCCGGAGCAGTTCTTCCGTGCCCGGGAGCTCGGGGGTCTTTTCTTCGAGTTCGTGGAGGGTCGAGGCACCCGCAAGTGGCAGGTACGACGGGTACTTCGCGATCCGGGCCACAAGGCCGGCTCTGTCCAGCTCAGGATGGAACTGCGTGCAGTAGATGGGCTTACCGGGGAAGTGAAACGCCTGATGGGACGAGCGCATGCTCGAAGCGAGGAGCACGGCCTCGGCCGGGAGAGAGACGACGTGATCCTCGTGGCCTGCCAGAGCCTGAAAGCGTCGTCCGAGCGGCCCGAACACGGGATCCTCCAGACCTGCGGGCGTCAGTTCCAACCACGTGACCCCTACTTCGGCGCGGGATGGATCCGTGACGACTTCCCCACCCAGAGCTCGGGCCATGGCCTGAAAGCCCCAGCACGAGGCGAACGTCGGCTTGGCGGTCTCGTAGAGTCCCACCATCACGTCGAGCGCTGCCTGGAGCCACGGACCACCGCGCACGACCGAATGGTCTCCACTGCCACCCAGCAGCACGACGTCGGAGGCGTCGATCCGGGCCCCCGTCGGTGTACCGGACAGGAGATCGAAGGTGTCCAGCTGTCCCGAGGCAAGGCCGAAGCACCGCTCGAAACACTGGACCTCGTGACCACTCATCGGGTCGCCCGGGTTGCGCACCTGAAGCAGCAGGAAACGGACCTCTGAACCGATGACTGCCACGATGTATGTCCAGGGGGAAAAGTGGCCCAACCGTCGGGGGCCGCATGACAACGGCAGTCTACCCCTCACGGACAGCGACTTCAAACTCGACCGGTCCGACGCAAGGAGGGAAGATTCGTTGGAAGGTTGTTCGCCACGCCTTATACTGTCGATGGCCTCCGGTCCAACACCC
>JAYOKZ010000045.1:19145-24989 GCA_038120095.1 Gemmatimonadales bacterium
CGCATGCTCCGACCGCTACTGAACGCTCTGAAAGCCGTGATTCTCTGGTTCGACACCTCGGCCGTCGACCACGACAAGATGATCGACAAGACGGTGGTCGACTGGTTTCGAGTCATTCCTTTCATCGCCATGCATGGGGCCTGCCTCGGGGTGATCTGGGTGGGGTGGAGCTGGACCGCGGTCGGGGTGGCTGCAGGCCTTTATGCGATCCGCATGTTTGCGATCACGGGCTTCTACCATCGGTACTTTTCGCATCGCTCGTTCAAGACCTCTCGCCCGGCTCAGTTCGCTTTCGCTCTGCTCGGTGCGAGTTCCGCGCAACGCGGTCCACTGTGGTGGGCGGCGCACCACCGTCATCATCACCGTCATTCGGACACCGAGCATGACGTGCACTCGCCACGCCACCATGGCTTTTGGTGGGCGCACATGGGGTGGATCACCGCGCCCGGGAACTTTCCCACCGACTTCGACGCCGTTCGAGACCTTGCGCAGTATCCGGAGTTACGCTTTCTCGACCGCTTCGACGTTCTGGTGCCCCTGATCCTCGCCGGTGGCCTGTTCGCTTTCGGTGGATGGCAGATGCTGGTCTGGGGGTTCTTCATCAGCACGGTCGTGCTTTTCCACTGCACCTGCTTCATCAACTCCCTGGCCCATCAGCTCGGGACCCAGCGGTACGAAACGGGTGATGACAGTCGAAACAGCCTGACACTTGCCCTGCTCACATTCGGGGAGGGTTGGCATAACAACCACCACAAGTATCCGGGCTCGGCGCGGCAGGGTTTTTTCTGGTGGGAGATCGACATCACCTATTACGGTCTGCAGCTGCTCGAGAAGCTCCGAATCATCCGCGACCTGCGGCAGCCCCCTGAACGACTGCTCCAGCGCGCCTGAACGTGCGAATCGCGATCGTCGGCTCGGGTGTCTCGGGACTCGTCGCCGCCCATCTCCTGCACGACGCTCATGACGTCGTCGTCTTCGAGGCTCGAGACCGCATCGGGGGCCACGTCAACACGATCGAGGTGGACGGCGCCGATGGCGAGGCGCTGCAGATCGACACCGGGTTCATCGTATACAACGAGCACAACTACCCGCTGTTTTCGAAGCTCATTCAGCGGCTCGGTGTCTCGACTCAGCCGTCGAACATGAGCTTCAGCGTCAAGTGTGACCGCACTGGAATCGAATACAATGGCTCGACCCTCCGCCAAATCTTCGCGCAGAAGCGGAATCTGCTGAGACCGTCGTTCCATCGCATGCTTGGTGACATTCTTCGTTTCAATCGTGAGGCCGGGCCGGCGATCGCAGCCGGGGCACCGGGCCGAACCCTCGGAGAATATGTCCGGGACGCCGGCTACTCGTCGGGCCTCCGTGACCTGTACCTTCTTCCGATGGGCTCAGCGCTGTGGTCGGTACCGCGAGACCAGGTACTGAACATGCCCGCCGCTTTCTTTGTGAGCTTCTTCGAGAATCACGGCATGCTCACCGTGGACGACCGCCCTGAGTGGCGGGTGATCACGGGTGGTTCCAACGCCTACCTGAAGCCACTGGTCGACCCTTTTCGGGACAGAGTTCGGACATCGACACCCGTCACCTCCGTCTCCCGCGACGAGGCGCACGTGCTGGTGAATGGGGAGCAGTTCGACCGTGTGGTCTTCGCCTGCCATTCCGATCAGGCACTCGCGATCCTCGATGATGCGACCACCACCGAGCGAACCCTTCTGAGTGCCCTGCCCTACCAGGCCAACGATGTCGTGCTGCACACGGACTCGACCCTGCTGCCACGGCGGAAGGCGGCGTGGGGATCCTGGAACTACTCCATCCGTGGAGGCGACGACGGCCCGGCAACGGTCACATACAACATGAACATGTTGCAGACGCTTCGTACGTCCACGACGTACTGCGTGACGCTGAACGCCACGGATGCGATCGATCCCGCCAAGATTCTGTACCGGACGACGTACCACCACCCGATCTACACGAACGCGGGGTTCGATGCACAGGCCCGGCACGCCGACATAAGCGGAGTGAATCGAACCCATTATTGCGGCGCATACTGGGGCTTCGGATTCCACGAGGACGGCGTTCGCAGCGGAGTCCGGGTCGCAGAGCACTTCGGAGTCTCGCTGTGACACCCGCCGCCAATGTCGCGTCGCGTCCATCGGACCAGACGTCGGGGCACACGACATGGAGCAGCGCGATCTACCTGGGTTCGGTGCGCCACAGGCGCCACGAACCCCGGCAGCACGAGTTTTCCTATCGCGTCTTCATGATGTATCTGGACCTCGCGGAGTTGGAGACTGTTTTCGCGCGGCGTTGGCTGTGGTCGAGTCGAAGGCCGGCGGTCGCATGGTTCAGGCGTGCCGATTACCTGGGTGACAGCCGGGTCCCACTCGATCTCGCCGTTCGGGACGAGGCGGAAAAACTCACGGGTCGTCGACCCATGGGGCCGATACGCGTGCTCACCAACCTCCGCTACTTCGGATACGTCCAGAACCCGGTCACGTTCTACTATTGCTTCTCCCCCGATGGTGCCCACGTCGAGACCGTCCTCTCCGAAATCACCAACACCCCGTGGGGCGAACGGCACATCTACGCGGTCACGGGCCCGGGTGGAGATGCGCACTCCGCGAGCGCGACGCCCGCCACAGCCCGTGTCCACGATTTCGACAAGGCGTTCCATGTCTCACCCTTCATGGACATGGATCATGCCTACTCCTGGCGCTTCAGCGAGCCCGGTCCCGCTCTGACGGTGCACATGACGAACCGGGCACAAGGGCCGGACGGCGAGACGAACATGTTCGACGCATCCTTGTCGCTCCGACGACGTGAAATCAGCGGCCGTGCACTCGCCGGTGTGCTTGTCTCGCATCCATTCATGACGGTGAGGGTCGCTGTCGGGATCTACTGGCAGGCATTACGACTCTGGCTCAAGCGCGTGCCTTTCTTCGTTCATCCCGCGAAACGATCCGCGTGAGGTTCTGATCCCATGAGCTTACTCGACACGCTCGCCCGTAAGGCCGTACGTGCTCAACTCGATTCGCTCGAGCGAGGGCGGCTGACTGTGGTCGACGGCGATGCCACCTCGGTACACGGTACCACCGATGGATTATCCGCAACCGTGATCGTGCGCGACCCGAGTTTCTATCGAGCCGTGGCCTTCGGCGGCCACGTCGGTGCTGCGGAGGCCTACGCGGACGGGGCATGGACAACCCCGGACCTGACCGCGCTCGTACGACTGTTCGTTCGCAATCGGGACGTACTCGACGGTCTGGAGACAGGATTTGCACGGGTCGCTCAGCCCGTGCGCCAATTCCTGCACGCCCGGAATCGGAACACCGAATCCGGGAGCAGGCGCAACATTCACGCACACTACGACCTCGGGAATGATTTCTTCCGAGAGTTCCTCGACGAAACGATGACGTACTCGGCCGGCATCTTCGACGATCCGGGGTCGACGCTGAAGGACGCGTCGGTATCCAAGTACGATCGGCTGTGCCGAAAGCTCAATCTCGGCCCGGACGACCACGTCGTCGAAATCGGAACCGGCTGGGGGGGCTTTGCGCTCCATGCAGCCTCGACCTTCGGATGCCGGGTCACCACGACGACGATTTCCCGGGAGCAACACGCGCTTGCCACGAGCAGAATCCAGGAGGCGGGTCTCGCCGAGCGCGTCACGGTGATGCTCGAGGATTACCGTACGCTGACCGGAACGTTCGACAAGCTCGTCTCGATCGAGATGATCGAGGCCGTCGGCCACCATTACTTCGAGACGTATTTCCGGCAGTGCGCTCGCCTTCTCGCACCCCATGGACTCGCGGCAATTCAGGCGATCACAATCCAGGACCGGCTCTACGAGTCGGCGCGGCGGGAGGTCGACTTCATCAAGAAGTACATCTTTCCCGGCAGCTGCATCCCGTCGATCTCCGCCCTGTCGGGAGCGGCTGCTCCAACCGATCTCCGACTCGTGCACCTCGAGGATCTTACTCCCCACTATGCCGAAACGCTGCGCCGATGGCGCGGGCGCTTTTTCGATCGATGGGATCGAATCGAGGCACAGGGCTTCGACGAACACTTCAAGCGTATCTGGGAGTTCTACTTCTGCTACTGTGAGGGTGGCTTCGATGAGGCCGTGCTGGGATCCATTCAGTTCCTGTTCGCGAAGCCCGAGGCCGAAGTGTCGGGGCTCGTCGATCTGCCACCGCTTCGGAGGCACGTCGCATGACCGCACTCGCCATCGACCTCGCTGAACGAGGGCTCATCCCTCTCTCGGGCCTCAGACTGGGTGTCCGGCGCCTTCTCGCACGTCGTCTTGCCGAGGCAGCAGAAGGCCCCAGTATCGACGAATTCTCTTCGGAGCTGGCGGCGAGCGCCGTGGCACTCGTGCCGCAGAAGGCCAATGAGCAGCACTATGAGCTCCCTCCCGAGTTTTTCGAGCTGACGCTTGGCCCGAACCTGAAGTACAGCGGAGCGTACTGGCCCGACGGCACCACAACATTGGGTGAGGCGGAAGACGCGATGCTTCATCTGACTACGGAGCGAGCGGGGCTCGCCGACGGCCAGGATATCCTGGAGCTCGGGTGTGGGTGGGGCTCCCTCACGCTGCACATGGCCCGCCACTTCCCCAACTCGCGCATTACCGCCGTGTCGAACTCCGCCCCGCAGCGTCGATTCATCGAGGCACGCGCTCCGGCCAACGTCCGAATCATCACCGCGGACATGAACGAGCTCCGTCTCGACGAGCGCTTCGATCGAGTGGTGAGCGTCGAGATGTTCGAGCACATGCGGAACTATCGAGAGCTTCTGCAGAGGATCCGCAGCTGGATGAAGGCGGACTCGCGCCTCTTCGTCCACGTGTTCTGTCACCGGGACTACGCGTACCCATTCGAGACCGAGGGCGACGACAACTGGATGGGCCGTTACTTCTTCACCGGTGGCATCATGCCGTCCTTCGACCTGTTCCGGCGATTCGACGGCGATCTCTTCGTCGAGGAGGACTGGGAGGTGAACGGCACTCATTACGAGCGCACGGCACGAGCGTGGCGTGAGAACCTCGAGCGGCGGAGGGATCAGGTCATGCCTGTGCTTCGGGCGACATATGGCGACGAAGCCTCACGCTGGTTCCATCGCTGGCGGCTCTTCTTTCTCGCTTGTGAAGAGCTGTTCGGATACCGCCGTGGATCCGAATGGATCGTCGGGCACTACCGCTTCGCGCCGAAGCGCTCGTAAAAGGCAGGTCCGGCCCCGCTTCCCGGTGGACGATCGGATGCGTGACGCCGCCGAAGACCTCACCCTCCCGCTTCGGACTGTCCTGGAGGGCACGCCGCCTCGACCCCACCTTGTTGCCCGCACCTCAACTCTGACCGCGACCTCGTCGGAGTCTCCAGTGGCCGCTCCGACGCTCGTCCGCGAGTGCCCGAACGAACTGAGATGAGCCTAGCGGCCCGCCCGGTGAGAGGAGTTCAGGAAAGCTGGCGCCTGCGCCGAACAAACATCCCAACGAGCCCGATACTCAGAAGGAGCATGACTCCAGGTTCGGGCACCGTGACGATCGTCTCTTCACCGGCGTACAAGGTCCAGTGCGAGAGAGCGTGCTGATCCGGCATGCTGAACATCAGCGTCTCCACCGGTACGGTGAAATAATACAGGCTGAAGTTGTTAGAGCCCTTCAGGGCGAGCACGAAATTCTGGTAAATTGACCCGAATGAGATGGGGCCATTCGCCGAGCCGGTGTCCGTTTCCCCGCCACCTGCCACGAACGGGTCAGTCAACCAGCCTGATCTGGTTGGCCCGGCATCGTCCCAGATAAACTCGCCGTTTTCTCGGGTGAAGTGCGCTAAATAGGGTTCG
>JAYOKZ010000046.1:0-23709 GCA_038120095.1 Gemmatimonadales bacterium
GAGCATACTTCCGCGTCGACTTCCCGGCGTCGAGTGGTCCGACCTTTCGCGCCGAGGGATGGCGGGCGGTGGTTCTGGACTGCTCTTCGCTCGGCATGCGGGTTCGGCTCGACGATGACGAATCCGGACCTCCCCCGGGCGCCCCGGTGGCAGGTCGTCTGAGGTTTGCGGAGGGCCGCTCCGCAGACGTTCAGGGGACGGTGCTGCGGGACGGGCCGCGCGGACTCGTCATCGCCTTTCACGAGAGACAGGGAGTGCCGCTCTCGTTCGTCCTGGATGAAGAGCGGCTTCAGATGATGCGCCGAAAAGCTCGACCGGCGCAGGGCCGTAGCTACTTCCGCTTTTCTTACCCCCGCAAGGTCAGCCCGATGCTGCATGCGCAGCTGTGGTCGGCGCCCGTGGCGAACTGCTCGGAATCCGGCCTCTACTGCCTTGCACCCGTCTCCGGTGAGTCACCGGAAGAGGGCTCGGAACTGAGGGGCATCATCGCCTTCAACGAGGGTCGGGTGCTCAGGTTCTCGGGCCGGATTCTGCGCGCATCGAGGGGAGGCTTCGCCCTCGAGCTTCATGCAGACTCTGGCCTGCCCCTCTCACTGGTCCTTGCAGAGGAGCGCTTCGTCACCTCGAAGTTCATCAAGCCCGTCCAGGACTGATACCTGGGCGGACTGCCGCTTCCGGTTGTCAGGCTGCGTGTGTCCGACGAGACATCAAGGGGTGGCGCAGATCGGACGCAGGCCGACTGGAGATGAGGGTCTGCGTTCCCAGACCCTGAGAGAGGTTCAGCACGAGCGGCCCGCAAAGATTCACGGTCCAGTCTCCTTCCGGTGACGGCGTCGTGATCGTGAGCGCGACGACATCCGAAGAGTCCCGAGCGTCGAGAACCGTCCGTGACGACTCCGGAAGCTCGAATTCGAAGTTGTCGAAGAACATGAACGGATCGCTCAGAAGGAACCGGGGAGCGTTCGGACCGACGCCGCTGAGCCAGTAGAGGCCAGCTCCCGGCCCGCTCGACAGTCGGAAGTCGCGGTATTGATCGAACCCGGGAAGGCCTTCGGGAAAGTTCACGGGTACCTCCGCCGACTCAGGGGCGGGTGTCGTTGTCGCTTCGGAAGGGTGGCTGGCGATCATCGCAGGAAGTTGGTCAGGTTGATTTCAAGAATGCGTGAGGTGGCGAGCAGAGAGGCCTGATAGCTGGCCTGCCGCGATGCGAGCTGTGCGAGCGCCTCGGGCAGAGACGCGTCGGCGATGTTGGATCGTCGCTCGGCTCGTGCCTGGTCGGAAACGGCGAGGGTTTCTTCAGCCATGTCGAGGCTGATCTGCCGATTGCCCACGTCGACAACGAGCAGCTGCAGGTTCTCGAGCGCGTCGGAAAGCGAATCCATCTGGCTTGCGATGGTCGCGCTGTCCCCGCCCGCGAGCGCTGTTTCCAGATCGGTCAGCGCCTGCATCACGTTCGTATCGATGAATACTTCGCCGGCGTCATGGGCGCCGGGCTTCCGCTCACCTGGGAATACATCGTACTCGAGCGACCCGCGGGCCGGGGTCAACGGATCGAGAGCCCCTGTGTCGTCGAGGGTCGCCCGGTCCGGGAAGAGGCCGCCGAAAATGAAGGTGCCGTTGAGGTTGAGGTTGGCGAGATCGATGGCGGCCTGCCTGAGGCCCTGGACTTCACCGATCCCGGCCTGGACGCTTCCGGCCGTAGCCGACGAGCTGCTCTGCTGACTCGCGATCTCCCGGGCACGAGAAATGATGTTCGACAGGGACTCGAGCGCGCTCTCCTCCATCGTGAGACGCCCGCGGGCCACATCGATGTTTCGCCCGTACTGCTGGGATGCGCGAAGCTGACTGTCGAGCCGCATCACCGAGCGGGCAGCAAGGGGATCTTCGGATGCCCGCTCGAAGCGCTGACCGGTGGTGATCTGACGCTCGAGGCGACCAATGTCCGCGATGCTTCCCTGAATGGTGTTGATGATTCGGGTCTGAATCGCCTGGTTCGAGATTCTCACGGCAGATTGTTGTTGAGATCAGTTCGGCGTGTCCGTACGTTCTGACCGCATTATCGGACGCTCTGCCACGGCCTTGAATTTCCATGTCGAAAATCCTGTGCGTCGATGATGACCCCGGTCAGCTGCTGGCCCTCGAGGGGTTGCTCGAGCGCATGGGCCACGACGTGGTGGGTGTGCGGAACCCGGAGGCGGCAACAACCGTCGTTGTCCGAGGTGGTATCGACCTGGTATTGGCCGACCTTCAGCTCTCAGGTGGTCGGGGTCTTGACCTGCTGGACCAGATCGTCGCCGAGGGACTGGACGTGCCGGTCGTATTCCTTTCGGAGAATCCCTCGATCGATCAGGCTGTCTCCGCCATCAAGGCCGGTGCGATCGATTACCTGACCAAGCCGGTCCAGCCACTGCAGCTGGACGTGGCGGTTTCTCAGGCCCTGGAATTGACCCGGCTGCGCCGGCAGTCGCTCGAAGCAGGCACGCCTGGAAGCCAGCCCCCGCAGGAACATCTGCTCATCGGTCGGAGTGAGGGCCATGAGTCCGTTTTGAGCGCCATTCGGGTCGCGGCGCCCACCTCTTCGACTGTGCTGATTCAGGGGGAATCCGGGACAGGCAAGGAACTGGTGGCCCGGACGCTGCACAGGATGAGCGGTCGCGAAAACGGCGAGTTCATCAGCGTCAACTGCGCTGCGCTTCCCGAGCATCTCGTGGAAAGCATCATGTTCGGTCACGAGAAGGGTGCGTTCACGGGGGCGACGAAGAGGTCGCCAGGGGCCTTCGAGCGGGCCCATCGCGGCACGCTTCTGCTCGATGAGATCTCCGAAATGCGCCTGGACCTGCAGGCCAAGCTCCTCAGAGCCTTGCAGGAGCAGGAATTCGAGCGGGTTGGTGGAACATCTCCGGTGCGCGTCGATGTCCGGGTCATTGCCACGACGAACCGGGACCTGCTCCTTGAGGTCGAGGAAGGCCGGTTCCGGGCCGACCTGTACTATCGGCTCAACGTGCTGCCCATTCATGTACCGCCCCTCCGTGACAGACCGGACGACGTGGAGGTGCTGGCGCGACACTTCGCGCAGCGGGTCGCGTCGGGTCTCGGTCGCGACGGTGTCGACCTTGGGCCGTCAGTCGTCGAGGCCCTGCAGGCTCACCCGTGGCCGGGCAACGTTCGCGAGCTCAGTCATGTCGTCGAGCGGGCGGTGATTCTGGCAGGAGAGGAGGCGGTACAGCCTCAACATGTGACGATGGACCTTGCGGCTCTGCGCCCCGCTGGTGGTCGCAATCGGGGGCAGGCGGGTGGCGCTGGGTCGTCGGTGCGCACGGATGAGCCGACCGCGGGCGATGCCGTCGTGCTGCGCGACCTGACGATCTCCGGCGCGGAAGAGGCTCTGATCAAGGCAGCCCTGGAGCGGACCGGTGGAAATCGCACGCAGGCAGCGAAACTGCTGGGCATCGGTGTTCGAACGCTGCGGAACAAGCTGAACTCGTAGTCCGGCGGATCGCAGTGCGGACGCGTCGCGTACCGACGCCATCGTCGTAGCTTCGGCAAAATTGGCCGGTTCGGGTCGGCATGAGCTGCCGATATCCCTTGAAGCTGCCGGAGGGAATCGCCCGGACTCGCTCGTAAGGCCTCGAATCAGTGACGCATATGAAAGCGCACAAAGCACTGATGTACATAGCGTTAGAGCATGATAGCGAATATTCGAACCTCGAGTTCTGAATTGTGGCCCGGAGGTTGCATACTCGACCTTCGTTTCCTCACTCTGCACCTGAGAATCATGATTCGAGGTCTTCTGGGCTCAAGCTCCGCGTTCTCCCTCAGGGAGGGACTCGACGCGAGCATGGCACGATCCCGAGAGATTGCACATCGGGTGGCGAATGCCTCGAACGGACCAGAGGCCTCCTTCGAGACGGCGTACGCTCAGGCGCTCGATGGGGAAGCGGTAGATCTCGAGGTCGAGATGGTTCGGCTGGCAGATGAGCAGATTCGCTACGAAGCCATGGGCCAGATGCTCCAGAAGGTGTACGGGCAGCTGCGCACCTCGCTGAGGAGTTCGTGACCATGCCTGGTATCCAGGGTGTTCCCGGTCTGTTTCGTGGCCTCGCGATTTCCGCGTCCGGCCTCTCCGCTCAGCGGAGGCGGATGGATGTCATCGCAACGAACATCGCCAACGCCGAAACCACCCGGACGCCCGAGGGGGGCCCCTACCGCAGGCGAATCCTCGAGCTGGCGGAGGCTCAGAGCCCCTACGAGGGTCGCCTGGCTTCCGCGCTCGACGCGATGTCGATCTCGGTCCCCGAAGTACCCGAAATTCCGATTCCCGGCGAGACCTACGCGGCGCTCGAGAAGGCCTACGGGGTGGAAGTCGTCGGGATCGTTGAAGACGCTTCGGAGGGGCCGCTGGTTTATGAGCCCGGACACCCGGATGCAGATGAAGCTGGATACGTGCGGTACCCGAATGTAGATATCACCGAAGAGACCATCGACTTGATGGAGACGCGCCGTGTGTATGAAGCCAATGCCACGGTGTTCGATGCCATGAAGTCGATGCTTCGTCGCGCCACCCAGATCTAGAATTACGATTATGGAAATCAACGGTCTTGGATCTTTTTTCCCGGATCCCCTGGGGATTCGTCGTGAAGGTTCCACCGATGCTGCCTCGCAGGCAGGCCAGCGCTCTGCTGCAGACTCGGCCAGCGCCGCTCAGGCTGGGGCGACGGAGGTTCAGGGCAGGGGTATCGACAGGGTCGACCCCGAGCTCTGGTCAGTTCTCAGCGGGGACGAAATCGCCTGGTACATGCGCAGCGGCCTGTCCGGTCCCGCCACCTACGGTCCGGGTTCTGACGCTCTCGACGGTAACGGTCCGGTTGCCCGGTTGGGGCAGCGACTGGACGTGAGGATCTAGCATGAACGTTCCTGTCCAAAGTGTCGGTTCGATCTCCGGGCTCTATGGCTCCGCCGCTGCCGGGGCGGCGTCGGGTGGAGGCATCTCCGCGGTCAACGAGTCGGGGATGTCATTCAAGGACACGCTCGCGCAGGCCCTGGGAGAGGTGCAGGGACTCCAGGATGGTGCCAGCGACGCGGTCGAGGCGTTCCTTCGTGGCGACCCGGTCGAGTTGCACGATGTCATGGCTGCTGTCGAGGAAGCGGGTCTTGCTCTCGAGATGCTTGTCGAAGTCCGGAATCGCGTCGTAGACGCGTATCGGACCGTCGTGAACATGCAGTCCTGATCGACCTGAAATGTCACCCCTCGACGCGGTAATCGATTTCATTCGCAGGATAGGCGCACCTCGTGTGCTCGCCCTGGCAGTCGTCACTGGACTGGGGGTCGCCGGTCTCTCGAGTCTGATCATCTGGGGCAATCAGCCCGAGATGATTGCCGTCGTGAGGGGCGTGCCCCTCGGTGTGGTCGGTGAGGCTCAACAGCTTCTCACCGATCAGGGCCTCGACGCGCGGCTCAGTGAGAGTGGCGCGGAAGTCCTGGTGCCAACCTCCGAGGCTGCACGGGCCCGCGTGGTGCTCGCGCAGCAGGGGGTCGCCTCGGGAGAGCCTGCAGGATTCGAACTCTTCGATGAAGCGTCCTGGGGCATGACCGACTTCACACAGCGCATCAACTACCGTCGAGCGCTCGAAGGAGAACTCGAGCGATCCATCGAGCAGATGCGTGGCGTTCGGGCCGCTCAGGTGCACCTCGCACTTCAGGACCGGTCCGCGTACCCATTCGATGAACAGGGGGTGGAAGCCTCCGTTCTACTGAGCATGGGCGCGGGCGTACGTCCGTCACAAGGCCAGGTCGAGGCGATCACCTTCCTTGTCGCCAGTGCAGTCGACGGGCTCTCCTCCGAGAGCGTCAGCATACTCGACGACGCCGGACGACTCCTTTCTGCGGCGATGGAGGCGGATTCTCCCGCGCGTACCGACCGCAGGCGACTGGAGATGCAGTACGACCTGGAGGAGCACCTCGAGGCTCGCGTGGCATCGCTTCTCGACCCGATCGTAGGCGTCGACAACGCGCGGGTGCGCGTGTCCGCGGAGCTGGACTTCGAGGAAGTGCAACGTCGTACCGAAGCTGTCGATCCCAATCAGGCTGCGCTCACCGGAGAGGCCCGCTCGGAAATCGAGCCCGGCGATCCTTCGCTCGGCGCTGCATCGACGATCCAGAACAACACCTTCGAGGTGACGCGCAGCACGGAACTGAGTAATCGCGTTCCCGGCGCGGTTCGACGCCTGTCGGTCGCTGTCGCGGTCAATCAGGACGCGGTCATCGTTGGCGATGCCGCCGGACTGCAGGAGATGGAGCAGCTCGTTGCGAGGGCCGTGGGACTCGATCCAGGCCGCGGCGACGAGATTTCGGTCCTGGCTGTCCCATTCGAAGCACCGATCGGGATGGCGATGGCGGGGGACGACGAGCCTGAGGCTCTCTCTCCGCTGCAACTGGCCAGAGAGTTTCAGCATCAGATCCTCCTTGCCTTCGGGCTGCTGCTCGCGTTCATCCTCGGAATGCGGGGCCTCTCGATGGCGCGGTCGGCGATGCCGGCACCGGTAGCGCCCGCCTTGCCTGAACCTGCGGAAGATCCGGACGCGGTCGCGGCACCGATCGTGCAACCTCCGCCGGCGGAGATTGCGGCACCGAAGGTGGATCCAGCCAGCCTGGTCAGGGCCTGGCTGCGGGAAGCGTAGTCGAGGGCGGCCGTGGCAGCGAGAGAGCTGAGGGTCGAGCGACTGTCCGGAGGGCAGAAGGCGGCCATTCTGATGATGGCCCTCGGCCCCGAGGGGATGGCGAAGGCCTCCCAGTCGCTGAGTCCGGAGGAACTCGAGGCGATCTCGCTCGAGATCGCCCGCCTCGGCCCGGTCCCGGCCTCGGTCGTCGATGCGGTGGTGTCCGAGTGGGCCGAAACCCCGGCGGACGGCAGCCTCGTGCTGGCAGGAGGGGTCGATACGGCCCGCGACTTCCTGAATCAGGCATTCGGAGCGGACGCGGCCCGAGTCTTCAACAAGCTGGAGGAGCGCCTCCGAACCGGGCCGAGCCTCGGCTCCCTGAAGAATGTGGATGCCGAGTCCCTCTCGAACTTTCTGGGTACGGAGCATCCGCAGATCATTGCGCTCGTCCTGGCGCATCTCGAAGCACCGCTGTTCGCCGAGGTCCTCTCGCTCATGCCCAATGATCTCAGTGCCGAGGTTCTTCTGCGAAACGCTCGCATGGACAAGGTGCTTCCGGACGTTCTCGAGATCATCGAGAGCTTCCTGAGTGGTGAGGCCTCCCTGACCTTGCCCCAACCCCTCTCGAGGCTCGGAGGAGCAGAAGCGGTTGCCGAAGTTCTCAATCGCGGAGCACCGGGCTCGGACAAGGTGTTGCTCGACGCGATCGAGAAGCTCGATCCCGAGGTGGCGTCGCAGATCAAGGACCTCATGTTCGTCTTCGAAGACCTCATGCGGCTCGACGATACCGCGATGCAGCGGGTGGTATCCGAAGTCGAGGCGACCGACCTCGCTCTGGCTCTCAAGGCCGCGGCGGACGACCTCAAGGCGCACATCTACAAGGCGATGTCGCAGCGAGCGCAGGCCGCGCTGGAACAGGAGATCGAGTTCCTCGGGCCCACCCGGGTCAAGGACGTCGAGGACGCTCAGGCCAAGGTCGTCGCGGAGGTCCGTCGACTCGAAGAGGCTGGAGAGATCGTGATCAGCGGAGGCGAAGACGATGTCCTCGTTTGAGCCTCTCGCCAAAGACAGCGAAGCGGAGGGATGGGAGCCGGTTGAGCCCGAAGTCGTCCTTCCCGATCGCGCTTTGATGGACGCACCGTCGTATCTGCCCGATCTCTCGGCGCTGGCCCAGGTGTCGGCACAGGGGGGCGACGGGAGTGTCGAAAGTGTTCAGGCGGCTCTGACGGCGGCTCGCGCCGAGGGTGAACAGGTCGGATTTGAGCGCGGTCAGGCTGAAGCAACGGCGGCGGTCGAGCCCCTGATCCGGGCCCTCAGGGAGGTCACGGAAGCCCTGAAGGAGTCCGACCAGCAGCGCGAACAGCAGGCTGTCGAGCGATCCACGGCGATTGCGACGGCGGTAGCTGGCAAGCTGATTCAGCGTGAGGTCCGGGTGTCACCGGACATCGTTCTGGAACTCGTGCGTGAGGCCGTTGCGGAATTCCCGGTGGTCGAGCCGCTCGCCGTTCGAATGAACCCCGCCGACCTGACGCGACTCTCTGCGTGGGCTCTGAAGTCGGAAGGCGCGGATCTCGTCGAGTCTGGCCGCTCGGTCCGATGGATCCCGGATCCGGACATCCGCTCCGGTGGTTGCCTCGTCGAGGGTGTAGAACGAGTCATGGACGGCCGACTCCTCCACGTCCTCGAGCGCGTTCTGGGAGCGTTCTCCGATGGATGATCTGGAGCGCGTATTGAGACGTCTATCCGGCCCGGAGGGGCCGATGGAGCGGGTGGGCAAGCTGCCGCGCCATGTCCCCTGCGGCCGAGTCACCCGGATCGTTGGTCTCGTGATCGAGGCGTCGGGTGTCGAAGCTGCGGTCGGAGATTTGTGCCGCATTTCGACCATCGACGGGCGCAACGAGGTGGAAGGTGAGGTCATCGGCTTCAGTGACCGCGGACGTCGGGCCTCGGACCACGGGGATACGAGCGGAGGAAACCGGGCTCTGATCATGCCGTTCGGCGAACTGGGCGGCCTGAATCCCGGCAGCATCGTGGAGATCCTCGGGCGCGAGGCGTCGGTCGAAGTCGGCACGGGCCTGCTCGGTCGGGTGATCGATGCTCGGGGTGTCCCGCTGGACGGGAAGGGGCCCATTGCCTGGGAAGAGCGACGGTCGCTCGCGTCCGAACCTCTGAACCCGCTTTCCCGGACCTCCATCGACACGCCGCTTCCCACCGGAGTGCGGGCCATCGACGGGCCGCTGACGGTCGGAAAAGGCCAGCGGGTAGGAATTTTTGCGGGGAGCGGTGTCGGAAAGAGCACGCTTCTCGGCATGATCGCTCGGGGGACGTCGGCGGATCTGAACGTGATCGCGCTGATTGGTGAGCGCGGCCGGGAAGTGCCGGAATTCGTCCAGGACGCCCTTGGCGAGGATGGCCTCGCTCGGTCGGTCGTCGTCGTTGCGACGGGAGACCAGAGCGCGCTGCTGCGGGCTCGGGCGGCGCAGGTGGCCGCGACCATCGCAGAGGATTTTCGATCGAAGGGTGCGAGCGTGCTTCTCATGCTGGATTCGATCACCCGCGTCGCCACGGCGTGGCGTGAGATCGGCCTGGCGGCAGGGGAACCACCGACGACACGCGGATTCCCGCCGTCGGTCTTTTCGCGTCTTCCACGTCTGCTCGAGCGGGCTGGCTCCGATGGAGTGGGAACGATCACCGGCGTGTACACCGTGCTGGTCGAGGGAGACGATTTCAACGAGCCTGTGGCCGACGCGGTTCGGTCAACGCTCGACGGGCACATCGTGCTCACCCGGGAACTGGCTACGGCAGGTCATTTCCCTGCGGTCGACATCCTGCACAGCGTGAGTCGCCTTCGCGATCGGGTCCTCCCTGCGTCCTATCATGACGTCGCTCAGCAGATGCAGCGACTGACCTCGGCATATCGGGAAAAGGAAGACCTGATCGCGGTGGGTGCGTACCAGCACGGCTCCGATCCCCTCGTGGACCGAGCCATTCAGATGCGAGAGCCGATTGGTGCGTTCCTGCGCCAGAATCCTCAGGACCTATCGAGCTGGGATGACACGTTGCACTCCCTGAAGACCCTCGCGACGTCCATCAAGCAGGTCGCCGGAGCGCTCTCATGAAAGACGTAAAGCGACTGTCGCGGCTGCTTGACATCAGGAGGCACGAGGAGCGCAAGCGGGCCTCCGAACTCGGCGAAGCACGCCGCCTTCTGGACGAAGCTGCAGCGGGTGTCCGTCGACTGGAGACGCAGCGCAGTGAGCTCGAGCGTGCCCGAATCGGCGATGCCGGTTCTTCAGTGGGACACCTCAAGACGATGCACTTCCTCGTCGAGCAGCTCGATCAGGATCTGACCCGCGCACGAGAGGCACTCCTGCGCGCTCAGGGCGAAGTGGATGACCGGGTCGAGGCGTTCTCGGAAGCGGTGAACGACTCGGAGGCGTTGGAGCGGGTGATCGAGCCACGCCGTTCCGCGGCCCGTCAGGAGGAGCGGAAGGCCGAGCAGAAGCAGCAGGATGACATGTCGTCGATTCGCCACCTGAGAGACGGAGGTTCGACCTGATGAAGTTCCTCCTTCCGGGTGCGGCCCTCGTGATAGGATTGGCCGCGGGCTTTGCCGGTGGAATGTTCTGGGCCCAGCGAACCGTGGCGGAACCGCTGGCCGAGGTGGTCTCCGACTCTGTCAGCGCGGACGACCCCACCGCGGAGGGGACGACGGCAGACTCGATCCAGATGGCGTCTGCCGACAGCGCGTCTTCCGCGAGCGACCAGACCGGGGATGTCCTCGCGGACGAACCCCCGGCTCAGGCAGCCGAGGCGGAGGACGTCCCGGATGCCCTGTCGGACGAGTTGGCAGATGAGGAAGCGGTGGAAGACCCTGCGATCGCTCAGGAGAACTACCAGAAGCTGGCCCAGATTTTCAGCGTCATGGATGCCGGTCAGGCGGCTGCGGTGCTGGTCCAGCTCGAGGACTCGGAAATCGAGGGGATCCTTCGCGTCATGCAGGGCCGCGCGGTCGCTCCGATTCTGGAGGAGATGGACCCTGAGCGCGTCGCGTCCATCAGTCGTCAGGTCCTGGGCCCGGGAGGCACACGATGATTCCGCTCTCGCAGCTGGCAGGTCGACCGGATGCTCCCGCGGTCGAGCGATCACCACACCTCGGCGATGGCCCGGGCGGATCCCGGGAATCAGGAGCGACAGACGCCTCGAATCCGGCACAGGACATCATGGACGGAAGTCATTTCTCTGCATTACTCGTTGCCATCTCCGCGGCGCTCGCACCCACTCCTCCGCCGACGGAGGGCCCCGCATTGTTGTCCGGCCTGGATGGCCTGGGAGTCGCGGCGGAGGCCAGCGCTGCGCCTCGAGTCGATGGAGATAACGGTCAGAGCCTGAACGTCGAGCAGTCTGATACCATCACACTGGATCCCGGCCGAGCCCGCGGACTCGCTCGCGACTTCGTGCCTCGACTTCAGCGGGTCGTCGACCGGATGTGGTCCGAGCATGGGGTGCGACTGGACCTGGTCGAGGGGTATCGGAGTCAGGAACGGCAGCAGGAACTCTTCGCTCAGGGGCGGTCGACGCCGGGTCCTGTAGTGACGTGGACGCAGAATTCGCTCCATACGGCGGGCTCGGCCGCGGACGTCTATGCGGACGGCGCTCCGCTCTCTCCGGATCAGGCCGCCACCCTGGCGCGTGTTGCCCGGGAGGAAGGATTGCGCACGCTCTACCCGTTTGATTCCGGGCACATCCAGATGGATCGCCCGGGTGCTCCGGTGGACGCGGAGGGAGATCTGGGTCATTCGGCGTTGGGTGCCTCGGGAGCGGACGCCCGTCAGGCACGACCCCTGGTGGCCGTACCGGCTCGGGTCGCACCGGTTGCGCGCCCCGCCCGGGTCGCACGGCCGGGTGGGGACCACGACATGGTTTCTGCAGAGCCTCAGGTGTCCGGGGAGTCCGATATCGATTCCCAAGGACGGGGGATCCGCCACGAGGGTGAATCGGTCGTGGAAAGGGTCAGGGCTGCAGTCCCGGAGCGTCAGGGGCGTTCGAGGGCTGCGTGGGCCACGTCGGCGACCGCCCCCGAGGCGTCCGGTACGGGATCGATCACCTCATCGGGGCTGACCGACACTGCGTACGGATATGGGGCAGCCGGCTCCTCGGATCGTGGCTCCGGAGCGTCGTCCTCGGAGGTCACTGTGGCCGGTGGGGTGCGACGCGTTCCCATGGAGGGCGACGTCCCTCAGGCCGTGTACCGACGACTGCGTATTCCGCTCGAGGGTCTGAACGGCGCGGCGTCCCTCGACATCGGAGTCCGGCCGGGCTCCGTGGACGCTGCGGTCAACCTTTCCGACCCCGTCCTCGCGGACGAGTTGCGCGCGCATTTGCACGAGCTCAGAAGAACGCTGACGGAGCAGGGACTCGAGCCGCGCGACCTCACGGTTCGCGTGACACGGGATCCTTCAGAGGGCCCAGACAGCGGTCGCCGTGAGTCAGCGAAAGATCCAGAACGAGAGGATACCGGGTTCGGGGAGGAGAGATCCTTTCAGAACCCATTTACGCAGGAGGAAGAACATGCCCTCATCGATTGGTGATGGAGGGGGAGTGGCGGCTGCGGGCCTGGCGGGTTCGCAGGGCCTCGGGAAGCAGGATTTCCTTACGCTTCTCGTAACTCAGCTCCGCTATCAGGACCCGCTCGATCCGCTCGACGCCCAGGACTTTGCATCCCAGCTCGCCGAGTTTACGGCGATGGAGCAGCAGATCCTCACGAACGAGCTGCTGCAGACGCAGATCGCCATGAGCGAGGCGTCGATGATCGAGTCGCAGAACAGCGTCGCGATCGGAATGATCGGGTCGGGGATCGTTGCACAAGGCGACACGGTCCAGATCACCGGTCAGGACGATGCGGCCTGGGTCGCTGCCAGCCAGGCGACCGGGATCCGTATCGACATCGTCAACACGTCGGGTGAGGTGGTGGCGTCGGTCGACAGTACGGTCGGCGGGGCCGGCATCCACCGGGTCGAGCTCGGGTCCGCCACGCAGGGTCTGGAGCCGGGACATTACACGTTTCGGGTCGAAGTGCTGGGTGACGCGGAGGGTGTGCAGCTGACGCCGCTGATGAGCGGCGTCGTCGAAGGTGTTCGGTGGGGAGCGACAGGTCCGGTCGTCGTGGTGGGCGGTCGGGAGGTTCCCCTGATCAATATTCTTGAACTCTCAAACCAGGAGGCGAATCGGTCATGATGCGATCGCTCTACGCAGCCGTGTCCGGGCTGCGGAATCATCAGACACGCATGGACGTCATCGGTAACAACATCGCGAATTCAAACACGATCGGCTTCAAGGCCGGTCGGGTGACCTTCAAGGAAAGCCTGACTCATCTGATTAAGAGTGACATCAGGCCCCCGCAGGGGTCCGGCGGGACCACGGGAGGAACGAACCCGGTGCAGGTGGGACTCGGCATGCGAATCGGCTCGATCGATCAGGTCTTCACGCAGGGTAACCTCGAGTCCACGGGAATCGAGACCGACCTGGCCATTCAGGGTCCTTCGTTCTTCGCGGTCTCCGACGGTCTCAGGAACTTCTATACCCGTGCCGGAAATTTCGCCGTTGACGCGGATGGTCGTCTCGCGATGACCTCGAACGGGTTCGTCGTTCAGGGCCGCCTTGCCTCGGACGGGGTGCTCACGGATCAGGTAGGGGACATCCGCCTTCCATTTGGCCAGAAGGCTCCGGCGCGCGCAACGACGGAAATCCTCCTCGGGGGCAACCTCGATGCGACGGCCGAGATCGGTGACGAGCGGGTCACATCCATCACCGTGACCGACTCGCAGGGTGGTCCGCACGAGGTAGCGATCACGTTCACAAAGACCGCTGTGAATGAGTGGGATTACGCGATCACCGTCGGAGACGGGGCGATCACGGCCGGCGCGGCTGGAACGATCACCTTCAACGACGACGGCTCCCTGGCCGACCCGGCTAGCTCCGATCTCACGTTCACACCGGACGGGTTCGGGGCCGATCAGACCATCACGATCGGTTGGGGGACTGTAGACGGGATCGATGGGCTTTCGCAGTTCGCGAGCCCGATGACCGCCCTCGTGCGGGACCAGGACGGCTTCCCGATGGGTGATCTCGAGAAGATCGGGATCGACCAGGCAGGCGTCATTTCGGGATCGTTTACGAACGGAGAAACGCTTGTTCTGGGTCAGATCGCCCTTGTGGACTTCAACAACCCCGGCGGGGTTGCTCGGGCTACCGACAACCTGTACACGGACTCGGCCAACTCCGGTGAGCCGGTCCTCGGGTTCGCGTCCGAAGGAAGCCAGTCCCTCATCACTGCAGGATCGCTCGAGATGTCGAACGTCGATCTGGCGCAGGAGTTCACCAACATGATCACCACGCAGCGTGGCTTCCAGTCCAACGCGAGGGTCATCACGACGAGTGACGAGATGCTTCAGGAGTTGGTCAATCTGAGAAGGTAGTAGCTCGAGGCCTTCCCAGGAGGCCTCGGATCACGCAGGGAGGTGGAAGCCCCCGGGGTCGGATCCGACCCCGGGGGCCTTTGCTTTTCCTCAAAACCCGGCACGAACGTACCGTTTGGGTAGGCAATACTGGCCGGCCATGCGGTCGACGACGGCCCATGGAGGCTGAGTGGATCCTTTTGTGCTCGTGTAAAGCGTTTCTAGTCATCGAGTTGCGGCCATCAGGGCTCGTTCTGCTGTGTGGCACGCGCTGTGCCTTAAGCGGGCGTGCGAATCGATTGCAGGAGATTCGAATGATCTCGAGACATTCAGAAAGCAAATCGGGTGGGTTGGCCCCACGAGGGTGGGATCCGAAGACGCCATGACGGATTCCTCACCTTCGAACGTGGAGGCACGTCCGTACGATTTCCGACAGCCCTCTCGCATCGCGCCGGACCGTAAGAGTCGGTTGGAGGTCGGCCATGAGCAGCTCGCGGAGACCGTGGCGCGCTGGGTCAAGGGTCGCCTGCGAGTGCAGTTTGATTTCGAACTCGTCGATATCGAGCAGGTCTCGTATCGGAATTTCGTCGATTCGATGTCCGACCCGGTGGCTGCGTTCGTGTACCGGAGGTCCAGTAACCCGCTCGATTCCGTCACGTTGACGCTCGATCCGGACATGGGCTTTCGACTCCTTGAGCGAATGAGCGGGGGTGCTCCGGTGAAGCCTCCGCCCGACCGTGTCCTCACCCGTCTCGAGGCGGCCATCATCCAGATTGTCGTGGACCGGATCGTTTCGGCCATCGAGCGCCTGTGGGCTGACTATACGACGCTCGAGCTGGAGTTTTCGCGCTTCGAGTCCGCCCGGGAGATGATCGAGTCCGCGGAGGTGGATGAGGACCTTCTGGTCGTGCGCTTGAAGTGCGGGTTCGACGAGGTTGAAGGCGTGATCCAGTATGCTCTTCCGCTGCGGCTGATCGACCGGTTCCTGGATGCAGAGCAGGATCAGAGGACGCAGGCGCGGCAGCGACTGGCTCCCGATGTGCCCACGCCGCTTCACCAGACACAGCGACTGGTCCGCCAGGCGAGAGTGTCTGCCGTTGCTCGCGTGCCGGCTGGGGCTTCCAGCCTGAGGGAACTGTCCACGCTTCAAGTGGGAGACATCCTGCCTACGGATGTCAGCACGAGGACCCCGGTCGAGATCTGGGTCGAGGGAGCCCTCCGGTTTCGGGGGGAGCAGGGTCGGGTCGGAGAGCACGTGGCCGTGCATCTGACCGACGTCGTACAAAGCAAACCGTGATTTTCTGGAGGAATACAGGTGAGTGATGACCCCTTGACCACGCCCGACCCGGGCCAGGCCGATTCCAGCCCGAATCAGCGGATGGGCGGATCCGGTACCGTCAGCTTCGATGCCGTGAAGGACCTCAAGGTGCCCGTCAGCATCGAGCTGGGCCGCACAAGAATGTCTGTCGAAGAAATCATGGGACTCGGAAAGGGCTCGGTTCTGCAGCTTGATCGTCTCGTCGGGCAGCCGGTGGATGTCTTCGTCAGCGACACCCCGTTTGCGACGGGTGAAGTCGTCGTCATCGGGGACAAATTCGGAGTTCGCATCCTTCGTCTGCGCGAGGGACATGGGGGCGTGGGCGACACGCCGTGATGGGTTTGCTGCTGACTGCGATCGGGCTCGCTGCCGGTATCTGCGGGTTCGTGATTCTCGTGGCCCGCGGGCTCCGGCACGTGCCGTGGCTGTCGAGCGGAACGGCGGGTGACAAACCGATCGCCGTCGTGTCGCGTGTGGTGCTCAAGGGAAACCAGGGACTCGCGGTCGTCCTTGTGGATGGGCGGCGCATGCTCGTCTCCACGGGTGACGGTGGAGTCCGGCTCGTGGCGGAACTGGCGGAACAGCGGCCGAGCGAGGAGTCGCCGGTATCATCGCTCACCCCTGGTGCCGACATGTCCGGGCGGGGCGGCTCCCGCCTCGCCGGGGCCCCCTTCGGTTTGCTGAGGCGAGTCGGCGTCCTGCTCCTGGTCGGGTTCGCGCTCGTGTCCTCCGGTCCGCAAGCCGCTTCGGCACAGGCCGAGCCCTCGCTGGCCGAGGCGGAGGCCATCTCCTCCACGACAGGGGATGCCGAGACAGATCCCGCTCTGACCTCACTCCTGGAAGCACTTCCGGGTGTTTCCATGCAGGTGGGAGATGAGGAGGGTGGGCTGAGGCTCAACGGCTCGGTGGGGACCGTCATTGTCCTTGGCCTGATGTCGCTGTTGCCCAGCCTTTTGTTGCTCACCACCAGCTTCACGCGGATCTACATTGTTCTGCAGCTGCTCCGACAGGCACTCGGAACCCAGAACACTCCGCCCGGCCACCTGCTGGCTGCGATGGCCCTTCTCCTGTCGGGAGCCGTCATGGCTCCGACGCTCGAGCAGGTCCGCACCGATGCGGTCGACCCATGGTTGGTTGGGACGATCGAAGAGGGAGAGATGCTTCAGCGAGCGGCCGTGCCCTTGCGGGGCTTCATGCTCTCGCAGACGCGATCCGAGGATCTGGAGCTGTTCGTGGGGATCAGCCGGAGTCCTGCTCCCGAATCGGCCGAGTCGGTGTCGAACACGGTTCTGATGTCGGCATTCGTGACCAGCGAACTGCGTCGTGCGTTCGAAATCGGTTTCGCCGTATTCCTTCCGTTCCTCATCATCGACCTCGTCGTGGCGGCGGTGCTCACGAGCATGGGGATGTTCATGCTCCCACCGACGATGATCGCCCTGCCGTGCAAGCTCATGCTGTTCGTCCTGATGGACGGATGGACCCTGCTGATGGGCTCATTGGCGCAGAGCTTCGTATGAGGGCGGTGCAATGACGTACGATCTCGTCGTGGACATTTCCCGCCAGGCCATCATGACGGCCTTCTGGTTGGCGCTCCCCATCCTGGGCACGGCGCTCGCGGTTGGTCTCATCGTCAGCATCGTGCAGACCGTCACGCAGATCCAGGAGCAGTCGGTAGCCTTCGTGCTGAAGCTGTTTTCCGTGGGTCTGATCACCTTCGCTCTCCTGCCGTGGATGATCAGTCGAGCCGTCGACTTCGCATCACGGCTGATCATGACGATCCCGGTGCTCGTATGAGCTCTGACCTCGCACCGTGGACCCCGTACCTGATGACCGGGGCGCTCGTCTTTTTTCGCGTGGCCGGGTTCATGCTGATCGCACCGGTTCTGAGTTCGCGAAGCATTCCGCTTCCGTTACGCGCTTCCGTGTCGGTTCTGCTGACGGTCCTGCTGACGCCGATCGTCACACCGGCGCCCGCGGAATTGGTGATTGGACCGTTCGTGATCATGCGTGAGCTCTTCGTCGGATTCGGGCTTGGACTGGGCGCGGCGGTGCTCATTTCCGCGGCAGAACTCGCGGGCGACGTGCTCGCGATTCAGACAGGGCTATCCGGTGGGACGGTCCTCGACCCCGTGACAGGGCAGGGCACCGGTGTCCTCACCCAGCTGCTCGGGCTCTCGGCACTCCTTCTCCTGATCGCGACCGACGGCCACCTCGTCATGGTGGAAGCCTTTGCCCGCAGCTTCGAGACCGTCCCCGTGGGTGATCAAATGTGGCTGGATCGAGGTCTGCGTTTCCTTCTGCAGACCATGGGGCTCCTCTTCACGCGGGGACTCATTTTTGCCGCTCCCATCGTGGCTGCGGTTCTGGTCGGGTATCTGGCCCTTGGTGTACTCGCGAGAGCTTCCCCACAGCTGAACATGCTGGCGGTCGCGTTCCCTCTTCAAATCGGGCTGGGACTGCTCGCGTTGTCCATCGCCCTGCCCCTGGCTGCCACCTTCTACGGGGGCTGGCCGGTCCTGATCACCGAATGGACCTCGGGTTATCTCACTCTGCTGAGAGGTGGGTGAGATGGCTGAAACGATGGACGACCGCACTGAGGAGCCGACCGCAAAGCGGAAAAAGGAGGCAAGGGACGACGGTAAAATCCCGAAGACTCCGGAGCTTTCCTCTGCGATCGTGCTTCTCTCGGCCGGCTTGATGGTCGGACCCGGAGGAACGCAAATCGGAGCTCTGCTGGCCGAGGTTCTCCGGACGAGCTTCATGGCCGGTGGTGTGTCCGGCATGAACGCTGCCGTGAGTGTGGACTCGATACGGTGGATCCTTGCGGCTGCAGCCGTCGGACTGTTGCCGTTCGTGGGGGTCGTTACCGGAGCAGCGCTCGCCGTGGGGGTCGTTCAGGGGCAGGGCACCCTGACAGCGAAGCCCCTCGCTCCGGACTGGTCACGTCTGTCCCCGGTACAGAACAGCAAGCGCTTCCTGAGCCCTCGTCCCCTCGTCGATCTTCTGAAGGCATCCCTCAAGATTCTTCTTGTCGGGGCCGTGATCTACGTGTCCACGGCGGGAGCGATCGAGCAGTTCACTTCGCTTCCGCAGAGCAATGTGCCCGCGCTCATCTCGATGCTTCGGACACAGGTGGCGCTCGTACTGCTGTCGTCCGGGGCCGCCCTGCTGCTCCTCGCTGCCGGTGATTTCGGCTATCAGGCATGGGATCACCAGCGCCAGCTCCGCATGACCAAGCAGGAGGTCAAGCAGGAATCCAAGGACTCCGACGGCGACCCCCTCGTGAAGGCGCGGATCCGCTCCCTTGCGCGTTCGCTCGCACGCATGCGGATGATGCAGGCCGTCCCGACGGCAGACGTCGTCGTGACGAACCCGACGCACATCGCCGTCGCGCTCAAGTACGATCCAGGTCAGGCAGACGCTCCGATCGTGGTCGCGATGGGGTCGAGGAAGCTGGCCAAGCGGATCCGTCAGGTCGCCGAGCATGCGGGGGTACCGATCATCGAACACAAGCCGGTCGCGCGGGCTCTGTTTGCGACTGCGCGGATCGGCCTGCCCATCCCTGCGGCCCTGTACGTAGCCGTCGCCGAGATCCTGGCCTTCGTGGCGCGGCATCACCGAGGGGCCTCACGTAGAGCGAGAGGTTGGACATGAACGAGCGTCGCCTCCTGAACTCGGATTCCCTGATGGTGATGGCAGTCGTCTTCATCGTCGCGCTCCTCGTTCTGCCGCTTCCGCCGTTCATTCTCGACCTCCTGATCACGGTCAGCATCGCCTCCTCCCTGATCGTCCTGCTCGTATCGCTGCAGACATCGAATCCGATGGACCTCAGCGCGTTTCCCACGCTTCTGCTGCTGCTCACGCTCTTCAGGCTTGGGCTCAACGTCGGTAGTACCCGGATCATTCTGGGCTCGGGAGAGGGCGGGCAGGTGATTACCGCCTTCGGCAATTTCGTTGTGGGCGGGAATTATGCCGTTGGAGTGGTGATTTTCCTGATCCTGGTGGCGATCAACTTCATCGTCATCACCAAGGGTGCGGGTCGAGTCGCCGAAGTAGCCGCCCGATTCACGCTTGATGCGATGCCCGGGCGGCAGATGAGCATCGATGCGGACCTGAACGCGGGCGTCATCGATGATGCGGAGGCGCGGGAGATGCGGCGCGCCGTGTCGCTCGAGGCCGACTTCTACGGGGCGATGGATGGTGCCGCCAAGTTTGTGCGGGGGGATGCGATCCTCGGATTGCTCATCACCGGCATCAATATCCTGGGAGGGATCTATGTCGGAATGGTGCAGCAGGGCCTGCTCCTGACCGAAGCGGCCGAGCGGTACACCATCCTCACCATTGGAGACGGGCTGGTCAGCCAGATCCCCGCGCTCATCGTGAGTACCGCGTCCGGTATCGTCGTGACCTACTCAGCCGGTGGCACGCGTGTGGGCGCGGCACTCGCCGAGCAGCTCGCTCGCGATCCACGTCCGTTGTGGGGGGCAGCCGGAATTCTGGGGTCTCTCAGCATCATTCCCGCTCTGCCGTTCGTTCCGTTCGCGCTTCTCTCCGCGTCCTGTGCAGGCCTCGCGCTGGTCGCCGGCCGAGATGAAATGGCACAGGTGGCGGGGACGTCCTCAGGAGCGGGAGCGGCACTCGTCGGGCAGCGCCCTGCGCCATCAGGCGCGCGCGGGGGCGGTGGCCGCACCGAGGTCACATCCCAGACCCCCGCGCCCGTCGGCTCGGAGGAAGATCCTCTGGACGACCTGCTCCTTCTCGATCCGGTCGAACTCGAAGTTGGATTCGGGCTCATTCCTTTGATCGATGAGTCTCAAGGTGGAGATCTCCTGAGTCGGGTCGGCGTGCTTCGACGAAAAGCGGCTCAGGAATTGGGACTTCTGGTACCTCCGATCCGAATTCGCGATGACATCACGCTTGGTTCGGGTGAATACGTGATCCGACTTCGGGGGTCCGAGATCGCTCGAGGTGAGATCATGATGCGCAGCCTCCTCGCCATCGACACAGGATCCGTGCTCGAGTCGGTCGAGGGGATTCAGACGCGGGATCCCAGTTTTGGGCTTCCCGCGCGATGGATTCCACGAAAGGACAAACTGGAGGCCGAAGCCCGCGGGTGGACCGTGGTGGAACCCGGAGCGGTACTCGCGACGCACCTGATGGAGACGCTGAAGGACAATGGAGCCGATCTGATCGGCCGCCAGGAAGTCCAGGTGATGCTTGACCGGCTCAAGGAGAGCCATCCTGCCCTCATCGACGAAGTCGTTCCGGGTCGTGTGTCTCTGGGATTGATCCATCGGATCCTTCAGCGGTTGCTTCGTGAGCGAGTCCCGATCCGGGACCTCGTCACGATTCTCGAGTCGCTCGCCGATTACGCGGAAACGTCGAAGGATCCGGAGGTTCTGACGGAGTACGTTCGGAGGAGCCTCGCGAAGACGATTGCAGAACCGTTCCTGGACTCGCGGGGCTCCATCAGGGGCATCACGGTGGGGCCGAAGCTCGAAGTTGCCCTCATGGGCCTGTTCAGTCCGCGTGGATCCAGCATCGACACCATCGCACCCGAGCGCCTCTCGATGGTCATCCAGGAACTGGATCGACTGACGCAGGGCTCCGCTCCGGGACGCGTGCCTCTCATCACGCCCCCGTCCTTGAGGGTGGGGATTCGGAAGCTCCTCGAGCCGGTCCTACCGAACGTTCCGGTGATCTCTCTGTCGGAGCTTCCATCGCAGGCAGGATTTGAGCCTTTAGGTATCTGGGAGTTGACCAATGCGGACTAAGACGATCTCTGGAGTGAACGTGCCGGCCGCCCTCAAGGAGGTTGGCCGAGTGATGGGTGATGACGCCCTGGTGCTGCGCGCCCATCATTCGGGCGAGGGAGCGGACGTCGTGGTCACGACGGCGGACGAGGTGTTCCGGTTCGGCTCCCTGCTCAGGAACTCCGTGCCACGTCGCAAGTCGGGGCGCCGCCCCCGTGTCATCGCCCTGGTCGGGCCGACCGGCTCGGGCAAGACGACGACGGTCGCCAAGCTTGGGCTTTCGGAGGATGCGTTCGGTTGGGGTCGTGTGGGTCTTATCTCGCTCGATACCTACAAGATTGGGGCGCTCGAACAGATCCAGACGTATGCCGACGTGGGTGGTATGCCTCTGGAACTCGTCCGAGACCCCAACGAGGTGCCGGGCGTCATGAGTCGGTACGCGAATTGTGATACGATCCTGATCGACACTCCGGGACGCACTCCACGCGCGACGGCGATGGAGCGAGGGTGGCGCGATACCCTGAGGGCGTTCGAGCCGGACGAGACGCATCTCGTCGTGTCCGCCGGCGTTCGGCTGCACGTGGCCGAATCGGCGCGCTCGGACTATTCTGACCTTGGTTTGACGCACTCGCTCCTGACCAAGCTCGACGAGATTCCGGATGAGGCCGGTGTTGCTCAGGTCGCAGACCAGCTGGGTCTTCCGGCCAACTGGATCACGGACGGGCAACTGGTTCCCGACGACCTCCATGAAGCCCCCGATCGCCTCATGGCGGCAGCGTTTCGCGGGGCAGTGATGGACACCAGGCTTGAGCTTTACGGATGACCTCCCAACTGACCGCGATGCGAGACCGACTTGCCGGTCGGCGTCTGGCCCGGCCCGGCCCGGCGCACGTCATTGCGTTCGCGTCAGGTCGGGGCGGTGCAGGGGTTTCGCTGCTCGCGGCCACGGCGGCCGTGAGGTCTGCGCAGGCTGGGATGAGGACGCTTCTCGTGGACGCAGACTCGTGGCTCGATGTTCAGCGTGTCTGGTTCGGCCTGGATCGAAGCCGCACACTGTCTGACCTCGCCTCGGGTATCGATCCGGAGCAACTGGTGCAGCCTGTACACGGCTCGCTGGAGCTGGTGAGTTTTGCGGCTCCTGATCTGTCGCCGCAGGAGGGGCGCGCCCTGGCCAGACGTGTGGTACCGCTCTTCCAGGAGCGGGATGTCGTCGTGGTTGACGCAGGATCGCGGTTGGAGGCCGTCGAGAGTGCCCTCGACCTGTCGGTGGGCTCGATTGTCGCAGTGTCGGGGGTGGATGCGATCGGGTTGGCCGCAACGCACGCACTCTTGAAGGCTGTGCAGGCGCGGGCGGAGTTCATGCCGTCCGTACTCTTCAATCGCGCCGAGCCGGGATCGGTCTCTCGTGCTGAACATGTGCTGCGGGAGGGTGTCCGTCGGTTCCTCGATGCAGAGGTGGATCTTCTTGGAACTCTGGGTCCGGATCCTCAACTGGTGGACGGCCTGCGCGACCATGCGCTCCTCGCCGAGCGTCTGGCTGCATCCAACCTTCTGGCGACCATGGTCCCGCTCATGAAGCGCATGCGACCGTGGAGAGCGTCATGACCGCGTCGGAGGGCGAAGTGAGCGGGAACGTCGGCCCCGCGTCGCCGGAAGAACTGGTGGATGGGGTGATGGGCACGACGGAGGACGACGCTCGGATCGACGCGCTCGTGAAGGAAAACCTCGGGCTCGTCTACGATATCGCGAATCGCATGAGGAGGACCTCACGTTCCGGGCCGGAGCACGGTGATCTCGTGAGCGCGGGTGTCAGCGGCTTGATTCAGGCGGCTCGGGCGTACGATCCCGAGCGCGGCCTCGCCTTCTCGACTCTGGCTGTCACGCGGATTCGCGGGGCGATTCTCGACGAGATCCGTGTCTGGGATGATCGACCCCGCTCGGTCCGCAAGAAGGAGAGAGAGCTGAGGGCGGCCGAGGCGGCCCTGCGCGCCAAGCATGGGAGGCGTCCCACTCCCGGTGAACTTGCAGAAGCCCTCGATATCGGGACCGAGGAGCTTCACTCCTGGTATCTCGACCTTCGCCAGCATGACGCGGAGCCCGCGATCCGTGAAGGTGGAGGTGCGGACGGAGGCGGCTATGCGTCGCCTGTGGATCGGATCCCGTATGAGGGGAAGAGTCCTCTGGACGCGGCGCAGGATCAGCAACTGGTCAAGCTACTCACGGAGCGACTCCTGGGATTACCGGACCGGGAACGACAGGTTCTTGCGCTCTCCTACTTCGAGAACATGAAGCTTCGAGAGATCGGTCAAGTTCTCGGGATTACGGAGTCTCGCGTTTCGCAGATCCGAACCAGCGCCCTCGGGAAGCTCCGGCAAGCAATGCAGGAAGTCGGAGGTGCGGCACGATGACGGGCGACTTCCTGTCACACGGGGCGTTCCAGGAAATGGCTGCGTACGGCTGCCTGCTCGCGGTCTTCGCATATGTGTGTCGGTGGGTGATCCAACGAATGAGGCGAAGGGTCGAA